>SVEN01000044.1 GCA_015057365.1 Lachnospiraceae bacterium | reverse complement strand
CCTTAGACTTCTCGTAAGCGGTGTTCGGATCGTCACCCTTCTTGATGAAATCCGTCATCTTACCAAGGTTTACGAACTGATAACCGATGATCTGGTCATCAGCATCAAGAGCGATACCGGTTACATAGCCTTCTGCCATCTCAAGGTAACGCGGACCCTTCTTTAACGTACCGTACATGGTACCAACCTGGGAACGAAGACCCTTACCGAGGTCCTCAAGACCGGCACCGATCGGAAGACCGTCCTCGGAGAATGCACTCTGGGTACGACCGTAAACGATCTGTAAGAAGAGCTCTCTCATAGCGGTGTTGATTGCGTCACATACAAGGTCGGTGTTTAATGCTTCCATTACCGTAAGACCCGGTAAAATCTCGGAAGCCATAGCTGCGGAATGGGTCATACCGGAGCAACCGAGGGTCTCAACCAATGCTTCCTGGATAATACCATCCTTTACATTTAAGGTCAGCTTACATGCACCCTGCTGCGGAGCACACCAGCCGACACCGTGTGTCAAACCGGAAATATCCTTAACTTCCTTTGCCTGTACCCACTTTGCTTCCTCCGGAATCGGAGCTGCTCCGTGATGTACGCCCTGTGCTACCGGGCACATCTTTTCTACTTCGTGTGAATAAATCATGCCTAGACT
Source organism: Lachnospiraceae bacterium (assembly GCA_015057365.1). GTDB lineage: Bacteria > Bacillota > Clostridia > Lachnospirales > Lachnospiraceae > SIG307. Next base: position 24,950 of record SVEN01000044.1, on the reverse strand, counting down.
CCTTTCAATACATCTTGCAATATTAGTGTTCGCATCTTGCGGAGAATGTGATAACTTTAACAAACCACCTCACACGCACCTGCGCACACTCCTTTCCTATTTTCTCACAAAAATGCAATTTCGTCTATACCTTTTTTGTCAAAATTTCAGATTTTCTACAGAAACGGCACTTTCTACAATTTATTTTCCGTCTCACTACTACTTTTTTATCAAAATACCAAAAAGAAATTGCGGTATAAGGAATGCTGTGCTAAACTATCTATATGGGGACAAGATACATGATATGCACAAAATTCTCATCGTGTATCTTCTAAATAAATTCACTTACGGAGGAGCTATGAAGAAACAGGATTACTTAAAATGGGACGAATACTTTATGGGAATCGCCATGCTTTCCGCCATGCGAAGCAAGGACCCGAACACCAGCGTAGGCGCCTGCATCGTCAGCCAGGACAACAAGATTCTTTCGGTAGGCTACAACGGCATGCCGGCCGGTTGCTCCGATGACGAATATCCGTGGGAGCGAGAGGGCAGTGCGTTAGAGACAAAGTACTTCTACGTATGCCACGCCGAGTTAAACGCCATTTTAAACTACACCGGCGTCAACATGCGAGGGGCCAAGGTCTATACCACGCTGTTCCCGTGTAACGAATGTACCAAAGCTCTCATCCAGACCGGCATCTCCGAGGTTATTTATCACTCGGACAAATACGCAGAAACCGATTCCGTAAAAGCCTCCAAGCGGATGTTTGACTCCGCCGGAGTCAAGTACCGCAAATACCAGCCGATCAACCGATTGGTGACGATTCCGTTGTAAACATTATAGGGCTGCCACAGTTACCTGCGGCAGCCCTGCTTTTTACACTTTCTCTTCCTCATACATCAATTTCGGAAATCCTACTTCCGCCTTAAATAAGTCACCATCCGTTTCAATTCGGAAGCTTCCGCCCTGAACCTCCGTCAGACTCTTTGCGATAGCCAGGCCCAGTCCGGAGCCCTCCGTGTTCCGGGCAGCATCTCCCCGTACAAAACGCTCCGTCAATTCCTCCGCCTCTACCGTCAGTTCCATGGCGGATACATTTTTTAACTCCGCATAATACCAGCCCATTTTTTCATACACCCGGACATACACCCGGCTTCCCGGCATAGCATATTTGCATATGTTGGAAAACAGGTTTTCAAGGATACGGTAAGTTTTCTGGCCATCCACGTATACCATGCAGACTTCCTCCGGCATGTTCTGGCGCAGGGTGAGATTTGCCACTGTAAGCAGTTCCTCATGCTCCACCGCTGCCTGTTTTGCCAACTTCACCAAATCCACTTCCGTCTGCATAAGTTCCACCGTATTGCTGGCAGCACGGCTTATCTCAAACAAATCCTCGATTAATACCTTGAGACGATTGGACTTTTTCTCCAATGTCGTAATATAAGTAGCTCTTTCTTCCTCCGTAATCCCTTCCTGCTTCAACAGCTCCACATAAGTCAATATGGCGGTCAGCGGCGTTTTTAAATCGTGGGACACATTAGTCACCAACTCCGTTTTCATCCGTTCGCTTTTTACTTCTTCCTCCACAGCCTTCCGGAAACCTTGTTTCACCTTATCCAACTCTGCTCCGATGGGTTCAAACATGCCAAGTTCCCCGGCCACCGGATCGGTCAATTCTCCCTCCACCATCTTGTTTACCTCAGACACCAATACCCTATATTCCGCTCTTGTCTTTTGATAAAATTTCACCAAATAGCGGAACAGGACAAAGGCATAAATTACCAGCAAAGGAAGTCCGACAAACCAGCAACAGACACAGACTGCCAAAATAGCGGTGTGAATCAATACAATTCTTTTTATCAGCTTTGTGGACTTACTCTTCAACTCCAGTTCATCTGCTTCTTGTTTTACCAACGTCAGTTCGTCCATTACCAAAGCTCCCTGCTTTTTGAAATATTTCCAGATTCGTTTACAGAACCGCAGGACCACTTGAACAATCCTGTAAATCAGACTGTATTGTTTTATATACTCCTTGATTCCCAGAGAAAACAAGGGACGAATATACCAGAAGCAGAGAAAGAAATATACAAGCACCACTACCGTAGGAAATAAAACGTAACCCGCATATTCCAAATTCCACTTCAAATCTGTTTTTGGCCATTTATAAAAATCATATAGCCAGTTCATTTCTTTCCGAAAGTACCGCTCCAACTTTCCGGCCAAACAGAAGGCCGCGATTGCAACTTCTGCCGGAAGATACAACTTCTTTCGACCATAGGTCTCCGCCTCCTTCCAGATACGTTTGCTGCGAAGGAACAGTATCAAAAAAGCCATCAATACAATCAATGCACAGAAAGTCAAATGTATCCCATCATCCGCAAGAAACTGTATCAGCTTTACAAGTTCCTCACTGTAAAAAACTCCCCAGATAGTTACACCGGAAGACTGTTCCGATACAAAACCATAAATATTTCTTGCCCAGCTTATTTCCCTCATCAAAACCAATACACCTGTTGCCGTGCATGACATCATAAAAAGGAAACACAAAACTCTGAGTTTATTTTTGTTTTTCGAGCTTATAGCCAACGCCCCACACCACCTTTACATATTTTGGATTTTTCGGGTTGATTTCCAATTTCTCCCGAAGATTTCTTACATGTACCATTACCGTATCCGTATTCACCGCCCGCTCATTCCAGACGCTTTCATAAATCTCCTCTGCGGAAAATACCCGTCCCGGATGCTTGATAAGAAGCAATAAAATCTTAAACTCAATGGGGGTAAGCTTTACCGGATTTCCATCCACCGTTACCTCCACCGTATCCTCGTCCACTTCCAGACCGCCTTCTACATACCGACGGCCTCCCTGTGCCGGTTGCGGTAAACCAAATTTCATATAACGCCGCAACTGGGAATTTACCCGGGCCAACAATTCTAACGGAGCAAAGGGCTTCGTCACATAATCATCCGCACCGATATTAAGCCCCACCACCTTGTCGGTTTCCTCTGATTTTGCGGACAACATAATTACCGGAAAATCGTAGGTTTCTCTGAGCCGCATAGTCATGGTAATTCCATCCATCCGCGGCATCATAATATCCACAATAGCAAGATGAATCTCATTTTCCTTCATGAGCTCCAAGCCGCGAATACCGTCCTCCGCCTGAAACACCCGGTACCCCTGACTTTTTAAAAATATCTCGATACCGTCTCTGATTTCCCGGTCATCCTCCACAACTAATATGTTATACATGCCATCCCTCCGCTTTTACCATCCTTCTTCCTCTATCCTACCATACAAATCAAAAGAAAACCACCGCAAAAAACGAAAGAATTTCGAAAGAAATCTTACAATTATACTCTTCATAATTGCCTAGGCAGATTTCCATAACAAATCCGTTTTCTTCCCGGGGCGGCTTAATAAGAAGAGGGCATTTTCTCCGCACACCGGGAAGTCACTGGTTATCAAATAATAGATAAATAACCAAACAATGTAGCCGGTACATCCACATTACCGAAAGTAAAACAGCCGCTCCGTAACAAAGGTTCCCATATCATCCTCTCCGTCAAAAAGAACAAACGATAAATGCGCATAGTCTCCCGTCTTCTTTACTATTGTAAGGGGCAGGGTGACATTTAAATCTTCTTCTCCCAGTACCAAACTACCGATGTTTTCTCCGTCCCAAGCTCCGATCGGTTGCCCGTTTTTCAGTACCAGTACAAACGCCTTTCGTGCCACCGGTTCCTTCTCGCCCCTTCTTTGGTTCGGAAAGGACATCTTTATTTCACTGTCCGTCCCTACCGTCATGCAACGTTTGGAACTGTCAAAAGAAATCTTCTCGTATAAATAATCTTCCGTCTTCCCTACCCAATGCGCAATTTCCCGATCGTCTTTGTCCCCTTTTGTCACCACTTCGCTTCCGATAAGCGTCCTAACATCCGTACCATAGCTTGCGCCACTTTCTTTCTCGCACTCCGATACAAAGATGCAGCTGTCACTTGCCGCCCAGGTATGTCCGCACGGGAAATATACCGCCATATGTACCGCCAGCTCATTATCTCCTTCCATAACACTGCAGTCCTTCACGGAAAGTACCTCCGCAAGTTCCTCCCCCATAGGCTTTTCCGTAACCAAAAGTCCATTCTCTGACGCCTGTCCGTCTAAAGTAAAATCGCAAATCTCATCATTCACCGTAACCAATACAACCGTATTCATGGTTTCCTTTCCCTTATATTCCCCTGTCGTAAAGGAATAGTTTACGAACACATCCAAAGTACCGTCCTCTGAGATTACCTCCCGGTCTGACATAATATTTTTTGCCACTGTATCCACCGGATTCTTCTCATCTCCACCGGAACTTTTCCACAATTCAATTCCTCCGCCGTATCCTCCCGGCATGGAACCATCCGCCCAGTTGGACCAATCCGGCGCCAGGGTCGGAAACGGGTACTTATCTCCGCCCCCGGAACAAGCCCCACCAAAGCATACAAGTAGCAAACTCATTATAATTACACTGCATAATCTCTTTCGTTTCATCACAACTCCTCCTTTACTTTTTAACTATCTCTACTCTACCAAACAAAACGAAAGAGCTCCTACAGAAAAAACAAAAGAATTCCGAAAGAAAAAAGAAGGGCTACCACCCTTCCTCGGATTACTTTCTTTTTCTGTGCTTTTAACGTTCTCTCCTACAGAATTGTCCGGTTACAAACGTTTTTCGAACTTTAAGCAGGATATTAGACTTTCTTATTACTCCGCAAGTTATCAGCAACGCTCAAACAGGAGGTTTGAGCGAGCCCGCCATAAGGCAAGGATGCCGCATCAGGGCGGTTGCGTCCCTTTATCACACATTTTATCCGGAGTAATTAGAAAGACTTATATCCGTATTACGAGAGAAAAACTTTTGTAACCGGATAATTCTGAAAGTAACAAAAGGCACAGAAAAAGAAAGGCCCCCGTTCGCAAACGGGCAGCCCTTCTCACTAGTCCTTACTTAATTTCGCCGGGTAATTCGGCAGCTTTCCGTCCACCGCAAAGATGTCATCATCGGTCAGCTCCCCTTTTCCCTCACATATAATACATTTTGTCTCTCCGTGTCCGCCACAAAAACCGCACACCTTGTTTTTGTGAATGGGATTGATTTTATCCCCGAAGCAAACCACACATACGGAGATTCCCTTTCCCTCACACTGCGGGCATTTTTTCATTCTCTTTCCTGCCTTTCTGTCTTTCAATTCTACGTTGCTTTCTTATGTACTCACGACGTCTTATCTTTTGTATACTTCTGTTATCTACAGCTTTGCACCAATGCCTTCAGCTCTTCCACAGAAAAGGTATAGCTACTGTCACAAAAGTGACAATTCATGGTAATCGGCTCTCCGTCCGCTATCATGGCGTTTAACTCCTTGGTACCGAGACTGATCAGTGCCTTTTCCACACGGACCTTGGAACAGTTACAGTAATAAGAAGTCGGTATTTTATCCAGAATCTTTAAGTCAAATCCCGCGAAAATGTACTCCAAAATCTCCTCCGGGGTCATGCCCTCCTCTAAGAGACCGGACACTGAAGTTACCTCCGTCAGCTTCTGCTCCAAATGAGAAATCACTTCCTCCGTTGCATCCGGCATAAGCTGTATAATGAACCCGCCCGCCTGAGCCACCGTATTGTCACGATTCATAAGCACACCAAGTGCCACGGACGACGGCGTCTGCTCGGATGTGGCAAAGTAAACGGTTAAATCCTCTGCTATCTCGCCGGAAATCAACTCCGTTTCCCCCACATACGGCTCCTTTAAGCCCAAATCCTTAATTACACGGAGCATGCCCATACCGACTGCGCCGCCCACATCAAGCTTTCCTTCTGCGCTTGCCGGAAGCATCACCTCCGGATTCTGCACAAAGCCCTTCACACGGGACATGGAGTCCGCGGTTACGGTCATGGAACCGATGGGACCGTCGCCCATAATCTGCACGGTAAGCACATCACTTCTACCCTTCATCATGCTCCCCATCATAGCCGCTCCCGTAAGTAAACGACCGAGTGCCGCTGTTGCCACCGGACTGGTGCCGTGAATCTTTCTCGCCTTCTCTACCAAATCTCTGGTAGTTGCCGCAAACACACGGATCTGTCCGTCCGCCGCACTGGCTCTTACAATGTAATCCTGATAACTGCTCATACAAATCCTCTCTTACTCTAAATTCTTCCCGGAGAACCCGAAAGGCATCAGCTCCTCCAAGGTGTAAATCATATAATCCTCCTCGGACCGTGCAAGAATAATCAAAAAGGTCTTCGGGTCACAAAACTCCGTCATCACCTGCCGGCACACACCGCAAGGTGCACAGAAGTCTTCTATCTCCTCTCCCTTACCTCCGACAATTGCAATGGCAAGAAAGTCCTTTTTTCCTTCGCTGACTGCCTTAAAGAAAGCCGTGCGTTCCGCGCAATTGGTCGGAGAATAAGCCGCATTTTCGATATTACAGCCGCCGATAATTTCATGACTGTCCGTCAGAAGTGCCGCACCTACCTTAAATCCGGAGTACGGAGTATAGGCCTTCTTCCGATACTCGCATGCTACCCGAATCAGTTTTCTGCACACCGCATCACTCATGGCATCCGGTAACTTCTTTCCGACATTCTGCACCGCAGGAACCTTCTTTTCATAGGTTTGTAACTGTGTATTACTCTCTCCCATAGAAGTACCTCCCTTTCTATTCATCCTGTGTCGACACCCTTACGTTTTCTAAAGTTAAATCCTTATTTAACTTTCGCAACATCAACTCAACACAGGCATTTCGTCCTTAATACCCTTCTTTTACCGTCTCGCCGTTTGCTTTCAAAATCTTTACGATACGACTGGTGCCGAGACGGGTTGCTCCCAAGGCTACAAACTTCTCCGCATCCTCCAAAGAAGAAATGCCGCCGGCTGCCTTCATCTGCACACCCTCGCCGATATGCTTTGCAAACAGCTCAATATCCCCGAAGGTGGCGCCTGCCGTGGAAAACCCGGTGGAGGTCTTAATAAAGTCCGCTCCCGCTTCGGTTACCACACGGCACATCGCAATCTTTTCTTCTTCCGTCAAAAGGCAAGTCTCGATGATTACCTTTAAAAGCTTGCCGCCGCACGCTTCCTTCACTGCCTTGATTTCTTCCAAAAGGCCGGCAAAGTTGCCTTCCTTTACCATACCGATATTAATGACCATATCGATTTCATCCGCACCGTTTGTCACCGCATCCTTGGTCTCGAACACCTTTACCGCAGTGGTATTATACCCGTTCGGGAAGCCGATGACCGTACAGACCGGGAGCTTGTCTCCCAAATACTCTTTTGCCTTCTTTACAAAGGACGGCGGAATACATACAGAGGCCGTACCGTACGCCACTCCGTCATCACAAATCTGCTTAATCTCCTCCCATGTGGCCGTCTGCGTCAATAACGTATGGTCCACATACTTTACAACATTCTTATCCATCAAACTATCTCCTTTACGCCAGCTCCAATGCCACCTGCATCATCTCATGGAAGCTGTTTTGTCTGTCCTCGGAGGAAAGTGCCTCTCCGGTATATAAATGGTCGGAAATGGTCAGCATACAAAGAGCCTGCTTGCCTGCATATGCCGCATTCAGATATAACGCCGCAGCCTCCATTTCCACGCAAAGAATGCCCATCTTCTTCCAACGGTCGTTGAAGGTCGGGTCTGCATTGTAGAATACATCGGAGGATAAAATATTACCTACCGCCACCGGCACCTTCATGCCTTCCGCCACCTCTACCGCACGACGAAGCAGTTCATAGTCCGCAATCGGTGCAATGGTACCCGGCAGATTGTACTGATCCGCATAATTGCTGTTCGTCGACGCACCCATACCGATAACAAGGTCACGAAGCTTTACCTTGTCGGAAATACCGCCGGCGGAGCCGATACGGATAATCCGGTCTACATCATAAAAATGATACAATTCATAAGAGTAAATGCCAATGGACGGCATACCCATACCGCTGCCCATCACCGATACTCTCTTTCCTTTATAGGTCCCGGTATAACCGAACATGTTACGGACCGTATTATAGCAGGTAACATCCTCCAAATAGGTATCTGCGATAAACTTCGCCCGAAGCGGATCTCCCGGTAATAATACAGTCTTTGCGATTTCGCCTTCTTTTGCCGCATTATGCGCGGTCGGAATTGCTACCATAGTATACTCCTTTCCTGTTACGTTCCTATTTTTTACAATATAATCAGTATATACGGATTTTAAAATAAAGTCAATTCTTCACAAAAAACTACTCTCATTCTTTCTTACAAACGCTTGTCATTTTTGCTTTCTTATGCTAAACTAACACTGTAAGAATAGAATTTGTAATTCAAATACAAAGTATACAATTAGAGGAGGGTGTGTTATGGCAGATTCCAAATTACCGCAGAGTGAACAGAACGAAATCGTATGGAGAGCCAGAAAACGTTGGACCTTTTTAGGTTTACCTTGGACCTTTACCGTTTACCGTTTGACCAAAGATCGTCTACTCGTAAAAACAGGCTTCTTTACCACCAAGGAGGACGAGGTACGCCTGTATCGTATTTTAGATATCTCGTTAAAGAGAACCCTGATTCAGAAGATTTTCGGTCTCGGAACCATCCAGTGTCACTCCAGCGACAAGACCATGGGACATTTCGATATTATCAATGTAAGGCACTCCTACGATGTAAAGAATCTTCTTTCCGATTTAATCGAGAAAGAGCGTATGGAGAAGCGCGTTTCCAATCGTGAGTTTATCAGCGATATAGATTGTGATTTCGACGACGATACCGAAAACTAATCCTTATGATACGTCAAACGCACCCGCGAGCTCGCAGGTGCGTTTATTAATTCCTGATTTAATTATTGTTCTTCCTCTTCCGGTGCGGATTCAACTGCCGGCGACACTTTCACGGTATCAATCTGCTTTCCGTTCACCTTACAGATTTCAAAGGAGTATCCGTATTCCGTAATAAGCGGATATTCGGTTTCCTCCTCCGAAGGAAGTCTTCCTAATCTTGAAATCACAAATCCGTTTACGGTATCCGCATCCTCTTCCTCAAAATCCACACCCAGTTCATCACCCAACTCTTCCAGCATGGTAAAGCCCCGAACCAGTAACGTTCCGTCGCTTTGCGGGATAATCTCCTGTTCTTCGTCATCATACTCATCCTGAATATCTCCAACGATTTCCTCCAGCATATCCTCCATAGCCACAATACCGGCGGTCTGCCCGTACTCATCGATGACCACCGCCATATGGATTTTCTTTTCCTGCATATCATTTAACAGCACATCAATATTCTGGGTTTCCGGTACAAAATACGGTTCTCTGGCAATCTCGGATAACGGCGTGTTCTTAAGCACCTCCTGCTCGTTTCGATACTCCATATAATAAAGCATCAAATCCTTCAAATGTAAAATACCGGTAATGTTGTCCAGATTCTCTCCGTAAATCGGAAATCTGGAATAGTTCGCTTTTAATCCGAACTCCAACGCGTCTTCCACGCTCAGCTCGTCCTTGATTCCGATAATCTTTTTCTTGCGGGTCATTACATCCCGTGCCGCCTTGGCATCAAAATCCATAACATTGGTAATCATTTCCGCTTCTTCTTCGTCCAAGAGCCCTTGTTCCTGACCCTCCGTTACAATAGAGATGATTTCCTCTTCCGTCACATTCTCCGCAATATCTCCCGGATGTACACCGAACAATGCCGCAATTCCCTTTGCCGCCCGTTCCGCTAAAAACGCAAGAGGCGCAAACACAATCATAAAGAAACGCACAAAGCCGGAAATCCGGAACACAAAACGGTCCGCATACTTGTATGCCAGCTTTTTCGGAACCTTAATGGTAAAAAGCTCCGCCAGCCATACACCTATAATTGTAATAAAAACAACCGTAAGCCAGAGGTACGTCTTCTCCGCCCCTGTTCCCGAAAACATCTCGGTCAGACGGGGAATGATTTCCCATTGTAATACCATCGCATATGTAATTCCGCAAAGAAACACCGTCACGGTACGAAGCAAATCAAGCACCGTCGTACAACGCTTTTTGCGGTCACAAATAAAAGCGACTCGTTCGGCCCCCTTCCGCCCTTCGGTCAACCCCTTTTTCACTACCGCACTGAGCGGTTGGTCAAAAGCAGTCTCCGCTGCCGAAGCAAGACCGTTTAGTATAAGCAGTCCCAGTATAATTCCAATACAAACTATGGGATACTCTTGCATGGATTTATAATCCCCTTTCTCTCTTTTGTTATGTATCTAACGCAAGGCTGACACAAAGAGCCTTGTTGATACGTTCCAGTACATCCCGGTCCAAATGACAAACCTTTTCCTTTAATCTTACCTTGTCAATGGTCCGCACCTGCTCCAGCAAAATCACCGAATCACGCATGATATCGTACTTATTCGCGTTAATTTCCACATGGGTCGGCAGCTTTGCTTTGTTCATTTTCGAAGTTATCGCTGCGCAAATGACCGTCGGACTGTGCTTGTTTCCGATATCATTTTGAATGATTAGTACCGGTCGCACTCCGCCCTGTTCCGAACCCACCACCGGACGAAGGTCCGCATAAAAAATATCTCCACGTCGAATTACCATATTCTCACACTCCGCTTTACTCTATAGCCACAGTATTCCCTGAAAAAAACATCTTATACTCTACTGTCTGCTATATTGTATGCGTTATACGAAATGGCGTGCCCCGACGGCTTCTCCTTTTTTATAATAGACACGCGGTATGCGCTTTCCAACGTTACATACCATCTCATAATGGAAGGAATGAGATAAGGCTCCGATTTCCTCCGCAGTAATCATTTCCTGTCCTTCTCTGCCCATGAGTGTCACCGTGTCGCCGCGTTTTACCCCCGGCACCTCAGTTACATCAATCATCAGCTGGTCCATGCATACCCTGCCCACAATCGGCACGCTGATTCCGTGTACAAGAACCCTGCCGCAATTGGACAACGCCCGCGGATATCCGTCTCCGTAGCCTACCGGCACGGTAGCAATCCGCTTGGACGCCGGTGTCACGTAGGTAGCGTTATATCCGATGCCGGTACCCGCCGGAACCGTTTTTACAAATGCCACATGAGACTTAATCTCCATGGCAGGCTCTAACGTAAACTCCTCCGGCATTACCTCATCGGAAGGATACATTCCGTACAGACTGATGCCCAAACGAACCATATCCAGCTGATACTCCGGAAGGCTCAAAATTGCCGCACTGTTTTCCGCATGACGTAGTAACCCGGTTATGCCCCGGGCTTCCATCGCATCAATAAACGCCAAAAACTTTTCAAACTGTAACTTTGTTGCATCCTTGTCCGTCTCATCAGCTCTGGCAAAATGAGTATAAATACCGGTTGCCTTTATATTCGGCAGCTTTACCGCTCCTGCCACTTGTTCCGCATAACTTACGTCTGCCGGGAACCCGATACGTCCCATGCCCGTATCCACTTTAATATGGACCTCTGCGATAAGCCCCAGTGCTGCTGCCGCTTCACTGATTTCCTCTGCGGATTTCCTATCGCAAAGCGTCAGTGTAATACGGTTTCTGATTGCATCCGCCAGCTGTAACGGTGCGGTGTAGCCCAACGTTAAAATCGGCTTATCCACCCCGGCTTCTCTCAGCTCCAACGCCTCCTCGATATTGGATACCGCAAACCAGTCCGCGTTCTCATACACGGTCTCTGCCACCGGAACCGCTCCGTGACCGTACCCGTCTGCCTTAATGACCGCCGCCAGCTTTACACCCGGCTTTAAGTGCTTCTTTATCAATTCCGCATTATGGGCAACAGCATCCAGATTAATATCTGCTTTTACCCGGTAATATTCCTTTACTTCCTGAAGTTCATACCCCATCATGTTTCACTTCCTCTTTTCATTTTCCTCAAAAAGCGCCCCGATTGCTCTCAAAATATCCCTTGCAATCATAGGTGCCGCTCCTACATTTTTCTGTGCCGCATCTCCCGCCGCACCATGAATCCATACACCGATCGCCGCTGCCGTAAAAGCATCCATACCGCCCGCCGCCAAAGCACCGATAATACCCGTCAAAACATCTCCGCTGCCACCGGTAGCCATACCGTTATTTCCGGTACTGTTCACAACACACCCTGTACTATTTATCGTCAAAGTCGCCGCATCTTTTAATACATAGGTAGCTTTCCGACCGACAGCAATACGTTTTGCCGTTTTTAAAAAGCTACCGGTTATCTCACTTACCGGAATACCGAGCAACCTGGAAAGTTCCCCCGGATGCGGGGTAAGTACCGCGCCTTCCGGAAGAACCCCATCCAGATATTCCAGACGTTCTTCCATGGATACACAGCCTTCCTTCTCCATCCGTTTTGCCAAAAGATTCAATGCATCCGCATCCCATACCGAGGCCGGTGCATCCGTTTTTTCATGTAACATCTCCCGAAGCAGGGAAACCAGTAGCTCCGATTCTTCGCTCTGTCCTAAACCCGGACCGATGATGACCGCATCCGCAAAACCTACCGCTTCGCTTACCACCTCCGGTAAGTCCTCTTTGCCGGTATAAGTCGTCAGCATTGCTTCCGGAAGTAAGGTCTGTAAAATCTCCCGGTTGCACTCCGGCGTTACTACCTTTACCAGCCCAACACCCGTGCGATATGCCGCACAGGCCGCAAAATACGCTGCACCTGCCATATTTTTACTACCGGCTATCACTGCTACCTTCCCGAAGGTCCCTTTATTGGAGTACGCCGGACGTCCCGGCAATATCCGTTCGATTACCTCGGGAGTCAACCGTATCCCCCGCATCTGCGCCCTCATTACATCCTCAGGGAACCCGATATCCGCCACCGTAAGCTTCCCGGTATATTCCTTGCCCGGATATAACAAATGTCCCCATTTGGCTGCTCCGAAGGTCACCGTCTCATCCGCATACAATGCCGTGCCGCATACGCTTCCGTCAGAAGCGGAAATTCCGGATACAATATCCACCGCTATTACAATATGCGACTCCCTGTTGATTTGTTCCAGCAAGTCTGCATACGCGCCCTCCACCGGCTTCGATAAACCGATTCCGAACAGGGCATCCACAATTATATCAAAAGACTTAGTTTCCCACGGTTCGCATACCGGCACCCCGCAGGCCGCCGCGATTTTCATCTGTTGTAAAAACTCCGGCGTTCCGGCAACTTGCTTTGGACGCTCCGAGTCAGGCGTTCCTTCCGCCGACTCTTCCGCTCTGTACAACGCCGCATCCTTTAAAAGAATCGTAGCATCATAGCCTGCTTCCTTTAACAATCGTGCTACCGCCACGCCGTCACCGCCGTTATTTCCGGTACCGCAAAGCACCCCGATATGAGAGTCCTTTGTCGCATATGCCTTCACACGGTCTGCCACCGCCAGCGCCGCCCGCTCCATCAGTACAAGGGACGGTATCCCGATTTCTTCTATCGTAATCCGGTCGGTCTCCTTCATGCCTGCCGCATCCAGCACCGGCAGTCCGACCTCCTCTACGGAAAGGCATTTTCCCGGCAAGGTTTTACTATATCTCTTCCGCAGCTCCCCGTCCATAGGCCCGCTACCGCTTTCGCCCTCGCATATCACATAAGCCTGAGCAAACTCCTTCGTATCCGTAAGAGACAACGAAATACTCGTAATCCCCAGTGCCTCCGCCTTTTCCTTCGCCCGGCCGTGAAGCACCACATAAGGCATACCGGATGGCTGTCGCAGGATTTCGATTTCTCTCGGAGCAACTCCCGCAAAGCCGCACCCCAGAGCCTTTGCCACCGCTTCCTTGGTAGCAAAATGAGTTGCCGCACGCACGCTACGCACCGCAATCAGTTCCCATTCCTTTTCCGTATAAACCTTTTCCAAAAAAGAAGAACGCCCGATTGCTTTTTGCACCCGGGCAATCTCAACCAAATCCGTACCGATTCCGGTTATCATCTCATTCTCCTTATTCCTTCGTTGCCGCGCTCTCCGCCTTTGCTTCCTTAACCGCTTTCTGTGCCGTGTCGGCATTCTTCTTGTTCTGTGCCGCACGAATATTATAAGACAAACGCATCAAACTCTCCGTCAGATGTACGTTCTCTACCACCACATGCTTCGGCAGACGAAGCTCCACCGGTGCAAAATTCCAAATAGCGCTAACACCCCAGGATACCACATCATTTGCCACCTGCACCGCATGCTCCTTCGGCAAAGCCAAGGCCACGATATCCGGCTTTTGCTTGGTCACATACTCCTTTAACTCACTCATGGCACGAATCTTCACGTCGCCGATTTCCTTGCCGATGAGCTCCGGCTTCACATCAAACACCGCTTTAATATCAAACCCGCGGCGGGCAAAATCCGCATAGTTGGCAATAGCCTGTCCCAAATTACCGGCACCGATAATAATTACCTGATGCTCCTGATCAAGGCCTAAAATCTTACCGATCTCGGTATACAAATACTCTACGTTGTAGCCGTAGCCCTGCTGACCGAACCCGCCGAAATTATTCAGATCCTGACGAATCTGAGACGCCGTCACATTCATTCTTTCGCTTAACTCTTTGGATGAAATACGAACTACTTCCTTTTTTCTCAGCTCACCTAAGTATCTGTAATAGCGCGGCAAACGTTTAATTACCGCTGTTGAAATTACCTTCTCCATGTTGCTGTCCCCTTCTTTCCAAAGCATAATATCACTTACTACCATTATATTGCAGTGATATATTTTTGTCAATGTGAAAGTCCCTCAGAAATCAGCTAAAATCAAAGGAAGCACAAAATATTTCGCGCTTCCTTCCTACTCTTTACGTTTATTCTGCCCGGGTTACCCGTACCGTTTCCAGTAACCGGTCCACCTCTTCCTTCGTTCCCAACTCTGCAGAAAACGCGCTGGCACTGCCGGAGGCAATTCCTGTACAAAATGCCTGCTCTGCATTCTGTGCTCTTTCATATCCGGCAAGGAATCCCGCTACCATGGAATCGCCGGAGCCTACCGTGTTTACTACATTCCCCTTCGGGGCCTCACCGAACCATACACTTCCGTCCTCCGCTGCTAATACCGCACCGTCTCCCGCCATGGACACCAGTACATTTCTTGCTCCTTCGTCTCGAAGCTTCTTGGCATACATCGCCACATCCTCTTTAGTGGTAAGCGTTACACCGTACAACTCGCCCAGTTCATGATGATTCGGCTTAATTAAAAACGGCCGGTAGGATAACGTACTCCGCAAAAGTTCTCCCGTGGCATCCACTACGATACGGGTTCCTTTATCTTTTACATGCTTTATCATATCCACATAAATATCCTTCGGCAAGGAAGCCGGCACACTGCCGGACAGTACCAGGGTATCGTCCTTCGTCAACAGAGACAGCTTTTCAAAAAGCACCTGCAAACTCTTTTCATCACACACCGGCCCCTGCGCATTAATCTCACCTTCCAGGCTCCCCCAAAGCTTTACGTTGATACGTGTCATTCCCTCCGGCAAGCTGACAAAGCTCGCCCGTACGCCAAGCTCATGTATCATTCTTGTCAGCTCCGCTCCCGTAAAGCCTGCCACCAGTCCGAATGCCGTGGACTCAATTCCGAGATTTTTAAGCATCCGGGACACCATCAGTCCCTTTCCTCCCGGAATCATTTCCTCCTTTACGGAACGGTTCACGCGCTCGGGGGTAAACTCATTTAGCGTCATATTGTAATCCAATGCCGGATTTAAAGTCATGGTATAAAACATAGGCACCTCCGTTATTTTTCTTAATAACACTTTTCCCCGGGAATGTTAAAGTTATACTCTTTTTCCATCCTGCCAATCCCCAACATTCTCTATCGCCATTATACTACATATTACCATCTCTGCGCAAATAGAAAAAAAGATGAACTCTTTCAATAACAAATGTTCACAACAGAAAAAGGAGGACCTCCCCTCACAGGAAATTTCCTCCTACGTATCACTCTTACACTTACCTGATATCCTTCTTCATCTTGCTTCGGAATACCGCAACCGCCAGTCCGTATACCGCCACACCGCAAATCACGGTCCAAAGAAGATATTCCACTGCGCCCTCCGCTGTCTCCCGGAACGGGAGTCTTGCCAGACTGACACCGTGATAAAACGGCAACGCTCTTGCTACGGTTTTGATTGCACCGCCCAACGAGTCAATATCCATCCAGATACCGCCGATCATGCCCGCTGCCGAAATGAGAATGGAGCAAAGCCCCGGCGCCGCCTTTTCATTGACGAGCGTTCCGAACAAAATACCGAAGCCCACAAACAAAAACACCGACGGCAACAGTGCCACCATAGACGGTAGCATTTCCATAACACCGAGGGGATCCCCCGTACACCGTCCGATTACAGCGGATGCCCCAAAGCAAATTACCATCTGTACCGCCGCCAGTACCACCATAGGCATGGTGTACCCAAAAATGTACTCCACCGGTTTCATCGGCGAAGCGTACAACCGCAGAAGCAGTGCCGTTGTTCGGTCCTTTGACACCTGAATACTCGTAAACAGCATCACAAAGGTAAGTCCGAAATAGGCAATACCCGGTGCCAGATTCCGGATACGGAACACCTGCATTCCCGCCTCTACCGGAATGCTTTTATCGATAATACTCATAATCACCAACATTACCAAGGGAAATCCGAGACAAAAAATGTAGCTTAACGGGTCGCGCATAATCTCCTTCCAGGTCCTTACGGCAAACACTTTACTCTTCATAGGACACCCCCTCCACAATCTTTATAAACGCATCCTCCAGGGACTTCGACTCCGTCCGGCGCATCAGTTCTTCCGGACTTCCCACAGCCATCAGTTCGCCCTTCGCCATAATTGCAATCTCATCCGCCAGGTTCTCCGCCTCCTCCATGTAATGGGTGGTCAGAACAATGGTTATCTTCCCCTTTAAGGCTTCTATCTTTCGCCAGAGTTCCCGGCGTGCCAGCACATCGATACCGAGAGTCGGCTCGTCCAAAAACAACACCTTCGGCTCTGTAATCAGTGCCATGGCAATATTCAACTTTCTCTGCCACCCCCCGGACAAGGTTTTGGCCTTCTGGTGCTCCACCTCTTCCATGGAAAACTGCGCCATCATCTGCCGTACCTTCTCTTCCGTCCGTGTTTTATCAAAACCGTAAATTCCGGCAATAAACTCCAGATTCTCCCGCACCGTCAGATTCGGTGCCACCGAGGTCTCCTGAGGCGAAATATTGACCAGTTTTTTCACTTCATCAAGCTCATCAGAAATGCTGTGCCCCATGACATAGGCCTCTCCACCCGACGGCTTTGTAAGGCCGGTGAGCATTCGAATAGTGGTGGTCTTTCCGGCACCGTTTACGCCCAACAGTGCATACAAGCCCCCCTCCGGAATCCGCAAATCCAGATTCTTTACCGCCACCTTACTGCCGAATTCCTTCCGAAGGCCTTTCAGTTCAATCCCGTATGTTATCTCTGTCCTTCTTCCCTCTTCACACATTGATTTTTACACCTCTTCCTGATTCAAACGCTGGTTTCCTACATCTCTTTTTGATTCAAACGCTGATTGATTTCCTTTACATCCCGGCTACACAGCCTATACTGGATACCCCAACAGATGCCGTAGGTCACTATAATACTGGCCAGAGAAGAAATCATGGATGCTACATACTTATGAAAGCCCCACAAATAGCAGGCTGTCGGAATCCATACCGCCAGCATCACCAAAAGAAACAGCACACTCTGCCATAACAGCCCCGGACGCTTTAATTCAAACAAAATCGTCCCTGCCGACGTCACACCGCTCATCACACCTATCAACAACAGTTGCACGCAAAACGCAATCACTTCATTTTCATAATGTGCCGCAAACTCCGGCAGCAACGCCACATGCCCAATCATCTTCATGACAATCAATTCAATCACCGTAGTAATGGCAACAGAATAACAAAACCCATTTACAAAGTGAATCAATATCTTTTTCATAAGGCCCTCCTAACACAAAACTTCCTTGATTTTTCGCACGAAGCGTCGTGACACATAGGTCACGTCTCCGTTTTTCATCCGCACCTGTATGGTCCCGGCATAGCTCATATCAAGCTTCTCAATCTGCTGCACATTCACCAGCTCCGAATTGGAAATCCGCACAAACTTCTGTTCCGAAAGCATCTCCTCCAGCACATACAGCCGGTCCTTAACCTCATAACACCCTTCTGCGGTCCGCACATACACCTTCTTATTCTCCGAATAAATCCGGACAATCTGCGTGGGCGACAGTAGCTCCGACTCCTGCCCCCGATATCCTGCAATCCGCAGTTCAAACAGCTTCTCTATGGCCTCATAAATCCCTTCCGCCTCCCGGTTCTTCTCTTTCACACAAAGATGAACCTCCGGCTCCGGATACTTATCCCCAATGATATATTTAATCTTCATAACGTCTCCTTCAAGTGCACTGTCAGTAACTGAGTTGATTATAAGACTTTGAGAAAAGAAAAGCAACGGGTTTTGGACGGATGGTCATGTAGGAACGACAGACGGCAAAAAAGTCGGTCTCTTATATTTTCTTTATGAAAGATATGAATCAGCCGCTGTCTTTCACAGTATCCTCTTTTCTCGTACTCCGGATAGAGTCTTTCTAATTACTTCGAGAAAATGTTTGAATAAGTAACGCAACCGCCCTGATGCGGCATCCATGCCTTATGGCGGGCTCGCCCGGACCTCCTGTCCGGGCGTTGCTGACAGGCAAGCGAAGTAATAAGAAAGTCTACTATCCTGCGTAAAGTTCAAAGAGAATACTGTGAAAGACAGCGGCTATATTCAAATTAATAGAAAAGAAAATATAAGAGACCGACTTTTTTTACAGAATATCAATATACTCTCCGTTTAAGGCTTTGTTCATGCTTCTGACAGCGCAGAACTTTCCGCACATGGAGCAACTGTCTTCCTGTTCCGGAGCACGGCTGTCACGAATTGCTTTCGCCGTTTCCTGATCGATGGAGCATTCCCACTGTTTTTCCCAGTCGAAGGTTCTTCTGGCATCAGCCATTGCATCATCCACATCTCTTGCATGAGGCACCTTCTTTGCGATATCCGCAGCGTGGGCGGCGATTCGGGACGCGATAATGCCCTGCTTTACATCCTCTACATTCGGAAGAGCCAAATGCTCCGCAGGCGTTACATAGCAGAGGAAGGCTGCGCCGGAGGCCGCTGCGATGGCACCTCCGATAGCAGAGGTGATGTGGTCATAGCCCGGAGCAATATCCGTAACAATAGGACCGAGTACATAGAAAGGCGCACCCATACAAATGGTCTGTTGCAACTTCATATTGGCTTCAATCTGATCCAACGGCATATGCCCCGGACCTTCCACCATAACCTGTACATCTTTTTCCCATGCGCGCTTGGTAAGCTCCCCGAGACGAACCAACTCCTCGATCTGGCATACATCACTTGCATCCGCAAGGCAACCCGGACGGCAGGCATCACCGAGAGAAACGGTCACATCATACTCACGGCAAATATCCAGAATCTCATCGTAATACTCATAAAACGGATTCTCCTCACCGGTCATACTCATCCACGCAAACACCAGAGAGCCGCCGCGGGAAACGATATTCATTTTCCGGTTGTGCTTACGAATCTGTTCAATGGTTTTGCGAGTGATTCCGCAATGAAGTGTTACAAAATCCACACCATCCTGCGCGTGCAAACGAACCACGTCAATAAAGTCTTTTGCGGTCAGGGTTGCAAGATCTCTTTGATAGTGAATCACGCTGTCATACACCGGCACCGTACCGATCATGGCAGGACACTCTGCGGTCAGCTTCCGGCGGAAGGGCTGGGTATTTCCGTGGCTTGACAGGTCCATAATGGCCTCTGCACCCATATCAACAGCCGCCATAACCTTTTGCATTTCAATGTCATAATCCTTACAATCACGGGAAACACCGAGATTCACGTTAATCTTGGTACGAAGCATCGAGCCCACACCGTTGGGGTCAATGCAGGTATGTAGCTTATTGGCGCAGATGGCAACCTGGCCTTTGGCAACAAGGTCGCGGATTTCTTCCTCGGTTCTGTATTCCTTCGCGGCAACCGCCTTCATTTCAGGGGTAATAATACCGCTCTTTGCGGCATCCATTTGAGTCGTATAATTTCTCATTTTCTTTATTCCTTTCAGTCAGATATTGTTTCCTCGGCAAAGCGGGAGTTTAAATCAAAGTTGTGCATCATCGGCCCCGAGCCTTTTCCTAAATCAAGTCGTGCCGAAAGCGCTCCCGAAATATACTCTTTAGCTCTTTCTACCGCTTCTTCTAAACTATAATCCTTTGCTAAATTGGAAGCAATGGCACTGGATAGGGTGCAGCCGGTTCCGTGGGTATTCGGATTATCGATACGTTTTCCGTAAAACCACCGGTAGTTCCCGTCTAAGTACAACAGGTCATTGGCATCATTGATGCTGTGTCCGCCTTTGCAAAGTACCGCACAATGATAGGCCTCACTGATTCGTTTGGCAGCCGCAAACATATCCTCTTCGTTTTCAATCTTCCTATCCGCAAGGATTTCCGCCTCCGGAATATTGGGCGTTACCAAAGTTGCAAGGGGCAGCAGTTTTTCCTTTAAAACCGCAAGGGCGTCCTCTGCCATCAGCTTCGAACCGCTGGTTGCCACCATAACCGGATCAATCACCACATTCTCCGCCTTGTAATACACAAGCCGTTCCGCAATCGTATCGATAAGCGGCCCCGATGCTACCATTCCGATCTTAACGGCATCCGGACGGATGTCTTCAAATACCGCATCCATCTGGTCCTTTAAAAATGCAGGTGTAACCTCCATAATATTTCTGACTCCGGTGGTATTCTGCGCCGTCAATGCGGTCAGTACACTCATGGCATACACTCCGTTCATGGTCATAGTTTTTAAATCTGCCTGAATTCCGGCGCCTCCGCTGCAATCGCTTCCTGCAATGGTCAATGCTGTTTTCATACACATGCTCCTTTCTCTTTTCAGCATCGTTTTCTTCTGCGACATAAAGTGGTGCCCCCAATATGCCGCTTAAAGTTGTCGGCTTATTCAGCCAACGTAAACCTTCAAAAAAGTAAAAATGTTCACATTTAGCACAAGCCAAGTTCCCGTGCTCTTGCCTTTAACTCTTCCGCTGCCGTCTTCGGACGGTCTGCCTTCATGATGGCTGACACAACGCAGATTCCGGCAATCGGAATACCGCTTAGCACACCGATGTTGTCTTTGTTCAGTCCGCCGATGGCATTTACCGGAATGGTCACCGCATTACAAATATCACGTAAAGTATCGGTGGAAGTCAGCACGGTTTTCACCTTTGTGGTGGTAGGATAGATTGCACCTACCCCGAGATAATCCGCGCCTTGTTCATAGGCTTCTTTCGCCCAGGGAACGGTCTTTGCGGTAGCTCCCACAATTTTATCTTCTCCCATCAATTTTCTCGCGGTGGCAACCGGCATATCGCTGGCCCCCACATGCACTCCTTCTGCATCAACGGCAAGTGCCACATCCACCCGGTCATCGATAATCAGCGGTACATGGTACCTCTTCGCAAGCTCGTGCACCTTTTCCGCAAGTTCTATGTATTCTCTGGTGGATTTTTCTTTTTCACGAAGCTGAAGCAGGGTTACGCCGCCTAAAAGCGCCTGTTCCACCCGAAAAAGAAATTCTTCTTCGCTGTATTTCGTGCTGTCGGTGATAAAATATAAACTGGAATCAAATTTTCGCATGCCTTATACCTCACACATAAACATAATCATTGAGTACCGGTTGCAAGCCTTCCCCGGACATATCCCGGTACATCGCATCAAAGCTCCGGTTATCGTCGATTTCAAACTGCTCATCGCCCTTTGCGGCATCATCTTCCTTACCTGTGTATTTGCTTTCATGGTCTCCGATACCGGTAGATACCCCTGCAGAAACTTTGGTGGCCGCGATTTTTACGATGCCGTTCCGGAACTCGGCACTCTCCCGGGACGATACGGTAATTCCCACAAACGGCAGGAAAATACGGTAGGCACAAAGAATCTGGCAGAGCTGTTTTTCCCCTACATCCAACGGATTAATCTTATCGTTATTGACAATCGGACGCAGTCTCGGACAAGAGAGGGACATTTCCGCATGCGGATATTTCCGTTGCAGATAGTACACATGAAGTGCACTTGCCAAAGCATCCTTTCTGAAATCGGACAAGCCCAACAGAGCCGAGAATGCGACACCGCGCATACCGCCCCGCAAAGCACGCTCCTGTGCATCAAAGCGGTACGGCCAGACACGCTTATGTCCCAACAGGTGAAGGGTTTCATATTTGTCGGTATCATAGGTTTCCTGAAATACCGTCACATAATCCGCACCACACTCATGAAGATAGCGATACTCGTCGGTATTGACCGGATAGATTTCCAATCCCACCATACGGAAATACTTTCTTGCCAATTTACAGGCCTCCCCGATATATTCCACATCACTCTGCCCGCGACTCTCGCCGGTAAGAATCAGAATCTCTTCCATGCCGGAATCGGCAATCACCCTCATTTCATGCTCAATCTGCTCCGGATTCAGCTTCATGCGGTTGATATGGTTGTAGCAGTTAAAGCCACAGTACACGCAGTAATTCTCGCAGTAATTGGCGATATAAAGCGGGGTAAAGAGATATACCGTATTTCCGAAATGCTTACTCGTCTCCATGCGTGCCCTCTGCGCCATTTCTTCCAAAAAGGGCTCTGCCGCAGGAGATAGAAGTGCCTTAAAATCCTCCACAGAACAAGTGTCGTGATCAAGGGCCGCCCGGACATCACGGGCCGTGTAAACCGAATAGTCAAAAGAGTTCCTCTGCTCCATCACCTGCCGGCAAACATCGGATTCGATAATTTCCATGCCCGGTAAATATTCCATATGATTTTTACGGCTGGATGGGTCTGTTTCCAGTCGGTGCTTTTTCTCAAGAGCCTCCGGTGACAGATGCCCGGAGTCTACAAAAAATTGATTTTCCACAAGTCCGCCTCCTTAATCCCGCAAAAATCCGGTCAGCGGATCGGAAGCAGAAGCTCCGCGTGTCAGCACCCGGCCCAGACCGGACAAATACGCCTTTCTGCCGGCTTCGATTGCCTGACGGAAGGCGGACGCCATCATAGGTAAATCACCGGCAGTTGCAAGTGCCGTGTTTGCCATAATCGCCGCAGCACCCATTTCCATGGCTTCACATGCCTGGGACGGTCTGCCGATACCGGCATCCACAATAATCGGGAGGTCGATTTCGTCGATAAGAATCTGAATAAACTCCTTGGTTGCAAGACCCTTGTTGGAACCGATAGGAGATGCCAACGGCATAATGGTAGCAGCTCCCGCATTTACCATATCACGGGCAGCGTTTAAATCCGGATACATATAAGGCATAACCACAAAGCCCTCCTTTGCCAGAATTTCCGTTGCCTTGATGGTCTCCTGATTGTCCGGAAGCAGGTACTTGGTATCACGCATAATTTCTACTTTCACAAAGTTTCCGCAGCCCAGCTCTCTGGCAAGGCGGGCAATACGAACGGCTTCCTCTGCGTTTCTCGCACCGGAGGTGTTCGGAAGAAGCGTAACCCCTTCCGGAATGTAGTCTAAAATATTCTCCTGTTCTTTCGTGTTGGCTCTGCGCACCGCAAGCGTAATAATTTCCGCACCGGCATCTTTTACCGCCGCTTCAATAAGCTTCATAGAATACTTGCCGGAGCCTAAAATGAAACGTGAATGAAATTCATGTCCTCCGATGATTAATTTGTCTTTGTTTTCCATACTTTGTCCTTCTTTCTTATGCTTTCCATTTTTTTACTTTCTTGTTTCTTATACGTTCTTACACTTCGTATTCGCCTGCAAGAATCCGCAGGACCGTTTGTGCCTGGTGTGCGGCGCAAAGCATCACCCGGGGAGCGACAAGACCGATGGTTCCTGCCACATCACTGACTTCATCGCCGCAAAGATAAAACCGCTTCCCTATTTTTCGCGTCTTTATGGTATTGGGCGTATCCATCCCTGCCATACCGGAGGCCGCCACCAAGAAGCACCCTGGCAACTGCTCCAACACTCCGTTTACCAGCATCGCCTTGGCTTCTGCCTCGTCGAAGGCTTCGCAGACAATATCCGCATCACTAAGAAGCGTTGTGAGGTTGCCCTCAGAGAGTCTCGCAGTAACCGTTTTAATTTCCGCATAGGGAGCAATCTCCAAAAGATTCTCCGCCAGGGCATCCGTCTTGTATCGGCCGATCTGGCTCGTCTTGTATTGCTGGCGGTGAAGATTGGTAATATCCACACAATCAAAATCAATCAACAGCAGTTTGCCGATACCGGCTCGCGCCAACGCGATAGCAATATTAGACCCCAGACCGCCCAAGCCACACACCGCCACCGTAGCTTCGGAAAACCGTCTCTGTAGCTCCGTTCCGTGCCGCGCCGCCAGCGCATCCATCCATTCCTTCTTTGACGGAATCACTCAACCACCTCCTACAAAACTGACAATTTCCAGGCTATCACCGTCGCGAAGAACGGTGACATCATACTGTGACTTAAACACGATATCGCCGTTACATTCCACGGCAATGCGTTTCGAATCATACTCCGTCGTGGCAATGTATTCCGAAATCGTCTTTCCGGCAGCATCAACTTCTAGGCCGTTTACTTTTACCATAATTTCACCTCCTAAAATAAAAAAGAAATTTCCGATTTGGAAATTTCCCGTAATACTCAAAGTCCCCTACGTTGGCATTATCCAAATCAGGTTCATGGGTCGAAGGTTACACCTTCCTCTCAGCCTGTCAAAACAAGCTCCCCAACGTTTTTAAGTTGTAAAATAAAAGACAGGAGATACCCTCGCGGATATCTCCTGTAAAAAATCCTTGTGTATGACTTCCTACGACGGCATTATCCGTATCAGGTTATAGGGTCGAAGTTTGATTACTTCCTCTCAGCCTGCCATCACAAGCTCCCCTGTTTTTATTTCG
>SVEN01000043.1 GCA_015057365.1 Lachnospiraceae bacterium | reverse complement strand
TCCTCATGGATGAGCCGCTTTCCAACTTGGATGCTAAGCTCCGTGTACAGATGCGTATCGAGATTTCCAAGCTTCATCAGAAGTTACAGACTACCGTTATCTACGTAACCCATGACCAGACCGAGGCAATGACCCTTGGTACCAGAATCGTAGTTATGAAGGACGGTGTTATCCAGCAGGTTGATACCCCGCAGAACCTCTACGACAGACCGCAGAACCTCTTCGTTGCAGGTTTCATGGGATCTCCGCAGATGAACTTCATCGACTGTCAGGCAGTAGAAGAAGGCGGCGCTGTTTCTCTTAAGTTCGGTAATCATTCCATTAAGCTTACCGAGAAGAGAGCTCAGAAGCTTATCGATGGTGGCTACACCAATGAAGAGCATCCGAAGAAGGTTGTTCTCGGTATCAGACCGGAGGACATTAAGGATGAGGAGAGCTTCATCGCTATGTCTAAGGACAGCAGCTTAGAGGCTACCGTTCGTGTATACGAGCTTCTCGGTGCAGAAGTATTCTTATACTTTGATATCGATGAGACCATTCCGGTAACCGCACGTGTTAACCCGCGTACGACCGCTAGACCGGGTGATACCATCACCATCGCTTTCGACTTAACGAAGATACATATCTTCGATAAGGAGACCGAGCAGATTATTTCTCACTAATTATAAGATTTTTCAGAGGCCGTCGGAAACGACGGCCTCTTTTTGCGTGCAGGCAAAGTGAGCATATTCAGAGATTCTTAGAAGCTTGCTTCCGAAAGAAGCTCTGAATATGCGAACGCGCCCACGACCGAGCGGCTGTGCCGCGAGGGGCGTGGGTGAGCGCGAAGCGCGTTGCCTGCACGCAAACTAAAGTCATGCGAACGCGCCCACGACCGAGCGGCTGTGCCGCGAGGGGCGTGGGTGAGCGCGAAGCGCGTTGCGTGCAGGCATAGTTTTTTCACAATTTATTTTCTTCTCTTTGGTTGACTTTTACCCCCGCGAATGATAAACTGACAATAGTGGGGAAGTAGTTTTGTTGTAAAAGGAGGACATATGATTTCAAATCAGGTGTTACAGAATACAATTGACGGATTAAAGGCCATTACCAGAGTAGAACTGTGTGTGTTGGGGACCGATGGTGAGATTTTGGCCACCACATTAGAGCCGGGACAGGAGAGCATCGAGGCGGCGGTTGCCTTTGTGGATTCTCCGGCGGAGAGCCAGTCTTTGGCGGGTTATCAGTTTTTTAAAGTATATGACGACAGTCATCTGGAGTTTGTTGTTCTGGCTAAGGGCGACACGGATGATGTTTATATGATCGGTAAGATGACGGTGTTCCAGATTCAGAACCTGATTGTGGCGTATAAAGAGCGCTACGATAAGGACAACTTTATCAAGAACCTGTTGCTGGACAATCTGCTTTTGGTGGATATTTACAATCTGGCAAAGAAGCTTCATATCGAGGCGGATGCCCGCCGTATCGTGTTCCTCATTGAGACGAAGCAGGAGAAGGATACCAATGCTCTTGAGACCGTGCGCAGTCTCTTTGCCGGTAAGAGCAGAGACTTTATTACCGCGGTGGATGAGCGGAATATTATCCTCGTGAAGGAGCTTAAGTTAAACGAAGATTACGAGCACATGATGAAGACTGCGAAGGTGCTTTTGGATACGCTTAATACCGAGGCCATGACCAGAGTAAACATCGCCATCGGTACCATTGTCAATGAGATTAAGGATGTATCCCGTTCTTACAAGGAAGCAAAGATGGCATTAGAGGTGGGCAAGATATTCTACAGTGATAGAAATGTTGTGGCTTATTCCAATCTCGGTATCGGTCGTCTCGTATATCAGCTTCCGCTTCCGATGTGTAAGGTGTTTATCCGGGAGATTTTTGACGGCAAGTCTTTGGAGGACTTTGACGAAGAGACCATTGTTACGATTAATAAGTTCTTTGAGAACAACCTGAATGTGTCCGAGACTTCCCGTCAGCTGTATATTCACCGAAATACGTTGGTATACCGGTTGGACAAGCTGCAAAAGATGACCCATTTGGATCTTCGTACTTTTGAGGATGCCATTACCTTTAAGATGGCTTTGATGGTAGTGAAGTACATGAAATATGTGGAAAACATGGAGTTTTAGGTAGGAGAGCCGCACCGAAAGATGCGGCTTTCGGATTATATAAAGAGGAGGGAGCCCCATGGCAGGGAGCTACGATTTACATAGAGATTTGCAGAATATACAGGCACCGGTTATTCACTTTGATCATGTTTCCAAGGAGTATCAAAAGGGAATTCATGCGTTGGAGGATGTGTCCATCAGTATCAAAAAAGGAGAATTTGTGTTTATTACAGGTAGCAGCGGCTCCGGTAAGTCCACTTTGATTCGTCTGATGCTACGGGAGATTTTGCCGACAAAGGGAAAGGTATTTGTGGCGGGGAGAGAGTTGTCCCGTTTACGTCGTCATCAGGTTAGCAAGTATCGTCGCAGCATCGGCGTGGTATTTCAGGACTTCCGTCTTTTAAAAGACCGGAACGCGTACGATAATGTAGCCTTTGCCCAACGAGTGGTGGAGGTGGCACCCGGAGAGATAAAACGGAATGTGCCGCGGATGCTGTCGTTGGTAGGGCTGAGCGAAAAGTATAAGGCTTATCCGGATGAATTGTCCGGCGGTGAACAGCAGAGAGTGGCGTTAGCCAGAGCCCTTGTAAATAATCCGGTGATTTTGCTGGCAGACGAGCCGACGGGTAATCTGGACCCGAAGAATTCCTGGGAGATTATGCGTTTGTTGGAAGAAATCAACCGACGCGGTACTACCGTGGTTGTAGTAACCCATAATCATGAAGTGGTAGATATGATGCAGAAGCGCGTTATTACCCTTCGGAACGGCAGAGTCATCAGTGATGAACAGAAGGGCGGGTATGTGTATGCAAGGTATTAGAACGTTTTTTTACTGCTTAAAGCAGGGAATCCGCAGCATTTTTCACAACGGAATGTTTTCGTTGGCGTCCATCGGTACGATAGCGGCCAGTTTGTTTATTTTGGGACTGTTTTATTTTGTGACTTCAAATGTGAACTATGTCGTGAAGGCTACGGAGAAGAATGTGGGCGTGACGGTGTTGTTTGAAGAGAATTGCCTGCAAGAGAAAATTGACAAAATCGAAGAGGCACTTTGGCAACGTGCGGAAGTGGCAGACGTTGTGTTTATTTCCGCGGAGGAAGCCTGGGAGAATTATAAGAAAGATCACTTAAACGCAGAATTGGCGGCTACCTTCGGAGAGGATAATCCGCTTCAGGATTCGGCATCCTTTAAGGTGTATTTAAACGATGTGTCCATGGAGGAGGTATTGATCCGTTATATTGAGAGTTTGGACGGTGTACGTAAGGTAAATGCTTTGGAAGGCGTGGCGGAGAGCCTGCAGGGAATCAAGCGAATGGTAACACTGATATCCGTAGCGATTATTGTTATTTTGGTGGCGGTAGCGGTGTTTTTGATACGAATGACCGTATCCATGGGTATTTCCGTCCGGAAGGAAGAGATTTCCATTATGAATCTAATCGGGGCCACCGATTACTTTGTGCGGTTCCCGTTTGTGGTAGAAGGTGTGATTCTGGGAGTATGCGGAGCTCTGGTGCCGATTGGGATTTTACATCTTATTTACGGAAAAGTAATAGAGTATCTTTCCGGTGAGTTTGAGAGCGTGTTTCATAAAATGACGTTTTTAAACGAGCATGAGATTTTTGCAAGGTTGACACCGCTTTTATTGGCAATCGGTATTTTAATCGGTTGGTTCGGCAGTACCATGTCTACCAGAAAGCAGTTAAAGAAAATCAGCTTGCGATAGGGAAACGAAATACCATAGAGGAAAAGAAAGGAGACGCCGGATGAAACAGGTTCTGAAAAAGGGATTTTGCTATATAGGGTTGATTGCGATGATTGTTTCGATGCTCCCCGGGGGACACAAAACTGAGGCATCGGCGGCACAATCCTATCAATCGGCCATCGAAAAGGCCAAAGAAGAAAAGGAAGCACTGGAACTGTTGCGGAAAGAAGCAGCGGATAAGATAGCAGCTTTGGAAGCAGACAAAAAAAGTACGGAAGAATACATTCAAAAGGTAGATGAAGAACTGGCTGCGGCGTATACGCAGATGGAGGAACTGGAGGAGAGCATCGCGCTATGTGCGGATGCACTGGATTCCGCAGAAATTGAGTTGGAGAATGCGAAACGAACCAAAGAAAATCAGTATGCGACCATGAAGGCCCGGATAAAATATATGTATGAGAACGGTGAGACCAGTGTTTGGGAACTGATTACCGGTTCGGACAGCCTGGAGGATTTGCTCAATCAGGTGGAGTATCGTTCTCAGATTGCGAAGTATGACGATAACTTATTAAAACGTTATGAGGTGTCTTGCGAAGAGGTAAAGAAAAAAGAAGAATCCTATGCCCTTGCGCTGGTGGATTTAACTGCGGAAAAAGAGGTGCAGCAGCTGTTAATCGATAATTTATCGATAATGGTGGCAAATAAAGCCGCGTATATGGAGGAACTGACGGCTGACCTCGGAATTACGGAGGAGCAGTACTTTGAGTTCTACGAGGAAATCGCGAGCAAGGAGATTGAAATAGCGGACTTAGAAGAGAAGGAGCGACTTCGTCTCGAGGAAGAAGAACGTAAGAGAAAGGAAGAAGAAGAGCGGTTACGTCGTGAGGCAGAGGAACGTAAGCGGAGAGAAGAAGAGCTGAAGAAGCTGGGGCTGACGGATGAGACCTCCATAGATAACATGATTTGGCCGTTTCCGGGAGATCCGAATATTTACTCATACTTCGGAACCCGAATTCATCCGATTACGAAAAAGAAGGAAAGTCACAGCGGTATTGATATCGGTGGTGCATACGGTGCGGATATCGTAGCATCTCTTGCCGGACGGGTAACGAAGGCGACCTGGAGTTCCAGAAACGGGAATTATATTGTAATCGACCACGGAAACGGTGTAGTGACTTATTATCTGCACGCATCGAAGCTATTGGTAAAGGCCGGTGACTATGTAAAGCAGGGCCAGGTAATTATGAAATGCGGTTCCACAGGATGGTCTACCGGTCCGCATTTACACTTTACCATCCGGATTAACGGAACGCCGGTGGACCCTTGTAAGTATGTAAGTCCGTAATAAGATGGAAGGAAACAAGTGTTGTGAAGAAGAATAGAAGTTCATTGTTAATAAAAAGAGTGGGATTGTTATGTTTGGCGGGCGTGTTGTGTATCAGCTGTTGCTTTGGTATGGGCGGTTGCGGGGGCTATGCTTCGGGAGCCGATTCCGGAGAGGAGAAACAAGAAAAGGAGAACGGAAGTAATCTTTGGGATTTGTTTGCCGGTTTTGGGAGTGATACAAAAACCAAGGACGACGAAGCGTTTTTGAAAAAAGCAAATAAGTTAAAAGCACTGATTGACCTGTACTATTGGGAAGATGCCGACGAAAGTGAACTGTACGAGGGTATGTATCAGGGTATGCTGTGGTCCTTGGGGGATCCGTATTCCTGTTATTATACAAAGGAAGATTATGCGGCGTTGATGGCGGAAATGGAAGGTGCCTACTGCGGTATCGGAGCTTTGGTGAGTCAGAATGCATCCACCAAGGTGATTACCATTGTACGCCCGTTTGTGGACGGACCGGCCTATAAGGCGGGGATGCTTCCGGGAGATATTCTGACAAAGATTGACGGGGAGGATGTATCTGCCTGGGATATCGATCTGGCGGTAAAGCATATGAAGGGAGAACAGGGAACCGTTGTAGAGGTGGAAGTATGGAGAGCCTCTGTCGGTGAGTATGTGGAGCTGACCATTACCCGTGATTTGGTAGAGGTGGAAACCGTTACCTATGAGATGTTGGACGATTCCATCGGTTACATTTATGTGATGCAGTTTGATGAGGTCACGACCCAGCAGTTTGAAACGGCACTGAATGAGTTAAAGGAACAGGGCATGCAGGGGCTGATTGTGGATATAAGAGACAACGGCGGCGGCCTTCTGACCACGGTGTGTGATATGCTGGATATGTTTTTGGAAGAAAACGATTTGATTGTATATACCTTGGATAAGTACAATACAAAGGAAGAGATTTTTGCCCATGAAGGAAGTATCGGAACGCTTCCGATGGTGGTATTGGTAAACGGTTACAGTGCCAGTGCCTCCGAGATTTTTTCGGGTGCCCTGCAGGATTATGAGTTGGCAACGATTGTAGGTACCCAGAGCTTCGGTAAGGGTATTGTGCAGAGCGTGATTCCGCTTACCGACGGAAGTGCGGTGAAGTTGACGGTTTCTACCTACTATACGCCGGCGGGCAGAAATATTCACGGTACCGGTATAACGCCGGATGTGGTGGTGGAACTTGACGAAGAACTGAAGCAGAAGCCGGTGGTTCCGCTTTCTGAAGATAATCAGGTACAACGAGCAATAGAAGAAGTGAAGAAGTTGATGAAGTAGCGATTCTTTGGAAGAGGCCGACACTTGAAAGAGTGTACGGCCTTTTTTTGAAAAGGGGTTGCATTCTCTGAGGGAGTGTGGTATTATATCTTCTTGATACGGACAATTGTTTTTATGGCGCGAACACGAAAGGAGAATGCTTTTGGCGGAAGAAAAATTCTATATCGTAAAGAAAAAAGCGGTACCTGAGGTGTTGTTACAGGTAGTTGAGGCAAAAAGACTCCTGGATTCCGAGCGTGTACTAACGGTGCAGGAGGCGACAGAGGCGGTAGGAATCAGCCGTAGCTCTTTCTACAAATATAAGGATGATATTTTCCCGTTCCATGAAAATAACAGAGGCCGGACCATTACCTTTATGCTACAGATGGATGATGAGCCGGGACTGTTGTCTGTGGTACTGGGAGAGATTGCGAAGAGTCATGCGAACATCCTGACGATTCACCAGGCAATTCCCATCGGAGGAATCGCATCCCTTACCATCTCCGTAGAAATGCGACCGGAAACAGAGGAAGCGACGGTGCTGGTAGAACGTATGGAAGCGATTTCGGGTGTACACTATATTAAGATATTGGGCAGAGAATAAATAACGGAGGCAAAAGATATGAAAATTGCAGTATTAGGATACGGCACCGTAGGTTCCGGTGTGGTAGAGGTATTGAATCAGAATAAGGACAGCATCGCAAAGCGTGCGGGGAAAGAAATCGAAGTAAAGCACGTACTTGACTTGCGTGATTTCCCGGGCGATCCGGTACAGAATATTTTGACTCACGATTTTCAGGATATTTTAAATGATCCGGAAGTTGAGATTGTTGCGGAAGTAATGGGCGGTGTAAAGCCGGCATATGATTTTGTAAAGGCTTGTTTGGAAAACGGTAAGAGCGTATGTACCTCCAACAAGGAGCTGGTGGCAAAGCACGGTGCGGAGCTTCTTGAAATTGCAAAGCAGAATAAGTTAAACTTCTTATTCGAGGCTTCCGTAGGTGGCGGTATTCCGATTATCCGTCCGTTAAATCAGTCTTTGACCGCAGATGAGATTATGGAAATTACCGGTATCTTAAACGGTACCACCAACTATATTTTAACCCAGATGCGCGATTACGGTTCCGATTTTGATACGGTGCTTAAGGAAGCACAGAGACTGGGTTACGCAGAACGTAATCCGGAGGCGGATGTAGAAGGTTATGATGCATGTCGTAAGCTTGCGATTTTAACTTCTCTTGCTTACGGGAAGCAGGTGGATTTCGAGGATATTTACACCGAGGGTATTACAAAGATTACCGCAGAGGATATGAAGTATGCACAGAATCTGGGTTGTACCATTAAGCTTCTCGGTATGGGCAATCGTCAGGGCGACAAGTTCTTTGCCATGGTAGCTCCGCGTATGATTAATAAGCATCATCCGCTGTACAGCGTAGATGATGTATTTAACGGTATTTTGGTAAAGGGTAATATGTTAGGCGATGTTATGTTCTACGGCAGAGGCGCAGGTAAGCTTCCGACTGCAAGCGCGGTGGTTGCGGATATTGTGGATGCCGCAAAGCACGTAGGTACCAACATTATGACGCTTTGGAGCAATAAGAAGCTGGCTCTGTCCTCCTGTGACGAGGCAGAAAACGTATTCTTTGTACGTGTGCCGGCAGAGGAAAAGGATGCAGCGGTTGCGGCATTCGGTAACGTGAAGGAAGTAAAGGCTGAGGGTGTAACCGGAGAGTTTGCATTCTTAACCGAAAAGATGACGGAAGCTGCTTTTGCGGAACAGAGTAAGCAAGTTACCGTAAAGAATCGTATTCGTGTAGAAGCTTAAGGAAAGAAGGACATAGATATGAAGTATATTGTAGTTTTAGGTGACGGTATGGCGGATGAACCGATTGCGGAAATCGGCGGCAAGACTCCGCTTGCACATGCAAACACCCCGATGATGGATGAACTGGCAGGGAAGTCTGTTGTAGGCCTTTCCGCAACTATTCCGGAGGGCATGAGCCCGGGAAGCGATACCGCAAACTTAGCGGTACTGGGTTATAATCCGAAAAAGTATTACACCGGACGTTCTCCGCTTGAAGCGCTTTCTATCGGTGTGCCGATGAAGGATACGGATATCGCACTTCGTTGTAATATCGTTACGGTGTCCGAAGAGGATGTAACCTATGCCGAGAGAACCATTATCGACCACAGCTCCAGTGAGATTTCCACGGAGGACGCTGCGGTATTGTTAGAGGCAGTGAAGAAGGAATTACAGGATGATATTTACAGTTACTATGTGGGTACCAGCTACAGACATCTTTTAATCTGGGATAAGGGTCAGGTGGTGCCGCTTACTCCGCCGCATGATATTCTCGGGAAGGTCATCGGCGACTATCTTCCGAAAGAGGATAAGCTTCGCGAGATGATGGAGAAGAGCTATGATATTTTAAATAACCATCCGCTTAATGTAGAACGTGCGGCAAAGGGATTGCATAAGGCAAATTCCATCTGGTTCTGGGGTGCGGGTACCAGACCGGCACTTGACAGCTTTGAGGAAAAGACCGGTAAGCGCGGCGTTATGATTTCTGCGGTAGACTTACTTAAGGGTATCGCAATCGGTGCGGGTATGAAGGTGATCGAAGTGCCGGGAGCAGACGGTACGCTGCATACGAACTATGTAGGTAAGGCGCAGGCTGCGGTTGATGCGCTGACCAAGGACGGTTATGATTTTGCATATGTTCATGTAGAGGCTCCGGATGAAATGGGCCATCAGGGAAGCCTTCCGAATAAGTTAGAGGCCATTGAGTCCCTGGATGCAAAGGTGATTCGTACGGTAGTAGAGGGCATGAAGGCTGCGGGCGAAGAATTCCGTCTTCTTGTAATGCCGGACCATCCGACTCCGATTCGTTGTCGTACGCACACCTCCGATCCGGTACCGTTCCTGCTGTATGACAGCACGAGAGAACGCAGACGTATCGGCTTCTATAATGAGGAAGAGGCAAAGGCATCCGGAATCTTGTATCCGGAAGGTTATAAGTTAATCGACACATTATTCGAACTGTAAATCAAAAGTATGGAGACAGACACCGGAGAGTTTGGAACTCTCCGGTGTTTTTGTACGGAAAAAGTTCACAAAAAAGACAAAATATATTTAATATTTATTGTGGAAACAGACGGTAAATTGTGATAAAATAGCCACTAGGGTGCGTTTTCGCGGGGAAAGCTTAAAGGAACACTGATTTAGGAGGTTACAATGGGAAGGAAAAGGTTTTACGCAGGAGTGTTATTGGTCTCCTGTGCGCTTGCGTTTTGCGGGTGCGGTTCGACACAGAGGGATGACAAGTCATCGGTTCTGACGTCGGGGAACGGAACGAGTTCCTATGAGATGACTAAGGTGCAAAAAGACAGGATTCAGAAGACAAAGGTGTTGGTGGCAAATTACCAGCAGGTAAAGTCGGAGAATTTGTCCTTTTCGGTAGACGGCAGACGACTGTCGGCGGTGCATGTATCTTTGGGAGACTCCGTAAAAAAAGGAGATCTTTTGGCGGAAGTGTATTGTGACGAGGAAAAAGAAAGTCTGGCGAATCTGGGATATCAGATTAAGACGCTGGAGATGAAAATAGAACATTTAAATGAGCAGAAGGAGCTTAAGCTGGCACAGCTGGCCAAAAAGAAGTCTTCGATGTCCGCTACGGAGTATCAGAATCGCGTGGATATGTTGGAGGCGGAATACCGTCTGCAAATCGAAGATATTGAGGATTCCATTTATATTGCACGTCTACAGTATGATGAGTTATACCAGTGGGTTGAGGGGTGTAAGATTTATGCGGGAATGGACGGTACCGTGACCTATATGAGAGACACAGGAAGCAGTTTTATTTCTTGGTCCGGAAGCAAGGTGATGACCGTCAGTGACAGTGCGGAATGTGCGTTCTTATGTGACGATATCGAGTATGCGGAGTATTTTACCGTTGGTGAGACTTATGTATTTGCCACCAGTACCGGTGTGGAGTACGAAACATTTCTGAAAGAAATCGATAAGGAGCAGGGAATAATGCGTTTCGAGCTTAAGGTGCCGCGATATGATATGACCCTGGGGCAGCGCGTATTGTATTCCCTGGTACTGGAGGAAAAGGAAGATGCCCTTAGCGTTCCGAAA
The DNA here is from genome assembly GCA_015057365.1 of Lachnospiraceae bacterium. Taxonomy (GTDB): domain Bacteria; phylum Bacillota; class Clostridia; order Lachnospirales; family Lachnospiraceae; genus SIG307. The sequence goes on along the minus strand of SVEN01000043.1, from coordinate 15,103 downwards.
AACGCGGTTCACTATGCGGGGGACGGAGCCTATGTGTATTACTTTGACGAAGAGGGGAATCGTCAGATTAAGCAGATTGAAGTGGGCTTAGAAGCGGATTCCAAGGTAGAAGTAGTAAGCGGACTTGCCGAAGGCGACGAAGTAATTTTGCGTTAGCAGGAGGATTGTATGAGAAGGAAAAGATGCGGATTGTGTCTGGCTGTAGCGGCGCTTGCGGCAGTGAGTCTGGCCGGCTGCGGAGCCAAGGATGCAATGCAAAATGATATAGAATTGCTTTCCCCGGTGGAAGCGGTGGTGGATATCGAAACCGTGATGTATCGCGATTTGTATACGGTTACCACTAAAGATGCGGAGTTGGCTCCGTACACGGAGGAATTAACCTTTGAGGCAGGCGGCCGGATTACGAATCTTTATGTGGAAGTCGGCAGTGTGGTAAAGGCCGGAGATTTGCTGGCAGAGCAGGGAGAAGACGAGGTGAGGACCGCGGCGAGCAACGCTTTGAACAGATACTTGTCGGAGAAAAAGGCATATGTGGATACGGTAAAAGCGGTAAATAAGAAGCTGTCAACCAATCTGACCCGCGAGGAAAGAGAGTGGCAGAATTTATTATTGGCACAAGCGGAGGAATTGTGGGAGATGCAGGAGCCGGAGTTATGGGCTGCCTGGGAAGAAGCCAGAGCAAAGGTGGGTAACAGTCAGATTTTTGCGCCGTTTGACGGCGTGATTACGGCCTGCGCAAAGGAAGGTGCGAATGTGGCGGCAGGCCAGCCGGTCATTGCGGTTTCCGATACAGAGCGTTTGTATATTACGGTAGGAAGCTATCTTTCTCCGTCCGAACTTGAAAACTACGACAAAGTCTATGCCATTGTAGACGGAAAAGAGACAGAGGTTACCTATGTAGAGGAGCTGATGGAGGAAGAAGGAGCGTATACCTATTATACGGCGAAAGAAACCGGAGAGGCAGGAATGGGAGATTTTGTCCTGATTTGTATGCTGGGCAATTATCACCCGCAGGTGCTTTCCGTGCCGAGCAGTGCGGTGTACAGAGACAGCACCGGTACCTATGTTTATTTGATGGACGGGGATACGAGAGTACGTAAGGATGTAACCCTCGGATATTCCGGTACCGTATATGTAGAAATCGCAGATGGACTGCAGGAAGGAGATCGGGTATATGTTAAGAATTAAGGGAAGAAAAAGAATCTTTCTTGCATTGACCTTATGTGTTGTGATGGGGACTTGTTCTGCCGCACCTGCGGGATTGCCGGGAGGTGCCGGCGGAGACTGGGATTTTTCGGATTGGAATGCAACGGGACAGACAAAACCGGGACAGTATACCCCGGAGAAAAAGCCTGCGGAACAGGATACTGCTCAGAATGAGGAGCAGGAAGGGCTAACGATACAGAAGGAGGTTTCCTCGGAAACCCTGTATACTGCGGCATTGGAGACGCAGACCTCCGAAACCCAGAAGTTTACAACGGTACGTCGCGGTGATTTCGTAATGACCTCTACCGTGGCGGCATCGGTGGTATATCCGAAGCAGAAAAGCATCCGATATGATTTCCCGTACGGTCAGACCTACTATATGGAAGCGGTGGGCTTAGAAACGGCGAATAAGAAGGCGGGTGACCCGATTGCCAAAATCTTTGTGGCGATAGATGAAATCCAGCTGGCGGTGATGGAACGTCAGATTCAGCGTATGGAGGAGCGAGGGGAGACCGGAGCTACCTATACGGAAGCGTTGGAGCGTTTGGAGGAAATGAAGGAAGCGTTAAACACGACGGAGATCGTGATGGAAGAGGACGGCATCCTATTGGAGCAGGAGACCTTACGGTTCGGAACCCAGATATCTTCCTACACCATTGTGGTGGGAGATCCGGCGGAGCGTTTGCTTGAAGTGCCGAATGAGAACAAGCAGTTCCGGTTCGGACAGAGTGTAAAGGTATCCGCAAAGGTAAACGGTGTAACCTGTCAGGGAACGGGAACGGTAATTACGGCGTCTGCGGCTATGATATCCGAGGACTTAGCGGGTACTACGGCATTTATTCGCCTGGATGAAGATAGCGAGTATTTGTATGACGGTTCCGGCTTTTCCGTGACGGTGGAAACGGTCCGTATGAAGGATGTTTTACTGCTGGATGCTTCTGCCGTTTATATGGCGAACGGTACCCAGATGGTAAAGATAAAGGATGAGTACGGGTTACATGCAGTCGGTTTTTCTTTCGGGCGTAAAAATGCCAATACCTATTGGGTAATTGACGGTCTGGAAGAAGGCGCACAAATCTTGGTTCAGTAATAGGAGGATTCCATGTTTCGGTTTATGTTGCAAAAACTCAGACACAAAAAATGGCTTGCTTTGTGTCTGCTGATCGGTAATGTCCTGCTGGTGGCGGTAGCTGCGGGATATCCGATGTATAAAGATGCTTCCCTGCAGCGGATGTTGGCGGATGAATTCGATGCCTATGCAGAGAAAAACGGAGTACACGCCGGCCTGATTACTATGTCTTCTACGGCACGTAAGGGTGAGTTTCAGGAGGATTTTCTGGCACTGGAGGAGTATTCCACCCGTGTGTGCGCCGAGTTGGGTGTAGAGCAGCTGGAGTATGTGGCACATGTAGGTCTGTCTTATTCTACGGGTGCGTCTGCACTGGATCGTGTGACAGGAGCAAAAAGAGATATTAAAATCGGTACCCTCACGGATTTGCGGAATCACAGCACGGTGATAGCCGGCAGTATGTATTCGGATGAGCTTGCAGCGGACGGATGTCTGGAAGCGGTTGTAACGGAGGCTGCGCTGATTCAGCAGAAGTTTGTCATTGGTGAGGTAATGGAATTTTCCTCCGTTAAGGACCTGAATGAGGAGCCGTTGCGCGTTCGTGTTGTCGGTGTGATTAAGAACAGTGAAGAAAACGATATTTACTGGGTGAACAGTCCGGATACCTATGATGCGGATGTATTTGTTTCGGAACCGTTATTTAATACGATGTTCCGGGGCGGTCGCATGGGTGGATACAAGTTTAATGCGACCTGGTATGTCATCAGTGATTGTAATACGCTTCCGCAGGAAGAGGCGGGAGCGGCGAAGGAACGTGTTGACAGTCTTTTGGAACTGCAGAGTGTCAGCAAGATGATTTCCTGCGACGGCTACGAAGAAGTTTTGGAAGAGTTTGTGGGCAAGGAAAAGAAGATTAATGCGACGCTTCTGATTTTACAGGTGCCGGTGTTGGCACTGCTGGCAGCGTTCCTGTTTATGATTTCCGGTCAGATGCTTTCCATGGAACAGAGCGAGATTTCCCTGCTTAAGAGCCGCGGTGCCGGTAAGGGGCAGATTATCCGTCTGTATTTTATGCAGAATCTTGTATTGGCGGGTATTTCCTTTGTAATCGGCTTGCCGTTAGGTGTTTATTTGTGTAAGGTGATCGGCTCCTCTACGGCATTTTTGGAGTTCGGTGTGAGACGCAGTCTGCCTGTGAAGTTGACGGGTGAGGTATTCCTTTATGCGGGTGTGGCTATTGCGGTATCCGTATTATTGACCTTGATTCCGGTATTTAAGTACAGCGGTGTATCCATTGTACATGTAAAGCGTCGTAAGGCACGTTCGGAAAAGAAGCTTTGGCAGAAGTTGTTTTTGGATGTAATTGCCACCGGTGTGGCGTTATACGGTTTCTACAATTTCTCCAGAAGACTGGAGGAATTGAAGGAGAGTGTGCTGGCGGGAGAGCCTTTGGACCCGTTGTTGTATTTTAGCGCATCCCTGTTTATTCTCGGTGTGGGATTATTGTTCCTGCGTATTCAACCGTTGCTGATTAAAGCGTTGTTTACGGTACGTAAGAAGAATTTAAGTCCTGCGGGCTATGCGTCCTTTTTACAGACCATTCGTACCGGTGCAAAGCAGCAGTTTGTAATGTTGTTCCTGATTCTGACGGTGGCATTGGGTATTTTTAATGCTACGGTAGCGCGAACTATCATTGCCAATGCGGAGCAGAATACCACGTATCTGACCGGTACCAATCTGGTGGTGCAGGAACAGTGGAAAAATAACGAGGCCTACGCAAAGACCCATCCGGGTACGGAAGTGTACTACATCGAGCCGGAGTTCTCCAAGTATACGGAGATTCCGGGAGTGGAGAGTGCAGCCCGTGTGTTCCGTCAGGAAGTACAGTTTAAGGAAGGCAAGGAGGTACTTGGTACCGGTGATGTATTTGCTATCAATACGAAGGAATACGGCGAGACGGTTGTGGGTGACGAAAACCTGAACCAATATCAGTTACGGGAGTATTTAAATGTATTGTCCACCAATGCGGAGGCGGTGCTGGTATCCGACAACTTCCGTGTAAAGCACGGAAAGAAGTTGGGCGATAAGATTACTTACGAAAACGCAGAAGGCAATAAAATCGAAGGAACGATTTACGGTTTTGTAAAGTACTGGTCCGGGTATATACCGACGGAACAGGTGGTGTCCGAGGGAGAAATCGTAACGACGGACAACTATCTTGTTATTGCGCATCTGTCCCAGGTACAGGAAGGCTTTGATCTTCGCCCGTATCAGGTATGGTTAAAGACTAAGGAGGCAGACGCAGAGTTCTTCTATGCATGGGCAAAGGAAAATAACTACAAGTTTACCTCCATTGAGAGCCTCCAGAGTAATCTGGCGGATATCCGTACCGATACGCTGTTCCAGGGAACCAACGGTATTCTGACCTTAAGCTTTATTATCATCCTGCTGTTGTGCGGTGTGGGATATTTGATTTACTGGATTTTATCCATTCGTGAGCGTGAGCTGTTGTTCGGTGTATTCCGTGCGATGGGTATGCGAAAGAACGAGATTTTACATATGCTTATCAACGAGCAGATTTTCTCCGGTATTTTGTCGATTTTATTCGGTGCGGTGGTAGGCCTTGTGGCTTCCAAGATGTACGTACCGATGATTCAGATTGCGTATGCGGCAGAGAAGCAGGTGCTTCCGCAGAGCCTGATTACGGACAGTGCCGATATGGTGAAGCTGTTTGTAGTCATCGCGATAATGCTTTGCATCTGCATTGCGGTTCTGATAAGAAATATTGCGGCAATGAAGATTACCAATGCATTAAAGCTTGGTGAAGACTAAAGGTTGAAAGGAGAATACAGATGGAATACATGATTGAAACAAAAAAGTTAAACCGTATTTTCCCGGTGACCGGCGGTGAGTTTCACGCATTAAAGGATATTACGATTCAGATTCCGAAGAAGTCCCTGACGATTTTAAAGGGACGTTCCGGTTCGGGTAAGACGACGTTAATGAATATTTTAGGCGCACTGGACCGTCAGACTTCCGGTACGCTGTTGTTTGAGGGACAGGACATCGGGGAATTTTCCGAGCGTCAGAGAGAGGAGCTTCGCAGAAAGGACGTGGGCTTTGTGTTCCAGTCCGTGTCCCTGATTCCGATGATGAGTGCTTATGAAAACGTAGAGTTTTCCCTGCGTCTGGCCGGGATTACAGAAGGCCGTAAGGAACGTGTGGAGGAGTGTCTGAAGCTTGTGGGCCTCGGTAATCGTATGGAACATATGCCACAGGAGATGTCCGGTGGTGAGCAGCAGCGTGTGGCAATTGCACGAGCACTGGCTCATCGTCCGAAGGTTATCTTTGCGGATGAGCCGACGGCAGAGCTTGATACCGCTACGGCGGCGGCTGTTATGAAGCTGTTCCGGGATTTGGTAGAAAAGGAAGACGTTACCATTGTGATGACCACCCACGATGTGGGACTCATGTCTGCGGGGACCCTTTCCTATGAGCTGGAAGACGGCGCGGTAAAGGGCGATGAGGCAGAGGCGGAACCGTCCGACGATGCACAGGCCGATGCGGATGAAGCACAGAACGATGGCGATGCGCAGGAGCCGGCCGGTGAAGAAGCCGAAGTTGTGCAGGATTAAGGGAGGACAGTCATGGCAGAAGAAATTATGATTCAGGCGGATAACCTGGTAAAAATTTATAAAACCAAAGACTTGGAAGTGCTGGCACTGCAGGGCCTTGACCTGACGGTAGAAAAGGGAGAACTGGTTGCTATCATCGGTAACAGCGGTAGCGGTAAGTCTACTTTTCTGAATATGATCGGCGGTTTGGATAAGCCGAGCGCGGGTAAGCTTTTTGTAGACGGCAAGAATTTGTTTACCATGAACGAAAAGCAGTTGGTGGAGTATAAAAGAGATACGGTAGGCTTTGTATGGCAGAACAATGCAAGAAACCTGCTTCCGTACCTGACGGCTCTTGAGAATGTTATGACGCCGATGCAGCTGACCAATCGCAAGAACAAGAAGGAATGGGCGCTGGAGCTTCTTGATTTGGTAGGCATGTCTCATCGAAAGAACAACCGCCTGCAGCAGCTCTCCGGCGGTGAGCAGCAGCGTATCGCCATTGCCATTGCGCTGGCAAACGAGCCGAAGCTTTTACTTGCGGATGAGCCGACCGGCTCCGTAGATCGCAAGACCGCGGATTACATTTATGATTTGTTCGTACGCTTAAATCAGGAGAAGGGTCAGACCATCGTTATCGTAACCCATGACACCACTCTTGCTAAGAAGGTAAAGCGAGTGGTGGCCATCCGCGACGGTAAGATCAGTAGTGAGCGCATATTAAAGGAAGAATACAGTGATATGTCGAATGCATCTGCCGTAAACTGGCAGGAAATCGGGGAAACCCAGGAGGAATATGCTATTGTGGACCGTGCGGGCCGCGTGCAGATTCCGAGAGATTTGTTGGATAAGCTGGAACTTCCAGGAAATAAAGTGAAAGTCTCCATGCAGGAGGAAAAGATTCAATTAGAAAGGCCGTAACCACGCGGTGGTTGAAGGGTGTCGCAGGAATGCGGCACCCTATTTTATGCGACAGTCTTTGAAAAGGCCGGCGTGGTTACGGTCTTAGAGGGGGAGTGTGTTAAGCGAGAAGGGAAAACTTGCGAAGTGTGTTTTGATGTGTTAGAATTTGGTTTGTAGATAGTGTATAGATTTTGTTTTAGGGAGAGATTCGAATGGAACAGATTGAATTAATAGAAGTTCAAATGAAATATGCTGATGATATATGGAAGTTTCGACAGGAGATTTTAGAGTGTGATGCAGACAATGAAGACCGATTTGCAGGTTGTTTATCCCTTGATGAGAGTGAGTCCGCCAAAGAGTGGATAACGATATGTGAACAAAGAAAAAGTGAAGAGACTTGTGAAAAGATAGGAACAGCGGTTCCGTCTCATACCTATTTGGCGGTACGAAAAAATGATGACAGAGTGGTAGGCGTTATTGACTTACGCCACCATATCAATCATCCGATTCTCGGGACCTGGGGAGGGCATTGTGGGTATTCCGTGCGCCCTTCGGAACGCGGAAAAGGCTATGCAAAGGAAATGCTTCGTTTGAATATACAGAAGGCAAAAGCAATGGGAATCGATAGACTTCTTGTTACTTGTGATGTGAGAAATGAAGCCAGTGAGAAAATAATCCTTGCCAATGGCGGAGTGTTTGAGAAGACGATTGCTGTTGACGGGTGTGAGATGAAACGGTATTGGATTACGGTTTAAGGGTTAGAAAAGTGTCAAGTTACGGAGGAAACGGGTATGCCACACGTTGTTGTAAAATTATGGCCGGGAAGGAAATTGAGTTTGAAAACCTGAGGGGATCGTGTAAAACACTTGAGTTAGTGCGGTAACGTATGGTATACTCATCTTGTTTGGTTTTGCAATTTACATAACGGAGGATGGTTATGAGAGTTTTTATATCGCATGCGACGGAGCAACGGGAGACGGCGCAACATATCTGTGCTTTTTTGGAGGCCGGAGGAAAGAAGTGCTGGATTGCACCCAGAGATATTTCCATCGGAAACAATTACGGAGAAGAGATTATTAAGGGCATCGAAGGCAGTGATGCTTTTGTTCTGTTGTTTGATAAAGCAGCCAACGAGTCCCAGCATGTGCTCCGGGAGGTGGAGCGTGCGGTCAGCAAGAAGCTGCCGATTGTGGTGTATCGTCTGGATAAGACGGTGCCGTCAAAGGCAATGGAGTATTTTCTGTTGTCCCTTCAGTGGTTGAGACCGGACGCTGTGTCGGAAGAGTCTCTCGGACAATTGGAGGAGGCGCTGGAACAGCAGGTTGCTATGAGGAAGGGTGCGGTTGATTCGGAAACGGAGGAAGAAAGCGAAGCGGCAGAGCATAAAGCTGCTCCGGTTCCGTCCGGGGTTCCGGGAGAGATTAACCCGCATGTAAAGATTTCCATGAAAAAGCGTATCGGAATTTTGGCGGCTGTGATGGGAATACTGGCTGTGATGATTGCGCTGGGTACGATACAGAAGAGTCGAGACGAGAAGCGCGGAGGGACACCGACAAGCGGGGTACAGCAGCCGGGTACAACGGAGGGACAAGGACAGGTGCCGGACGATTCCGTAGAAGAGAGTGTAAGCTTCGTTGTGGGCGACTATGTATCTTTCGGTAGTTATACACCGGGGGGAGTGGGTGCAAAAGACGGAGAGGGCACCATCGAATGGCAGGTGGTGGATGTAAACGAGGAAGGTACGCTTCTGGTATCCACAAGAATTCTTTCCATTCGCCCGTTCGATTGTGCGGAAAGCGGAAGCTTTGGATGGGACAACGCGGGGAACTTTTATGACAGAACGAAAGCAGATACCTATACCGATACCCAGATACGGGAGTTTCGCGGCAGTAATGACTGGGAAACTTCGGATTTGCGGGCCTGGTTAAATGCAAGCGGGATTGTCTCGTATCCGGGAAAGACACCGCAGAACAAGGGAACGGATGAGAACGGAAATGCCTATAGTACGGAGACCGGTTTCTTGACGGATTTTACGAAGGAGGAAGCGGCGCTGGTGGAACAGTCGGAAGAAGGCGTGTTTCTGCTTACGAAGGAGCAGGTGAGAGATTATGCGCTGGTGGGAGCACTGAATCCGTCCACTACTCCGACGGAGGCGGCCATTGCGGCGGATGAGACCACCTGGTACCGTGGGTATAAGGATTCCGGAGCGACGGATTATATCTGGGCGACGGCATCGGCAGCGGAAGGTAGAGCCTGCGACATTTATTATGTAAATATTTCGTTGGCGGAAGATACCTTTGCAACGAAATATGCGGCAGCATCAGGCTTTGGTGTACGTCCGGCAATTTGTATTTCGCCGGAGGAAGCACATTGGGAAGGCGACGGCAGCAGACAGAATCCGTATCGGATGGTGCGGTAGGGGGAGAACAGATGAGATTAAGAGAATTATTGGACTACTCGTCCATTGTGGTACAGTGTCATGATTTTCCGGATGCGGATGCAATTTCCTCCGGTTTTGCGGTTTATACGTATTTGAAGGCGCAAGGGAAAGAGGTCCGGCTGGTTTACGGCGGAAGAAGCAAAATCACAAAGCCGAATCTTGTAATTATGGTAGAGCATTTGGAGATTCCGTTGGAATATGTAACAGATCTGCCGGAGGCAGAACTTTTGGTGACGGTGGATTGTGTATACGGAGAGGGGAATGTGACAAAGTTTCCGGCGAAGAAGGTGGCGGTGATTGATCATCATCTCTGCAATAAAACCGTATCGGAGTTGATGGAGGTGCGCAGTAGCTACGGTAGCTGTGCGTCTGTCGTGGCAGAGATGCTGCAGGAGGAGGGTGTTGCGATAAACGAGAATACGGATATGGCAACGGCACTATATTACGGTCTATATTCGGACACCAATGCCTTCGGTGAGTTAAATCATCCGGCGGATAAGGATTTGCGGGATTTTACAAAGTATGACAGTAGCGTATTTATGTTATTAAAGAACTCCAATCTCTCCCTGGCGGAAATGCAAATTGCGGGAGATGCCTTAAAACATTACCGTTACCGGGAGGAATACCGGTTTGCGGTGGTGCAGGCAAAGCCTTGCGATCCTAATATTCTCGGCTTCATCAGTGATTTGCTCCTGCAGGTGGACGGAGTGGATACTTGTGTAGTATTCTGTAAGATGCCGTCGGGACTGAAGTTGTCGGTGCGCAGCTGCGTGGCATCTGTACGGGCGGTAGAACTTTTGGAATATGTAATTTCCGGTATCGGCTCCGGCGGAGGTCATATGCAAAAGGCAGGCGGTTACATTCCGAACGACAGTATTGCGGAGGTGGCCGAGGCGGATTTGCGGGAGTATATGGCGGGACGGATTGTGGACTATTATAACAGTTACGACGTGATTTATGCCAAGGATGCACCGATTGATACCAAGGGGCTTCCTTTGTACCGGAAGAGTCCTCTGGTGTTTGGCTATATACCGTCTTTGGAATTATATCCGGAGGGGACTGAGCTTTGCGTACGTACCCTGGAGGCGGATTTGAATGTGACAGCCGGTCCGGAGATTTATCTGATGATCGGTGTGTTCGGAGAGGTGTATCCGATTCGGAAGGAAAAGTTTGATGCGTCGTATGAAATAACAGAGCTTGCGCCGGAAATCAGTGCGGAATACGAGCCGACGGTAATTGTTGCGGATGAGGCGGAAACGCAGAAATTGATTCCGAAGGCAAGAGGTTGTATTGCGAAGGCGGGAACGCCGATTTATGCGAAACGGTTGACAAAGGCGTTAAAAATTTATACAATGTGGGACGAAGAAAACTACATGTACGGGCGACAGGGAGATTACGTGGCGGTACGCTCGGATGACCCGAAAGATGTCTATATTATTATGGGAAAAATATTCGAAAAGACCTATGAGTGTATGTAGGATGAGATGCAAGAGAGGAGAAAACAATGAGAAAAGGAAAAAAGGCAGTACTGTCGGTAATGATTTTTGCTATGGCATTTGGTCTGACGGCATGCGGAAAGAGTAAGGAAGAGTACTTTGCGGAACGTATGGAGGAGATGGGCGGAAGTCTTAACGTTTCCGAGGATGATGAAAACGCACAGCAGATAAAGGACCTTATGGACGGTCTTGCGGAGGACTTTGCGAACCAGAAGGTGGAGGAAAAGAAGAAAGTTAAGGATCCGGCCGGAGTATGGAAAGGAAATACATATACTAACGAATATTTGGGCTTTACCGTAGAATTCGGACCGGAATGGGAAACGTATACCGCAGAGGAGATAAAGCAACGGGAAGATACCGTTGGAGGGTTGCTTTCCAACTCCGGATTAGGTGGTTTGATGGAGGAAGCAGATTTTTTCGAGGACATGCTGGTAGAGAATCGGAATGATATGTCCTCCATGAATGTTTACTTCATAAAAATGACGAAGGAGCAGCAGGAGGAACGAAAAAACCAGACGGAGCGTCAGATTGTGCTGAACGGTATAGAGAGTAAAGGCGCTTTGAAGGATTTATATGCGAGTTTGGGTCTGGAGATACAGACCTTAACGGCGAAGGATGTATATTTTCTCGGGGAAAAACGTACCGTACAATATATGGCTATCATTGAGAAGGGAACTCCGTATTATTCACTCCAGATTTTCGATTATCATAGCGGGGACTATGCGTCGGTGATGACCATTGCATGCTATAATGAAGATAAAACGACGGAGCTGTTGAATCTGTTTACGAAGTGCGAATAGAGAAAAAGAAAGAGAATGAAAAAATTTTAAAATTAGGGCTTGACATATTATCTAAATGATAGTATCATAATGATAGTTGATAGAGAATGACCGGAATAAACCGGTACGTTGTTCAACAAGAAAGGGAAAACTACTATGAGAAAAAAAGTAACAGAATTGGTTATGGTACTGGCTATGGCTATGGCATTTGCGGCATGCGGAGGCAAGGATGCGGAGGATATCTCCGGTAAGATTACTCCGGCAGTCAGCGATGAGCAGGAAAAGGATGATAGCGATGTAACTCCGACGGAAGCAGCAAAGGATGAAGAATCGAAAGCAACGGAAGCACCGAAGGCAACCGAAGCACCGGAAGAAACAGGAAAGACCACTTCCCTCGGCCGTGTGCAGGGTGGTGTATATGTAAACGAGTACATGGGAATTTCTTGTACGTTAGATTCCGGTTGGGAGTTTTATACTGCTGAGGAACTTCAGGAGCTTCCGCAGAATGTGGAAGAGCTGTTTGCCGGAACCGAGGCAGAAGCTATGATGAGCAATCTTCAGGTAATCACGGATATGAGTGCCGAGAATGCGGAAGAGTTGACGTCCATGAATATTATGTATCAGAAGATGAGCGCTCAGGAGCGTCGGGCATTTGGTAGTATGAGCAACGAGGAGTTTGTAGACGGAATGCTGACGGCCCAGAGGGATGTGTTAATCGCAACCTATGCACAGGCAGGAATTAATGTACAGGAGATGTGCAAGAAGACGGTGAACTTTTGCGGGGAAAAGCGTGATGTGATTTATGTGGCAAGTGATATGAACGGCGTGCCGTATTACGCAATTCAGGTGTTCGACTACAGCTTGGGTGATTATGCGGTTACCATGACCGTATCCAGCTTTATGGAAGATAAGACGGAAGAATTGTTGATGCTGTTCTCTAAGTACGAATAAAAGCTTTTGGGGCTGTCGCATGTGAAGTGCGCAGCCCCATTTTTCATTACGGAATCGAAATCCCTTCTTTTTTCAGGAGTACGAGGAAATCGGAAAGTTCCATGCTTCCTAAGTCTCCCTCGTCCCGTTTGCGGACGGCGACACTACCGTTTTCAGCTTCTTTCTCACCTACCACAAGGATGTACGGTACCCGGTCTTCTCTGGCCTCGCGGATTTTATAACCGATTTTTTCGGCACGGGCATCGATTTCACAGCGCAGCCCCTCCAGCTTTAGGGAGGATTCTATGTCTTTTGCGTAGTCAATGAATTTATCCGAAATCGGCAATATCTTTACTTGTACCGGGGATAACCATAATGGAAATTTTCCGGCAAAGTGTTCAATCAGAACGCCCATAAAGCGCTCCAGGGAACCGAAGACTACCCGGTGAATCATAATCGGACGGTGCTTTTCGCCGTCGGCACCGATGTATTCCGCTTCGAAGCGTTGCGGAAGCTGGAAATCCAGCTGAATCGTGCCGCACTGCCACGTTCTGCCGATGGAGTCCTCCAGGTGGAAATCAATCTTCGGGCCGTAAAAGGCACCGTCTCCTTCGTTAATGACATACGGAAGATTCAAATCATCCAGTGCGTTTTTGAGGCCCTCCGTTGCCAGTTCCCAGTCTTCGTCGCTGCCGATGGAGTTCTCCGGACGCGTAGACAACTCTACGTGGTAGGAGAAGCCGAACTGCGTATAGAACTCATCAATCAATCGGGCTACGCCCTTGATTTCGTCGGAAATCTGGTCCGGCGTCATAAAAATGTGAGCATCATCCTGGGTAGCACAGCGTACCCGCATAAGACCGTGGAGCGTACCGGATTTTTCGTTGCGGTGGATGATACCAAGCTCACCCATGCGCATCGGCAAATCGCGATAGGAGCGAGGCTCCATTTTGTAAACAAGCATGCCGCCCGGACAGTTCATCGGTTTGATGGCGAAGTCCTTGTCGTCCACCACCGTCGTGTACATGTTTTCCCGGTAGTGCTCCCAGTGACCGGACGTTTCCCAAAGGGAACGATGGAGCATAATCGGCGTGGAGATTTCCAGGTAGTTCTCGCGACGATGTATTTTTCTCCAGTAGTCAATCAAAAGATTCTTTAAAATCATACCCTTCGGTAAAAAGAACGGAAGTCCCGGACCCTCCTCCATGAGAGCAAACAGTCCCAGTTCTTTGCCCAGTTTTCTGTGGTCTCGTTTTCTGGCTTCTTCCATACGGAAGAGGTATGCATCCAAAAGCTCCTTATTCGGGAATGCCGTGCCGTAAATACGCGTCAGCATCTTATTCTTTTCGTCACCTCGCCAGTAGGCGCCGGCAACGGACAGAAGCTTCATCGCCTTTACCGCACTGGTATAGCAGACATGTGGGCCCGCACAAAGCTCCACATAGTCACCCTGCTGGTAAAACTGCAATACCGCATCCTCCGGCAGGTCGTTGATCAGTTCGATTTTGTAGGGCTCGTTTTTCTCTGCCATAAGCTTTAACGCTTCTTCCCGGGAGAGAACGAAATGACGCAGCTGTAAATTCTCTTTTGCGATTTTCTTCATTTCTGCCTCGATTTCCTCAAAGTGCCGATCGGAAAATTCAAAGTCGAATTCAAAATCGTAGTAGAAACCGTCCGCAATGGCCGGACCGATGGCGCATTTGGCCTCCGGATATAGGCGCTTTACTGCCTGAGCCAAAATGTGGGCTGCCGTGTGGCGCAGCGCATTTGCGCCGAGTTCGCTGTCAAAATTTGCTTCTTCGATGATACCGCTTTTGTTGTAGATTTTCATATGCATCTTCCTTTCTGTGATAACCACCGGCACCCGAGCCGTCCCGCGGTTCGGGTTCCGGGGGTTATTCTTAAAAATAAGTGAATAGGTTCGATTAACATAAGAAAAGCACCTTTAGGGACACAGTTTATGCGTCTCTAAGGGTGCTCTATGCACGGTTCCACCTTAATGTTTCACTTCGGATTCTAACAAATCCTAATCTTTAACGCAGATATACGGCAACACTTACTCTCCTTTCGGCGTTGCAGCTCTAGAATGGTTTTCGCGCGGGGTCTACATAAGCATCTTCCACCAAACGATGCTCTCTCTGGATGCGGTGTCCGCGTTACTCTTTTCCGTTAACGCTTTTCCTATGTTAATTGGGTTCATTATAGCACGGTAATTTTGGCGTGTCAAGCTATAATTTTAAAGTCGGTATATCTGCAGAAAGCGCATACAGATAGGCAAACAGGCTTTCCTCGTTGCCTGCCTGATACCGTTTCATGCAACGAATAATCGGCCAAATGAGGGTTCAGTCGGAAAGCTTGACATCAAATATCTACTACCAAAGTAGCATACTAAAACAAAAAAACAAGTCTTATGTAAGTAGGAGTACCTATTGACAAAAACGTAAGAGTTCCTTTATCGTAGAAGAAAAGGAGAGAGAAGATGGGAAAGAAATCGGTAACCTGGGAAAAGAAAAAGAAGCGACTTAGAACCGCACGGGAGGGGGATATTGCCATTGCGGTACTATGTCTGATTTTTTGTGTGGTGTGGGTTGGGCTCAGCCAGCTGATATATCTTGCAGATGCAGACGGCATCACGGAATATTTTGCCGGAACCAGTGAAAACAGCA
>SVEN01000042.1 GCA_015057365.1 Lachnospiraceae bacterium | reverse complement strand
CCAATGCATGTTCCGTAATCTCAACCCTATATTGTTTCACCCTAATGATTCCCCCTAAATTTAGCAAATGCACTTGCTGCGTCTTGCACCTTTCCTGCTTCTATATCATCATATCCCTTCCGCAACTTTTCATGAATCTCATCCTCTGTCATGATATCCATATTAATTGCATCTGGTGCTTTCGGCAATGTTACCGCAAAAGGGATTCCTCCGGTCAGAGATATCTGATTTAAAAACATATCAATTGCAGTAGACATAGGTACTCCCAGCTTTGATAACACTTCCTCTGCTCGTTCTTTTACCGTCGGATTTACTCTTAAGTTCAATGTCGCAGTCTTTTCCATCGTGCGTCACCTCCTATCAATATTATTGTAACGCCATTGTCGTTACATTTCAAGGGTTTTATTCAGAAAATATCGAGATAAACCCAGCTCTATCTCGTCACAAACTTCATTACATTTTTTAGTATCTCTAAACTTTCAAACAGTTTTCCTTTCACTTCCAGTGAATGATCCGCTTCCTCTATGTACATCGGTTGTATCCCGTGTTCGTCAAAATATGCCTTACACTCCGGGTACACCTCGTCCGCGGTTCCAATGACCACCGTATCCCCCGCTTTGATGTACGGAAGTGCGGTCGGTACCGGAGTCAAATAAATTTGTACCGGATTTATTCCCAGTCTTTCCGCCAGAATTCCCGCTTCCGCAGTTCCGAAGCTTTTGGAGAAAAAGACAACCTCATCGTATGCGGAAAAATCAATATTTTTCACCTTTTCCCATATATAATCTCTCGCCTTCAGCGTCTTTTCTTCCTTCATTAAGTTAGGCGCGAAAAGAATGCTGTTGTATTTCATATGAATCTGTTCGTATCCCTTTGCCTCGTACCAAAAACTTGCGTAGTACAGTAACGGAAAATCCATGGTGTAGCCTACGCCCGGGAACATTACTGCTAACTTTTTCATCCTTTCACTACCTCCTCATCTTTCAATATAGTACTCTTTTTCTTGTAACCTCTCACACCTCATCACTTCTTTTTCAAAAACCGCTCTTCTAACATTCAATAAATGCAGGACTATCCGGCATTCTGCCATACAGCCCTGCATTTATTATACATAATTCTAATCAAAAAACAAAAGGCTTCCAACGATTTTCGCTACTTTCTCGTATACGTACCGCTAAGCTCGCCATACGCAATCACATTTCCGCTTTTTCCCTCTTTGGTTACGTCCAAGACAGCCATCATATCCTTTATGTCATCCGCACTGTTCATATCCATTTTTCCCGGCAAATCAACATCCGCTTCTTTTAATGCCACAACATATACCACATATTCGTGTGCCCCCGACGGCGGGTACGGCCCCTTATAGCCGGTATAATCCTCCGTCGTCAAATAGTCCGGTACGTCACCCAAGGCCAAAGAGGTTTTTTCTGTCAGATACTTCATATGCATCCAATTGGCTGCGTTTAAATCCAACATATACACCGCATAGCACGAGGCATCCTCCACCGTATTCCATGCAAGTTGCGGAGAAAGATTTTCTCCACCGTCCACTTTGGCAATCTGCACATCCCATGCTCCATTTACCTGACTACTGCTGGTAATCGCAATCTCCGGTTCCAACTCCTCTACCGATTTTCCGCATCCGCAAAAGCAACAAACACATAACAACATCATCGCAATTAATTTTTTACTCATAAATCCCCCTAAAATGTTTTTTTGAGCAAACACTATATCCTACAAGCTACCCTTTATTATACACTCTTTCTCCTAAAAAAGTAAAGAGATACACCCTTATCTCCTTCTGCAGGTCTGTTTCATTTTACTCCTCCGGCTTTACCTTCTCATACTCCCAATCCGGATAAATCATGGTCCCTTCCCGATTCGGGTCCCCGGCATAGATACGATATTCGCCTAAACGCGGGTAGAAGCCTACAAACAAACGGTCACCGTTGGACAACTTTGTGGAAAAATCGCTTCCCAGAGCTTCTATGAACAGCTTGTTTGCGTCATTTCCGTCCCGAAGCATCAGTTCCAAGTCATACACATACCATTTGACGGTTTCAGCGCCGAAGGAATACAGCGCCTTAGACTTTACCACCTTTTCGCAAACCGCCTGCACCTGTTTGATCTTCTCCAAATCAGCATTCGTCTTGTTCTCCTTTTTCTTTGTACCGACTCCAAGCAACAAAATCCCACAAAGAATCACCACTAACAAAACAATTAATTTTTTCATTCTCTTTCTCCCCTTCGTTGTTATATCGCATATTATATCATACCTCCTCTTTTCTGTACAGAACCGGTGATCCGTTTGATTTTTGCTCTATAGGAAATATGCAATCTCCCAGAACGCAAAAAAGCTGTCGCATTACAGCAACAGCTCTTTCTCATAATTCGTATTTTACATCTCTTCCAAAATCTTTACCAGCGACTCATGGGCCAGCGCAAAGGCTTCTGCTCCGCTTAACACCTTCGTCTCACCACCTACGATAGCATCCTTGTCACGCTCCAATCCAGCAAATCCGGAGAAGTTGAACAGATGCGGCTCCAAGGAAAGGAAACCGGCAAAACCGCTCGCATACAAATCCTTCAAGATAGCTGCCAGATTACCGTCGCCCATGCCTGCCGGTACAACGCTACCATTTTCCCACAGAGCATCCTTTACGTGAATGTAGGCAATATAGTCCTTTAACAGCTTATAAGCCTCCAGAGTATCCTGCTTTGCCTGTACAAAGTTTGCAAAATCGAAGATTGCCTTAAAATGGTCGCCGTAGAACGCATCCATCAGCTCTCTGCATTCCTTTGCCATCTCGCCGTAGATGCCCTTTTCATTCTCATGCAACAGCACCGCATCGTTGGCAGCGGCATAGTCCACAAACCGGCCCAGGCGGTCAAACACCTGCTCCTTATATTCTGCATTTTTACCCTCCGGCACGTAAAAACTAAACATGCGGATATTCTTGGTGTCCATCTTGTGAGCAATCTCTACTGCACGCTTAAACTCCTCGAAATGCTTTTCAAACGGGTCCTCGATGCCGATTTTCCCAAGCGGCGAACCCAGCGCCGAGAGGGCAATGCCTGCCTCATCCAAACGGCTCTTAATCTCCTTCACCTTCTCGTCGGTATGGTAAATCAAGTTGTTGCCGTCCACACCACGCATCTCCACGTAATGCATCCCTAGCTTCTGTAAATTCTCTATCTGGATATTCAAATCCTGATCAATTTCATCCGCAAATCCGGTCAGTAAGTATTTTCTTTCCATTGTTATTCTCCGTTTCCCGGCTTCCAAACAGCCGTCTCATCGCATTTCACTTTCAGTTCACATCCGTTATCGTATGTTTTCTACAGCACTAGAAAGTTCCCTCTGTATCAAATACAATGCCCTTGTCCTCTTTTTTCTTGGACTGTGCGCGTTTTTTATTTAGCTCCTCCAAGAATAGTTCCTCATTAAACGGCAGCTCGATAGTCTTATCCAGCCAGGAGGACAAATGCATGGCATTGGATAAGGTCAATCCCCGGATGCCTTCGTCGCCCTCCGCCACCAGCTTGCCGCCGTGCAAAATCCGGTCCGCAAAGGCCTTTAACACGCCAACATGCTGTTCGTTCTTTCCGTCGGTCTCAATCTCGATACAGGTCATATCCGGCTTTTTAAAGCCTTCCTTCTCCGTCATGCAAAAAGTTCTTTCATTTTCCGCCAGCTTATAATACGTAAGCTTATCGTATTCGCAAATAATTTTACCCATCTCAAAGGTCAACTCCAGACGGTTCGTGCCCGGCGCATCTCCGGTAGTGGTTACAAACACGCCGGTAGCTCCGTTCTCAAATTCCAGATATGCGGTTACGTCATCCTCTACCTCAATATCATGCCACTTTGCTTCGTGACAAAAGGCTCTGACCTTTTTCGGCAAACCGCACAGCCACTGGAGCAAATCCAACTGGTGCGGGCTCTGATTCAGGAGAACACCGCCGCCTTCGCCGTCCCAGGTCGCCTTCCAGCCTGCCGCATCGTAGTACGCCTGGGTACGATACCAGTCGGTGATAATCCAGTTCACGCGCTTCATGGCGCCCAGTTCCCCACTTTCAATCATATCGTGAAGCTTCCGATACACACAGTTGGTCCTCTGATTTAACATAATGGCAAACACCGCGTCGCTCTTTGTAGCCACCTCGTTCATCTCACGCACCTGCTTTGTATACACGCCCGCCGGCTTTTCGCTGATGGCATGCACGCCGTGCTCCAGTGCATAAATAACAAATTCCGGATGAAGATAATGCGGCGTTGCAATCAGTACCGCATCACAGGTACCGGAGTCAATCATCTTCCGTCCGTCATCAAATACCGCCACATCCCCCGGAAGATTTTCCCGTGCCCAGTCCAGTCTGCTCTGCCTGATATCCGCCACTGCGGATAAACGCATCTCCGGCACCAATCCCTTTAAGAGGTTATTTACATGATTGGTTCCCATTCCACCGATTCCGATAATACCCAGTCTTACCTGTTCCATGTGTGTTCTCCTTTTCTAAATAAATTCTCTAACCCTATTGTAAAGCAGACAAAAATAGAATAATATGTATATAAAGTACTTGATTTATGTATTATTCCGACTTTTATACAGAGGTGATTTTATGGCAGAAGAGATTCTTAAAACAACTGCGAATATCCTGACATTCCCTGTGGCAGCCCCCTTTGACGTTGCCTACAAACACAGCCAAACCGCCACTCCGGTGGGACCTCATTCTCACAATGCGGTGGAGCTGTATTTTACGCTGTCCGATTTGCCGGACGTTCTTTTAAACAATACCGTCTCTGCGGTTCCGGCGGGTACCTTGATTATCATTCCACCCTTTTGTGTACACCAGCTGTACCACGGCGTCGGCATCATGTACGAACGCTATATTCTAAGCATTAACATCCAGTGGCTGGATGCGGTATTCTGCGATAAAGCAGATACACTCTCCTATCTGAAACGGAGTGATGCGCCCCTTTTACTGACACCGGATGCCGCCGGGAAAGAAGAATTTCTGCGCCTGCTCGACCGGCTGATTTCCTTTTCGAAAACCGATACCCCGGAAGCCATGGCCGGCTTTTTTGACGTGCTTTCTTTCCTGAATGAAATGGTAGACCGGCTTTCCCCGGAGAGCAATCAAAGTTTCCCTATCTCATCCACACAAAGAAGTACCAATGAGATGATTTCCTACATCCAGAATCATATCTACGAGAACTTAACCGTGACCGACTTGGCAAAGCATTTTTTCCTGAATCCCGACTATTTGTCCCGGTTGTTTAAGAAACATGCCCACACTTCGATCGGCCATTACATCACCCTGCAAAAAATGGCCACGGCACAATCTTTACTGCGGGAGGGCTACACCGTCACACAGGTGCAGGAAAAACTGGGCTATTCCAGTTACGCCTACTTTTTTAAGACATTTCAAAAAAATGCCGGTATCTCGCCCAGCAAGTATCGGGCACAGTATTTTAGAAAGTAGTACGCTTGTAAAAAAATGTTCTCTTTCAGATAATAGCATATGTCCCCAAAACGTGAAAAAGGGCGGAGAATCTACTCCGCTCTTTCCTTTCGCATTCCTTCTTATTCTTCTTTCAATACAAACTTTTTCACCGCTTCATCCAGCTTCGTCGACTGATTGGAAAGTTCTTCGCTTAATGCAGAGGTCTCTTCCGCAGCTGCGGAATTGTTCTGTACCACAGAAGAAATCTGCCCGATTCCTTCCTCTACCTGTTTTAACATATCTGCCTGTGCCTTGGATGCTTCTGCTGCACCGGCAGCCATTCCGGCGAATTCCTCCATACTTGTAAGTACGGTACCGAACGATTTGATGGTTTCATCCACAATCGCATTGCCGGATTCTACCTCATGCAAACACTTGCTTATCAACTCTCTTGTAGACACCGCAGACTTTGCACTATCCGCTGCAAGCTTACCGATCTGGTCCGCAACTACCGCGAAGCCCTTTCCGGCCTCTCCTGCTCTGGCCGCCTCAATAGACGCATTCAAAGACAAAAGATTGGTCTGGGATGCGATATCTTCAATCGCAGAAATAATATTTTCTATCTCCTTTGAGGTTGCGGTGATACGATCCATTGCTTCCGTAAGCTGACCGAATTTCTCACTGTTCTTCTTTGCATTCTCGGCTGCCGACGTTGCGCTTTCTGCCGCAGTTACCGCATTCTTCGCACTTTCCGCGGAAATATTTGCAACATCTTCCACCGTAGCCGTAAGTTCTTCGATGGCACCGGCCTGATCCGTTGCACCGTCCGCCAGATTCTGTGCACCGTCTGCCAGCTGCCCCGCACCTATCGTTAACTGGTCCGCCGACAACCGTATCTGACGCATGGTATCGGACAACTGCACATTTAATTTGTCCATTCCCTCAAGCAACGCCCGGAAATCGCCCACATAACTCTTTCCCGCATTGGAAGACACATTAAACTTACCTTCTCCCATCTCCCCAAGCATGTAACCGGCATCCGCCACAATCGCTTTCATCTGACCGCATGCTTCGCGCAAGCCGTCTGCCAGCACACCCAATTCGTCCTTACTGTCGTATTTCACATCAATATCGAAATCACCTTTTTTAACCTTTTTCACTGCGTCCTGCAACTCATAAATCGGTTTCACCAAAGCTCCCGTAAGGGATTTTGAAACAATATTGATTAAACTGAAATTAAACAACAACGCCAACACCAGCAAGATAATACCGATGCATCGGAACGGAGTACCGAACAGTGATACGTCTCCCGCCCTGGAAATCAGCACAATATTCAACAATGACAGCACCGTAACCACAATGAATCCGATAATTACGGATTTGAATGCCAGCTTAAATTTCTGATCCATATTTGCATTTAGTAGTCTTTTGTTATCCATCATTTCTCTTGACTTCTTACCCATCTTCTGTCCTCCGATTCATGATCTGATTATCCCACCCGTTTACATGGTATCCTCTCCCACAAGTATATCACGTGTAATTTCAATAATTATACCACATACCAGCAGAAAAAGAAAGATACTTTCGCAAAAAACGTCCTGTTTTCTTCCGGTTTCAAAAGAAATTAACAAAGATTACAGAAAATTAAAACAGCAATCCATGTCCCCACGGATTGCTGTTATCGAAAACTTATTTCAGAGCCCACGCCATAAACCGCTCAATCATGGTGTCCCAGACGCTCCACTCATGCTGTCCCGGCATTTCCTCGTAATGCACCTCAATCCCCTGCTCTTTGCAGTACTGCAAATAGTCACAGGAAAGCTTGTAGCTGTAGTCCTCGGTGCCGATAGCAGCAAAGAGCTTCGGAAGCTTTGTACCTTCCCGAACCGCTTTATCCACCCATTCCTTGGAGTCGCTCATACTTCCCTGTAACTCCTCTAAGCTTCCCCAGTTCAGTGCCACCGGACCGCATTTATCTTCCGCATCCTTTGCCGCAAAACCCTTTCCGCCGAAGATGTCCATAATAAAGGAAATTCCCGACAAATTTGCCGCTGCCGCGAAAAAGTCCGGTCGGTTAAACGCCCACTTAAAAGCACCGTAACCGCCCATGGAAAGGCCTGCCACCAGACGCTTCTCCGGCTCCTTATTTACCGGCAAAAGGCCCTCTGCCACCGCCACTACCTCTTCCGTCAGGTAAGTGAAATAGTTGTAGCCGTGCTTCATGTCCGCATAAAAGCAACTGCCGTCCACCTCCGGCATCACTACCGCAATGTTGTACTTGTCCGCATACCGCTCAATGGAGGTATAACGAATCCAGTCCATGCCGTTGCCTGCGCCACCGTGTAACAAATACAGGGTTGCCGCCGGAGCCTTGCCCTCATGGGTGCATGCCGGCAAAATAAAATAGATATTCGTATGATATCCCAAGGTCTGGGACAAATAATCAAAATGAAGCATTCCCATAACTTAATCCTCCTTTAACATATGGTCTAACATAACCGGGAGCCACTTATCCCAAAACGCCCAGTCATGACCACCCGGACCTTCCTCAAACAAAATCGGCAATCCCGCTTCTTTCCCGTCCACTGCAAACTTCTTTGCACCCGGATAGAAACCGTCCTCGGTACCGCAGCAGGCATAAAGCCGCGGCAGGGAAACTCCCTCTGCCAAATGCTTCTTATAAAGGAACTTAAAATCATTGTAGCTGCCTCTGTACTCTTCCAAAGTACCGAAGGAATTGATGATGCGGTCCGGCATTCTGTCGTAGAAGCCCAGCTCCTCCAAATCCCCCGCACCGGACATACCCGTTGCCGCCGCAAAATACTCCGGACAATTCAGTGCCCACTTAAAAGCACCGTGGGAACCCATGGAATTGCCCAATACATACCGGTCCTCTCTCTTATTCGATACAGGGAACAGATTCTCCACCACCTTCGGAAGCTCCTCCGTAAGGTAAGTAAAATACTTCTTGCCCCGCACCATGTTACTGTAAAAGCTGTTCCGCACCTCCGGGAAAATCACAATCAAATCCCGCTCGTTTGCATACTCCTCGATGCGCGTTCTGCGAAGATACAAGGAACTGTCGTCGGAACCGCCGTGACAAATGTAGAGCACCTTGTGCTTCGGATATGTTTCGTAAAACTCCTTTGCGCTCATCCTATGCCGCCACGGCTCAAAGGACGGCACAATGGCCATAATGTTGGTCTGCTCACGCAAAGCCTCGGAATAAAATGTGTACCTGATAACGCCCATAAATCTTCTCCTTTTCTGTATTCTTTCTCTTTTTCTTTAACGCCCATTATATTTTAACAGTTTTGGGGAGCATTCTCAACCATAAAATCAAGCAATCTCTCTCCCGACTCCCTTTCAAACGGAAATACCCTATGAAAGTATTTGTAATAAATCAACATGGACCAATAAACCTCATAGCCACCCTTGTCAAACTCTTCTGCCATCGGAAAGTATGACAGACAACCATTGGTATAGCCGTTAATGTAAAAGAACTCATTTCCCATTCGTTCCACACCGCCCAATGCAAACTCTGTCATCAGCTCATAGGGAACACCGCACAAGCACCAGTTCCCTATGGAGAAATACTGCACTTCCGCACCTTCCTCTTGTCTGCTAACTCCCGATTCACGCAACCGACTCACTTCCGTCAGCCATTCCGTGCCGTCAATTCCGCACAACTGCCTTGCATCCGATGCGATTTTTTCCGCAACCGATAAAGAAGGAACCTCGGCGTAAAACGTCATTTCTTTGGAATACATCCCCACGGTTGTATCTGCCGTGAATGTTATCCGCGCCATCCCCTCCGCAAGCTTTTCGCCCACTTCCTGTGCCATTTTATGTAACGCATCCTTTGACCTGACAAAAGCCGGTCCTCCGGCATCAACAGGCGTATTCTCCGAGTAAAAATACTTCGGCGCAATATTTCCGGAAGCCCCTTGCAGCACCATGACCGGACAACCGTATTGCTCCTGCAATTTTTCTCTGACAGCCCCGAAATAATCCGGTGAAACCCGGTAATTATCAGCTTTCAGTACATTTCCGTGGGCAGTCAAACGTACCAGAAGCAGGCGGTTCTTTTGTGTCTTTTCATCACGAGACAGTAAAAAGCCGGCACGCTTGTCTACCTTGTAACCTCCCGGTCTACGGTTCACACCAATCTCTACTTCAGCATTCTCATAACCCACATTTACCGGCTTCAAATCAACCAATGCCAGTTCTGCCGCTGCCAAAACCTTTTCACATACCATTTCAAAATACTGCTTCTCACTATCGGCATTGGGTGCCGAATGAGTATGAGAAAAACACACCATAACCTTGTCCTTAGACACACCAAGAACCTCCCCTACCCGCTCCCGTAAAAAATCCGTCATGTCTTTCATAAATCCGAGACTGTCCACAGTAATCAGACAACATCGCTCCACATCTTCCCACACCGATACTTGAGCAATCAAAGGACTCTGCACACCCTTTGACACATTATCCGGGCGATAAAAGCCTACCAATTCCATCGGTTCGGTGGGCGTAATATCTGCTTGCGCATAGCCTATTTTTAGCATAGAATCCCCCTTTATAGTGCTTTTTCAATCACGAGATCATAGTATCATTTTATCAAATTAGGGCCATGTATACAAGAAAAAGTCCTTTAAAAACGAAAAACACCTGCACATAACATGCAAGTGTCTTTCTCCTTTATCCTATTCGAATTTTTTACTCCACCTTTAACTCCTCAAACACATCAATCATCCACTCGGTCATCTTCTTATTGGTTTCGTAAAGCTCCGCAAACTTCTCCTGTCCTGCAAACCAGGCAAGAGCCAGTAACTGATTGGACAATACCACATACGGAATCGCCTTTTTCTCCTCCTCGGTCAGCTTCACCACATCGTCATATCCGGTAATGATGTTCTTGTAAATCTGTACCCAGTTCGCAAGTTTTGCCTCATTGCCCGCTTCAAAGCTTTCGGACAAAATCGCGGTTGCCGCATAGCACGGGTCGAAGATTCTGACATTCTTCTCGCTCAGTTCAAAGTCAATGAATCCCCATTTATCCTCTGCCAAAATAATATTGCCCGGATTCGGATCTCTGTGAATAACCTGCTTCGGAAGCTTCTCGTAAAGCGCACCGAAGGTCTCTTTATAGTCATGGAATACCCGCTCCGGTACGTCAAGCTTGCCCGTAAGCTGCGGAATTGCCCAGTTGACCACACTTCCGTACATGTCGGCTTCCTCTACCAAAGCCTCCACATTTGCCAACGCCATACTTAGCTGTCCGATGACTTCTCCGATAAAGCGTGCCTTCTCTCCAAATCCTTCTTCGTACATGGCACCCAGCTTTACCTGCTGTCCCGGGAGACGCTTTGTCAGACAAAAATACAGTTCTCCGTCCGCAATATACTCTTCTCCCACAAGGGTCTCCACCGGTGTTGCCGCATATAAGCCGACATTTTCCAGCGCCTTGGAAATTGCGATATGACTTTTCAGCTTGCCCAGGTTTGCCGCATATTTCAGCACATAATCACTCCCCACGTAAACCGCAGACTCGTTTTTATTGCCGGTGCCTTCGTAATAAATATCGGAGATCGTTTCCTTTTCCAATCCCCATGCCTTCAAAATTGTTGTCACTTTCTTATGTGAGACCATAATATGTTCCTCCTCAAAAATGTTAATCCGGTAAGGCTTTTTCACCTTGTACCGTTTAAGATACTGTGCAGGTGTACATCCGATTTCACGCACAAAGGCTTTGTAAAATCCCGCATGAGTTTCAAACCCGTACCGCAGTTCCGCATCAATCATCTTGCTACCGCAACTGATTTCGTAAATGGCACCAAGCAATCTCCGGCGAAGAATATACTGCATCACCGGCAGCCCTACCGCAGTCTGAAACAAACGGTAGTAATGAAACAAGGAAAATCCGGCCCGCTCGCTCAGTTCCTGCGCGGAAATCTCACACGTCAGATTATCTTCGATATAATCAAGACTGTCTTGTATCAATTCTTTGTACACGCTTACACTCCTTTCTGTTCTTTGTTGTAGCTACACCTATAGCATACACGATGGATTAAGGAAAAACATTTCCGATTTTGGCATGTTACTATGGATTTCAAGCATTATTTTATCGCAGCTACAGTCTGTATACAAGCGTAAAGTCCCTAAAAACAAAAAAAGATGTCGAGCAAACCTTTAAGTCTGCTCGACACCTTCCGTCAATCTCTATTCACACAACTCTTTTAACACTCCAAGGCATCTCTCCTCCAACGCCTCAATCTGCTTAATATACTCGCAAGCCTGTTCCCGTACCGCTTTTTTCGCAAGCTTTGCCGGTCTCTGCTCCATGTTGTCCCAACCGCCAAGCAAAGACCAGGTCTGCTCCGCAAGACTCTTTTCCTTGGCAAACAGCTCTGCCAACAGCTTGTAGTTCTCAGCATTCTTTACGTTGGCGCTGTCATTTGCCTCCGCACACTCGAATTCCTTCTCAGCAAGTCGCTTGAAATACTCCGCCGCACATCCCCTTCCGTCAATCAGACAGGTGGTAGCATCGTCCTGACAAAGCATTTTTTCAAACAACAACGATTCGTTATCTCCGGAAAATGCGCTATCCTCGAACAGCATCTTCGCCCAAGCCGCAAAGCCTGCCACACCTTTACGATACGGTCCGTCCTGCCGTCCGGTCATAACCTCTACAGCCGTTTTCAAAATCTGCTTCGTTCCGAACGGCTCACCTTCCACCGGTCCGAGACACATCACCGCCTGGGTGTCCGTGTTTTCCCACCAGTTGTCGCTAACAAAGTAGCCGCACTCATCAAAGGACACAGCACCGCCGAATGCCGGGTCATTCTGAAAGAAGTTCCAGCCAAGTAACGTGTTTCCGTTGTCCCGGTATCCGGTAATAATACACGCCTCCGGCGGTCCGATGATACCTTGGGCAATGCACGGATGCCCCTCATTGATGTGTTTCTTAATAAAGGCAATAAACTCTTCCTTGGTGGTAGTCTCCGTTCTGCCAAGCATGGAGAACTCTCTGCCTAATGCCTTTGCCGCATAGGAATATACGGTTTCTTCTCCACCCTCAGTAAAGGTATGGTAAATGTCCACGTTACTCATATCCCACATTTCTTCATTCCAGGTAAAGCGGAAAGCTCCGCCACAGGCTACCAGGATTTCCGCATAATCCAAATCCTCACCCAGGTAGTCCGCACATGCCTTTAAGCAAATCGGATACGGGGTGGAACCGCCGTAGGTGCCCCATTCCACCTTCGGAACACCGTATAAAATCGTACTGTCATTGCTCTGATACTTTTCTTTTTGTCTCATCTCAACATCGCTCCTTCGCTCTTTCCGACTGAGCAATCCGATACCGTACAACCCTTCCGCCAGCTCCGACGTTCCCATCAACGGCCGATCCTTGCGAAAGGCGCTGGGTGTCCGCCCCATGGTCTTTGTAAAGGCGCGGGTGTAGCTTTCGTGGTTGGAAAACCCGTAAGCAAGGGCCAGGTCCATCACCGACTTGTCCGTATGCAACAGTTCAAAGGCCGATGCAAGTAACTGTCTGGTACGCACATATTGTCCCAAAGAAATACCGGTCTGCCGCTTAAAGAAATCCCGAATGTGGGCATAAGAAAACCCCATCCTGCGTTCCAGTTCGGTATAGTCTATCTTCCCCTCTCGGATATGTGCTTCCACATAGCCCATAATGGCACGGGTGTGTAACGGATAACTCATAGTCAACTTCCTTTCTTTGCATCGCGATGTAAGTCCATTATACACTATGTGAGGAGGATTTCTTGACTTTTTTGAGGATGTGAAAGAAAAATCCGGGCAAACTTAACGTCCGCCCGGCACTGTTCTATCTTTTTTCCCCTTACTCATCCCGAATAGACACATACAAGTCTACACCACCGATGTGAGTATCCTCCTCCGAAAAACCTAAGTGCTCCTCCAAATACTGCTTACCGCCCCAAGTATATTTGCTCACATGCAGCCATTCGTTGAATCGCTTCCAGGCAAGCATAATACCTTCGCCGATGTCTTCTTTTCCTTCCCTCTTCACAGAAGTCACCGCAAATTTTCCACCAGACAGCATGCGCCGTTTCACACATCCGTAAGTACCCTTTGCAAAGTCTTCCGGCACATTCTCCAACGTCTCGTACAGTTCATCCGGAATGGTTACACAAAACTCATACCCATAGGTCTCATCCGAATCCACGTTAGACGGGTCTGGGTTATTATAACCAAAAATCCGGTAACTTTGGTCCGAAAAAGAAATCCCGTGAGTCTTAGCCCATTTCTTTAGTTCCTCAAAGGCATGGCTTTCCGGCTCGTCTCCGAAATAAGTATAGCAGGCTACCTTCATCGGTGAAAGTTCCTTGATAACCTTGATATCCGGGTAGTTTTCCACCCACGCGCTGTTCTCTTCAAAAAAACGTTCCATAATGTTAATCCTCGCAAATTGATTTGTTTTCAGTTGCGAAGAAATGTCTTTTACCTTCGAAGGCACTGTCCCGAATTGACTTTTAAAGGCTCTCGTAAAACTATCCGTAGAATTATACCCGTACTTCACGGCAACCTCCGTCACTGAACAGTCCTCCTTTATCAGTTCCTCACAAGCCACAGTTAACCGCCGCATGCGGATATATTCCTTTACGGTATAGCCCACCACCGACAGAAACATCCGGTAATAGCCCGAAACGCTCATATAGGCCTGTTTCGCGCACTGCTCCACCGTAATCTCCTCCGCCAGATTGTTCTCAATAAAGTCAATGGAATTTTGTATTCGCTCGTAATAATTCATCTCGTTCGCTCCTGTTCACTTGCAAGTATGATTACATTATAGCGCAAAGTGGGAAGAGGTGCCCGACTTTTTTTCTAAATAACCTTCTCAAATACCAGCAGCTGCGGAACAGCATCCCTGCTTCCGTCTTCATACCTACGGGGTATTTCCAGAAACATCATAATATGCCCGTTCATAGACTCAATGGAATACGGCATTGCCACAAGATGCGGCTCCGGATTGGTTGCCTCCAGATATAAAAATCCCTTTGTCCATCCCTTAAGGAACCAGTAAGACTCACCGCCTTCAGGGAAGCATATTTCTTTCCAAACAGAATTTTCTGCCTCGGGACATTTCGGATATCCGTAAACAAATTGCTCTTTGTGTAAAACAATGTCCCGGATTTTCCACTTACCGACAGCAGTTTCATCATTCTCAAATTCCTGCTTTTCTATGGCCGGGTCCATACATTTCACCTTTTTGCACATAGGGATTTTCAGCTCCACCGTGCCGTCCTCATAATAGATTTCATAGGATGCCCCGATGATTTGGTAATCGATTTCGTGGATTTGGGACAGCATGGATTGATAGCCATCGTCAAGCTGCTCCCGTTTGCAAACCAGAGTTGCCAGCTCTCCCGAAAAGGTAAGTGTCTTTTCCTCATATCCCAAGGCCTTTGGAAAGCTGCCTGTGACTTCCACGCAAGCGGCAAGATCCAGGTCTCTTTCCCGATATTCCATCTCATAATTTACAATTACAGTACGCTCCCCAATCAGTTGTTTTGGCAGGGTTGCTTTCATTTGCGCAAGCGCCTCCTCCGCATCGGATTTGGACGCATACATCTTTCTTTGATACGCGACACGGACGGTATCACCACTTCGAATTGCCATAGGAAACATGGTCCTCTCCCCTTCCGATAATGATTTCCTGATGTGATTTTCTTTGCGAAACAGCGCTGTTTTGCTTTACAGCTTGGTTATAACATTACAGTTAAGGGGAGAGTCAAAGGTACTACCTCAAAAATTCATACACCCTTTCATAAAAGTCCTTTGCTTCTTCGTACGCCGCATGCCCCAGTCCCGGATAGATATGTATCTCGCTTTGTTTGATGTTCTCTTTCAATTCATAGGACGCATTTACGCCCACCGTCTTATCTTCTGCCCCACCGATGATATAGGTAGGGCATAGGATTTTGTGCAGTTCTTCATAGGCATCAAAGGCAAGGATAGCTTCCGCATTTCGAAAAAACCTGTCATAGGTACGAGGCTTTCCTACCATTCCCAACATCGGATAAAGCCTTCGACACTTCTTAAGATACTTCTCCGAATACCCTTTCTCTGTGGTATCGATCATAAGGCTTCGGTGGTCTCCTTGCTGTGCCATTTTCATCCATCCGCTGACATTGCTCTGTATCATTTCATTTACTCTCGGTGCGGATACCGCAATTACAAGCTTCTCTACCAGTTCCGGATAATCGATTGCTATGTACTGGGCTATCATTCCGCCTTGGGAGACCCCCATCACACTTACCTTCTTAATTCCAAGTACCTTCAATGCTTTTGCCTGGTCGGCAGCCATTTCCCGTATGGAATAGCCCTCCGGCATTTCATTCTTTCTGCTAAACATATAGACCGTGTATTCCTTTAAAAATCGAGCAAAGGGTTTTGCCAACAACAATGCCTTCCCCTTCACGGTAGTAAGTCCGTCCGATAATCCGGGAAGTACGATGAGCACCTTGCTTCCCTGTCCGAAAGAGGCATAGTGCATTTTCGTATCTCCTATGGTTACACAACCGTTTTTTGCATGCCAAAACATATTAAACCTCCTTTGTAAAACCCTGCTTCAAAATAGTTATATATTCCGTCAATTTCTGAAAATAATGTTCTTTAAGTTGTTCAAAAGACTCTTTTTCTCTGTCAACCGTATCCAGAAACTCTTTGTTAAATCCTTGCAGCACCCACTTTAATATGTCTGCAATCCTCTCCTTATTTCCCTTGAGAGTTCCTTCCGAAATCCCCTCCAGCAAACCATAATAAACGTTCTCTCCTTTGCCTCCGTACCGTTCGTCTATTTTGCTGCGAATCTCGGCATCCTTCTCCTGTGCCATACCAATCAGTAAACGGCCCTTCATCGGATTCCTTATGTACCACGAGATTTCCAATGTAGAATAGTCTATCAACCGCTGAAAAAGCTCCGCGGACAGTTCTCCCAACCCACGCTCCATATCCCGCATCATCTCATCCGCAACGGTATCCATTATAAAAAAATACAACTCCTCCTTGCTCTCAAAATACTTAAACAAGCTTCCCTTACTGATGTCGCATTCTTTTACAATGCGGTTAGTAGACGCATTGCTATAACCGTTTTGAGCAAATTCCACAATAGCGGTTTCTATGACTTTATTTTGTTTTTCAACATCCAGATTTGTAAATTGATTGTTCGGCATTCTAAACGCTCCTTTTAATTAGTGACCACGTGGTCACTATTAGTATAAGCATTTATTCCTTGTTTGTCAAGACACTCCGACGTACAAGAAAAATACTCGCCATGGACTTGCTGTAAAGCAGTGCGAATCCGCATCCATGACGAGTTTTCTAATTATGATGACTACAATAGTTTTACCAACTCATTCGAAATTTCCTCTGCCTTTTTCTCTACTTCCCGACACATTTTTGTACGCCAAAAGGCAAATCGCAGCAAGCCCTCTCTGTCCTCGGAATCGGAATTCAATAGGTACTGCGGGTAACCATAGCTACTTTGCGCCAGTTGGAACAAATATACATAAGGCATAGCAATCATATCGTTTTTTGTGAGCGGGGAAAACCTCATGTATTCCCGCACATATTCACAAAGCGCCGGAATATCTATGGTTGCGGTTGTTCTGCAAAGACTTGAAGATTGCACAAAGGAACGCATAATTTCCCATGTAACCGGCAAACAAGCGGCAGCCGAAAAGTCAATCACCGCCTTGATTTCCTTCTGCTCCCAAATCAACTGGCACCCCTGAAAATCACCGTGGGTAGAACAATAGGTAATGCCGTTATAATACTTTTTATACGCTTCACAGCGAACCGCCAATTGCTTTTTGTACCGCAAATCATCCATAAGCTGTGGAAGCTTATCCGCATCCGCTTTACTTTCTGCGATTTGAATCAACTCGTCATATTTCGCGATCACGCTGTCCGCCGAAATAGAGTCCAACCACTGTTCAGACATACCGATAGGCAACGGGTAGTCTTTCAAAGCCTGATGAAGCTTTCCCAGCATTCGGGCAACTTTCGGAAGTAAATCGAGGGGCAAATCATTATAGCCATAGGTATGGCCTTCCATGTATTCCTCCAGGCAGAGGATATGGTTTTCATACTTTATCACAAACTCGTTATGTACGGTTTTATAAAAGCATGCAGTAGGACACTCCGTTTCGAAAAGAAATTCTAACAGCTTTGCCTCCCGAACCACCTCATCCTCCGAAATGTCGCTTTGAAATTCTTTCAGGAAATAGTATTTTTTACCGTCATATACCTGAAAGCAATTGGCAGTGCCGAGTTTCAGTTTGTTTACGGATAAAGGAGAGATGCCGTAATGGGTTGATAGTAAATCTAAAATAGTTGTTTCGTTTAAAACAGATTTTTCAAGTGACATAGTGACCTCCTTCCTCATGTGGGGCTGGCGCCGCCCCTTCGGACTTCGAGCAGTCATGCCCCGCCTCTTATTGGCTCGCTTTGCTCCTTTCGCTCCACATAAGCTCGCCCGTAAGTGCCTTTCAGGCACTTACTACACGCGCAAGCGCGCTCTAGATAAAAGGAAGAAGATGCTCTATTGTAAGCAAGCTTACATAGCTCATCTTTCGCATTCCAAGCCCTACTCATTCGGAATCCGCTTCGCTCCTTCCTCATGTGGGGCTGGCGCCCCACATGGACAAAAAGATAAAAGAGTTGTTGAGAATAAATTCTCACAACTCTTTTCCTTTTTATCCCCGTAGGGCTTGTAGCTTACTCATACTCGGCAAGTTCACACGCTAACTTAACTTATTTTGTTTAAGTTTTATGTGTTTTTTGCCGTTATTTTACTTCAATTACATAATTTATTTTGGCTTGCTGATTTTCTGTTGCCAAATTGTTGCCACGAAGATATTATAGCACAACTGGCAATAAAATCAATCAGCAAAGAAGCTCCGTAGAACATTTGATTTTCAAGTATTCTTTTCATAATTTTTTATCCTTTCATACAAATTCTAATTTTCAAATTAATTTTCTAATTGATTTATTGTCTTTCTAATTTTAACTTTAAAAAATAATCCAAATATCCAAATAAATAATCCTATTATAGTAAATACAACCTTTTGATTTATTTTTGTTAATATAAAGAAAGATGATATTGTTAAAGCAATTCCTACACCAATTAAAATTTGAGTAAATACTTCAACAATTCTTAATTGTTTTAAAGTCATCATTAGCGACATTATATTTTTTTCTGATTTACGAACCATTTCCTCATTAGTTAGTTTTTCGCCTGCAAATAACTCATTTAATGTAAAATCTAGTACCTCACATAACTTTTCCATTAATGAGACATCTGGAAGGTTTAATCCTCGTTCCCACTTGCTTACTGCATTTATACTAACACCCAATTTTTCTGCAAGCTGCTCTTGTGTTAAACGTTTATTCTTTCTTGATAATGAGATAAATTTCCCTATTTTTTCTTGATTCATGATATGCCTCCTTTCATATCTAAGATTATATATTTCACTTTATTTTTTTACACATACCAAAGGTTTAATTCCACAAATTCTTATTTTTTTAACACATACCAGAGGTTTAATTCCACAAATTCAAAGTTTCGCTCTCATCGAACACACCAATTATATCATGATATATACAATTTCTCCACCGATTTTTATGCTTGTTTCTAATGCAAAAAAGCGGAGCAGTTTCCCACTCCACTTCTGATACTACCTTGCTCCTCGGTCATTCTTTTTAGAATGCTCGGTATGCCTATTTTGCTCCTTGGCTTCTTGCTGTTTCTGCTGTAACTTCGCCCTAAAGCTATCATCCAGCTTTTCTCCGGTCAGCTTCTCCCACTCTGCAACAGCCTTTCTGTAATCACCATATTCAGCCTTGGAAGCCCTATACCCTGCAAGAAACTCCTTTACATTCTTGTACCCATATCCCTGCACTATGGTTGGCAGATACCGCTTCATATTCTCTATCTGTGTCTGCAACTGCTCCATTTGTTCCTGCAACTGTTTCCGCTCCTTGCCTTTAAACATTCCCTTCACTTCCGACAATTTCTGTTCCATGGTTTTGAGCTGTTGCTCTCTTTTGTAAATCGCCTTGTTTTGTTCATCCAGCTTCTGATAGATACCCTCTAATCTATGGAACTTGGAAGCAAATACGGACTTCTTCGGCATTTCCGGTATCAGCTCACTCTCGGCTTTTACAAACGATTTTACAGCCTTAACTACCATCTGCTTCGGTTCTGCCTTTACAACCGCTTCTGAAGCCTTCTCCGGCTTTTCTGCGCCCACCTTAAACAATCTGTTAATCAGAAGCTCCAAAGCGTAAATTGCGGTCATTATAAGGCTCTTAAACAATGCCGGATTTCTACCGAACTTCTGTATAGAAGCTCTGGCTTTGCGCCCTATTTCGCTCTGCTTCACATCCATTATCTGTACTTCCGGCACACCACTAACCAACGCTCTGTCCACCGTCTGATTCCACATGGCACGCACTTCATTGTCCGCCTTTACCTGCTCTGCCTTGGGATTGTTTTTGCCAATCTTTTTCATTGGCAGATACACACCGTTTTTATCAAATACTTTCAGCTTTTCCTTATCATCCTTCACATAAATATTGATAAGGTCGGTGTAGGAGTGCTTCACTTCATCAAGGAAACTGTCGCTCTTAAATCTGCTGTCCTTTATGTTAAAAATATTCCTCTCATACACCTCGCCCTTGGGAATAATTCTACACCCTTTTCGAAGCAGTCCCACCTCGTCAAGTATCTCTTTTTTCGTGCGTACATGCTTTCCGTTTTCATCATAAAACATATTCCTTGTAGCAATCTTCTCCACCGGTTCATCCAATAACTTACGTTCCGAAAAGATAAGATGGATATGATAATTGGTCTTGCGTTTATTGTGGTGCAAAGCTGAAATGCATTCCACTCCATAATTCTGTTTGAAATGTTCCGTAAAAAGTTTCAACAACTTATCCGGCTCATACTCTACAAAACTTTCCGGCAAAGCAATAATCAATTCTCTTGCTTCGATACAGCTTCCTTTCGTTCCGCTTTTCTCAAATTCCTCTTGATTGCACCTCGCCAGCTCCGTCCAAAATTTGCGGTCAGTTGTTTCATAAACTGCATACAAATTTTCCTGCCTTGCTTTGCTCGATATATAACTGATTCTGCCTTTCACATTTGGCAGCTTCGACATCTGAATAAATGAATTTCTTACAATAGGCATTGCCCCCTTTCCTTGAAAAATGATAGCGTTTTTTGCTATCGTGAGTGGATACATAGGCATCCGTTTACGAACCATCTGCCGTATCCGGCGCAACCATAAATGCGACAGCATTTATAATTTACGCTTGCGTAAATTTGCCCCCTGCAAGGGCGCATTCAGAAATTGCAAAGCAATTTCTTCATTACGCGGCTCTCGCCAAATCCGTCTGCGAGCAGCCGCGCTTGGCTCGATGCAATCGCGAAATACACAGAGTACAAATCTTTGATTTGTGCGATGGGTGTATTTCGCTCTCATACGCCGAGGGCTTGCAAGTGTAGTCCACTTTTGCCATTACACCCAATACTGACTTTCTCCTTAACTGCCATACACAGGAGCGTGCCACGCTCCCGTTATACACACCGAAGGAAAAAAAATTTACCATCGGAAGCTCCGTTGCATTCCCACCTTTTCCAGATACTCCTGCCTCGCTTTTTCTCTTTCTTCCTCGGTTGGTGCGGTCTTATATTTTGTGTATAAATCCCGCTTTACCATAGCTTCCAATTTTTCTTCCAAACCTTTCTTTATCTCCGGTAAAACATCATCCATTTCCACCAAATGATATTTAAGGAGTGCAAAGAATAACTGCTCTGAAATCTGTATGTTTTTCAATCCCATCAATCCATCCTTTCCTATCATGCGTGACGGTCGTGACGATAGTGACGATATTTTCTATATCGCTCCGTTATCTAAAATACCGTCACAACCGTCACATATCGTCACGCTTAACTTTCCATAAGCTGTAACTTTATCATTCTTCCGTTATGTCCCCGACTGCTTTCATAACGGATACCATAGTCTACAAACAAACGCTCCGCTCCAATATTCAGCTTCCTTGTCAGTACATTCGGTTGCACATCCAAATCCAGCAGAAGCTGTAACAGTTCCGAAGCTGTTCCGCTCCACAATGGCTGTTCTTCTGATACCACTTTTGCAACGGCTTCCAGTATTGGATCAGCCGGCTCTTTCCAAAGCTCCGTTTCTGCCTTTGTCAACTTCCATACACATTGTTCTCTGTCAAAATC
The DNA here is from genome assembly GCA_015057365.1 of Lachnospiraceae bacterium. Lineage (GTDB taxonomy): Bacteria > Bacillota > Clostridia > Lachnospirales > Lachnospiraceae > SIG307. The sequence goes on along the minus strand of SVEN01000042.1, from coordinate 4,067 downwards.
AAGGAGCAATCGTTGGTCTTGCTGGTCACGCCCTGCCACTTCCAAAACAGCCTTGTTATCCGTTCTCTTTTCCTTCTGCATAACAAACGCTCCGTCCGCAGCTCCTAACAGTCCATTTGTGCCGGAAATCATATCAAAGCTGTCAGAGGACTCCATCTTTCTTGTATGGTGTACCACCAACAGACAGATACCGTGTTCATCACTAAAGGCTTTCAGCTTGGTTACAATCTCATAATCACTTGCATAGCTGAATTTATCTCCACCAACTTCCCTTACTTTCTGCAAGGTATCAATGATAATCAGCCTTGCATCCGTATGCTCTTTTACAAACTGGTTTAGCTGTTCTTCCAGTCCTTCATTTAGGTTTTTGGACTGTGTGGCAAAGTAGAAATTTTCACTACTCTCCATGCCAAACATTCTTGATAAACGCTTCTGCAATCTTGCATAATCATCCTCAAGTGCCAGATACAAAACCGTACCCTTTCGCACCGGATAATCCCATAAATCCAATCCCATACTCACATGGTAGCCAAGCTGTGCCATGAAGAAAGATTTTCCTACTTTGGGTGCACCCACAAAGAGATAAGTACCTGCATATATCAGTCCGTCCACAATCGGGATTTTAGGCGGATAAACGGTATCATAAAGCTCCGTCATGGATACCGTCTGCAATTCATCCTTATTCTGTATTTTTTCTGACTCCATCGAACAACTTTCGGTGGCTTGCAGATTGCCCTTTACGGGCAAATCTGCTATACTTTCCTTGTGATTTTTTACAAGTGACTGCTTCCCATCTGCGCCAACAGATGAAACCGGAGCAGTCGCTTTTTCTTTTCCTGTCATTCACATTCTCCCTTCAGTCCGTTCATGGTTTCCGCTACCAGTTGGATAGTGTAAAGCAATTCGTCATTTGCTCCACTCACACTCTCCAACCGCTTCAATTCCTCATAAATTTCTGCCATCTGGTTGCGGAGTGCCTTATATACCCTTGGATTGCCCTGCACTACTACATCCCGGCATTGCAACCGTCTGATAATATAATCCTGCTTGCTAAGTCCCGATAACGCCACACACTTATCAATCAGCTTTCCTTCATCCTCTGATACACGAAATGCTACGGTCTTGTTTCTCCATCTGCCCTTGTAATCTAAGTTCTTGTCCATCCTTCGTCTCCTTCCTTTCTTTCCACATCCAGCTTATCCGCCATTTCCGTCTGCTTGGTAGGGAATAAATGTGCGTACCGATAAGTAATATCAATACTTTCATGTCCTACCCTTTCGGCAATCGCAAGAGCGGAAAATCCCATCTCAATCAGTAATGAGATTGCGCTGTGCCTTAAATCGTGAATACGGATACGCTTCACTCCGGCAAGCTTGGCACCTCTGTCCATCTCGTGATGCAGATAATGTTTGGTAATCGGGAACAGCCTTTCATTCTCTGAAACCTCGTACAACATCCCGATATACTCCTGCATTTCCTCACACAAGAACTTCGGCATTTTGATGGTGCGGTTGCTTTTCTTGGTTTTCGGTGTGGTAATCACATCCCTACCATTTAATCTCTGATAGGATTTGTTAATGGTAAGTGTCTGCTTCTCAAAATCAAAATCCTTTGGTGTCAGGGCAAGCAGCTCTCCCATACGGATACCGCACCAGTAAAGCATTTCAAAGGCATAATAGGAAAGTGGTTTATCCATCATCACATCCGCAAATTTCAGATATTCCTCCTTCGTCCAGAACAGCATTTCCTTGTGTTCCTCACTTCCCATAGAGCCTGCTTTCTGCGCCGGATTGCTCGGCAGGTGGTAATACCGTACTGCATGATTGAAAATGGCACTTAACTGTGCATGAATGGTTTTAAGGTAGGTCGGGGAATATACTTCCCCGTTCTCTCCCTCATAGGCAAGCATTTCATTCTGCCACGCAATCACATCCTTTGGCTCAATCTCCGCAATCTTACGCTCCCCGAAGTAGGGAAGTATCTTGGTACGGATAACATGGCTTTTGGACTCCCATGTGTTTTCCTTTACCCTCTTTTTCTTATCTTCCTCGTAAATCTCAAAGAAGCTCGCAAAGGTCATGTCCAGCTTGGACTCGCTCTTTAACATAACCTCTCTCTCCCATGCAACCGCTTCACGCTTGGTTGCAAATCCTCTTTTCTGTGTCTGCTTCCGTTCCCCTTTAAAATTGGTGTAGCGGTAAATGACACGCCATTTGTCTCCGTCTTTATATACAGCCATAATTTCTCTCCTTTCTGTCAATACTCCGAAGAATGCTGTTTCAGCATTCTTCTGCACAAAACATAGATTTTGTTAGGCAATGTCCTGTATTGCCTTATAAAATCTTTTTGTGCTATTCGCTGTAACAAAGTTTTTTGCGGAAGAAGCTGGTATTCACTCTTCCGGTAACAGTCAGATATCCAAGCTGTCTTAATTCGGCATTCAGTTCCCTAACCACCTTGTAGGCATAGGACTTGGAAACATTCAGCTCCTGTGCCACTTCGTCTACGGTCATAAAGTTCTTGTTCCCCATGTGGTTTCCCCCCTTTCTGTATTTTTACTTAACTTTATTTGTTTAAGTTTCTGTATTGTGTATCATACTAAACATTTTGAGTTAAGTCAAGTGGTTTGCAGAAAAATCTTAAACATTTTTATTTAAGTTCTTCTTGCTATCCTCATTGACTCGTGTTATACTACTTCTAAACAAATACCGTTAAGGAGGCATTACAATGGCAATCGGGCAAAGAATACGATTTTTCCGTAACAGAAAGGGCATGACACAAAAGTACCTTGGCGAAATCCTTGGTTTTGTTGGTAAAACCTCGGATGTCCGTATGGCACAATATGAATCAGAAGCAAGGATACCGAAGCAGGAGCTTGTAAAAAACATGGCTCATTTTCTTGATGTCAGCACCCATGCTCTGACTGTGCCGGATATTGATACAAATATTGGTCTTATGCACACTTTCTTTGCTTTGGAAGATATGCGTGGACTGAAAATCGGGGAAGTGGATGGAGAAGTTGTGTTACACCTTGATAAGTCCGACTATTCCACCTATTCCACTATGGATAAGATGCTTCGTGCATGGCTCGCCGAAGCTAAGAAGCTGGAAAACGGCGAAATTACCAAAGAGGAATATGATGAATGGCGTTACAAGTATCCGGAACTTGATACCCACCAAATCTGGGCAAAGGTCTACCCACAAGAGCTTTTTGATTTTATGGACGAATGTGCCAAGAAGGCTGACAAAGAAGAAAAGAAAGAAGCGAAACGCAAAAAGAAAAAATAGACATCAAAAAACCTTACCGATATTCAGTTTTCATTCTGAAAATCAGTAAGGTTTTATTATGCTTTATAAAGTAATCTCATTCATTGAATAAGGAAAATCTGTTGCCATTTCGTTGCCAGCGCTTAAACAAATTTGTTTGGAAACCGCATAAATACTGGACTTTTCAAGACCTATTCCTTATTCATACTCTATCGTCGCTACCGGCTTCTTGGTAACTTCATATACAACTCTGTTGATACTCGTTACTTCACTGGTAATTCTGTCTGCAATCTTCTCAAGTAAATCGTAGTCTACTCTCTCAATCGTTGCAGTCATCGCATCAATGGTGTTCACCGCACGGATGACACACATGTAACCCATGCTGCGGGCATTGTCACGTACACCTACTGCCTTGAAATCCGGCACTACGGTGAAGTACTGCCATACGGTCTTGTCGAGGCCGGCCTTTGCGAATTCATCGCGAAGGATAGCGTCGGACTCACGAAGTGCTGCAAGACGCTCACGGGTGATGGCGCCTAAGCATCTTACACCAAGACCCGGGCCCGGGAACGGCTGACGGTATACCATCTCAGCCGGAAGGCCAAGCTCAATACCACAAGCACGAACCTCGTCCTTGAAGAGCTGCGCAAGCGGCTCAACAAGCTCGAACTGTAAATCCTCCGGCAAACCGCCTACGTTGTGGTGGGACTTTACAGCCTTTGCGGTCTTGGTACCGGACTCGATGATGTCCGGGTAAATGGTTCCCTGTCCGAGGAAGTCGATGCCGTCTAACTTACGAG
>SVEN01000041.1 GCA_015057365.1 Lachnospiraceae bacterium | reverse complement strand
ATAAAGAAAAGTGGGTTTTAAAGAAAAATATATGATAATTACCGAATCAAATTGCGATTTCTGCAACTAAAAGGGAAATAGCCTGAGTGGGCAGAAAGGAGAATCCTCTATGATCGGATCAGACAAGGAATTCGAAAAGCAATGCGAAGAATATTTATCGTATCTATACAGTCTGGCGAGACGGTTATATCCGGATTGCCTGGATACTGATTCTTTGGTACAGGAAGCCCTGGCGGCGTTGATTGTTAAGATACGTAAGGGAGAAAAGGTAGAATATCCGAAAGGCTTTTTGACTGCTGTTCTTAAAAATCAATATAATGGCTGGTTGAGAGAAAAGTATAAAAGAGATATTGTGGAGTACAGTGACACTACTTTTTGCGATACCGATATTGTGCCGGGGGACAAAGAGAAAAAAGAATACCTGACGGAAGAATATGCATCGGTGCGCCGTGAAATCGGAAGATTGATTCGAATTTACAGAGAAGTAACCGTGAGGCATTATGTACACGGCCAGACGGTAGAGCAGATTGCGAGAGAACTCGGTATTCCCCGGGGAACCGTATTATCGCGTCTTTCATCTGCACGGAATCAGATCAAAGAGGGACTTGATACAATGGAAAAGTACGCACAAATCAGTTATGAGCCGAAGTCGGTAGCAATCGAAATATGGGGAAACACAGGCCTTGCAGGTGAACCTCTGTCGTTGATTCGTTCCGACATTGAGTCTAATATTTTGATTTTGGCTTATGAAAATCCGGTATCGGTACGAGGAATTGCCGATACTATGGGGATGCCAAGTGCCTATATCGAACCGATTATCGATACGCTCGTTCGGGGCGAATTAATGGGAAGAACGGCGAGCGGTCTGGTATATACCAGATGTTTTATGCAACGCTATGAGGATGCGTTCGGTGATATTCCGGCGCAGGAAAAGCTTGCAAAAGAGTACGCTGTTCAGGTATGGGAGATTGTATGGAAATACTTTGAACCGCTTACAAAACGGGAATTGTTTTCCAAAATGTCTGAAAAGCAAAAGGCGACATTGCTTCTGTTTTTTATGAATCAGATGCTGAGTGAGATTGTTCATAAATGCAGACCTGATATCGGAATTGAGACGTTGCAACTTCCTGAGCGTCCTAATGCCGGGAGGTGGCTTGCAACCGGTACTGTTTTCGAAAATGGGAAATATAGGGATAACCGGTACGACGGTTCCGGCCCTGTTTATGTTGCATACAGTAAGGAGTGCGACGGAAATGTGGATTGTCAGATGTTTGATTGCCAGTCTTTATTCGGTGAGGCTCACTGGGCCTATGGCAATTTAAAGTATAACTGCTCCTTACAAAGCATTTTACGGTTTTATGCTTCGTTTTTACCGTGTGAGGTGAAGAACGAGAATGAGCTTTTATATGAACTGATTCCGGAGTTTGAACAACTCAATATTTTGAAACGTGAGGCATCGGGAGAGATTGTTCTCGACATTCCTGCGTTACCCTTTGAAGAGGCAAAGGAATATTGGGAGCCGGCCTGTGAAACGATAAAAAAGGAATTGTATAAGCTTCTTTCCGGGGAAATAAAACTCCTTTGGTGTAAACGCAAAAACAGAGTGCCGAAGCATGTGGACGAATCGGCGCTTTTCTTGCATGCCGGAGCGGCATCGGCTTATGTGAAAGCGCAGCTGGTGGAAATTGTAGAACGAAAGCTTATGCCGTACCCGGTGATAATCGGGAAAATACCGTTGATTTACATTACCTACCGAAGAAGGGAGGAGATGTAAATGACGGGGGGACATTGTCTGTTCGGAATTATTGCGTGGGTAGTATTATATCCTTACGTTCGTTGTTTTTTTAAAAGATTGCAATGTTATTTTAAGGTGAAGCGTTTTTGTAAGAAGAGGAACTTTCAATTGGAAAAAACACATTGCTTTTGGTTTTTGGGGAGAAAATGTGATAGAGCGTGTGATTTCTATATTGTAACGCAGAATGATCTATATGCGGTGAAGCTTTTTGCAATGTTGCATCGTCGTAGCATGTTGATTTTTCGGGAAGACGGGACCTATTTTATTCGGAGATTTGTCAATGTAATGTGGATTATTAATTCTTGGAACAGTAAATTAAAGCCGTTGTTGAATTATGGATTTCGGCATAAATACAAAGACGAATGGAGAAAGAAAATTCCACATAACATTCTCTTGGTGAATCCGGTATCCATGGATATATTTCGTCAGGCTATGAATGGATATGAGGAGGCTGTAGGGCTGGGAGATGAAATAGGTGGTATGAAAATTTACGCATTGTCACGTTTTTTGAGTTCCTTAGAGGAATAGGCCGAGCCCTTGGTTCTGTGATGCTTTTGAAGAACGCAAAAATCCCCGTCCGGTTTGTGGACGGGGATTTTTCTGTCTATTGAAACATTCTATTTCCGCATTTCTTTTGCTTGTTCCAGCTTATGCTTTCTACGATTCAATACATGCTCCGGAATCGGATAAATCTCGCCGGCAGTCATAAGCGCCTGTCTGGTGAGTAACGGTCCGAAGAGCTCATAAATGAGAACCGCAAACAAGGTAATGTTTCGAATCAGGTTTCCGTCTTCACCCAGTTGCATTGCGGTAGCACACATACCGAGAGCTACACCGGCCTGAGGGAAGAGGGTGATGCCGAGATATTTGCAAATATTCGGTTCACATTTTACTGCTTTTGCGGATAGGAAGGTACCGATATACTTTCCGAGGCAACGGAATAAAATGTAAACCGCACCGATAAAGACGATGGCTACGTCCGTAAATACGCTAAGCTCCAGTTCTGCGCCGCTGATAACAAAGAAGAGAGCAAAGAGCGGCGAAGTCCATTTGTCGGAAGCACCCATCAAATCGTGGGACAGCGGACAAAGGTTGCAGAATACGGTACCGAGCATCATACATACCAAAAGGGAAGAAAAGCTTACATGTACCGGTCCTACATGGAAGTCTAACATGGACAGGGAAACCGTCAGGAATACGAACGCAATGGTGAGATTCAAACGGTTTGTGTTGGAGTTAAACATTTTCTCCAGCTGGGTTAACAGCCAGCCCATGATGGCACCGAGAATAAGGGAAGCGGCAATTTCAACCAACGGATTAACGATAATGGAAACCAAATCCACGGAACCGCTGATTAAGGTTTTTGCCACACCGAAGCTTACCGCAAAAACAATTAAGCCTACCGCATCATCCAGAGCAACTATCGGAAGCAGCAGGTTTGTTAACGGACCCTTTGCCTTGTACTGACGAACTACCATGAGAGTAGCTGCCGGCGCGGTAGCGGTGGCGATTGCACCGAGGGTCAGTAACTGCGGCACAGACAGCTTATCCGGCATAATCAGATGAATCCCAAGCAGTGCCAGGTCTACGCATAAGGTAGCGGCAAGTGCCTGGAAAATACCGATGGTAAATGCTGCTTTACCGGTTTTCTTTAAATCCTCCAGACGGAACTCATTACCGATGGAAAATGCGATAAAGCCTAATGCAACCTCGGAAATCAGAGCAAGGTTGGATACATTTTCCATGGAAGAAAAGCCAAGCCCGTCGATGTCTAAGGCACCGAGGCAGTACGGTCCGATTAATACACCGGAGATTAAGTATGCCGTAACAGACGGCAATTTTAATGGCTTAAACAAACGTGTCATAAGTAATCCGGCCAAAAGTGCAACGGATACTGACAATAATACACTACTCAAAGTGACGCCTTCTTTCTATATTTTTTAGCCAAAGGCAAGTATACAACTCTTATCCGGGAAAATCAAGAGGAATTGTACACAAACTTGACAAAATAAGGAGAAAGATTTATATATAATTTGTAGGAAAATATTGAGATTACAGTATAAGAGAATTCACACAAGACAGTAAGAGAGGATATCTATGAAAGTCGTTTTACAGAATGTAACAAAAAAATTCCCGAACCGGAACAAACGTATCAAAGAAGAGGTTATTGCGGTTAACCGGTTTAATGTGGAAATCCCGGATGGGAAACTTATCGGTCTTTTGGGGCCGTCCGGCTGTGGAAAAAGTACGGCGCTAAACCTGCTTTCAGGCTTGTTAAAGCCGACAGAAGGACGCATTTTTTTCGGAGAGGACGATGTGACGAATTTGCCTGCAGAAAACAGGGGCGTGGGTCTGGTGTTTCAGAATTATGCGCTTTACCCACACCTGACGGTGTTGCAGAATATTATGTTTCCGCTTCAGAATTTTAAAGGCGATAAGAAACTGACGAAGGAAGTTATGAAAGAAAAAGCATATGAGGCGGCAAAGCTGGTACAGATTGATGAACTTATGGACCGGAAACCGTCGGAGCTGTCCGGTGGTCAGCAGCAGCGTGTGGCCATTGCCAGAGCCCTTGTTAAGATGCCGCGGATACTGCTCCTTGATGAGCCGCTTTCCAATCTGGATGCGAGACTCCGTCTCCAGACCAGAGAAGAGATTCGCAGAATCCAGAGAGAAACGAAGATTACGACGATTTTTGTTACCCATGACCAGGAAGAGGCTATGAGTATTTCTGATTTGATTATTGTCATGAAGGACGGCAGTATTCACCAGATCGGTGCACCTCAGGAGGTATACGACAATCCGGTGGACGGCTTTGTGGCAAAGTTTCTCGGTACGCCGCCTATTAATATGTTCCGGGGCAGAGTAGAAGCCGGGAAACTTTGGATCGGAGAGGAAGCAGTGTTGTCCGTAAAGGGAGCAACGGAAGGTCCTGTGGCGGTAGGTATCCGTCCGGAGGGCTTTGTACTGGATGAAAACGGAACGCTGTCCTGTAAGCTGACGGAGATAGAAGTGATGGGGCGGGATGTGACGGTAGTATCTACCCATGAGGAATCCGAGAATGTGGAGATTCGCTCCATTATCAGTGCGGAGAATAAAGTTGACCTGGCCTCGGAAAAGGTACGTTTTTCCTTAAAGCCGAATAAGGTGTTGCTGTTTGATACAAAGACCGATGAAAGAATTTATTTTACCGCGCATTAGTACAGGAGATGTTTATGGAAAATAATAACAAAAAGGGTTGGTTGTATCTGATTCCGGCCATTCTCTTTCTGGGAGTATTTATGGTATACCCGTTAGTCGATGTATTGATCTACTCCGTGGAGGAGGGATTTAACTTTGCGTCGGGAGAATCCTTCGGCGTAGGATTTTACAACTATTCCTATGTATTACACGATACATATTTTTTACAGGCCGTAAAGAATACCTTTATTCTGGTATTGATTACGGTGCCGGTGTCTACGGGACTGGCACTTCTTATATCAGCGGGACTTGCCTCGATAACGAAGTTAAAGGAATTGTTCCAGACGGTTTACTTTTTGCCGTATGTGACCAATACACTGGCGGTAGGTCTGGTATTTATGATTCTGTTTAAAAAGACACCGTATTCCGACGGAATGATTAATGTGCTCATTCAGGCCTTCGGGGGAAGCTCAGTGGATTTCCTTGACGGTACCTATGCGGCAAAGATGTTTGTGCTGTGTGCCTATACCGTGTGGGTGGTTCTGCCCTTTAAGGTGTTGATTTTGACCAGTGCTCTGGCTTCCGTGAAGCAGGATTACTATAATGCGGCAAAGGTGGACGGTACCTCAAAGGCCCGCATCTTTTTCCGTATTACCCTGCCGATGATTTCACCGACGGTGTTTTATTTGGTGATTACCGGCTTTATCGGTGCGTTTAAGGCCTACAGCGATGCGGTGGCATTGTTCGGTACCGACCTGAATGCGGCTGGGATGAATACCATGGTAGGCTATATTTATGATATGCTGTACGGAGACTCCGGCGGATATCCGTCCTTTGCCTCGGCGGCCGCCATTATTTTGTTTTCGATTATACTGACCATTACGTGCATGAACCTGCTTGTCAGCAAAAAGCACGTACATTATTAAGAGGGATGCCTATGGAAAAGAAGCCAACATATAAGAAAATCGAACAAGCGGCGAAGGTGCGGAACACCCTCGGGAAAACGGTGATTTATGCACTTTTGGCGGTATGGGCGGTTGTTGTACTGTTTCCGTTTTACTGGATGGTGCTGACTTCGGTAAAAAGCTACGGCGCCTACAATTCCGAGTACATCCCGAAGTTTTTTACCCTGTCGCCGACTTTGCAAAATTATTTCGATGCCTTTACGGAGGTGCCGCTTGCAAAGTACTTTTTAAACACGGTCATTTTTACGGTGGCGACTACGGCTTTGATGTTGCTTGTTATCGTATTTGCGGCCTTTGCCTTTGCAAGATTGCAGTTTCGGGGAAAAGACCTGGTATTTACACTGTTTCTGGCATTGATGATGGTGCCGAACGAACTGGTGGTGATTACAAACTTTGTGACCATTACCAATATGGACCTGCGGAATACCTTTCTGGGACTGATTTTGCCGTCAGTAACGTCGGTATTCTATATCTATCTGCTAAAAGAAAACTTTGCCCAGGTGCCGGATGAGTTGTACTATGCAGCAAAGGTGGATGCTACCTCGGATTTAAAATACCTGTTTAAGGTGTTACTTCCGATTTGTAAGCCGACGGTGGTGACCATTGTGATATTAAAGGTGATTGAGTGCTGGAATTCCTACGTGTGGCCGCGGTTGATTACGGATGATAAAAACTATTTTCTTGTATCGAACGGTATCCAGGAAATCAGAGAAAACGGCTTCGGACGTGAGAATATTCCGGCTATGATGGCGGCGGTAGTGGTGATTTCCCTTCCGCTGATTATCCTGTTTCTGGTATTCCGGAAGAAAATCATGGCGGGTGTGTCCAGAGGAGGTACCAAGGGATGAGAAGACAGAAAAAGCGTTATTTATGCGGATTTCTTTTGACTTTGCTTTGCCTGACGGTACTTGGCGGTTGTCACGGTTCTATGGGACAGAACGAGTTTGCTGTGCCGGAGAACTTTGACGAGACAGTACAGCATGAGCTTACCTTCTGGGCAAAAAACGATACCAACAAAACCCAGACGGAGATTTACGAGAAGGCTATTAAGGACTTTGAGACGCTGTATCCGAATGTAAAGGTGAATCTTCGTTTGTATACGGATTACGGGCGAATTTATAACGATGTCATTACCAATATTTCCACCGGGACGACGCCCAATGTGTGTATTACGTATCCGGACCACATTGCCACGTACCTGACGGGAGATAATTGCGTGGTGCCGTTAGACCAGCTGATGGAGGATGAACGGTTCGGTCTGGCGGGCAGTGAGGTACGGTTTGATGCTCCGGCGAAGACAGAGATGATTCCGCAGTTTCTTACCGAATGTGCCTTTGATGACCGGTATTATGCGGTGCCGTTTATGCGTTCCACGGAGGCTTGTTATATCAATAAGACCTATGTGGAAAAGCTGGGCTATGAGGTGCCGGAGGAGCTGACCTGGGAGTTTATTTGGGAGGTGTCCGAGGCGGCAACGGCGCAGGATACAGAAGGAAACTATCTTGTAAACGGACAGAAGGTATTGATTCCGTTTATTTATAAGTCTACGGACAATATGATGATTCAGTTGCTTGCCCAGTCCGATGCGGGATATTCCGATAAGGCCGGCAACGTATTGATTTTTAACGATACGACAAAGGATATTTTATTTGATGTGGCGGAGCATGCGAAAACAGGTGCCTTTTCTACCTTTAAGATTGTGGGATATCCGGCGAATTTCTTAAATGCAGGCCAGTGTATCTTCGCCATCGATTCTACAGCGGGAGCCACCTGGATGGGAAGCGATGCGCCTCTTTGTGATATCAGCGAGGATAAGCTGGTACAGTTTGAAACAGAGGTGCGGATGTTGCCGCAGCTTGACCCAGAGAACCCGCAGATGATTTCCCAGGGGCCGTCGGTGTGTATTTTTAATAAAGAGAATCCACAGGAAGTACTGGCGTCCTGGTTGTTTGTGCAGTATTTATTGACCAATGAAGTGCAGATTGCTTATGCACAGACGGAAGGCTATGTGCCGGTAACTTCTAAGGCGCAGACGGCAGAGGACTATGCGGACTATTTGTCCCGGGGGGGCGAAGACAACGAGCTGTATTACGATATTAAGATTCAGGCCTCCGAGCTGCTGCTTGAGAATGTGGAGCATACCTTTGTGACACCGGTGTTTAACGGTTCTACCTCTTTACGTAATGCCGCAGGGCAGATGATCGAAGAGGTGACAAAGGCGGTTCGACGGAAGAAGGATGTGAACGAGACTTTTATAGAGGAGTTGTTTACGGACATGATTTCTTTGTACCGGTTGGACCAGAAAAGTGATGCGGGAACCGGGAAAAAAGAGCTTGGTGCTTTGCCGGGGACGGCGGTGGCGTTACTTACGGCTTTGGCGGTGGCCTGGGCCGGTATGGGGCTTTATGTGGGTGTATCTTATCTGAAAAAGAAGAGAAAATCAAAAGAGAAACATTGACTTATTGCAAAATATGTGTATAATCTATGTTGTTTATCTAACTTTGCACGAAAAGGAGAAAGAAAATGAGAAAGATATTAGTTTTGGCAGCATGCACATTACTTGCGGTTGCATGTATCGGTTGCAGTAAGAAGGAGAAAGAAGAGAATAATGTAACTCCGGAACCGACCGCAACGGCGGCAGCAGAGAACAATAATGATGCAAACAACGGCGACAAGGCAGATGCAGACGTAGACGCAAAGTCCGAGGGTGTTATGACTTATGCAGAGTACATGGCAGCAGCAATGGATACCGAAGTGGTAATCGAGACCTACGTACAGGCAAAGCAGTCCTGGTGGGAAGATAAGGCTACCGTTTACACCCAGGATAAGGACGGCGCATATTTCCTGTACAATATGGCATGCTCCGCAGAGGATTTCGAGAAGCTGGTTCCGGGCACCAAGATTAAGGTAACCGGTTACAAGGGCGAGTGGTCCGGAGAAATCGAAGTAATGGACGCTACCTTCGAGTTTGTTGAGGGCGGTGCTTCCTATATCGCTCCGGTATTGGATGTAACCTCTATGCTCGGTACCGATGAGTTAATCAAGCATCAGAACGAGTTTGTAGCATTCAAGGGCATGACCGTAGAAGCGGCAGGCAAGGATGCGGACGGCAACGATGTGGCATTCCTTTACAACTGGGACGGTTCCGGTCAGGACGGAAACGACCTGTATTTTAACGTATCCTTAAACGGTACCACCTACACCTTCACCGTTGAGTCTTATTTGTGTGACAATACTACCGACGTATACGCAGCAGTAAAGAACTTAAAGATCGGTGATACGGTAGATATGGAAGGTTTCCTGTACTGGTATGAGGGGGTAAACCCGCACATCACTTCCGTAACGGTAAAGTAATAACAGAAAAATCGAAGTGGGGCTGACGCATGGAAAATGCGCAGCCCCACTCTTTTTTACTTTTCTTCCTTTACCGTCGGCTTTTCTTTCCCGTAGTAGAGTAAGCCCAGTGCGCCCGGGCCTGCGTGAGTGCCGATGCTTGGGCTGATGTCGTTGATGATAATGTTGGTAAAACCGGTTTCTGCCTTTACAAGCTCAGCCACAGTGTTAGCGTCTTCGATACAGTTGCCGTGAACGATACCTACCGGAACGGAAGTGTCCGGAGTATCCTCCAATGTATCTTTCATGCGATCTACCAGAGTGCGGATGGACTTCTTTCTGCCTCTTGCGGTACCGTCGGAAATGAGGGTACCGGCGTCGGTAACCGTAAGGAACGGCTTTAAGTTCAGTGCACTTCCCACAAGAGCGGTGGTTTTGCTGACACGGCCACCTCTTTGTAAGTGGAATAAATCGTCTACGGTAAACTGTACGTTAATGTGTTGTTTGTAGTTTTCCAAATCGGTTACAATCTCATCATAGGAACAATTCTTTTTCTTTAAGTCCGTGGCATGTAATAATAAAATGGTTTCACCGAGAGAAACGTTTAAGGAATCGATTATCGTGATGCTCGCCTCCGGATAGTCTTCTTTTAATTCGTTTGCTACCATGCATACGTTATTATAACTGCCGCTTAAGGCAGAGGAGAAGGCGATATGGATAATGTCAAGGCCCCGGTCCAAAAGTGCGCGGAATTTATCCTCAATGACAGCCGGATTGTTTGCCTGGGACTGCGGAAGTTCGCCGCTCTTCATGCGCTCGTAGAACTCGGCCGGCGGCATATGAAGTTCGTCACCGTATACGGTGTCGCCAAAGGAATAATACTGTGGGATAATAACGGTACCGAGTTTTTTTATGTATTCCTGCGGTAAATCGGAATTGGAATCGGTAGTGATTACAAAGTCTCTCATAGATGAGTTCCCCTTTCTTTTTATCTGCTTGTATATTATGTTAGTGTTCAATTTCCGTAAATAAGTTACAAAATAAACATAACTGTAAAAAATTTACAAATTCTGCTTGCAAATTTGAAAAATGCTGTTATAATATGGATTGTAAATAATTTACAAAAAAAGGAAATTTTGGGAGAAAGGCAGAGAAGAAAAGAAGATGGAAAAGATTCGTGTTCTTACGGTAGATGACAATGTTCGCATTTTGGAACTTTATGAGGAACTGTTAAAGAAGGATTCGGCAGTGGAGCATGTCGGAAGAGCGGAGGACGGCGTAGAGGCTGTCAAAAAAATCAAGGAGTTGCAGCCGGATGTCGTTCTGCTTGATATTATTATGCCGAAGCTTGACGGAATCGGAGTGTTGGAGCAGATTCGTAAGGATACGGAATTAAAAAAGCAGCCGCATGTGATTGTGGTGACTGCCATCGGGCAGGAACGGGTGACGGAGAGCGTGTTTGCTTTGGGGGCCAGCTATTATATCATGAAGCCTTTCGACAGTGCAGTGATTATGCAGAGAATTCATCAGGTGATGGGACTGGGGACCATTTGCGGTGTGGAGCATAATCGTTTGGTGAGCCAGGAGGCGAAGCCTGCGGGCAGTAATCATTTGGAGATGGATGTGACGGATATTATTCACGAAATCGGTGTTCCGGCTCACATCAAAGGATATCAGTATTTGAGAGATGCGATTATGCTGTCGGTGGATAATACAGAGATGCTAAACTCCATTACAAAGATGTTATATCCGACCATCGCAAAGCGTCATAAGACGACACCGAGCCGCGTGGAACGTGCCATCCGTCATGCCATTGAGGTGGCCTGGAGCAGAGGAAAGACCGACACGATAGATGCCTTGTTCGGGTATACGGTTTCCGGCGGAAAGGGGAAGCCGACCAACTCGGAATTTGTGGCGCTCATTGCCGACAAAATTCGTTTGGAATACAAATTGCGTGCTTCGTAAAGGCAGTAGAAAAAGAATACAAACAAAAGGGTGAATTTGCAGAAAAATGCTTTTCAAAATAACGGAATTGTGGTATACTGATTCTATATAATGATATCAGTTTACACAAGGAGGAGAACCGTGAAAAATATTCTTTTTGTTGCTTCTGAGTGTGTGCCTTTTATTAAGACCGGAGGTCTGGCGGATGTGGTAGGAGCCCTTCCGAAGTATTTGGATAAGGAGCGTTATGACGTACGTGTTATGCTTCCGAATTACATGTCCATTCCGGCAAAATATAAGGAGAAGATGCAGTACAAGACTCATTTCTATATGGATCTTGCATGGCGTAGTCAGTATGTGGGTGTGTTGGAGACCGTCATTGACGGAGTTACCTTTTATTTGATTGATAACGAGTATTATTTTGCGGGGGATAAGCCGTACGGTAATATTCATGAGGACATCGAGAAGTTTGCTTTCTTTTCCCGTGCTGTATTGTCGGCGTTGCCGCAGATCGGCTTCCGTCCGGATTTGATTCACTGTAATGACTGGCAGACGGGTCTTATTCCGGTGTATTTGCATGATAGCTTTGAACAGGGAGATTTCTATCGGGGCATTAAGTCTGTCATGACGATTCACAACTTAAAGTTCCAGGGTGTCTGGGATAAGAAGACGGTGGCGGATATTACCGGTCTTGATATGTATTATTTTACTCCGGACAAGCTGGAGGCTTACGGCGATGCCAACTACTTAAAGGGTGGTATCGTGTATGCGGACTATGTGACTACGGTGAGTGACACCTATGCGGAGGAGATTAAAACACCGTTTTACGGCGAGGGACTGGACGGTCTCATGCGTGCCCGTTCCAATAACCTTTGGGGTATCGTAAATGGTATCGACTATGAGGAGTACAACCCGGAGACAGACCCGTTTATCGTTCAGAATTTTAATGCAGTGAATTTCCGTAAGGAAAAGGTAAAGAATAAGTTGGCACTGCAGGAAGAACTGGATTTAGAGAGAGACGGCAAGAAGTTTATGATCGGTGTGGTATCCCGTTTGACCGACCAGAAGGGCTTTGATTTGGTGGAGTGTGTCATGGAGGAGCTTTGTGATACCGATGTTCAGCTGGTAATTTTAGGTACCGGAGATCCGAAGTACGAAAATCTGTTCCGTTATTACGAGTGGAAGTACCATGGAAGAGTCTCTTCGAATATTTACTATAATAACGAGCGTGCCCATAAGATTTATGCAGCATGTGATGCGTTTTTGATGCCGTCATTGTTTGAGCCGTGCGGTCTCAGCCAGCTCATCAGTTTGCGGTACGGTACTGTGCCGATTGTACGAGAGACCGGCGGCCTTAAAGATACGGTAGTTCCGTACAATGAGTACGAGGGTACCGGAACAGGCTTTAGTTTTGCGAATTACAATGCTCATGAAATGCTTTCTATTGTGCGTTACGCAAAGCACATTTACTACAATAAAAAGAGAGAGTGGAATAAGCTTGTGGACCGCGGAATGGCTACGGATTTTTCCTGGAAGGCTTCTGCGAAAAAGTACGAGGATTTGTATCGGACCATGCTTGGAGAATAAAGCTGACAGCCCATTTTGGACATTTCTGCCCAAAATGGGCTTTTGTCGGATAGAGATAGGCAAGGAGTGGAATTCGCTTGTGGGGTGCATAAAATAAAGCAGGCGGGTTCGAAAGGAGAGGACTATGAAGTTAGAGGAATTGCTTGTACAGTTGCGCGCGGAAAAAGAAATCAAAGAGCTGCGCGGAAGCAGTGAAACGGAAGTAACAGGGATTGTTTATGATACGAGAAAAGAAATTACAACGGGAAATCTTTTTGTGTGTATCAGCGGAGCGGTTTTTGACGGACATGAGTATGCACAGACCGCAGTGGCAGCCGGTGCTTCCGTGATTGTGGCGGAACGGGAACTTACGCTTTCCGGAGACGCAACCCTGGTGTTGGTAAAGGATACGAGAAAGGCGTTGGCCTATTTGTCTGCGGCCTGGTTTGACTATCCGGCCAAAAGGCTGGTGACCATCGGAATTACCGGTACAAAGGGGAAGACCACT
The DNA here is from genome assembly GCA_015057365.1 of Lachnospiraceae bacterium. Classification (GTDB taxonomy): domain Bacteria; phylum Bacillota; class Clostridia; order Lachnospirales; family Lachnospiraceae; genus SIG307. Next base: position 13,995 of record SVEN01000041.1, on the reverse strand, counting down.
ACCGCGTACATGGTACATCATATATTGGAGAAGGTAGGAATTAAGGCGGGACTTATCGGTACCGTTGAGGTGAGAAACGGCGCCGAAACAATTTCTGCCAGTCACACGACACCGGAGTCCTATTTGCTTCAGAAGTATTTTAAGGAAATGGTGGAAAACGGTTGTAAGGCAGTGGTAATGGAGGTGTCCTCCCAGGCATTAAAGCTTCACAGAGTCGGTGGGGTGACCTTTGATTACGGTGTTTTTACCAATTTGGAGCCGGATCATATCGGACCGAATGAACATACGGATTTTGATGATTACGCAGAATGTAAGTCCCGACTATTCGCACAGTGTCGTTTCGGCATCTTAAACGGTGATGATCCGATGATGTCCCGGATGCTGATGGGAAGTACTTGTGATTATATGACAATCGGATGCGGAGAAGGCGCGGATATACAGGCGATTGAGATTGATCAGCATCGTACGGACGGAAAATTGATGGTTTCTTATAAGACGAAAGGTGTTCTTCAAGCCGAAATTGCGGTGCCGGTACCGGGAATGTTTACGGTATATAATTCCCTGACGGCTGCAGCGATTTGTCGTGCATTACATGTGCCGGTAGAGGTGATGCAGAAGGCATTTTTGGAGGTACAGGTAAAGGGGAGACTGGAAAGCGTACACATTTCTCCGAAGTTTTCTTTGATGATTGACTATGCCCACAATGCCATGAGCTTAAAGAGTCTTTTGACGGCCTTAAAAGAATATCAGCCGAAGCGTCTGGTATGTTTGTTTGGGTGCGGCGGCAATCGTTCTCGTGACCGTCGTTTTGAGATGGGAGAGATTTCCTCCCGGTATGCGGATTTGACGATTGTAACGTCCGATAATCCAAGGTTTGAAGAGCCGGAAGCGATTATCGACGATATTCTGACCGGTGTAAAGAAAGCGGACGGTGCGTATGTGACGGTTCCTGATCGTAAGGAAGCTATCCGGTATGCGATTTTAAATGCGCAGGATGAAGATGTAATTGTACTGGCCGGAAAAGGACATGAGGATTACCAGGAAATCAAGGGCGTCAAGTATCCGATGGACGAACGGGTATTGATAAAAGAGATTCTTTCTGAAATGACACAGGAAGAAAAGGAACGTCTGCAGATTATTGTGTAAATAAGAGTAGACGATATGTACGAAAGGAGGGCGGAGTCGATGCGGTATGCCGATGTCATTGTAGACATTTCACTGGAAAAACTGGATAAAACATACCAATATGCGATTCCGGAGCATCTTTCGGAGACAGCGGTAATAGGAGCTAAGGTGGAGGTACCCTTCGGTGGAGGTAACCGTAAGTTAGAGGGATATATTATGGATACCTCCGATACGCCGGCGTTTGACCCGGCACGGACGAAGGAGATTCTTTCCGTGGTGCAGGGGGCGGTATCGTTGGAACGCCGGTCCATTGCGCTTGCATACTGGATGAAGGAACATTTCGGCGGTACCATGAACGAAGCGCTTAAGACGGTGCTTCCTGTAAAGCAGGAAGTACGGAATCTGAAAAAACGCACCATTGTGCGGATCGCGGGACCGGAGGAGTTTGAAGCCTATTACAATCTGGCGGTGAAAAGGAAATATGAGGCCAGACTTCGTTTGCTGGAGGCATTGAAAGGGAAGAAGGAACTGGATTATGTCGTAGCGGAGCAAAAGCTTCGTCTGACGGCGAGTACCATAGATGCGGTATGCCGGGATGGAATTGTTTCCGTCAGAGAAGAAACGGTGTATCGGAATCCTGTAAAGGGCCTGCAAGCTACGGAAAAGCCGAAACTGAATGAGGAACAGCAACGTGCGGTAGAGACTGTTTGGGCGGAATATACGGCCGGGAAACGAGGAACCTACTTGTTGTTCGGCGTCACAGGAAGCGGAAAAACCGAGGTATATCTGGAACTGATTGAACGGGTAATCAGGGAAGGAAAACAGGCGATTATGCTGATTCCGGAGATCTCTCTTACATTCCAGACCGTAAGACGTTTTTACGAACGGTTCGGAGAACGGGTATCGGTACTTCACTCCAGACTTTCCGCGGGAGAACGATATGATCAGTATGTACGGGCGCGAAACGGAGAGATTGATGTTATGATCGGTCCACGTTCGGCTTTGTTTACGCCTTTTGAACAATTGGGACTGATTTTAATAGACGAAGAGCAGGAGGGCGCATATAAAAGCGAAGGAACGCCGAAGTATCACGCCAGAGAGACAGCGGAATATCTGGCAGAATTAACCGGAGCGTCTCTGATATTAGGTTCGGCAACGCCGTCTCTGGAGGCCTATACCCGGGCAACAGAAGGCAAATATCGTTTGCTTACCCTTACAAAACGTGCCAAAGAAGCGGTTATGCCGAAGGTGGAGATTGTAGATCTGCGACAGGAGTTGGCGGAAGGAAATCGTTCCATGTTCAGCCGTAAACTAAAGGAACAGATGGGAGAACGTCTGAAACGAGGGGAACAGGTGATGCTGTTTTTGAACCGCCGCGGCTATGCCGGGACTGTTTCCTGCAGAGCATGCGGCGAAGGAATGAAATGCCCGCATTGTGATGTTTCGCTGACCTTTCATAAGGGTGGAAAGTTGTTGTGCCATTATTGCGGATATGAAACAACGCAGCCGAAAACCTGTCCGGCCTGCGGTTCCAAATATATCGGGTTGTTCGGTACCGGCACCCAGAAGGTAGAAGAAGCGGTGCTGCGGGAGTTTCCGGGGACATCGGTGCTTCGAATGGATGCGGATACTACCAAAAATAAAGGCGGCCATGAAAAGATTGCAGAGGCTTTTTCGAAAGGTGAGGCCCAAGTGTTAATCGGTACGCAGATGATTGTTAAGGGACATGATTTTCCGAGGGTGACGCTGGTCGGTATTATTGCAGCGGACTTGTCACTGTATGCGGGAGATTATCGCGCGGCAGAGAGGACCTTTTGTTTGCTTGCCCAGGCGGCGGGACGGGCCGGACGGGATAAATTGCCGGGGGACGTGGTGATTCAGACCTACCAGCCGGAGCATTACAGCATTGTAACGGCGGCAACGGAAGATTATAAAGGTTTTTATACACAGGAGATGGCATATCGCAGGTTGCTTCGGTATCCGCCCACTACCCATGTACTTGCTGTTTTGGTACAGGGAGAATCGGAAACGGAAGCAAAAGCGGCAGCCGTAAAGCTTGCCGGAGTATTACAGGCGGCAAAGAAACCGGAGGAGGGGTTCGGTGTTGTATCCGGACCGGTACCGGCAGGGCTTGCAAAGGCCAATGACATGTACCGGTTCCTCATCTATGTAAAATCAGCAAATTACGAACGTTTGATGGAGTTTCACCGGGTTGCGGCGGAACAGAAACTATTGACAGAATCGTCAATGAAGTGTAACATACAGTTTGACTTCAATCCGTTTAACGGTTATTGATCACAGGAGGAAAGAGAAATGGCATTAAGAAAAATCAGAACCTTAGGAGATCCGATATTACAGAAGGTGTCGAAGCCGATTACCGAGGTAAATGAGAAAATTAAAGAATTGGCATATGATATGCTGGATACAATGTATACTGCTAACGGTGTAGGACTTGCGGCACCGCAGATCGGTGTGTTAAAGAGAATCGTAGTTATCGACGTATCGCCGGAAGGAAATAAGCCGATTGTACTTATTAATCCGGAGATTATCGCAATGTCCGGGACACAGAGCGGTGAGGAAGGCTGTTTGAGCGTGCCGGGAAAATCCGGATGCGTGACCAGACCGAATGAAGTAACGGTCCGGGGGTATAATTTAAAGATGCAGCCGATTGAACTGACGGGAAACGAGCTTTTGGCCCGTGCACTTTGTCACGAAATCGACCATTTGGACGGTGTGGTATATGTGCAGAAGGTAGAAGGCGAGCTGCATGATGTAGCGGTACAGGAGGACTAAAATGAGAGCGGTTTTTATGGGAACCCCGGACATTGCGGCAGAGGTGTTAAAGTGTCTGCTCGCTTCCGAACATGAAATCGTTGCTGTGGTAACACAGCCGGATCGTCCGAAGGGACGGGGCAAGGAAATGGCAAAGTCTCCGGTGAAGCTGGTGGCGGAAGAAAGAGGTATTCCGGTATTCCAACCGGAAAAGGTAAAGGCTCCCGAGGCGGTGGCAAAGTTAAAAGAATATAATGCGGACATCTTTTTGGTGGCAGCATTCGGTCAGATTGTTTCGAAGGAAATATTGGATATTCCGAAGTACGGTTGTATTAACGTACATGCGTCGTTGCTTCCGGAATATCGTGGTGCGGCTCCGATTCAGTGGGCAATTCTTGACGGTAAAGAAGAGACCGGTATTACAATTATGCGAATGGACGAGGGCATAGATACCGGTGATATGATTTGCAGGGTAAAGATTCCGATTACGGCAGAAGAAACCGGCGGCAGCCTTCATGATAAGCTGGTGGCGGCAGGCGGACCGCTTTTGCTTGAGGCGATGAAGCAGATTGAAGACGGCACGGCGGTCTATACACCACAGAACCATGAGGAGCATACGTATGCAAAAATGCTTCGAAAGGAGTTGGGAAGGCTTGATTTTACGGAACCGGCGGAAAAACTGGAACGTTATATCCGCGGTTTAAATCCGTGGCCGAGTGCGTATACTTATAAGGACGGGAAAACCGTGAAATTCTGGAGCGCTTCTGTTTCTTATGAGAAGTTTGATGCCTGTCCGTGCGGTACCTTAGTGTCTGTACAAAACGGAATGCTTTGGATTATGACCGGAGACGGTATTTTGCAGGTAAAAGAGATTCAACCGGAAGGAAAGCGTCGGATGACCACGGAAGAGTATCTGCGAGGGTATCCGCTTGTTCCCGGAGTAGTGTTCGGAAGTTAATAAATACAGGTGTTGCGTATCGTTGGGTGTGCGGAAGGGAGGTATTCTCTTGTTTTACGATTGGACGTATTTTTTGGTAATTATCGGTGCGGTATTGTCTTTGTGGGCCTCAGCAGGGGTGAAAAGCAGTTTTTCAAAGTTTTCGAAGGTACTTACCGCTCATGGAGTGACGGCTTATGAGGCTGCAGAACGGATTTTACACGGTGCGGGCATTTATGATGTAAAGATAGAGCGGGTATCAGGAAGTCTGACAGATCACTATGATTCTTCTTCGAAAATTTTACGTTTGTCCGATACGGTATATCATAGTACCTCCGTGGCGGCGGTGGGCGTAGCGGCTCATGAGTGCGGACATGCGATTCAGGACCATGAAGAATATGCGCCTCTTCGTTTGCGTCACTATCTTGTGCCGGTTGTGAATTTCGGAAACCGGTTATCTATGCCGTTGTTTCTTATCGGGTTACTGCTCGGTGCTTATAATACGCTGGTTCCTATCGGTATTTTTTTGTTTTCCTTTGCAGTAGTATTTCAGTTTGTGACTCTGCCGGTGGAGTTCAATGCATCTTCCAGAGCGGTGACGATTTTAGGAGAGAGCGGGATGGTGACGGTTGAGGAACTGCCGAAGGTAAAGAAGGTGCTTAAGGCGGCGGCTTATACCTATCTTGCAGCGGCAGCATCTTCGGCTTTACAGTTGCTGCGTTTGATTTTGATTTCACGCAGAAGGAGAAACTAACCTATGACGACGGAAGAAAAACGTTCCCTAAGCGCCAGGGAGGCTGCGGTTAAGATGCTGCTTGCCGTATGCAAAGACAGGCAGTTTTCCCATGTGGCAAAGGGAAAGTATTTGGATAAAATCGAAGAGAAGCGGGAACGTGCTCTGGCCACTCGATTGTTTGAGGGCAGCTTAGAGCGTATGATTGAGTTAGACTATATCATCGACCGTTTTTCAAAAACGCCGGTGCGGAAGATGAAGCCGGCCATCGCCGCTATTTTACGGATAGCGGTATATCAGCTCCGGTTTATGGACAAGATTCCGGCGGGAGCAGCCTGTAACGAGGCGGTAAAACTAGCAAAAAAATACGGGTTTACCGGATTGTCCGGATTCGTAAACGGTGTTGCAAGGTCGGTTGCCAGAGCGGAGGAGATTCCCTATCCGGACGTAAAAAAAGACAGAACATCATATCTTTCGATTAAATACTCTGTGCCGTCTACGATTGTAGAACAGATGATTGTGCAATATGGTGCTGAAATCGCCGAGCGGATATTTGCCTCGTTTTTACAACAAGAGGAGTCACTGTCTATTCGCTGTATGACGCATGTGATTTCTAAGGAAGAATTAAAGGAATGTTTGACGAAGGCCGATGTAACAATAGAAAACGGATATTATTCGGAGGATGCGTTACGTCTTGCCGGAATAGATGCGCCGGAGCGTTTGCCGGGATTTTCGGAAGGGGCATTTTATATTCAGGATGAGAGTTCTATGCAGGCAGTGCATGCCGCGGGCCTTGCCGGAAACGAGAGGGTGCTTGATTTATGTGCCGCACCGGGAGGAAAGTCTTTGATGGCGGCAGATATACTGGCGGTAGCCGGAAACGGAACCGTGGATGCGAGAGATTTGACTGAGGCAAAGGTTGCCTTGTTAAATGAAAATATAGCACGTTGCAAGGCAAACAATGTGGCGGTTTGTCAGTGGGATGCCACTGTGTTCCGAAAGGAAGATGAGGCAGCCTATGATGTAGTGTTGGCGGATGTGCCGTGCTCCGGTCTCGGAATCATCAGAAAAAAGCCGGATATTAAGTTGTTTATGACAACAGAGCAGGAGTCGGAGCTTTGCACTCTACAAAAGGAAATCTTAAAAAATGCGGTTCGGTACGTAAAACCGGGTGGTGTACTTGTTTTTTCCACCTGTACGTTAAATAAAGACGAAAATATGGGTGGATACGAGTTTTTAAAGAAGGAATGCGGACTGGTGCCGGAGAGCCTGGAGCCGTTTCTTTCCAAGGAGCTTTGGACGGATAGTACGAAGGACGGCTATTTACAACTGATTCCGGGGGTACATAAAACGGACGGATTCTTTGTGGCAAGATTTCGAAAAAGGTAAGAGGTAAGAGAGCATGCTGGAAGAAAAAAAGGACCTGAAGTCTTTTTCTTTTGAGGAATTGACGGAGGAGTTTTTAGCGCTGGGAGAAAAGAAGTTTCGTGCCACCCAAGTGTTTGATTGGCTACATAAAAGAGGAGCTGTCGATTTTTCGCAGATGACTAATTTGCCCGCGGGATTGAGAGGAAAACTGGCGGAAGCATATACAATTGTATCCTTGCGTGAAGTAACGCGTCTGAACTCTGCACAGGATGAAACGGTTAAGTTTTTATTCGCACTGCCGGACGATAAGGTTATTGAGAGCGTATTTATGAAGTATAAGCACGGAAACTCCGTTTGTATTTCTTCCCAGGCGGGCTGCCGGATGGGGTGTCGTTTCTGTGCGTCTACGCTGGGGGGACTGGAACGGAATCTTCTGCCTTCCGAGATGCTGGAGCAGATTTACCGGATTCAGGAGCTGACCGGGGAAAGGGTATCCAATGTGGTAGTCATGGGAACCGGAGAACCGATGGATAATTATGATAATCTGGTAAAGTTTTTACGCCTGATTTGTGCACCGGAGGGACAAAACATGAGTATCCGCAATATTACGGTGTCTACCTGCGGAATTGTGGAGAATATGCGTCGTTTGGCGGAAGAAGGCCTTCCGGTAACATTGGCATTATCCCTGCATGCACCGAATGATGAAGCAAGACGTCGTCTTATGCCTGTGGCCAATAAGTATGCACTGAAGGATGTGTTGGCCGCATGCGACTACTATTTCGAACAAACCGGTCGCAGAATCAGCTACGAATACAGTCTGGTGGCAGGAGAGAATGATACCGAGGCGGAAGCGGATGCCTTGGGAAAACTCTTAAAAGGGAAAAACTGTCATGTGAATTTGATTCCGGTGAATCCGATTAAAGAACGGGAATACAAGCAATCAAGTTTTAAAAATGTTTTAAATTTTAGAAAAAGGCTTGAAAAATATAAGATAAATGTTACTATTAGAAGAGAATTAGGTGCGGATATCGGGGCTGCCTGCGGACAGTTACGAAAGAGTCATCTGGATTCTGGCACACAGGGGGATGAAGTGTAATCGGGTGTTGGGTTACGGAGGAGGTGACTTGCCTTGAAGGGATATTCTACGACAGATAAAGGCAAAACAAGAGACATTAATCAAGATTACATATACAGTAGCGACGAGCCTGTGGGACTGTTGCCGAATTTATATATTGTAGCGGACGGAATGGGCGGATACAATGCCGGAGATTTTGCATCCCGTTGCAGTGTGGATGCCTTTGTGGATGAAGTGCGCAAGAATAAGCAGCCGACGGTTATCAGTACGCTTTCCGAGGCATTGCGTACGGCGAATACCACGGTGCTTCGTTATGCCAGAGAAAATGAAGAAATGACCGGTATGGGAACGACCTTTGTGGCTGCAACCGTATTTCCGGACAGGGCTTATGTGATGAATGTCGGAGACAGCAGATTGTATTTGCTGGGGGATGAAATGAAGCAGATTACGGTGGATCACTCTTATGTGGAGGAAATGGTGCGTAAGGGAGAAATTCAGCGTAAGGATGCCCGGATTCATCCGAAGAAAAATGTGATTACCCGTGCGGTCGGAGTGGAAGAAAATGTGGAAGCGGATTTCTACGAAATCGAGACGGATCATGATTCCGAATTTCTTCTGCTGTGTACGGACGGTTTAACCAATATGGTGGAGGACGACGAAATCCGCCATATGGTAAAGAAATATGCAAAGGAGCCGCAGAATGCGGTTCAAAAGTTAGTGAAAAGAGCAAATGAGTATGGTGGGAAAGATAATATCTCCATTATTATTATCAGTTTGAAACAGGAATAGAAAGGTGAGATACTATGGTAAAACCGGGAATGTTTATCAGCGAACGATATGAGATTATTGAGAAGGTCGGTTCGGGCGGCATGGCAGATGTATATCGTGCCAAATGTCATCGTTTAAACCGTTATGTCGGAATCAAGATTTTAAAGCCGGAGTTTTCCGCGGATAAGAATCTTGTAACGAAGTTCCGCGCAGAGGCACAATCCGCTGCGGGGCTTTCGCATCCGAATATCGTAAGTGTATATGATGTCGGTGATGACGGCGATTTACATTATATTGTAATGGAGCTTGTGGAGGGCATCACCTTAAAGAAGTTTATCGAGAAAAAGGGAAAGCTTGAAATCAAGGAAGCCATCGGTATTGCGATTCAGATTTCCCAAGGCTTGGAAGCGGCCCACGACAATCATATCGTGCATCGTGATATTAAGCCGCAGAATATTATTATTTCCCGTGAGGGTAAGGTAAAGGTGGCGGATTTCGGTATAGCGAAGGCGGCCACCACCAATACGGTGACACAGAATGCGGTGGGCTCCGTGCATTATTTGTCTCCGGAGCAGGCAAGAGGCGGATATAGCGATGAGAAGAGCGATATTTATTCTCTCGGTGTTACTATGTATGAAATGTTATGCGGCAAAGTACCGTTTGCGGGAGATAACACGGTTTCCGTGGCATTATCCCATATTCAGTATGAACCGGTACCGGTAAAAGAAGTAAATCCGGCAGTACCGTACAGCGTAGATATGATTGTCCAGAAGTGTATGCAGAAGCGTCCGGAGAATCGTTATTTGTCCGCATCCGAGTTGATTGTGGACTTAAAGCGTTCCGTTATGAATCCGGAGGGTGATTTTGTTCGGATTACGGCAGGTGTGGTATCGGATTCTCCGACCAAGAGTATGACGCAGGACGAGCTTGCGGTGATTAAGAGCGCGGCAAAGTCTCCGGTGACGAGATTCGAGCCGACTCCTCAGAATGCCCAGATTCTCCGAGAGGAAGAAGAAGAACTGGATTCCGCGGATTCCAAATGGGATAAGACCATTGTCATTGCCAGTATTGTAGTTATATTGCTCGGTATGGCGGCAATTTTATTTGCGGTAATTAAGTTTGTCAATATTTTTGACTCAGGGAAGAAAGTGACACCGACGCCGGGGGAATTAACCACGCCTCCGATCGGATTCCACGGAACATCGACACCGGAACCGACAAAACGTGTGGACCTTGATACCTTCCCGTTGCAAAATGTAGTAGGGCGTATGGTAGATGACGCAAAGGAATTGTTATATAAGCAGTCCGATCGCTTTACGATTTTGGACGGTGATACGGATTATAGCGATAAGCCGGCGGGAATGGTTATTTCCCAGTATCCGGAGGGCGGCGTAGATGTTGCCGCAGATGAGGAAATTCGTCTTGTGGTAAGTGCCGGTCCGGAAATGTTGCAGGTGCCGGATTATACCCTTTGGAACTTTAATGATGCGAAGATTCAGGCAGAAAATGATTTCAAGGTTCGTATTGAGTTTGAGCCGAGTGAGTTGGAGGCAAACATTGTTATTCGTACCGTGCCGGAGAGGGAACAGCTTCTGGCAAAGGGCGGTGAGCTTGTTATTGTGGTAAGCCGCGGAGAACAGGTAGAGCTGATGCCGAATGTACTGGGAATGACCCTGGATGGTGCAAAGCTTACTCTGGAAGAAAAGGGCTTTGTGGTAGGTGAGGTAACCTATGAAGGTTCCGAAATTTATGCAGAGGGCCAGGTTTCTTATCAGAGTCAGTCTGCAAATAATATGCTGCCGTACGGTACAACGATTTATTTAACCGTAAGTAACGGTATTGTCGTTCCGTCACCGACCCCGACGCCGGGACCGGTCGATAATCCGACACTGCCGCCGACCCAGGCTCCGGAACCGACTGCAACGCCGGTACCAAAAAAGGAAATGTGGGAAATTACGGTTGATATTCCGAGAAATCCGTTAAAGCAGGGGGATGTAACCTGGGTTATGTTCGAGCTTTTGACCCCTTCCGGTGAAGAATACATCATTCACGATAATGATGCTATGAGTTACGAGGATTTGGAGATGGATACATTATCCTTCATGGTAGAGAAGAGAAAGATTTCGGGTATTTCAAATAACGGAACGGCAACGGTTCGTGTTTATGTAAACGGAACTCCGGCGATGATTTGCAGTGCAACCGTAGTGGAAAAAGAGGTATGATGTTAGGAAAAATCACGAAGGGAATTGCCGGGTTTTACTACGTGCACGGAGAAGACGGCTGTTTGTATGAGTGCAAGGCAAAAGGCGTGTTTCGGAAAGACGGTATTAAGCCTCTTGTAGGAGATAATGTAAAGATTTCTGTGTTGGACCGGGAGAAGAAGCTTGGAAATCTGGATGAGATTTTGGAGAGAAGAAGTGAGCTTCTTCGTCCGGCAGCTGCGAATATCGACCAGGTTTTGGTGGTGTTTGCGGCTGCAAAGCCTGAACTGAATTTTAATTTATTGGACCGGTTTTTGATTCGTATGGGATTGGAAACGGTACCTGTATGTATTGGGTTTAATAAGAGTGAGCTTGTGACGGAAGCTCAGATTGAGAAAATGCGGGAGATTTACACTTTAGCGGGATATCCGGTGTATTTCTTTTCCGTAAAGGAACGTATCGGTCTCGATGTGTTACATGAGGCGTTTTCGGGGAAAACAACGGCGCTTGCGGGACCGTCCGGCGTCGGGAAATCTAGCTTGATGAATTATCTATGCCCCCAGGCAGAGATGGAGACAGGAGACGTTAGCCGTAAGATTGAACGGGGCAGACATACCACCCGACATTCGGAACTTTTTGTGTTGCGGCAGGATGCCTATGTCATGGATACACCGGGCTTTTCCTCGTTGTACATTAATGAGATATCTGCCTCGGAGTTATGGAAGTATTTTCCGGAAATGAAGGATGCGGAAGCTGAGTGTCGCTTTGCGGGGTGCTGTCATATGGAGGAACCGGACTGTGGCGTAAAGAGCAGAGTTGCATCCGGATTAATAGCAAAGCAACGTTACGAAAGCTACCGTCAGTTATTTACGGAGCTTAGCAATATCAAAAGATATTAGTCGATTGTGAATATCGGAAAGTGAGCGAGTATGTTTAAATTGGCACCGTCGATTCTGGCGGCGGATTTCACGAAATTGGGAGAGCAGATTGCGTTGGCGGAACAAGCCGGAGCAGACGAGCTGCATATTGATGTGATGGACGGAGTGTTTGTTCCGAGCATTTCTTTCGGTATGCCGGTAATACAGTCTATCCGGAACGCCAGCAAGATGTTTTTTGATGTGCATCTGATGATTACGGAACCGATGCGTTATCTGGAGGAGTTTGTAGCCTGCGGAGCGGACGGTATTACCGTACATGCCGAAGCCTGCAATGATTTAAAGGCAACGGTTTTAAAGGTAAAGGAACTTGGGGTACGTGTGGGCGTTTCCATTAAGCCGGACACACCGATTTCCGTATTGGAGGATGTGGAGCAATATTTGGACCGGGTATTGGTGATGACGGTAGAGCCGGGGTTCGGCGGTCAGAAACTGATTCCGGCGTGTGTAGAGAAGGTAACTGAGCTGGCAAAGCATCGGGAAGAAGTTTCTGCAACCTTTGATATTCAGGTTGACGGCGGAATCGGCCTTTCTAATGTAAAGTCGGTATGGGAAGCAGGGGCAGAGGTATTTGTAGCAGGAACGGCAGTTTTTCGCGGAGACATTGTTCGGAACGTGAGAGCGTTTAAGGAGGAAATCGGGGTTGCTGATTAAAGAGATGGTACTCGGTAGAAAGCTGGAAGTGTTGGTAGACAGAGAAGGCTATAATTACCGGCTGGTGAGTAAAATCGAAGGAACAACGGACGGAACGGTGGCGGTTTCCGCAATCGTGGCAAAAGGACGTATGTTTCACTTTGAAGAAGGCGATAATGTTACGATTGTATATCGCGGCGAAGAACGCATGTGGAAATGGGAACATGTAAAACCGGGGCTTGCGAGATTGGAAGGAGAAACGGTACATACCTTTTCTTCCGGGGAAAAAGGCCAGGTGTACAACCGACGGGATTCTTTCCGTGTGCCGATCGGAGAGAACCTTTTGATGTATCGGATATTTTCCAGAAAAAACGAAGATGGCGAGACGGAAGAAAAGCTAAAGCCGTTTGAAGGGTTGCTGGTGGATTTAAGTGTCAGCGGTGCCGGGCTTTATACCGATGAAGATTTGGAAATCGATGCGATGATGGGATTTGATATGCCGACGAATATGGGGATAATGACCTGCCGTGGGAAAATAGTCAGACGGGCGGACGTGTACGATAAGCCGTTTCGTAATTTCTACGGATGCGAATTTACGAAGGTAAGAAAGGAATTGGAGCGATATTTGTTTGAACGACAGCGTTTGATGCTTCAGAAGGAACGCGGAGGAGAAAGCATTCGCCCGAGATAGGTATGGAATCCGGAGGAAATATGACAGCAATATTAATCTGTGGCGGAACTTTATCTGCCGATTTTTTGACGGAGGTTCGGAAAAATTATCCGGATGCGGTTTTATATGCGGTAGACGGCGGCCTTTCCGTTGCGGATGATGCGGGGATTGTTCCGGATTATCTGGTGGGGGATTTTGATACGGCAAATGCATCGTTGGTTGAACGATACGAAGGTCGTTGCGTGACAATTCGACACAAACCGGAAAAAGATGCAACCGATACGGAACTGGCAGTGGATGAAGCTTTGAAACGAGGAGCGGATTGCCTTCTTTTGTTGGGAGCTACCGGAAGCAGGATGGATCATACCATGGCCAATATCCATATGCTGTATCGGATATCGGGGATGGGGAAAAAAGCATGTATTATAAATGAAAACAACCGGATTTCCTTGCATAAGGAATCGTTTTTTTTGAAAAAGGAGGAGCTGTTCGGGAATTACATTTCTTTTTTGCCGTTCTTTGGAGAGGTAACCGGAGTGACGTTAAAAGGCTTCAAGTACCCTCTTTCGAAAAAAACGCTGACAGCGGGGATCAGTTTGGGAATCAGTAACGAAGGCATGGAAGAAACGATGGAGGTTTCTTTTTCGTCCGGATATTTATTGATGATAGAAGCAAGAGATTAGTGCGTAAGAATATGCAACAGGAATAAGAGAAAGGCGGAAATGCGAAAGCAGGCATTTTCGAATAGGTGATAAGTAAAATGAAGTTAGGTATTGTA
>SVEN01000040.1:26699-28295 GCA_015057365.1 Lachnospiraceae bacterium | reverse complement strand
CTGTTAAATCACGGAGTGTTGGAGGTTGTAGACAAATCCGATCTGGACAGCAGGGAGTTTAAGGATAAGATTATTGCGGCGCTTCGGGAGGACGGAAATGACTAAGACACTGCGACTTTCTTTTTCGTTAAAAAATACGTACCGGGTGAACAGTATCATTTATGCGTTAAAGCAGATTCCGCTCATTAAGAAGTTGATTCCGGGAAAGGCTTATCAGTGCCGGGGCCTAAAAGTGTTTGCCAATGTGCTGTTCTGGATTTGGGAGGTACTTTCCACGTTTTTGTGGAAACTTGTGTATTTCCTTTTGATGTTCTTTTTACCTATGAGCTTTTTTGGGTTTTCCGAGGGGACGGAACCGACGGCATTTTTACATTTGTTGTTGCTCTTGTCCGCCATCGGAGCTTTCCTGAATACGTACATGTTTGACCCTACAAAGGATAAGTACTATGCTATGATATTGCTGGGGATGAATGCCAAGGAGTATACCTTAGTCAACTATTTTTACGAGATTATCCGGTTACTTCTTGGATTTACGGTATTCGGTCTGCTGTTCGGACTCCTGGCAGGGCTTGAGGTCTGGGAGTGCCTACTGATTCCGGTGTTTGTGGCAGGAGTGAAACTTGTTTATGCGGCTTGGGAACTGACTTGTTATGAGAAGAACAGGAAGGTTGTGAGTGACAACAATCAGAATATCGGACGTCTGATATTGGCAGCGGTGTTGTTAGCGTTTGCATACGGATTGCCGGCATTGGGGATTATGATTCCGAGAATCGTTAGCGTAGGGATTATGTGCGCGGTTATATTGGCGGGAGCGGTAGCTTTACGAAAGCTTTTTACTTTTACGCAATACCAAGTCATGTACAAGGAGATTTTATTCGGTGTCATGGTTCTTATGGATCCGTCGGCACAGAGAGAAATTCAGCAGAAACAGGAGCAGAAAAAAATCAGTGCAGATACCGATATTTCCAGTAATAAGAAGGGATTTGAGTACTTAAACGAGCTGTTTATCAAGCGTCACCGGAAGATTTTGTGGACCTCGGCAATACGGATTGCGGTGATTGCGGCACTTGTGTTTGTTGTATTGCTGGTAATTAATGCTATGGCGCCGGAGGAGCAGGCGGAACTGAACAAATTGGTGATGACCTTTTTGCCGTATTTTGTGTTTATTATGTATATGGTAAACCGCGGAACCGGATTTACGAGAGCCTTATTCGTGAACTGTGACCACAGTCTTCTTACGTATTCCTTTTACAAACAGCCGAAGATGATTTTAAAGCTGTTCCGTATCCGGCTTTGGGAGATTATCAAAGTAAATTTGTTACCGGCGGGAGTGATAGGCGGCGGACTGGCGTTGTTGCTGTTTGCATCCGGCGGAACGGATAATCCGGTGAATTACGCGATTATTATTGTTTCTATTGCGTGTATGAGTATCTTTTTCTCGGTACATTATCTGACATTGTATTATTTGTTGCAGCCTTATAATGCGGGAACGGAAATGAAAAGCGGAGTCTACGGGATTATTATGTGGGGGACCTACATTGCCTGCTACGTTATGATGCAGCTTCGTTTGCCGACCTTTGTGTTCGGGCTTTGCAC
>SVEN01000040.1:0-26599 GCA_015057365.1 Lachnospiraceae bacterium | reverse complement strand
TTCCGTAGCGGTCTTGATGATCTTGCCGAGAACGGTTTTGATGATATTTATGCCGCAAGTTTTGATGGGGCGGAGTCCAAGTTTTTCTCTGCGGAATTCATTCAGTCAGTGAAGAATGATATTGAAACAGAGCTGTTGGAAAAGTATTCCGACTATCCGGTAACGTCTCTGGAGGAGTTGGAAACGGCATATGATACGCAGTTTGGAGCAGGGGCCTTCGAGAAGCTTTTTGATGAGGAAATGGAAGTAATCAAAAAAGAGTGGAATGAGGAATTTCGTCTTGAGGTAAATGATGAGATCGATTCCATGGCAGAGGAACTGGAGCAGGAGATTAATACGGTGTTGTGGGAAACTACTCAGGACCCGGATGTTCGTGAGGTCTTTGATGGGCTAAGGGAAATCAGTGTGAATAAGGACAAGGTAAAGCTTGTGGCATACGGTATTGTTTTGGCAGCGGTATTACTTCTTTTGATTTGTTTCTGGTTCGGTACGGCGGGATTTGTGGTTCCGAGTGTTGCGCTGATTTTAGGCGGTTTGCTTTGTAAGCTGGTAACTTTGCTTGAAAAGCCGATTATGGAGCTTGTAAATGCGGAGCTGGCTACGGAGCCGGGGGCAGAAGAGTTCGGATTTGTTGTGACGGACTTGGTCAGCGGTATTATGGCTCCGTTCTTTGCGGAAATGTCTAAGTTCGGTTATACCATGATTGGTATCGGTGTGCTTTTGATTTTACTGGCAATTTTAAAGGCTGTGGTAACGAAGAATATGCATGCTTCCGAGGAAGCAATGTAACATAAAATTACTTTGCAAACGAAACGCTTTATGCTATACTAATAGTAAGTCAGTGTAGCATAGAGCGTTTTTTTTGAAAGAAGGAATACGATGGAAAAAGGGAAAACATATACATATCAGGGATTTACTTTTAAGACCGAAGCAGAGCTTGCGGAGGCGAAGAAGGAAGCGGAGGTTGTGGCATATATCCGTGCTCAGGCCGATTTGGGAAATGTAAAAACTGTGGTGAAATTGTATAATCGGTTGATTGAGAAGGGAACACTGGTAACATCGCTGGGAATTTCTTTTTTACAGGAGCTTCGTTCCAGAGCCATGGAGTCCGGACTGGTGGCGGAGAGTAGTCTTCATGCGCTTCCGGAGCCGGTGAAGCCAGAGAAGCTGGTGGCGGAGAAGAAGCCTTCCAAGGAAAAGAAGCTGATGGAGTTTTATAAAGAAAAGTCCAAACGGCTGACTTTTACGGTGGTGGTGTTATGTATCGTAATCGTGATTTTGTTTGCAATCCGGCTGTTCGGTACGGCATCCCCGTTTACGGATTATGAGCAGAAGGTGCTAAATGAGTATGCGGAATGGAAGGAAGAACTGACGGAAAAGGAAGCAAGCCTTCATGAGTGGGAAGAAAGACTGACCGAATGGGAGAAGGAACTGGCGCAAAGGGAACAGGAATTACAATAATGCGTTCACAGTTTCCTGCGGATTCGGACACAGAATCTCCATAATCCCGTGATAGGATAAGAAAAAGAGCGTTATCATAGGAGGCTGGTTTTATGGAACGTACGAAGATTTTGGTAGTAGACGATGAAAGCCGCATGCGCAAACTGGTGCGGGATTTTCTGGTTAAAAGCAATTACGAGGTAATCGAAGCTGAGAACGGAGAAGAAGCGGTAGATATTTTCTTTGAACAAAAGGATATCGAGCTGATTATTTTAGATGTCATGATGCCGAAGATGGACGGTTGGCAGGTATGCAAGGAGATTCGTCAGTATTCCACCGTGCCGATTATCATGTTGACGGCTAAGAGTGATGAAAGGGACGAGCTTTTGGGATTTGAACTGGGCGTGGATGAATATATTTCAAAGCCCTTCAGCCCGAAGATTTTAGTGGCAAGAGTAGAGGCGGTGTTACGTCGTGCCGGTACCGTGGCCGCGGAGACCACGGAGGTGGGCGGCATTGTGCTTGACAAGTCGGCTCATCAGGTGTTTGTGGACGGTCAGCCTATTGAGCTGAGCGTCAAGGAGTTTGAACTTTTGGCCTACTTTATCGATAACAAGGGATTGGCACTGTCCAGAGAGCGTATTTTGAATAATGTGTGGAACTATGATTATTTCGGTGATGCCAGAACCATTGATACCCATGTAAAGAAGCTGCGAAGCAAAATGGGAGAAAAGGGTGATTATATCAAGACCATCTGGGGGATGGGCTACAAATTCGAGGTGTAGTGTATGAAGCACGGGAAGCATTCCGTAAGAGTAAAAATGATTGTTTTGACCTTTGCCGCTATTTTTGCAACGGTGGCACTGTGTATCGTGCTGAACGAAACCCTTCTGGTAAAGTATTACGAAAACAGTAAGCAAAAAATGCTGGGTGAGGTGTATGTTAAAATCAACCGGTTGGTATCGGAATCGGGCGGCGTGGAGTTTTATGAGGAGACGGGGGATATTTCGGAGGACTTGCGTCGGGAACTGGATATTTTATGTGTAAGGTCCAATGTTACAACTGTAATTGTAGAGGACATTATTTTTAAGGAAAGACCCCAGGCGATTGTCAGTTACTTTTTCGGTACCGGCGGTAAGGACGACCACGATATGCCGGTAATCAGGGAATTAATCGGAGATTATTTTTTGCCGGGCTACGGCGAGGGCGTAAAGGAGAAAAAGCTGGAGACGGAAACGGAAGACTACAGTATTTTTTCTTTATATGATGCAAGGATGGAGTCAAAGTACATCGAGCTTGTGGGATATTTGGACAGCGGTGAGATTATTCTCCTGCGTTCTAATGTAGAGAGTATGCAGGAGAGCGTTAAGATAGCAAATAAGTTTTTGTTGTATGCGGGTCTTGCCAGTACGTTTGTGATTTCCGTGGTGATGTTTTTTGTCAGTCGGCGTTTTACGAAGCCGATTTTAAAACTGGCGGAGATTTCTAAGGAAATGTCGGAGCTAAACTTTGATGTACGATATGAAGCAAAGCGAAAGGATGAAATCGGAACGCTGGGGAACAGTATGAATGTGTTATCGGAAAAGCTGGAGTCCACGATTTCCGAACTGAAAAGCGCCAATAATGAGTTGCAGACGGATATCGAGAAAAAGGTACAGGCAGAGGAGGTTCGGAAGGAGTTTCTTTCCAACGTAACCCATGAACTGAAGACGCCGATTGCGCTGATTCAGGGGTATGCGGAAGGCTTGAAGGATAATATCAACGAAAGCCCGGAGGATCGGGAGTTTTATTGTGACGTGATTATTGATGAAGCGGCAAAGATGAATACAATGGTAAAGAAGCTTTTAACGCTGAATCAGTTGGAATACGGAACTACGACACCGGAGTTTGCCCGGTTTGATTTGACAGCAGTGATTCGTGCGGTGTTAACCTCCGTAGAGGTGTTGGCGGGACAAAAGGAGATTACGGTGTGTTTTGAACAGACCGAGCCGGTGTACGTGTGGGCGGATGAATATATGGTGGAGGAAGTTTTGACAAACTATGTTAGCAATGCCTTTCACCATGCGGAGGGAGAGCGACTTGTTGAGGTGAGCCTGACTCCGAAAGAAACCGGAATCCGGGTATCGGTTTTTAATACCGGAGCGCAAATTCCGGAGGAAGACCTTAAGAATATCTGGATTAAGTTTTATAAGGTGGACAAAGCCCGTACCAGAGAGTACGGCGGCAGCGGCATCGGCTTGTCCATCGTAAAGGCGATTATGGAGGCGCATAACCGTTCCTACGGTGTAAAAAACCATGCTTCCGGTGTGGAGTTTTGGTTTGAATTGGACCACTCCGCAGAATCTCAAAATTAATTTAAAATTGCTATTGATTTTTCGTAAAAACCATGCTATAATGAGAAAGCTGTTTTAAGTTATGGAGATAAAGAGGTGAAAGACATGAAAGAAGCAATCCAGCCGAAATACTATCAGGCAAAGGTAACCTGCAACTGTGGTAATGAATTTGTTACCGGTTCTACCAAAGAGGAAATCCATGTGGAAGTTTGTTCCAAGTGCCATTCCTTCTATACCGGTCAGCAGAAAGCTGTAGCAGCACGTGGTGCTATTGATAAGTTCAACCGTAGATATGGTTTAAGCCAGAACTAAAAAAACATAAAAGAACAAAAATCAGGTTGAGGTTGTGATAATCTCAACCTGCTTTGCTTATAAGACATACACGGAGGAGGAGGTACACATGAAGTCATCAGGCATTGGAGGACAGGCCGTATTAGAAGGCGTTATGATGAAGAACAAAAGAGAATATGCGGTTGCTGTCAGAAAACCGAACGGCGAAATTGCTGTAGAAAAGGGCGAAATGATCAGCGCTACCGAAAAGTATAAAGTGCTTGGTCTGCCGTTAATCCGGGGCGTAGTGAATTTTGTGGAGTCTTTGGTGCTGGGCGTAAAGATGCTTACTTCTTCTGCGGAATATTTTGATGATGTAGTGGAAGAACCGGGCAAGTTCGAGCTTTGGCTTCGGAAGAAGTTCGGCGAAAAGGCCGATAAGTTCATTATGGGCGGTACCGTGTTCCTTTCCGTAGTAATGGCGATTGCGATTTTTATGTTGCTTCCGCTTTTGATTGTAAGCTTTATTGATGAGAATGTGATTTCTTATGAGTGGAAAACCTTGATTGAAGGTTTGATTCGTGTGGCAATTTTCCTGGGATATGTCGTATTGATTTCCCGGTTAAAAGATATTCGCCGTGTATTTATGTATCACGGCGCGGAGCATAAGACCATTAACTGTATCGAACACGGTATGGCACCGTCGGTACAGAATGTCAGAGAATGCTCCAGATTTCATAAGCGTTGCGGTACCAGTTTCCTGTTATTTGTAATGTTAATCAGTGTGGTCTTTTTCCTGATTGTACGCGTAGAGACACTGTGGCTCCGCTTTGTGGTACGTGTATTGTTTGTGCCGGTGATTGCAGGCATTTCCTATGAGTTTATCCGCCTGGCCGGTAACAGTGATTCCAAGTTTATCGGCTTTTTGAGTAAGCCGGGCTTGTGGCTGCAGGGTTTGACCACCAGAGAGCCGGATGACGATATGATTCGTGTGGCGGTGGCTTCCGTAGAGGCGGTATTTGACTGGCAGGCATATTTGGATGAGAATTTCGAGAAAAAGCTTCGTAAGAAGAACGGTAAGATAATAAAGGCGCCGGCAGGAAAGTCCGAGCCGGTCAAGGAGACGAAGAAGGCGGTTAAGAAGACTGAGCTTCAGAAGGAAGAAGTGCAGGCGAAGGAAGAGCCGGTTACGGAGGTGCAGGCGGTAGTTGCACCGGTGCCGGAGAAGAAGGCAGCTAAGGCTGCTTCCGAGGTTGCGATAACAGAGGAAAAGGTTTCGCAGAAGAACGAGTCGGAGGATATTACGGCGAAGTTTGACTGGAGTTTTCCGTCTGCTAAGAAGGAAACGAAAAAGGATGAGCCGGATGAGGCTGCGGCAAAGGAAAGCAGAAGCCGTCTGGCAGAGAAGGTAGCTGCGGCGGATAAGGCGGAAAAGGCCGGAAAGGCGGCACAGAAGGCTGTTGTAAATACGCGCAATGCGGAGGATGAAGAGGAAGAGGACGACATTCTTCGTGCATTAGATAAGTTTTTTGTATTTGAAGGCGAAGGAACGGTCATGGAGCGTTCCGGAGATAAAGAGCATTAAAGGCGGGATGTTATGACCTATTCCGAATTGATGGCGGACGGAGTGAAACTGCTTACGGATGCCGGGTTTCCCGAAGCACGTACCGACGTAAGAGTATTGTTGTTTCATGTATGTAATCTGGATTTTATGTCCTTTTTAAGAGACGGTGAGATGCAGGCGGCGACAGAACAGGAAGAACGCTTTCGGGAAATGCTTGAACGGCGAATGAATCATGAGCCTGTGCAGTATATTACAGGAGAACAGGAATTTTGCGGCCTAAGCTTTTGTGTACAGCCGGGTGTATTGATTCCACGACCGGAGACGGAGCTTTTGGCAGAGGCGGTATTTACGGATGCAAAGGGGAAACGGGTACTGGATATGTGTACCGGCTCCGGATGCATCGCGGTAACCGTGGCAAAGCTTGGAACGCCTGCGTTTACGGCGGCAAGCGATTATTCGGCAGAGGCCCTTTGTGTGGCGAAGAAAAATGCGAAACGACTGGATGCGGATGTGACGTTTTTTCACGGAGATTTGTTTGAAAACGTAGAAGGAGCATATGATATCATTGTGTCCAATCCGCCTTATATTAAGAGTAAGGTCATTGAAGAACTGATGCCGGAAGTAAGAAACTTTGAGCCGCGTATGGCCCTTGACGGGACAGAGGACGGATTGCTTTTCTACCGACGGATTACGGAAGAGGCAAAGCGTTATCTGAAACCGGGTGGCAGACTGATGTTTGAAATCGGTCACGACCAGGGAGAAGAAGTGGCAGGGCTGCTGTCGACGGAAGGCTATGGTTCCGTTGAAGTGAAGAAAGATTATGCCGGACTGGACCGGATGGTATTTGCGGTTTGGCCGGGTGATAATAAGGAGATTTAAAGATGTTTGATAAGTTAGAGGATTTGTTACAGCGTTACGAGGAGCTTCAGAACGAATTAAGCGATCCGAACGTGGTTAATGACCAGGCGAGATTCCGTAAGCTCATGAAGGAGCAGAATGATTTGGCGGATATCGTGGCGGAGTATAAGCGTTATAAGCAGACGAAGCAGGATATCGAAGACAGTCTTATGATGCTGGAAGAGGAAAGCGACGAGGATATGCGTGAAATGGCAAAGGAGGAGCTTTCCGAGGCGAAGGATCGTTTGGAAGAGTGCGAACAGAATCTTAAGATTTTACTCATTCCGAAGGACCCGAATGATGATAAGAACGTTATCGTGGAAATCCGCGCGGGTGCAGGCGGTGATGAGGCTGCTTTATTTGCAGCTGAGTTGTACCGTATGTATGCGAAGTATTCCGAGACCTTCCGTTGGAAGATTGATTTGATGAACGTAAACGAAAACGGTATCGGCGGCTTTAAGGAAGCGGTATTCATGGTAAACGGACAGGGCGCTTACTCTAAGCTTAAGTACGAGAGCGGTGTACATCGCGTACAGCGTGTGCCGGTAACCGAATCCGGCGGACGTATCCATACCTCTACGGCAACGGTAGCGATTATGCCGGAAGCGGAGGAAGTAGACGTGGAGCTCAATATGAACGACTGTAAGTTTGATGTGTTCCGTGCATCCGGTAACGGCGGACAGTGTGTCAACACCACCGACTCCGCAGTACGTTTGACCCATATTCCGACGGGTATCGTAATTTCCTGTCAGGATGAAAAGTCCCAGCTTAAAAACCGTGACAAGGCACTAAAGGTGCTTCGCGCAAAGTTGTATGAGTTAGAGCTTGAAAAGGCTCACGATGCGGAAGCAGAGGCTAGACGCAGCCAGGTAGGTACCGGTGACCGTTCCGAGAAGATTCGTACCTATAACTTCCCGGACGGACGAGTAACCGACCACCGTATCAAGCTGACCACCCACCGTTTGAACGAAATCTTAAACGGCGATTTGACCGAGGTGGTAGATGCATTAACTGCGGCGGACCAGGCAGCGAAGCTGGCAAAGATGAGCGAATAGCGCGAATGTGGTCTGAAGCAAAAATGTTTCTTGTGAGAATTGAGCAAAAATAAATGAAAGAAAGAGATTACGACGCAAATACGTATTTGCAAGAGTAATCTCTTTCTTTCGTTTAGAAGAAGCGAAGCTTCGGACTGCGAAGCAGTCATTTTTACGACATATGGTACATGAGCCAAACGGACACCGAGGAAATGCGAAGCATTTTCGAGGTGGCCAATGAGCCTGTCAAAAAAGAACATTCTGTTAACATTTTGAAAAGGTCTTCCATTTTTCAGCGATTTGTATTATAATTACTGGCGTAGTTTGTTGAAATGCAGTGTTAAAATGTTGATAAAATAAAGATATTTTAACTGCGAAGATATTTTAAAGGAGAAGAGA
This sequence comes from Lachnospiraceae bacterium, assembly GCA_015057365.1. Taxonomy (GTDB): domain Bacteria; phylum Bacillota; class Clostridia; order Lachnospirales; family Lachnospiraceae; genus SIG307. Next base: position 18,662 of record SVEN01000040.1, on the reverse strand, counting down.
GTAACATGAAAAAAATGAAATTGGCTTTACTTGCAGCAGTAATGGTAGTTGCGCTGGCTGCTTGCGGAACCAAAGATACCAATGTAAATCCGACTCCGGAGCCGACTGCTGCAGCACCGGCGACGGCAACTCCGGAACCGACGGCAACCCCGGAACCGACGGCAACTCCGAAGCCGACGGTGACCCCGAAGCCAACCGCAACCCCGATTCCGGAATTTACCCAGACCTTTAAGGATGTATACGGGGAGTACGGTTTAAAGGCCGGTACCTGTATGTCTGAGTTTATGTCGAATGATGCAAGAAGTACCGAGTTTATTAAAAAGAACTTTAACAGTATTACCTTTGAGAATGAGCTTAAGCCGGATTACATTCTGGACCAGGAGGCAAGTAAGGCTGCCGGCGATTTGGTAGTTAAGTTCAGCCCGGCTACCGAGAAGATGTTAAAGTGGTGTCAGGACAACAATATGGCAGTGCGTGGTCATACTTTGATTTGGCATAGTCAGACCCCGCAGTGGATTTTCTATGATAACTTCGATACCAGCGGGAACCTGGTAGGCAGAGAGGTAATGCTTGCCCGTATGGAAAGCTACATGAAGCAGGTGTTTGAGTTGTTAGAGCAGAAGGGCTATTCCGATATGTTTTATGCTTACGATGTGGTAAACGAGGCTTGGTTAGACGACGGAACCATGCGTCCGAGTAACTGGCTGACCACCATCGGCGAGGATTACTTATGGCAGGCGTTCTATCTGGCAGATAAGTATGCTCCGGAACATATTGATTTGTACTATAACGATTTCAATGAGCAGTTTAAGACCGAAGCTCTTTACAACTTCTTCCAGACCTTAAAGGATGAGGACGGAAACTACCTGATTGACGGTGTAGGTTTCCAGGCGCACCTTTACACCAAGGATGATTTGGACCTGTATTTTACGCATATGGATAAGATTGCAACGTTAGGTCTTAAGATTAACTTAACGGAGCTTGATGTTTGTCTCGGTAAGTACAATGATATCGGATATGCAACCGACCAGAACAAGAAGATTCAGGGTCAGTTCTACTACAACTTAATCAGTGGTATTATGGAGCGCGTACAGGCAGGCTCTGTAAAGATGGACGCGTTGACCTTCTGGGGCTTTGCGGATGAGCTTTCCTGGAGACAGGAGTATAATCCGATGTTACTGGACAGAAAGTGGAAGCCGAAGTACGCATACGGTGCAGCGCTTCTGATGAAGGAATATGCAGGCTTTGACGAAGTAACCGGAGACGCAACTCAGAAACCGACGGCAACTCCGAAGCCGACTGCAACCCCGAAGCCGACTGCCACTCCGCTTCCGACGCAGGCACCGGAAGTAGAAGAGACCATTAAGGATGTAATGGCTGAGTACGGTATGAAGGCGGGTACTTGTATGTCTGCGTATATGTTATACGATACCAAGTGCCAGGAGATTATTAAGAAGAACTTTAACAGCATTACGTTTGAGAATGAGTTGAAGCCGGATTATGTATTCAATAAAGAGAAGAGTATTGCTACCGGAGAGTTAGTGGTTGAATTTTCTGAGGATACGATTAAGCTCTTAGATTGGTGTAAGGAGAACGGAATGGCAGTACGCGGACATACGCTTGTATGGCATAGCCAGACTCCGAACTGGATTTTCTATGAGAACTTTGACGAGTCCGGTTCCATGGCAAGCAAGGAAGTTATGCTTGAGCGTATGGAAAGCTACATCCGTCAGGTGTTTGAGCTGTTGGAAGAGCAGGGCTATATCGATATGTTCTATGCTTATGACGTAGTAAACGAGGCATGGATGGAAGACGGTACCATGCGTAAATGGTGGGCAAACTGGTACACCACCATCGGAGAAGAGTACTTATGGTATGCATTCTATTATGCGGATAAGTATGCACCGGAGCACATTGACTTGTTCTACAATGACTATAACGAGCACTTAAAGGGTGATTGCTTATACAATTTTGTAAATACCCTTGTAGATGAGGACGGCAATTACTTAATCGATGGTGTAGGTTTCCAGGCACATATTTATACCGAGGATGATTTAGACCAGTATTTTTCTGTGGTAGAACAGATCGGTTCCACCGGCCTTAAGGTTACCTTAACCGAGCTTGACGTACATCTCGGAAAGTGGGAACATCCGCTTCCGCCGACCGATGAGAATTTCAAGGCACAGGGTCAGTTCCTCTACAATTTGGTCAGCGGTCTTGTGGAAAGAGCGCAGGCGGGTAAGGTGGAAATGAACGCTCTTACCTATTGGGGCTTCACCGATAAGCTTTCCTGGAGAAAGGAATACAATCCGACGTTATTTGATACGGAGTATCGCCCGAAGTATGCATATTACGCAGCTTTGTTGATGAAGGAATATGCAGGCTTTGACGAAGTAACCGAATAAGATTTAGGACCGCCGCACAATGTGCGGCGGTTTTGTTATGCGCAGGATTCCGGTTCTTACAAGTGGGTGGAGTTTTCTAATATCGCCGGGAGCTTGTATATTATCTCCTTTTTGCTGAGCGCAACGCTCCGTCAAACTTCCTCCAACCGGTTCTAAACGTCTCTCGGGAGCGACCTCGAGACTTAGAACCGCTAGGAGGCGATTTCGACTGCGCTAAAAACGCGCCCCTTCGGGAAGGCAAAAATCCGATAATATGCAAGCTCCCGGCGGATTAAATTAACTTTCCTAACACTTGTAAGAACCTCACCGCGTCCGAGAAAGTAATAGTTGCAGATAACAAGAAAAAAATGGTATACTATAATATCAGGGTTTATAAGGAGGGTGCGTATGTCGGCAAGAACGAAGTTGTTTAAGTTAAAAAAGCCTTATGATAACGGGGAGTCCGATGCATTGTTTTTTAGGGCTATGCAAGAGAATTGTGCCTTTCAGTATGAGAATTGTCCGGAGTATCGCAAGATTTTGGATTCGAAAGGGTTTTCTCCGAAGGATTTGAAGGAATATAAGGATTTGGAACGGTTGCCGTTTTTGCCGACTCTATATTTTAAGCATTATGCGGTGTTTTCCATGCCGCAAAGAAGGATGTTGATTAAGGCTACCTCCAGCGGCACCAGTGGGCAGAAGTCCCGGATGGGGTACAATTTTATGAGCCTGTATCGGGGATTACGCATGATTTTGACGCTTGGGAAGTATCACCGGTTGTTTTCGCTAAAACCGGTACATTATCTGATTCTCGGGTATGAACCGAATAAGGCGAATAAAACGGTGATTTCCAAAACCTCCTACGGATTTACTTATTTTGCCCCGGCACTTAGCAGGGATTACGCATTGCGGTATACAAAGGACGGATATAAGCTTGATTTGGAACATTTAAAGGAGAGACTGATAAAGTTCAGCCGGTCAAAGCATCCGGTGCGGACTGCGGGATTCCCTGCGTATACCTATTTTTTGTTGAAGCAGATGAAGGAGGAAGGCGTGCGGGTGACCTTGCCGAAGGGGTCTGTGCTGACCTTGGGCGGCGGTTGGAAGCAATTTTATGCCGAGCGGGTAGAGAAAAGGGAGTTCTATGCTCTTGCAAAAGAGGTGTTAGGCATTGAAGAGAGCAATATTATCGAGTTTTTCGGTGCGGCAGAGCACCTGGTATTGTATGTGGACTGTAAGTGTCACCATTTCCATGTGCCGGTGTACAGTCGGGTGCTGATTCGGGATGTGGATACGCTTATGCCGGTGCCGGACGGGGAAATCGGACTTATCAATCTGATGACGCCGGAGGTGGACAGCGTTCCGATTTTAAGTATTATGACGGATGATTTGGGACGATTACATAGGGAAAAATGTCCATGCGGTGTAGATGCACCGTGGTTGGAGATTATCGGACGTGTGGGTATCCGGGACATTGTGACCTGTGCCGCGGGAGCGGACAAGCTGTTAGCGGGAGGTGACGGGAAATGATTTTGATGCACGGAGAAATAATCGATTCCAATGTGGAGCAGAAGTATCTGGAAGGCTTGTATGAGGAATGTACGAAGACTTTAGCAGCAAAGGAGCCGATTTCAACGGAGTGTGTGATTGCGGCCTGTGATAAGTTATATCAGGCAGCGATGCGGGGAGAGTATGATGAAATCGCCTTGCCGTTGCTTCAAATGGCAAATTTGACATATGAGCGTTTTCTTGGATTGGCGCGGTTATTTTCCCGGGAAGAGCTGGAGTATAAATGTAAAACGGAGTTAGGGGATTGGTACGGAGAGTTGCCGGCATTAAAGAACGGAACCCTTCGGAAGCGTTATCCGCTGGGAGTATTGTTTCATATTGCGGCGGGGAATGTAGACGGTCTTCCGGCCTACAGCGTAATCGAAGGTCTGCTTGCGGGCAATGTAAATATCTTAAAGTTACCTACGGGAGATAACGGCCTTTCGGTAAAGTTGCTGTCGGAGTTGATTCGGTTTGAGCCAAAGTTAAAGGACTACATTTATGTGTTTGATGTGCCGTCAGCAGAAACGGAGACCTTACGGGTATTTGCGGAAACGGCGGATGCCGTGGTGGTCTGGGGCGGCGATGAAGCGGTGGCAGCGGCAAGACAGCTGGCCGGTGTAAATACTAAAATTATTTCATGGGGACACAAGCTTTCCTTTGCTTATGTAACAGAACAGGCAGAGGAGGATACATTATACGCATTGGCGCGCCACATCTGCGAGACCAATCAGGTGCTTTGCTCTTCCTGTCAGGGAATCTTTTTGGATACGGAGGACCGTGAGGTACAGGAACGGTTCGGAGAGCAATTTTTTGAAATGCTAAAGAGAGCAAATGTAGAACTTGGGAAAACGGATATCGGGATGCGGGGAAAGAATACCCTTCGCTTGTATACGGATTCGCTGGAGACGCCCGACGGACGGCGGATATTACAGGAGGACGGTGTCAGTGTTGTCATAAAAGAAGACCGCGAGCTGGAACTTTCTTACTTGTTCCGGAATGTGTGGATAAAGCGGTTGCCGAGACGGGAGATTGTGAAGCGGTTGAAGCGGCATAAGGGACATTTGCAGACCTGTGGTTTGCTGTGCGGACCGGGAGAAAAGGAGGAGCTTTCAGAGCTTCTCGGAATTGCGGGCGTGGTCCGGATTACGGGGAGTGATATGTCCCGGATGATTCCGGGAGAGGCCCATGACGGGACGTATCCCTTGCGGGAGTACAGCCGTATTGTGGAGGTAGACTGACGGGGTGCCTTCAGTGGCATTTGGGACGGTCTGTGGTTTGAAACGAGGAAATGAACGGAGCTTAGTATGAAAAGAGATGAAATTAATATCCGGGACCCATTTGTGCTGGTGTATGACGGGAAATATTACTTATACGGAACCAGAGGTGCTACCTGTTGGGGAGAAGCGGATGGGTTTGATTGTTATGTAGGAACGGATTTGGAGGAGTTTGAAGGACCTTTTGAGGTGTTTCATAGGCCGGACGGCTTTGCACCGCATAAGAATTACTGGGCGCCGGAGGTATATGCTTATGAGGGAGCATTTTATATGTTTGCCTCCTTTTATACGGATGGTGTAGGCAGAGGAACCCATTGCCTGAAGGCGGAGAATCCCTTGGGGCCTTTTGTACCGTACAGTGACGGTTCGATTACGCCGAAGGAGTGGGACTCCCTTGACGGGACGTTGTATGTGGATGCGGATAAAACTCCGTATATGGTATTTTGCCATGAATGGGAGGATGCGGAAGGAGACGGTACCGTGTGTGCGGTGGAACTGACCAAAGATTTGAAGGCTGCGGCAGGTGAGCCGAGACTGCTTTTCCGGGCAACGGATGCCTTGCCGGCAGTGGCAAGCTTTCATCATCCGAGAAAAGGGGAAATATATGTGACGGACGGTCCGTTTTTGTTCCGGGACAAGGAAGGGAAGCTTCGGATGATTTGGTCAAGCTTTGCGGAAGGAAATCAGTATTGTGTAGCCTTGACGTCTCCGGAACACGGCGAGTTTAAGAATGACTGGAAGCCGGAGCGGGAGCTTTTGTTTACAAAGGACGGTGGGCACGGAATGATTTTTACCGGACTGGACGGAGAGCGTTACCTGGCCCTTCATTCACCCAACGAAACGTTAAAGGAAAGGCCGTTTTTCTATCCGGTAGAGGTATAACATAGCATAAAGTAATGGGAAAAGAAGCAGGACAGGTTTGTTAATAAGAAGTCAGGAGAGGAGACACTATGCGGGAGCAGTTGACACAAAAAGATGTAGAGCGCATTGAGGCGGAAATTGAACACAGAAAGCTGGTGGTACGGAAGGAAGCCCTCGAAGCGGTAAAGGAAGCAAGGGCACATGGAGACCTTAGTGAGAATTTTGAATATCATGCGGCGAAGAGAGACAAGAATAAAAACGAAAGCCGGATTCGTTACCTGGAGCGGATGATTCGGACGGCGGAGATTATTTCCGAGGAGTCCGCAGCGGACGAGGTGGGACTTAACAATACGGTGACGTTATATTTTGAAGAGGATGACGAGTGTGAGGAGTTCCGTCTGGTAACCTCTATCCGGGGAAATTCTTTAAAGAATCTGATCAGTATCGAGTCTCCTCTCGGAAAGGCCGTGTACGGAAAAAAGCTGGGAGAGCGCGTATTGGTACCGATGGGAGACGGTGGCGGATATTATGTGGAAATCCGGGAAATTAAAAAAACGGGTGATGACGGAAGCGACACCATTCGGTCTTACTAAATTTCGGAGGAAGGAAGACGGCAGAATCTTGTAAAAATAAGTCGGTATACTTGTATTTTACGCTTTACTGTGGTATAATAGCCACGTAGTGGCTATTATCGAGGGAAGTCGCCGAAAGGAACAAATTGTTCCTTTCGGCTCGTTGCTGTATGGTACACTAATTCAGTATGAATAAAATCCCCCGAATAATAATGGAGGTAGGAATGAACGAAAGTTATGCAATTGTGAGCGGAGCGACCGGAGATATGCCGCAGAGTATTATTGAGGAGCTCGGTCTTCACGTGATTCCGATGACGGTCAGAGTCGGAGAACAAGATTATTTGTACCACCCTGATGAGAAGGAATTGTCCTGTAAGGAGTTTTATACAAAGTTAAGTGCGGGAGAAGATGCTGTAACCAGCCAGATTACGCCGATTGTATTTAGAGAAGTATTTGAAAAGTATTGTAAGGAAGGGAAAGATGTGTTGTACATCGCATTTTCTTCCGGCTTAAGCGGAACGGTGAATTCCGCACGTCTGGTGGCGCAGGAGCTTTTGGAAGAGTATCCGGAGCGCAGAATCGAGTGCATTGATTCTCTGTGTGCTTCCATCGGTGAAGGATTTCTTGTGTACTTGGCAGGAAAGCTTCGTAAGGAAGGAAAGTCCTTTGAGGAGGTTACGGAGTTTGTAACCGAGAACTGTACAAAGGTATGTCATTGGTTTTCGGTGGACGATTTGATTCACTTAAAACGGGGCGGCAGATTAAACAGTCTGGAAGCGGTAGTCGGTACGGCGCTTAAGATTAAACCGGTGCTTTCTATCGATCGGGAAGGTAAGCTTACGGTAGTATCCAAGGTACGCGGGACCAAAAAGGGCATGGACTATCTGAGGGATCGTTTGGTAAGTGACGGTATTGATACAGCGAATCAGACCGTGATGATCGGACATGCGGACGCACCGGAGATTGCGGAGCAGTTAAAGGAGCAGTTGTTGGCGGAAGGACTTGTAAAGGATGTTATCATCAGCAATGTGGGACCGATTATCGGTACGCATGTAGGAAGCGGTATGTTTGCACTTACATTTTTAGGTGAAAACTATAAATTTTAAATAAATGAAAGGGAAGGACAAGTTATGTATTCTTTTGAAGAAGTAATGAGAGTCGATGCCGATGTGGCAAAGGCAATGGACTTAGAACTTGGTCGTCAGAGAAAAAATATCGAACTGATTGCATCCGAGAACTTTGTCAGCAAGGCTGTTATGGCAGCAATGGGTAGCCCGTTAACCAACAAGTATGCGGAGGGTTATCCGGGAAAGCGTTACTACGGCGGATGTGAGTGCGTAGATATCGTGGAGAATTTAGCAATCGAGCGTGCAAAGGAGCTTTACGGATGTACTTACGCAAACGTACAGCCGCATTCCGGTGCACAGGCAAATATGGCAGTATTTTTCGCACTGCTTCAGCCGGGAGATACCGTTCTAGGTATGAACCTTGCACACGGCGGACATCTTTCACACGGGAGCCCGGTAAACTTCTCCGGTTCCTATTTCAACATCGTACCGTACGGTGTAAATGATGACGGTTTCATCGATTATGACGAAGTACTTCGTATTGCAAAGGAAGCAAAGCCGAAGATGATTATCGCAGGTGCTTCCGCATACGCAAGAAAGATCGATTTCAAGAGATTCCGTGAAATTGCGGATGAGGTTGGTGCATATTTGATGGTAGATATGGCACACATCGCAGGCCTTATCGCCGGCGGTGTACACGAGAGCCCGATTCCGTACGCTCACGTAACGACGACTACCACCCACAAGACCTTACGCGGACCGCGTGGCGGTATGATTCTTTCTTCCGCTGAGTTCGCAGAAGAGCATAAGTTAAACAAGTGCGTATTCCCGGGTATCCAGGGCGGACCGCTGATGCACGTAATCGCTGCAAAGGCTGTTTGCTTCAAGGAAGCATTGTCTCCTGAGTTTAAGGTATATGCACAGAACATCGTTACCAATGCACAGGCTTTGGCTAAGGGCTTGCTGGCAGAAGGCTTTAACCTTGTATCCGGTGGTACCGATAACCACTTAATGTTAGTGGACCTTCAGAGCAAGAACGTAACCGGTAAGGAAGCAGAGAAGCTTCTTGATGCAGTAAACATTACCTGTAACAAGAACTCTATTCCGAACGATCCGGCATCTCCGTTCGTTACCAGCGGTATTCGTCTCGGTACGGCGGCAGCTACCACCCGCGGCTTAAATGCCGACGATATGGCACAGGTAGCTAAGGCAATCGCTCTGACTGTGGATAAGAAGGAAGCTACCGACGAGGCAAGAGCAATCGTTGAGGCGATTACGAAGAAGTATCCGATGTACGAGTAGTACTGGGTATAGATTAGCTGTATAGCGCAAATGAAAAGGGAACCCCGCATGGCGGGAGGAAGGAGTTAGTATGGGATTAATTAGTGCAGCGAAGGGTGCAATTCAGGATTTGGCAGCGGATTCCTGGCGCGAGTATTTTTACTGTGAGCGTATGGACGACGACACCTTAATGGTGAAGGGTGAGAAGAAGATTTCCGGCAAGTCCTCCAATAAGAAGGGCACAGACAACATTATTTCCAACGGTTCTATTATCGCCGTAAACGAAGGTCAGTGTATGTTGATTGTCGACCAGGGAGGTATTACCGAAGTTTGTGCTGAGGCTGGTGAATACATTTACGACAGCTCTGCCGAACCGAGTATCTTTTACGGTAGTCTTGGTGAGAACATAAAGAAGTACTGGGATGCTTTTTACAAGCGTTGGTCTATGGGCGGAGATGCTGCAAGGGACCAGAGAGTTTACTTTGTTAATATTCGTCCGATTATTAATAATAAGTTTGGAACCCAGCAGCCGATTCAGTATCGTTTTGTACCGGACGAAATTACAGGAACGAAGATAACCTTCCATGTTCGTTGTAACGGCTTCTTTACTTTCTCCGTGGCGGATCCGATTGTTTTCTACAAAAAGCTTGCAAATAATGTAGAGGATGTTTATGAGAGGTCCATGGTTTATGAACGTTTGCGAACCAGCCTTGTGACTGCATTAAATCCGGCCCTCGGTAATCTTGCGTCTAAGGGGTATCATTATGCAGAGTTAACCAATGCGAGTCTTGCGATAGGAGAAGAGGTTCAGCAGGTAATACAAGATAAGTGGCTGAACGAGTTCGGTATTGCATTCGGTTCCATTGATTTACAGTCCACTTCCTTGCCTCCGGATGAACAGGCAAAACTGGATAAGTTCGAAGAGGATAGATATTATGCCAGCGATGCTTTCATGAATCAGAGAGATCAGTTCAGCCAGATGATGGATGTAATGAAAACCGGTGCGGGTAATGAAAACGGTGCATTTAATGGAATGTTCGGCCTTCATATGATGGGAAATACCATGAACCAGATGGGTATGAATCCGGGAGCAATGATGGGTGGAATGATGCCGAACAACGGAATGCAGAACGGAATGATGCCAAATAACGGCATGATGCAGAACGGTATGATGCCAAATAACGGAATGATGCCAAATAACGGCATGATGCAAGGCGGAATGGCACAGAACGGCGCGATGATGCAGCAGCAGATGGCTGATATGAATATGCCGAAGGGACAGGCAATGGTCGGTGTAGCGTTACAGAACACCGAGGCACCGGCAGCCGATAGTTGGACCTGTACCTGTGGTGCGGTTTGTACCGGTAATTTCTGTGTTGAGTGTGGTGCAAAGAAGCCGACGCCGGCTGCAGCAGACGGTTGGACTTGTGCCTGCGGTGCGGTAAATAAGGGCAAATTCTGTTCGGAGTGCGGTACAAAGAAGCCGGCAGGAGCTCCGTTATACCGTTGCGATAAGTGCGGTTGGGAGCCGGAAGATCCGAAGAACCCGCCGAAGTTCTGTCCGGAGTGCGGTGATCCGTTTACGGATGGTGACATTCAGTAATATAAGATGATTTCAGGCGGTACAGGTGCGGTTGCATCTGTGCCGCTTGTCGGTATTGCGAGTATACAGAAGTATAAACCATAGAGGGAGACAAAAGAATGGCAGAACAGGGAATGCAGGATTATATCAATCCTGTGATTGTTGATACAAAAAAGGAAACCGACCGGAAATGTCCGCAGTGCGGCGGTGTCATGGATTTTGACCCGAGAGAGGGCAAGCTTCACTGCCCGTATTGTGATTATCTGGAAGAAATTTTGCCGGACAATGAAGAAGAAACCGTGGCCGAAGAGCAGGATTTTGAGACAGCGGAGCAGACAGGAAATTGTGATTGGGGCGCAGAGAAAAAGACGGTACTTTGTAAGGCCTGCGGCGGTGAAATGGTGTATGATGCACTGGAAATTGCCGGAGAGTGTCCGTATTGCGGCTCCAATCAGGTTATGGAGGCTCAAGCGGAAAACACCTTGGCGCCGGGCGGGGTATGTGTATTTAAGCTGGATGCGAAACAGGCGGCAGAGAAGTTTAAAGACTGGATTAAGAAGCGTTGGTTCTGTCCGAAGGAAGCAAAGGAAACTGCGAAACCGAAGGATTTTAAGGGCGTTTATTTGCCGTACTGGACATTTGATACCCAGACAACGACCAAGTATTCCGGTGAGTACGGAATTCGTAAGCAAAAGAGAAATTCCAAGGGCGAGACCGTAACGGTAACAGACTGGTACAGATGCAGCGGTACGCATCAGGAGTTTATCGATGACCAGGCGGTGTGCGGAAGTACCAGGCACGAGAACGGTCTGTTAGACGGGATTCTGCCTTTTGATACAGCAGATAATAAAACCTATAAGCCGGAGTATGTGGCAGGCTTTGCGTCGGAGCGTTATTCCGTGGGCTTAAAGGATGCGTGGAAAACGGCCAAGGGTAAAATCGTTATGCGTCTTAACAGTAACATTAAGAGACAGATTATGACGGACCATCACGCGGACGATGTACGTTCCTTGCAGATTGACCCTTCCTTTAAGGATATCAAATACAAGTATTTGCTTCTTCCGGTATGGATGGCAAGCTTTAAGTTTAACGGAAAAGTATATCGTTTTATGGTAAACGGACAGACCGGAAGAGTATCCGGAAAAATTCCGATTTCGCCGGCAAAGGTGGCAATCACAGTGGTGGGTGTTATTGCGGCTCTGGGAATTCTGTGGTTTATCGCAAATCTTTAAGAACGAAGAGGGACTTTCTTTTTCTGTGTTGTATTGCTATTAACAGCCCCTTCCGCTTTCAATGTCTTTTTCTCGCGTGATTCGGATATAAGTCTTTCTAATTGCTCTCAGAGAGTAGAGTGATGAGTGACGCAACCGCCCTGATGCGGCATCTATGCCTTATGGCGGGCTTGCTCAAACCTCCTGTTTGAGCATTGCTGACAGATGAACGTAGCAATAAGAAAGTCTAATATCCTGCTCAAAGCTCGAAAAAGCTATTGAAAGTGGAAGGGGCAGTAGGAATAGTATACAGAAACACAGAAAAAGAAAGTACTCACCAAAAGGAGGTCTTAAGTATGGAACAACCGGTTCCGGAGATAAAAACGGATTCAGGGAGGAAATGCCCGCGATGTCGCGGTTTTATGGAGTTTGATCCGAAGGAAGGGAAGCTTCGTTGTTTGAGTTGCGACTATATAGAGGCAGTATTGTCTGGGGACGAAGAGGATATCGTTGCGGAGGAACAGGATTTTATCTATGCCGAACGTGAGGGAAACCACGATTGGGGTGTAGAGAAAAAGACGGTGCGCTGTGAAAGCTGTGGCATTGAAATGATTTATGACAAGGCAGATCCTCTGGAAGAATGTTTGTATTGCGGGTCAGGTCGAATCGCAGAGATACAGGCGGAGGATATTTTAGCTCCGGGAGGAGTTTGCGTATTTGAACTGGATGCAAAGCAAGCGGCCGAGCGGTTTGAAAAATGGATTCGGAAACGGTGGTTTTGCCGGAAGGAAGTAAAGGAATCCGTACAACCAAAGAATTTTAAAGGAATTTTTGTGCCGTGCTGGACCTTTGATACCCATACCGATACTACCTACGATGCGAATTACGGAGTTCGTTATCAGGGGTCGAAAGGTGCAGCGGTGACCGAGTGGGACGGTTGTTGCGGCGAGTACAAAGAATTTATTGATGACCAGGTGGTAGACGGAAGCATACGTCACAAAAAAGAGTTCCCGGATATAGCCGGGGCATTTCGGACGGCAGATAATAAGTCTTACCGGCAGGAATATCTGGCAGGGTTCGCGGTGGAACGTTATTCCGTTGATTTAAAGACTGCTTGGGAAAGCGCAAAGGAGTTAATCTATAAACGGTTACGGAGACATGTATATAATAAGATTCTTGCGCTATATCATGCGGATGAAGTGGAGAATTTAAATATGACATCTGTCTATACCAGAATTCAATATAAGCATCTGTTGCTTCCTGTATGGGTGGTTTGTTTTTCTGTAAAAGGGAAATTGTATCGCTTTACGGTGAACGGGCAGGACGGAAGTATTTCCGGTAAGATTCCGGTTTCCGTCGGCAAAATAGCGGCGGTTGTACTGGGAGGACTTGCGGTGCTAGGCGGTCTGTGTTTTCTCTTATGCAGATAAAAAGACTCCGCAGCATACACTGCGGAGTCGTAGAGAGGTTTGATTCGCTATTCTTCGGTCATCTGCTTGATACGGTTGAAGGTGCTTTTGACCGCCGGTATACAGAGGATGATTACCGTAACTACGCCTTCGATTAAGATGTAGGAGTAGTTGTACACAATCGGGTAAATGGCGGACAGGGATTTCGGAAAGTTATCCGGCATGTAATCCATCCAGTACAGGTAGCCGCCCAGGGAATGGAAGGCACCTCTGAGGAAGATGCCCAGAAGATACCCTTTGATGAGACCGTTTTTCTTTCCGGCAAATACGCCGGCAAAGCCCAGTGCGGTGAATGCAAAGAAGTAGTCACAGCACACCTGGAGCGGGGTGAGTATGTAGGTACCGCCGCCTTGAAGAAATTGCAGAATACTGTAGGTAAAAGCAACGGTAAGTCCGGTACGGAGGCCGTACCAGTTGCCGATAAGGCAGACAAACAGCATACTGAACAAGGTAACGGAACCGCCCCATGGCAGCTTGTAAGGCTGCAAATAGGATAGTATAAATGCCAGTGCCAGACACACTGCGGAAAAGACAAGTTTTTTTGCTTTCCAGTGTGGTTTGGCACTTTCTTTTTGTTTGGAAAAAAGTGTGGCCAGTACAACAATCAGCAAGACCGCAACTGCGCAGGCAACGTACCCGGCAGTTGTGAGAACAGCGTAGCCGTCCTCTTGAAACCATTCGATAAACATAAAAAATCCTCCTTGCAAACTGCTTAGGAGGGGCCGTGAATAACCATGAAAATGGTCTGCTTCCTTACGCCGGAATTATCCGGATCAAGTTATGAGGGTCAGTAGCAAGGCGCTACCTCTCAGCATGGGCTCCCCTAGCGAATTTTTTTATTTTACAGATGCAAGTATAACGGTTCGGTTTTGTTTTGTCAATACATTTTTTGAGGAGTCGGAAGTGAATCCCAAAGGAAATTTTATTGTTTTTCTTGTACGGTTATGATAGAATGAGAGTGCCAAAGGAGGCATTGAAAATGAAACGAAACATAGGGGTATTGATACTGTGCTGTGTTTTTTTGATAACAGGATGCAATAAGACGATAGAGAAAGAAATGCCATCGGGCTTTCCGGTTCCTACGGCGACAGCAGTAATGATGCCGGCTGAAGATGCGGAAGCATCGGAAACACCGGTGACAACGACGGGGGCGGATGCGACACCAATGCCGGAATCGACACCGACGGCCCCGCCGGAGCCGACACTGACGCCGGAACCGGCGGTTACACCGACCGCTACGCCGGAACCGACTGTGACGGTCGCGGTTGAACGCAGAAAAATCATTGCCATCGATCCGGGACATCAGGCCAAGGGCAATTATGAAAAGGAGCCGGTGGGACCGGGGGCTACGGAGCAAAAGACCAAGGTTTCCTCCGGAACCCAGGGTGTATCTACGAAGGTACCGGAGCACGTGTTTGCCCTGGAGCTTTCCTTAAAGCTGCGGGATGCGCTGATTGCCGAAGGCTATGAGGTGGTAATGACAAGAGAAACCGCCAATGTGAATATCAGCAATGTGGAGAGGGCGCAGCTTGCAAATGAGGCAGGTGCGGATATCTACATCCGCATTCATGCGGACGGGGCCGACAGTGAGGCGGCAAACGGAATTTCCGTATTGTATCCGTCGGAGATGAATCCTTATGTGGCAGAACTTTCGACTGACAGTAAACGGCTGGCACAGGCGGTACTTAACGAAATGTGTGATGCTACCGGAGCAAAGAAGCGCGGAATTGTGAAGCGGGACGATTTGTCCGGGACCAATTGGGCGCAGATGCCGGTGATTTTAATTGAGGCCGGATTTATGACAAATAAGGCAGAGGATAAAAAACTGCAAGCCCCGGAGTATCAGGAAAAGCTGGTGCAGGGAATTGTAGAGGGGATAGAGGAGTATTTTGAAGAATAAGGAGAGAATCATGCAACAGGAAAGAACAAGAAATATTAAGTTGACACTGGAATATGACGGTTCCCGCTATGCCGGATGGCAGAAAATAGTCGGGAAGGACCGTATGGTAACCATACAGGGAAAGCTGGAGGAGGTACTGGCGAAACTGGAGGGAAAGCCGGTGGAGGTCATCGGTGCGGCGCGGACCGAACCGGGAGCCCACGCTTACGGACAGATTGCCAACTTTCATACCACGACGGATATGAGTGTGACGGAGATAAAGCAGTATCTGAACCGCTATCTTCCGATGGATATTGCGGTGTTGGAGGCGTGCGAGATGCCGGACCGTTTTCATGCATCTTATCTTGCGAAGGAGTTTGTATACGAGTACAAGGTGACGGTGGGAGATGTGCCGTCGGTATTTGAGCGGAAGTATAATTACTACTGCTTTAAGCGTCTGGACATTGAGAAGATGAAGAAGGCAGCCTCGTATTTGATCGGCGGACATGACTTCAAAGCTTTTTCCGATAACCGTAAGATGAAAAAGTCCACGGTGCGTGTGATGAAGGATATTACGATTTACGGTGATGATACGGAGATTTTGTTTACTTTTACGGCGGACGATTTCTGGCCGCATATGGTGCGTATTTTGGTAGGTACGCTTCTTGCGGTAGGAAAGGGCGAGATGGAGCCGGAGGCGGTACAGAAACTTTTAGAGACCGGTGACAGAGAGGCGGCGGGAGAGACGATTGAAGTGCGCGGACTCTTTTTGTCGGAAGTACGGTATGATGTAACGGAGAAATAGTCGGGAAGAGAAAGAGAGTATTTCGGGGATGGCGTGTGAAACGGAAGCCATCGACCGGCTTAGAACATGAATAGAGAGGTAACGAAGGGACATGAGAATCTTAATTAAAAACGGTTATGTGATCGACCCGGTGACCGGGCGTGAAGGAAAATTTGATGTGTTAACGGATGATACAAAGATTGTCCGTGTGGAGGAGCAGATTGCAGAGAATGAAGCAAAGGCAGACCGTGTAGTGGATGCTACGGGAAAGCAGGTGCTTCCGGGATTTATTGATTTGCATGTACATTACAGAGAGCCGGGTCTTGAGTACAAGGAGACCATTGCTACCGGTTCTGCGGCAGCGGCGGCAGGCGGCTACACTACGGTTTGTCCGATGCCGAATACAAAGCCGGTAACGGACTGTGCCGAGGTGGTACAGACTGTGCTTACAAAGGCGAAGGAAGCCGGAAAGGTACGTGTGCTTCCGGTAGGCGCGGTAACCCTCGGTCAGAGCGGTACCGAGCTTTCCGATATCGAGAGTATGGCAAAGGCAGGAGCGGCGGCAGTATCCGAGGACGGTAAGTCTGTCATGAACCCGGTGATATATGCGGAAGGCATGAAGCGTGCAAAGGCAGTAGGACTGCCGGTATTTGCGCACTGTGAGGAAATTTCCCTGGTACGGGGCGGTGTCATGAATGCGGGCAAGAAAGCGGACGAGTTGGGACTTCCGGGCATTACCAACGCAGTTGAAGATATTATTACCATGCGTGATATTTTACTGGCGGAGGAGACCGGCGTAAAGCTTCATTTGTGTCATTGTTCCACCAAGTACAGTGTAGATTTTGTACGGTTTGCAAAGGAAAAGGGCATCGAAGTAACCGCCGAGGTTTGCCCGCATCACTTTGCAATGTGCGATGAGGATATTACCGAAGATGCATCTATGTTCAAGATGAATCCGCCGCTTCGGGGAAAAGAGGATGTGAAGGCTCTGATTGCGGGTCTGTTAGACGGTACCATGGAAGTGATTTCCACGGACCATGCACCGCACTCCGCAGAGGAAAAGAGCGGTTCCATGATTGGGTCTCCGTTCGGAATTGTCGGCTCCGAGACGGCCTATGCGCTAAGCAATACGGTGTTGGTAAAACAATACGGTATGAGCCCGATGCAACTTGCCAAGTGCATGAGTTATAACCCGGCAAAGGTGCTCGGTAGAGATAAGGAAATCGGCGGTTTGGCGGAAGGATATTATGCGGATATTGCTATTGTGGCACCGGAGGAAGAGTATGTCATCAATCCGGAGGAGTTTTTATCCAAAGGACGGAATACGCCGTTCGGAGGCAAGGCGGTAAAGGGTAAGGTTTATATGACCCTTTGTGAGGGTAAGGTTACCTACGAGCGAAGATAATAACCAAAAAACTGGTTAATGACGATAATTGAAGGGCTTTCATTTTCTCATCTGCCGGTTGAAAAAATCTCGTTTCAGAAGTTATTGCGATATATGCTGTTTTCACTATAATGGAGATAGGAGCTCCAATCTAAAGAAAGATGAGGAAACAGGTATGACAAACAAGGTAGGAAATCAAATCAAAATTCTTCGTAAGGCAAAAGGAGTCACCCAGGAGGAAATGGGAGCAACGCTCGGAATCAGCTATCAGGCGGTTTCCAAATGGGAGAATAATACCGCGCTACCGGATGTTCAGATGATTCCGAAAATTGCAGAGTATTTCGGAGTCACAACGGACGAGCTGTTCGGTTATAAGCTGAATGCACTGACAAACAAAGAGCGATTGATTCAGTTTATGAAGAAAAACAAGATATTAAGTGTACGGCCGGTAGAACTAAAACATGGCGGCAGTGCGGAGTTTTTCGTGGATACCGGGAAATTCAGCACAAATGCACAGCTTGCAAAAATCGGAGAATACTTCGCTGACTGTGTGAAAGAGCATCACCTGGAGTTTGATACGCTGTTTGGGCTTGCCTATCACGGAATCGCATTTTCCTGCGCAACGGCGACGGCATTGTTTAATAAGTATGGCGTAACGGTGAATTATTGCTACGGTAGAAAGATACCGGATCGGGACGGAAGGATTGTCTGCGGACATCAGCCTCGGGACGGAGAACGGGTTGTTGTGGTGGATGATGTATTAACCACCGGAATCACCCTGGATGAGAAAATCAGTGAGCTGAAAAAGCTTGCGGATGTGACCATTGTGGCGGTGATTGTAATTGTGAACCGTAAGCAGCAGACGGGAAAGATTGAGCAGAGCGGCGAGGACAGAATCCGTGAAAAGTATGATGCAGAGGTATACTCCATTTTAACGGATGAAGATATTAAAGCATTCTTGCAGTAACAGGACTTGCGAAAGACCGTGTTCTGTGCTAAAATGTTCGAAAGAATGTGCAAACAGGATAGGTGGTTTGTAAGAAAACAATTGCCGGAAGGCAGAAAAAGGAGATTACTATGGTAAAAGAGCTTATTACGAAGATTCAGAAGACAAATGCACCGATTGTTGTGGGCCTTGACCCGATGCTTTCCTATGTACCGAATTGGGTAAAGGAAAAGGCATTCGCTGAGTTCGGCGAGACGTTAGAGGGTGCAGCGGAAGCAATCTGGCAGTTTAATAAGGCCATTGTGGATGCTACCTATGATTTGATTCCGGCAGTAAAGCCGCAGGTGGCAATGTATGAGCAGTTCGGTATTCCGGGCCTCATCGCATTCAAGAAGACCGTGGAGTATTGTAAGGAAA
>SVEN01000039.1 GCA_015057365.1 Lachnospiraceae bacterium | reverse complement strand
CATAAGCCTTGGAACGATGGCTCATCTCCATAACGGACATGCCGGTTCCCTTGTAATCCAGCATTTCTTCTGCTGCTTCTCTTAATACTTCCTCCGGTAATACTGCCGGACCTGCGGAAAAATTATACACTCTTCCCATTTCTAAATCCTCCATTCATATATTTTGTCACTTTATCACGACAAACTCCGCTTCTTATTATAATCCAAATAAAAACCTTCGTCAATCGTTTTTCGAAGAAATTTGTTATATTTTTGACATTACTGTTTCTGTGCCAAATCCTCGTCGGTAAATGCCTCCTGAATCGGAGCTCCCGGAGCTACCATCGGCCATACCTTTTCGTCGGAATCAATACGGCAGTCGATGACAAACGGACCGTCTGCCTTAAATGCCTTCTCGATAGCAATGTCAAGCTCTTCTCTGGTGGTAACCGCCATACCTGCGGCTCCCATGCCCTCTGCTACCTTAACGAAATCCACTCCGTCAATCAGGGTAGTGTTGGAATAACGCTGTCCGTAGAACAGGTTCTGCCACTGACGTACCATACCGAGCACATGGTTATTGATGACTACCTGAATCATCGGAATCTTATTTCTTGCAGCGGAAGCCAGCTCGTTAATGTTCATACGGAAGCAACCGTCGCCTGCAATGTTAATGACACGCTTCTTCGGAAGTCCTGTCTTTGCACCCATGGCTGCGCCGAAACCGTAGCCCATGGTACCGAGGCCTCCGGAGGTAAGCAAGGTACGCGGCTTCTGATAAGAGAAGAACTGTGCCGCCCACATCTGATGCTGACCAACCTCGGTCACGATAACCGCATCCCCCTTGGTGGCCTCGTACAGACGATTTACTACATACGGACCGGAAAGTCCCTCCGGAATCCGAAGCGGGAACTTCGTCTTATACTCTACGATATGCTGTACCCATTGGTCATTATCCTTCTTTTCGATACGCTTGTTTAACGCCTTCAATACTTCCTTGATATCTCCGATAACGGAAGCATCCGTCATCACGTTTTTATTAATCTCTGCCGGGTCGATGTCAATATGTAAAATCTTCGCATCTTTCGCAAACTTCTTTGCGTTACCGGTCACACGGTCGGAAAATCTTGCGCCGATGGCAACGAGTAAATCACACTCCGTTACCGCATAGTTGGATGCCTTGGTACCGTGCATGCCTACCATGCCGGTATAGTTTTCCTTCGTACCGTCGTAAGCGCCCTTACCCATTAAGGTATCACATACCGGAGCATCCAAAAGCTCCACAAACTCCGCAAGTTCCTTGCTTGCACCGGAGGTTACCGCACCACCGCCCACGAGCACCATCGGCCGTACGGACTTCTTAATAAGCTTTACTGCCTTAGTAAGATCCGCCTCGGTAATGGTGTCCTTTACACGCTTAATCGTCTCCGGTTTTACCGGCTCATACTCATACATTGCACCGGTTACGTCCTTGGTGATATCTACCAGTACCGGACCCGGTCTGCCGCTCTGGGCAATCTTAAAAGCACGACGGATGGTAGCCGCCAGCTTCGTAATATCCTTTACGATGAAGCTGTGCTTTGTAATCGGCATAACTACGCCTGCAATATCAATCTCCTGGAAGCTGTCCTTGCCGAGAAGCGGGGTACCTACGTTACAGGTAATTGCCACCACCGGAATGGAATCCATATATGCCGTTGCGATACCGGTCACGAGGTTCGTTGCACCCGGACCGCTGGTTGCCATACAAACACCTACCTTACCGGTAGCTCTGGCATAACCGTCCGCCGCATGTGCCGCACCCTGCTCATGTGAGGTCAGCACATGATGAATCTTATCCTGATAATGATACAGAGCATCATAAATATTTAAAATCGCGCCGCCCGGGTAACCGAATACGGTATCAACACCCTGTTCCAGCAGACACTCTAAAACAATCTGAGAACCGTTTAATTCCATAGTAATAACTCCTTTATTTCATTTCAAGAACTGCGCCCTTGCAAGCTGCGGAAACGAGGGAAGCATATCTTGCAAGATAACCGGTGGTAATCTTCGGCTCTCTCGGCTGCCACTTTGCGCGTCTTGCCTGCATCTCTTCGTCACTGATCTTTACGTTAATGGTATTTGCGTTGATGTCGATGGCAATGATATCGCCCTCTTCCACCAATGCAATCGGTCCGCCCACTGCCGCTTCCGGACAAACATGACCGATGGAAGCACCACGGCTGGCACCGGAGAAACGACCGTCGGTAATAAGCGCTACGGTAGAACCGAGACCCATACCTGCAATTGCGGAGGTCGGATTTAACATTTCTCTCATACCCGGACCGCCCTTCGGACCTTCGTAACGGATCACCACTACATCTCCCGCTACAATCTTACCGCCAAGTATTGCCGCAATCGCATCCTCCTCACAGTCGAATACTCTTGCCGGTCCCTCATGCTGCAGCATTTCCGGAACAACCGCGGAACGCTTTACCACACAGGAATCCGGAGCCAGGTTACCCTTTAATACAGCAATACCGCCGGTCTCGCTGTACGGATTCTCAATCGGACGGATGATGTTTGTATTTTTGTTCTTTACCGGGGCAATATTCTCGCCTACGGTCTTGCCGGTCACGGTCATACAGTCAAGATTTAATAAATCTTTCTTGCTGAGTTCGTTCATCACGGCATATACCCCGCCGGCCTCATCTAACTCCTCGATGTACGCATGACCTGCCGGTGCTAAGTGGCACAAATTCGGAGTCTTTGCACTGATGGAGTTAGCAATATCTACATTTAAGTCCACACCTGCTTCATGGGCAATTGCCGGAAGATGAAGCATACTGTTGGTAGAACAGCCGAGAGCCATATCTACAGTCAGTGCATTCATAAATGCCTTCTCGGTCATAATATCACGCGGACGGATATTCTTTTCTAACAATTCCATAATCTTCATACCGGCATGCTTAGCAAGACGGATACGCTCGGAATATACTGCCGGAATCGTACCGTTGCCCTGTAAGCCCATACCAAGCACCTCGGTCAAACAGTTCATGGAGTTTGCGGTATACATACCGGAACAGGAACCGCAGGTCGGACATGCCTTCTCTACATAATAATCAAGCTCATCCTCACTCATCTTGCCTGCCGCATGAGCACCTACCGCCTCAAACATACTGGAAAGGCTGGTCTTATCGCCGTGTACGTGACCCGCAAGCATCGGACCGCCGGATACGAAAATCGTCGGGATATTTAGACGAGCCGCCGCCATAAGTAAGCCCGGTACGTTCTTATCACAGTTCGGAACCATAACCAGTGCGTCAAACTGATGCGCCAAAGCCATAGCCTCCGTAGAATCCGCAATCAAATCTCTCGTAACAAGGGAATACTTCATGCCGATGTGACCCATGGCAATACCGTCACAGACCGCAATTGCCGGGAAGACTCGAGGAACACCGCCTGCCATTGCCACGCCAAGCTTTACTGCCTCTACAATCTTGTCCAGATTCATATGTCCCGGTACGATTTCGTTGTAGGAGCTGACGATACCGATTAACGGCTTATTCATCTCTTCCTTTGTCAAACCCAGTGCGTTAAACAGAGACCGATGCGGTGCCTGCGTTGCGCCCTTCTTCACTGCGTCACTCTTCATAAGTGATTCCACCTTTCTTTCTGAATGTTCTTCGGTATCCGCTTTCATTCCTTACCGACACCGTTGCCGCTTTCGC
Source organism: Lachnospiraceae bacterium (assembly GCA_015057365.1). Taxonomy (GTDB): domain Bacteria; phylum Bacillota; class Clostridia; order Lachnospirales; family Lachnospiraceae; genus SIG307. The sequence goes on along the minus strand of SVEN01000039.1, from coordinate 24,645 downwards.
GCAAATCAGTACAGTATTGCGCTAAAGTTACAATTACCCCTAAGTATAACAGAACCGCCTACAAAAGTCAACAATTTGTAGGCGGTTTCGTGATACTGCTTATTCATTATAACTCGATATACCAAAAACTTTAGCGTACTTTTCTCCCACGATTCATCCAAAGCGCCGTAAGTAGCATCACCGGCAGTACAATCGCCGCAAAAATCCCCTTCTTCAGGTCATCTCCCGCTGCTGCGGATACTCTGCCCACTAACGTCGGTCCCATGGAGCAGCCCAGATCTCCTGCCAGCGCAAGCAACGCAAACATGGCCGTCCCGCCACGCGGCAGGCCCACTGACGCCAGACTGAATGTCCCCGGCCACAAAAGCCCTACAGAAAAACCGCAAACACCGCAACCGATTAAACCGATTAGCGGAAACGGCGATAACGATATCATCAGATAGCTTCCCAAACAAAGTAGTCCACAAAATACCATTGCCTTACACAGCTGCAGCTTTTCTCCGATTTTACTGTACAATACACGGGAGGTACCCATGCAGATTGCAAACAACATCGGTCCCGCCAAATCTCCCAAAGTCTTACTGATGTTAAGGCCTTTTTCCGCAAAAGCGGACGCCCACTGACTGACAGCCTGTTCGCAGCTTCCCGCACAGAACATAAGCATAATAAATATCCAAAAAACTTTCACGGACACTAAATCCTTAATAGACATGCCCTTCTCCTCGTCCGGTAACAGCTTTACAATCGGCACCTTCAAAAATACAATGGCGTTTATTACCGGAACCACTGCCCACAAAATTGCCAATACCTTCCAATGCCCGATTCCAACCGTTGTAAAAAACAACGTTGACAGCAGCACTACACCTACATGTCCCCAACAATAGAAGGAATGCAGAAGACTCATGGCCGCCTCCTTATTATCCGTTGGACAAGCCTCCACAATCGGGCTGATCAGTACCTCCAGGAGTCCTCCGCCCAAAGCATAAATCACCACGGAAATCATGAGTCCCGCAAACGGGTCCGGCGTCAACTCCGGCAAAAATGCCATAGACACCAGGCCCACGGCTGCGAATACATGCGCCGCCACCGCAGCTACCCGGTACCCTATCTTATCAATCACCACTGCCGCAATCAAATCCACCGCCAGCTGAAACAGGAAATTAAAGGTTACCAAAAAGGTTATTTTCGCCAGCGGAATCCCGTAGGAATCCTGAAACGTCAGAAACAACAGCGGTGCAAAATTATTGATGATTGCCTGCACGATATAGCCCACAAAGCAGGCGTATACCGTTCCTTTATACCGATTCTTCATGATATAACCTCACAAAGACTCCATACCCCGGAGTGTCCGGGCATATGGAGTCCTCTTTCTTCACAATTTCTTTTCTTATACAACATACTTATCCAGTCCGTGAGACACGGAAAGAATACCGTCCAGAATTTCTTTTGCCTTCAACGAATTTTGATGGTTGCTTTCCGTCATTTCGGAGGATTGCTGCGCCAATGCGGTAATCTCCTGAGACATTGCTGACAGATTAGAGATATCATTTACTATCTCCGTATTGGCATCGGACAGTTCTCCCAGCGTCTTTTCGATTGCAATCACGTCTTCGGTAAGCTTATTTACATTTTCGTTTGCTTCTTCAAACCGTCCCGCCACCTCTGCAATCATCTCTTCCTGTACTTTACCGCTCCGTAAGGATTCCTCCAATGCATTCGCAGTTTCCGTTGCGTTTGCTGCCAGATTATCCAATATTCCGGAAATATTCTCGGTTTCCACACGAGTCAGTTCCGAAAGCTTCCGTATCTCATCCGCAACTACCGCAAACCCTCTTCCTGCCTCACCCGCCCGGGCACTTTCAATGGAAGCGTTCAATGCCAGCAAATTCGTCTGGGAAGAAATATCAAAAATCGTCTTCGTAATTTCCTTAACATTAAGGACATTCTGTTGCAACTGTTTCATGGTTGCGGCAACCGTATCATTGGTCTTCTGCAAGGCTGCCGCCTCTGCAAGAAGCTTTCGCATTTTCTCCGTACTTTCCTCATTCAATTCCCTGGAACGGTCCGCCACCTTTACCATATCCTCCGCCCGTGCCAGCGTTTGTTCCAAATGGTCCTGAATTCCTTGCGTCATAATACTTTGGTTCTGCACACTTTCCGCTGTTGCGGAAGTACTTAGGCTGATATCCCCAACTGCCTCGGATACCGCCTCGGACGACATCTGTAATTCATTCATAATATCCATAGACTGCTGCGTACCGTTTCTTACCTTCTCAGCAATGGCCAGCACGTCCTTCATCATCACCGTCTGTCGGTCCGCATCGTATTGTACACGTCCGAGGGAATCTTCGTTAAAGGATTTCCCCACCTTTGTCAAATAAAAGGCTAAAAACATCAATACGGTAACCGCCAGCCCCGCGATAAGATTCGGAACAAACTCGTCTCCGGAATACGTATGCAATACAAACTCCCGAAACAGGGTAATCACAATATTCTCCGTTGAAACAATAATCGCCGCCAACTTCATAAATTTGGTATCAAAGAATAAAATGCACCCTAATAAAGGCATCACCGCCAAAAAACGCATATAATAATCCACATACGCATAAATCAGCATCGCAGCAACGATACTCAACCCAACCAGCATATAGTAACGCAATCTGATACTACCGCTGTCTTTTTTCAAAGAAAGAAAGCCCAAAACGATCGTCGCCACCATTACAAGCAACATAACGATTGCGTACACCCCGGTACGGTTTTTTTGCAAAAAGGAAACAAACACGACCGCATAACTCAACAAATACACAACCGCTGTTGTTATACACATAAAAACATTTACTTTTTTCAATTGTTCCCCTAAATCAGCGTAACGAAATTGTTTTTCTTCCATAACCTTCTCCTTTGTTGTTCTGAGTCGTAAGTTTTCGCACAATTTCAAAAGCAAAAAACTAAGCTACTATCTATTATACTCCCATCTTCGTTTTTTTTCAACAACTCCGTGAGATTCTTTCACAATTTAAAAGACATTTACCATCCCATACAGCTTCTTATCTCCGCTATCAGTTTATCCGCTGCTTTCGTATGAGTAGTCTCTGTCGGGTGCCAGTTCGCTGCATATCCGTCCTCCGGGAGCTGATCGTTAAAGCCCATATAGGAAATCCGGTTATCCCCCGTTTCCGCTTTGTACCGCTTCACAACATCTTCTACCGCCGGACAAAGTGCCTCTCCCATCATTCCCAACACACAAAGCAGCCGTGCTGCCGGATTATTCTTTCGCACCGTTTTTAAGAAGACTATATATCCGGAAATATATTCTTCTCTTCTTTCTTCCCGGTTCAGCACATAACTCATATCATTGGTTCCCAAATTAATCACTATCAAATCCGGCTGATTCACCGAAAAATCCCATTGAATATTTTGCGGCTTGTACCCGTCTTTGTATGTTCCGTAAGAAAATCCAAGCTTCTCATAATACTCGGGAACCAGCTGATTCCCTACCTTTTCTCCGATGGCCGTATAGCCCGAAACAATACCGTAGCCGCTAAAGGCCACCATGCTGTAATCCGAATTCAGAGCCAGTGCTGTTTTATAAGCATAGGTCCGCGTCACATCCTCCGTACCGGTGGAAAAATGATGGTCCAGGTCCTCGTCGTCCACTCCGTAACCACAGGTAATGGAATCGCCGATAAATTCAATCAACCGCTCCTTCGGTTCGGTCGGTGATATCTCACCATCTGTCTCAATCCCCGAGATTCCGCAGGTAGACATAGCTGACTCCGAAAGCTTGATTACGCGCACTACATGCGTCTCTTCGCACTCACATGAAAACACCGTAACCGTTATCTCCGGTTTATCAAACAAACAATCCGTCCTGCGTTCTCCGTCTACATATACCGCCACCCTGCTCCGGTTCTCCGGTTCCCCGCACCAAGTATCATCCGTCAAAAATGTAATCCTTGCAAACGTTCCGGTTACGGAAAACTCAATTCCGGTACCCGAAAGCGCCATCCAAAGTGTATCCTCCAAGGGCATCACTCGCCCGATTAACCTAACCTTCTTAAGATTCATAATCTACACCTCCGCTACCTTCTATCCTACCACAACCAACGGACTTTTAAAAGAAGCAAAAACGGGTCGCCGCACTGTCCGTGCGACAACCCGCTTCCAAGTTAAACCTATGCTATGTCATCCATCTGCGCTGTATACAACTTATAGTAGTATCCCTTCTTTGCCATCAGCTCCGCATGGCTTCCGCATTCCACAATGCCGCCCTGATCGATGTACATAATCTTGTCACAGTTCTTAATGGTAGAAAGTCTGTGGGCGATAATAAAGGAGGTTCTTCCTTCACACATTGCATCGATACCTTGCTGTAATGCTCTCTCCGTTTGCACGTCGATACTGGAAGTTGCTTCGTCCAGTACCAGAATCGCCGGGTCGGAAAGTAAGGTTCTGGCAAAGGAAATGAGCTGCTTCTGTCCCTGTGAAAGAAGGGAACCTCTCTCCTTCACCTCCGTCTGATAACCGTCCTGGAATCTGGTAATAAAGTCATCCGCACAAACGGTCTGGCTCGCCTTAATAATCTCCTCTGCGGTTGCATCTAACTTACCGTAGCGAATGTTATCCTCAATGGTACCGGAGAAAATGAAGCTGTCCTGTAACATGATGCCCATCTGGGAACGAAGGGAATGCAAGGTTACCTTCGCAATGTCCTGTCCGTCGATTAGCACGCGTCCCTGATTTACGTTGTAAAATCTGGAAATCAGGTTTACGATGGTACTCTTTCCTGCACCGGTCGGTCCCACAAGCGCCACGCTCTCGCCTGCTTTTACGGTAAAGGATACATTCTTTAAGACATCCTTACCTTCTTCATAAGCAAAGGTTACATTCTCAAAGGTTACATCACCCTTAATCGGCTGCATCTCTACCGCATCCTTAGCATCGTCTACGGTTACCGGCTCGTCTAAGGTCTCGAAAATACGCTCCAGATAAGCGATGTTATTAATAAAGTTGTTGAAAATATTACCGAGATTCATAATCGGCTGCCAGAACCGTGCCGCGTAGGACGTAACAGCTACAATTACACCGAGGCTCACTTCGCCGGCTCCCATAAAGATAAGTCCTACGATAAACACCGCCGCTCTTACCCACACGGAAATATTATCAATACCCGGCCATACCAGGTTACTGTACATAACCGCCTTAAACCAAGTGGTTCTGCAACGGTCGGAAAGCTCCGCAAAGGTCTCCGCATTTTCTTCTTCTCGGGCAAACATCTGGGTAATTCTGGCACCCACGATATTCTCCTGCAAGTACGCATTCAGGTTGGAATTCTTATTGGACACCTGCTGCCATGCCTTTCTTTGCTTGTTCTTAATCCAGAACATAAAGATTGCAAGAATCGGTACACCGGCTAATACTACCAGAGAAAGCTTTACGTTGACACAAAACATGAAAATGACAATAAAGATCAGGTTCATGATTTCAAGTACTACGTTAATCAAACCGTTGGATAACATATCCGACACGGAGTTTACATAGTTAACGACACGAATTAAAATCTTACCGTGCGGTCTGTCGTCGTAATACTGGAACGGAAGCTTCTGTAAATGCTCGAATACGTCCTTACGAATATCATAAATAATATTCTGGCTGACATTAATCATGATTTTAGAACGAACCGTTGTAAAAATAATACTTAAGATAAAGCAAATACAAAGCAAACCTACCAGCATAAATAACATTTTTACGTTTTCGTTCGGAATCGCCACATCAAGTGCCTTCTGGGTAATCATCGGGCCGAACAAACCGGTAATACCACCGATTGCACTTAAGATAAGTGCAAAAATCATCTTGCCCAGATACTTTTTAATGTAAACAAACGCACGTAACAGGTGGTGGTAATCAAATGGGGTTTCTAAGACTTCATCTTCTTTGTATGTATTTCTTCTAGCCATAATTATACCTCCTCCCCGGTCTGTAACTGCACAAGACTATAGTAATATCCCTTCTTGGCAACCAATTCGTCGTGGGTACCTTCTTCGGTAATCCGTCCGCCTTGGATAATCAAAATCTTATCCGCAAACTTCGTGGTGGAAACTCGCTGTGCGATAATCAACTTCGTACACGGGAAATCCAGCTCATTTAAGCTGTGCTGAATCTGCTTTTCTGTCTCCATATCTACCGCCGAGGTGGTATCGTCTAATATAAGAATCGCCGGCTTCACCGCAAGGGCTCTCGCCAAAGAAATACGCTGCTTCTGACCGCCGGAAAGACCTACGCCGCGCTCACCGACAATCGTATCGTAGCCCTCCGGCATCTTCGTAATAAACTTTGCTGCCGCGGAATACTTTGCAAACTTTTCGACCTCTTCCTTTGTCAGGCTGCTGTCACCGTAAGCGATATTTCCGTCGATGGTATCGGAGTACAACAGTACATCCTGCGTTGCCAAACCGATATTCTTACGAAGCTGGGTCAGTTTCATGTCATTTACGTTAATGCCGTCTACCAGCACTTCCCCCTCCGTCGGTTCATAGAACCTTGGAATCAGCTGAATCATGGATGTCTTACCGCAACCGGTCTCACCCATAATCGCTACCGTCTCACCCGGATTCGCCACAAAAGAGATATTGTGAAGTACCGGCAGATTACCGTCTTCGTATTTAAAGCTTACATTTTTAAACTCTACCTTACCCTTAAAACGGTTCGGTAAATCAATTGCGTTCGGCTTATCCACAATCTGCGGTTCGGAGTAATAAATCTCCATAACCTTGTCGGATGCTGCGGAGAATCTCTGAAACTCGTTCATAATATTACCGAGCATACGCATCGGATTCTGTACCGCCCAAATAAGACCGGAAAACGCCACATACTCACCCATGGTAAGACTTCCGTTAATAATGAACAGACCGCCCACAACCAAAAGTGAAATGGACATCAGGTTTGCAAATGTCTCGATATACGGGAAATAGGTAATCCAGGTCAATGCCGTCTTTTTATTGGTCTTTGAGAAGTCAACGCTGCATTCGTCGAATTTCTTAATCTCATAGTCTTCTCGTGCGAAAGCCTTTACCACACGATTACCGGAAATATTCTCCTGCGCCGCCGTATTTAAGTGAGACAGCTTCTCACGAAGCTCCTTATGTCTCGGTGCCACCTTATTACGGAACAGCACAATAACAATCAGAATAAACGGAGCAATCGCCAAAATAGATAAAGCCAGACGCCAATCCATATAAACAAAATACGTTGCTGTTGCAATCAGTAACGCAAGGGACTCTACGATACAACGGATAACCCAGGCAATCATATGACGTACCGCATCCAAGTCACCGGTTACCCGGGTCATCAAGTCACCGGTACGGTAGGTGTTGTAAAAACTCATATCCTGCCGCTCGATTTTATCAAACAGATGGGTTCTGACGCGATACAGAACCTTCTGGGATACGTGCTCTACATCCATACAAACAAGGTACACAATCAACGTTCTGACAAAGGTCAGTACAATCATTGCGATAATCAACTGAAAAAACAAATCTCTTTTGTTTATCAGATTCGCTGCCGCATCATCACCGGTCAGGAACAAATCAATAATGTTCTGCGTGATATACGGAACCGTCAACTGCATCACATTATACACAATCGTTCCCAGAATACCCACGAGATAAATCAGCCTGTAACCCTTCATATTCTCCCATAGCCAGGCCATCTTTGAGTGCTTCTTTGCTTCCATACGCATCCTCCTCTGCATATTTTCCCGTAAAAAATGCTAATTTTTCAGGAAACAGCCACCGTATTTCTCATTCTCATAATTATGAATATTATTATAGTGTTTTAATTCAAAATGTCAATACTTCGTAGCACAAGAAGCAATATATTCCAATCTTTATCAAAAACGTTATGTAGACTATTGTACCCTCGCAAGAGCAAGCAGCTCTTCTAAATCATACACCGGAATCTCGTAGTCCGTACTGCCGCTGCGTACATATACTTTACGATTCTCCGCATCAAAATGATATACATTTTTGATGCGTGCAACCGGTTCCTGCTTCTCGTTCAGAATGTACCCCTCTGTAATTCCCCAAAGGTACATCCAACCGTTTTCATCCGGTCCGACAAACCGATCAACACTTTTCAAATTTTCTAATGTAGAAAGACACTGTTTGGATTCCGCATCAAAAATTTCAATCGTATCATCCCAATACACTACCGCACAGTACCTCTCATCTTCATTATAAAGTGCATACTGTACATATTCCGGGCGTCCGGAACCGAGCTGTTTTGCACACTCCTTGGCCTTATCCGAGTACAACTTATTACTATCCGGACGCACAATTTCCTTTTCGTATTCCGTCACGTCCGGTCCACGGTCTGTCAAATAAAATGTGAGCTTATCATCATTATTCGCAAGTACCCATATCGCATCCGTTGAAAAAGATATTTCCGCATTATCCGATGTCACACACAGAAACTCTTCACACTTATCTACAAGCACCATGCTTGCCGCCGACAGATAGACCAGCTCACCGTCCTCTATAAACAAATAGTAACCATCCTTACCGACAAACAACACATTTGCCACCTTCGCACCCTTACCGGATACCAATGTCGAAGTTCCGTCTGTCATAGAAACCAAATATAAACAATCCTTTGTCATACAAAGCAATTGCTCACTTTCCTCTTTTCCGTACAAACCGTTCTTTTCCGGAAACTGTCCCGAAAATACCGTATCCCAGACTTTTTCTCCGGACACCGAAGAAATTGCGGTCACATGAGTGTCACATGCAAGATAAGCATTGCTGTACTCCCCTGAAATCACATATATAACATCATTTAAAACGCGTATCCCGTTAACGGTAAGATTTCCTAACCGGGACGATGAAAGATGCTCCATCGCGTTTAAATCCCATACATGAACCGTTGTATCGATATACATCCAGTCGTCGGTGTTTCTCACAACCTCAGTATATACCATTTTCCCATCAGGCAAAAGGAGTACTTCCTCACAGGTTCCGTCCTCCGACTTCGTAATCTCGCCCACCTTTTCCAGCGTCTCTCCGCTGTATACCGTAAAGCAGGAAGATGAATCCTCTACCACCAGATAGGTCCCCTCACTGTCTGCCCACACACCTTTTGCCAGAATACCTCTGGTAAGTTCCCCTTCCACACGGTTTTCCCGGTAATTATAGATACAAACAGTCTTGCCCGAACCGAAATATGCAAATCTGTCTTCCCCTAAAAATGCGCATCGCCTTTCCAGGGATGCTCCGTGAGACTCGGGATTTAACAGAAGAAGCTCTTTCCTTTGCTCCATATCGTACAAACGGAGGAATTCGGAATCGTCATAAATTGCAATCACATTTCGCCCGTTCTTTTCTTTAATATAATCGATACGTCCCGACGCTTTCACCTGATACTCCGCCCGGAAAACGCCACCGATATCGTAAACAGCCAGACAGTCCGTCAGCACCTGCTGCGCCTTTGCCGTATACGGCAACCGCATTCCGTTCTGTTCCGTCAATACCTGCAGCGCCAGTTTCTCGGCCTCAGCTTTATTTCCCTTCGACCAATATAATTCTGCCAATTCCGATAACGCATTTGCCTGATGAAGCGCCAACTCTTCGTTCTTCTTTGTTATCTCGGTATTTTGCCTCTGCACCTCTTCATTCTGGGCAGTTATCTCCTCGTTCTTCCTTTCCAGTTCCTCCGATTGCCGGAAAATCTCCTCCGATTGTTCCATTATCTGTTCCGACTGTGCTTCGATTCTTTCCTTTTGTTCATTGATACGAATTGCTGTCACCGTACTGAAGGTGCCTACCACAAGACACGCCGCACCCACACCTAAAGAAGTAGCTACCAAACGACGAAGCTTACGTTCTCTGTGACGCTGTTTTAAATCATCATAGGAAAGTTCAAACATTGCAGCCAGCACACGAATAATCTCCGTGTCCATGGCCTTTTTCATTTCCCGTTTATTCTTTCCTCTGAAGTCGGCAGCTAAAGGTTCATACATCACCTTCTGCCGAAGAACCGTTCCGTCCGGCTGCTTTACCTCTTTTATTTCATAAAGCAGCTCCTCCGGAAATGAATCTTCCGGCTCTCCTTCAATCAAGACCGCCAGCACATGCGCTCTACCCCTCAGTGAAATAAAGGTCTCGATTTCCTTCCTACACCATAACGATTCTCTTAACCTCGGCGAACAAACTACAATGAGCCATTCACTATCCTGCAAAGCCTCCAATATCGGCTCTTCCAGATTATTGGTTAACGGAAGCTCTTCTTTATCCCGAAACACTCTCTCAATCTTGGTCTTTCGGCCTTCCATTTTTTTTGCAACATTTCTCGGCAACCGGAAATTTTCCAACTGCTTATGCAGATTTGCCGCAACAAATTTGTCCGTTTCCGTATGTCGATAACTGATAAACGCATCATATCTGAACTTTTTTTCCATGAGGTACCTCCCCGGTTTTATCTTCGCATGAACTACTCTGTACACTTAACATTCCTAATATATAATTTTATCATAATAATCGTAATAATTGCAAACAGTATCTATCAAAAGTCTATTGACTTTTCTCCTTTACTCCGATAAAATAATTTGGGGGATTTTTCCATCCCTCAAAACGAGAGAAAGCGAGAGAACAAGAAAGAATGAACAAGAGAAAGTGCTTATGCCTTGTGCTGGCGTTATGCCTGGTATTCGGTCTGGTCGTGCCGAACAACCTTTTCGCACAGGCAGCAACCCAAACCTACGACTTTAACGACTTGTCCTACAGTACCTCTTACGGTACCGCTTACAGCGTGGACGAGGACGGCGTACTGAATCTCACCTTCGAGAGCCAGTATCAGGAAATCCGCTACAGCTTCCCTGAACCGATCAGTATGAAGCTTTGTAACAGCATTACTGTTTTTGCCGAATCCGCAGACAGCCTTGCTTTTAAGCTTTATGACGATGCCGGAACCGAAGTTTTTGTTGAGTACGGTTTTTCCGCAGACAAGAAGAGTCCGCATACCATGGCTCCGGTTTTGGACGGAACCGTAACCGAGTTCGGCGTAATGTTGTTGGCTGATGCCACCGATGTTAGTGCAAAACTCTATGAGATTCAGGTAGATATGATGTCCACCGATTTCACCACCGATGACAGCAAGACCACCTATGATTTTAACGAAATGACCTACAGTACCTCCTACGGTACCGAGTACAGCGTAGATGAAGACGGTGCGTTACACCTAGTATTCGAAAAGCAGTATCAGGAAATCCGTTACAGCTTCCCGGAACTGCTTGATATGACTCTCTGTAACGGCATTACCGCTACCCTTGCTTCCGAAAACGCTCTTGCGGTTAAGCTGTATAACGCAGCCGGTGAGGAAGTATTCGTACAGTACGGCATTTCCTCTAATAGCAAAAAAGCATTTACCTTCGCTCCTGTTTTGGATTGTAAGGTGGCCGATTTTGCAGTTATGCTTCTTGCGGAGACCACCGATGCAGAGGCTGTTGTTTACGATGTTACCGTAGACATGGCAACTGCCGAAGTAACCGATTCCGATACTCTTTTAACGACCTACGGTACATTATTCGGTCGTATCGGTAACTGTGTATCCGTTTCCCAGTTGCAGAACAGCCGCATTTTAAATGCACTTAAGGCAGAATACAATAGTGTTACCTTAGAAAATGAAATGAAGCCGGATCAGCTCCTTGGTTTCTCTGCCACCCTTATTACCGTGGACGAAGCAACGGAACTTGGCTACTACATTCCGGAGGGTTACACCGACACTACCGTTCCGAAGTTAAATTTCACCGCTCTTGATACCGCTATGCAGATTTGTTCTGAAAACGGTCTCGGTATGCGCGGTCACACCTTAATCTGGCACAGCCAGACACCGACCTGGTTATTCCGTGAGGGCTACACCTCTTCCGGTGATTTCGTAAGCGCCGATGTTATGGATGCCAGAATGGAGTTCTTCGTAAAGTCCGTAATCAATCATGTTTATGACAGTAACTACGGCAAATGTATGTATGCATGGGATGTGGTAAACGAGTACTTCCACGCAACCAACTCCGGTTGGGAAGCTGTTTACGGCGAATCCGACAACACTCCGGAATTCGTAAAGAAGGCGTTCCTGTTCGCACACGAAGCACTCTTAAAGCAGGGTGTCAGAGAGGACGTTTCCTTATTCTACAACGATTACAATACCTACATGGTTGCGGATGATATCGTTACCATGGTAAATTACATCAATGCCGAAACCCAGCTTTGTGACGGTATCGGTATGCAGTCCCACTTAGATACTTCTTACCCGAGTGCTTCCTACTACTGCGATGCACTTAAGAAGTTCTGCGACACCGGCTTAGAAGTACAGATTACCGAGCTCGATGTTACAAATAAGAGTGCTGCGGTTCAGGCTACCTACTGCTACAACCTGATGTCCGGTATCCTTGACATTTACAAAGACGGCGGCAACATCACCGGCCTTACCGTATGGGGCTTATACGACAGCGTTTCCTGGAGAGCGAACCAGACGCCGACGCTTCATTCCAACTTAAATACGAAGAAGCAGGCATACGACTACATGCTTCAGGCTTACACGGATGCCGGTTATGCCACTGAGGAAGAACCAACCGTAACTCCGGAACCGACTGCTACTCCGGCTCCGACCGCCACTCCGGTTCCGACCGCCACTCCGGCTCCGACCGCTACTCCGGCTCCGACCGCCACTCCGGCTCCGACCGCTACTCCGGTTCCGACCGCTACTCCGGTTCCGACCGCTACTCCGGCTCCGACCGCTACTCCGGTTCCGACCGCTACTCCGGCTCCGACCGCTACTCCGGTTCCGACTGCTACTCCGGCTCCGACCGCAAGCATCAGCGCTACCGTAAAGAATGCGTACCATTGGGGCAACGGCGGACAGGTTGAAATCGAGCTTACCAACGAAGGTGCTACCTTCACCGACAGCTGGTCCGTAGAACTTGATTTAAATATTACGGGTGAGTTAACCAATTCTTGGGGCGACGGTTTCGTTACCTCCTTTGAGAACGGTCACGTTACTATTGTAAATCAGAGTTGGGTACCGGCCTTCGAGTCCGGAACTACTAAGACGGTTTACCTCCAGTACAGCGGAACCCTTCCGAATTTTGTGACTTGTACACAAAACGGAGATGCCCTTGTTGCACAGATTAATTACTTAAATCACTGGGGCAACGGCGGACAGATTGAGATTCTCCTTGACAATACGGGAGCAACACTTTCCGACGGTTGGGGAACCGCGCTTACGATTAACCTTTTGGGAACCTTAGACGGTACCTGGGGCGACGGTTTTGTTACCTCGTATGAAAACGGTCACATCGTAATCAAGAATCAGGACTGGGGACCGACATTTGAAACCGGTACAACCAAGAGTGTGTACTTACAATACAAAGGTACTCTTCCGGTTGTTGCAACAAACGCAACCGTGCGATAAGACTAAATCTAAACGTAATCAAAAAGGACAGGGCAATCACTGCTCTGTCCTTTCTCATTATTGCATCACTTATCACATTGACCATGTCAAAATCGCCTTAGCAAAAATAGGAATACCTACGGCATATTTACCTGGATAATCTTTAACTGCTCCATTCGGTCATACAACATGAAGCGTACCTTGCCCTGATATTCCGGTTTAATCATATAGTGGCAATAAATCTCGATTACGTTAAAAATACTGTCGGTACGTCCCTCTAACTTGAAATGCTTGAAGCCCATCGGAACATACTTCTCCCAAATTGCCTCCGGAGACACATAGTTACAGGAATCCGTAATGGAGTACATATTGCGACCGCCCTTACAACCTTTAAAATCCCACGGCTTTAATGCCACCGGCTCTCCGGTCGGATTTTGCATGCTCTTTGCAATGGTCTTCTGGTTTTCCGAAATCAGTCTGTAATGAGCCGCTCTGGCCGGGCAATTCGGTGCACACAATGCATTGACCAGAATCTCGCATCTATCCTTATGGGTAATCTTCTCCAACTCATCAAACTTATTGTTCATATTGTAATCAAGCACTACCATGGCGTAATCCTTTTCCAACTCGGCGTTAACGCCCTCCACGCCCTTAATACACTTACAGGTAGAACTGATAATATGCATCTTCGGATAATTCTTGCGCACATACTCCTCCAAAAGCGGAGAAACTAGAATAACGCCGTTCATTCCGTTATGTGCCGCCTGCAAACAATAATTACAGAACGGATCCGCCAAATCCTCTTCTTCAATCAATACATTCGTATATGTATATCTGACCTGAACGCCCATATCATTCATGGTTTTAATACAGGTGTTAATAAACTTCTCATCGCACATATCCGGTCTGGAGTTTCTTCCTCCGTTCCACAAGGACGTCGGAAACTCTCCGAAGCAAGCACCGATGTTAACCCCTTCCCTGAAAAACTCCGGATGCTCTTTCCATAAGCGAATAAACGTAACGTTTATCGGGTAATTTCTGCGTAATCCCGGCAGAAAAAAATTAACTTCCATTTTGTATCCTCCTCTGCTCTATGACATGAACTATCTTCAGGTCACAGACAACATTTTCACATAGTACTATCATACATCGAAATGCCGTCAATGTCAAACGATTAATGCATCTGGACTTTTTTGACAAAACATAGTACAATACATATTTGCGAGACTAAATACCGGGAGGTTTCAATGAATAAAACGAATTCAAATTTGTCTATGCGCTGGTTCTATCTGTCTGTCGGCGTTATTGCTATGCTGTTTGCCGGTGTTTTATATGCATGGTCAATTTTAAAAGCTCCGCTTACCGCCGAGTTCGGATGGGGCGCATCGGAGCTTGCTTTAAACTTTACTTTGGCTATGAGCTTCTTTTGTATCGGAGGACTACTGGGGGCTCAGCTTTCCAAACGTGTAGGGCACCGATTTGCACTCATTTTCGCCGGTGCTCTTTCCGTAGCAGGTTTTCTTCTGACTTCCTGTCTTCGCGATACCACTGTCGTGATGTTGTACATCAGCTACGGCGTTCTGGCAGGTCTTGGTATCGGTATTGCCTACAACGTACTCATTGCTACCGTCAGCGCATGGTTTCCGGACAAGAAAGGTCTTTGCTCCGGCTGCTTAATGATGGGGTTCGGCGCCTCTGCTTTAATTTTGGGCAATGTGGCCGATGCGCTTTTCAAAAGCACTCTGGGCTGGCGTTCCGCTTATGCAATTCTCGGTGTTGCCATTTGTGTCGTTTTGATTTCGGCCGCTTTTCTGTTACGAAAACCAAGTCAGGAAACCGTTCTTCCGCAGCCGAAAGCAAAAAAAACTACCAAAGCAGAACACTTTGAGCGTCAGGATTATACCTCAAAACAGATGCTTTGCCGTCCGTCCTTCTGGATGGCCTTTTTCTGCATTTCCTTCCTGGCTGCCGTTGGCAGCTCGGTCATCAGCTTTGCAAAAGACCTGGCCCTGTCCGTGGATGCGCCGGAAGCTTTAGCAGTCTCTTTGGTAGGCGTTTTGTCTGTGTGTAACGGTATCGGTCGCATCTTAACCGGTGCACTCTTTGACTCCATCGGCCGTCGTAAAACGATGCTGTGTGCCAATGCCCTAACCATCTGGCTGCAGCTGTTACACTGTTAGCTGTATCCGTCGGCTCCCTGCCCCTTTGTATTGCAGGTCTGTGCCTGACCGGTATGTCTTACGGTGCTTGCCCGACCATAACAGCAGCCTTCACATCCTCCTTCTTTGGCATGAAATATTTTTCCACCAACATGGCACTCATGACCTTTACCGTCATGGGCGGTTCTCTCATTGCCACCGTGTCAAACAAGGTTCTGGAGGCCACCGGCGGATATACGGCTACCTTTGCAATGCTGCTATCCTTAACCGCTGTTGCAATGCTGTTGAACCTTTTCATTCGCAAACCGTGATTTACTTTCAACGGAACACACAAAAACAGGCACGGACTCAAATCCATGCCTGTTTTTTATTTACCTCGAAATGATTAATCGATTGCATATACGATTGCAGAGCTTTGTACGCCGGTGTGTCTCTGACACCATGCTTTCGCATCCGAAGCACTTCTTGTATCGTAATGATAGTTATTGGAAGGTCTGAATGACGTGCCGCCGGTGGCAAGATTCGATACACTTGACGACAACACGGAATTTACTTCCGTATATCCACCTACACCCTTATCATCTACAACAGCACCCTTATAATCGCCCTTGTCGAAATAGTTCTTTTCCGCATAGATATTTGCACCTGTATATGGCGTATAACCCAGGTTAAAGCCGTATACAAAGTTATTGTAGCAGTGGAAATATCCGTAGCGCATCAATCCCGGTGCTCTCGTTAATACATTGTAGAAATAATTGTTGCAAATTGTCATACGCGGATATCCGTTATAGGTTCCGACACCGTCCTCTTCCGGATAACCGAGAATCAAACCGTACTTATGTCCCATGAAGATACAACCCGTTACAGACACATAATCCGCCTTTAAGCCCACATACATAAGCTTATCCACATCGGAAGACGTAGTGGACGAATGTCCTGCAAAGGTACAATGATCAATCCAGAAGTTATTGCCGCTGGTGATGTACATCTGGATGTCATCGTTTTGGTTCTTGCTCGCATCATGTTTGAATGTAATGTTCTTGAAAATCACATTGCCCGAGTTTGAAGTACAACGGAAATGTACATTGTTTAACGTATTGGCACCAAAGGATCCGATAATGGTTTTATTCTTTCCCACGGAAATCTTCGACAAATCACTCTTGGAAATATTACCGGTTATTACAATGGTATATGCCGTATTTCCCGAACAATACGAAGACAAACTGTTAAAATCCGATACATATACCGTTTTACCGAACAGGCCTCCCGTGACGGAAGCTTTCGTGCCACCGGACATATTCACGCACTTACCCGCGAAGCCCTCTGCGCCATAAGAATTTACATAAAACCTGTGTGTGGAAGAACCTGCATAGTTTCCTAAAATAAATTGACTGCCGGAAAGCTGCAGACAAAGGTTTGCATTTGCGCAGTTTGTAATCTTATACGTCAGGCCATCCCCGTTGCAATCGGTTGTAACCGCTGAAACATTCCAATACTGGGCGGTTGCACCGGTGTATCCTGTGGTGATTACATATGCGCCGTCTGATGCGGAATTGTTCTGCGGTGCAAGTACATAGCCGGTTGCCGCGTTAACAATCATATACTGATTAGAACCGTTGTTTACGAACACCCACTGATTCGACTTGGAAGAAGCGGTCTGTGCCGTTACAGTTCCGGTAGAATCCGGTGCCGTTACAAATGAATTGTTATTCGCATTCATTAACTGCACTCTCTGCATCGCATAACCATCATCAATTTTTACTGTGGTAGTGGAAGTTGCACCACCGGAACTGCCCGAACCGGTATTGCCCGAATTGCTCGAACCGCTTGAACTGCCTGAGTTGCTTGAACCTCCTGCACTTCCGCTGCTTACGATTGTCAGACAATCTACATATGCATCCCAGCTTCCGGTATCTGTCGTCACTACCAATTCAATCTTCTGGTTTCCTGTGCTGTGAGAAATACCGCTGAGCGTATACTCAGTGGCACTGCTTCCGCTGAAATAGAAGGTTCCCACCTTCGTTCCGCCTATCTTTAAATCCACCGCAGCTTTGGAAGAATTGTTGGACGCTCCGCGCAATTTAAAATCGTGTTTGCTGCTTGTAAAAATCTGTGTAAAGGAGCAGGAATCATTGTTTGCATAAAGCGCAACCCCGTTAAACGGCGAACTTGTCTTTCCCGCATATTGGCCGCTCAACGTCATGCTTTCGCACTCAACTGCCGCTCCGTCGTTTGAGCTTCCTGCGTTGCTTGAACCGCCTGTGCTTTCGGTGCTGATAATCGTCAGGCAGTCTACATAAGCATCCCAGCTTCCGGTATCTGTTGTCACTACCAATTCAATCTTCTGATTTCCTGTTCCGTGAGAAATACCGCTGAGCGTATACTCAGTGGCACTGCTTCCGCTGAAATAGAAGGTTCCCACCTTCGTTCCGCCTATCTTTAAATCCACCGCAGCTTTGGAAGAATTGTTGGACGCGCCACGCAATTTAAAATCGTGTTTTCCGCTTGTAAAATTCTGTGTAAAGGAGCAGGAATCATTGTTTGCATAAAGCGCAACCCCGTTAAACGGCGAACTTGTCTTTCCCGCATATTGACCGCTCAGCGTCATGTTTTCACACTCAACTACTGCTCCGTCGTTTGAACTGCCGGAGTTGTTTGATGAGGAATTACCGGATGACGAGCCACCGGTATTGTTTGAGCCGCCTGTACTACCCGAACCGGTGCTTCCCGAATTGTTCGAGCCGCTTGTGCTGCCTGTACTTTCGGTGCTTATAATCGTCAAACTGTCTACATAAGCATCCCAGCTTCCGGTATCTGTTGTCACTACCAATTCAATCTTCTGATTGCCCGTGCCGTGAGAAATACCGCTGAGCGTATACTCTGTCGCACTGCTGCCGCTGAAGTAGAAGGTACCTACCTTCGTACCGCCTATCTTCAAATCCACCGCGGCTTTTGAAGAATTGTTGGACGCTCCACGCAATTTGAAATCGTGTTTTCCGCTTTCAAAATACTGCGTATACGAGCAGGAATCATTGTTTGCATAAAGTGCAACCCCACTAAACGGTGAACTTGTCTTTCCCGCATACTGACCGCTCAGCGTCATGTTTTCACACTCAACAACCGTTGTGTCGTTTGAGCTCCCGCTTGCTACCACCAATGAATGATTTGCGAAAAGCTGTGTGAACACTACTGTCAAGAACACCGCAACTGCTACAAAGGAACTAAGTACTTTACTCAGTTTTCGCCCCTTTTTCATAACTGTAAACCCTTCCTTTCCACTTTTTGTTTTTCTTCTTTCCCTTCTCTTTTTTACCAGATTATTTTACCATTACGGCCTTCCTAAAGTCAATAATTCTTTCAGCATGTTTTCCGGGTCCTCTGCTGCTTTTACCTTATCATTTGCCTTCACTATCATTCCCTGTTCGTCAATCAGATAGGTGGTTCGTACCACTCCCATGGAAACCTTACCGCAGTTTTTCTTTTCTTTCCATACATCGTATGTCTCAATTACATTACGCTCCGGATCTGCCAAAAGAGTAAATACCAATCCGTATTTCTCCGCAAATTTCTTATGGGAGTCCACAGAATCCTTGCTGATTCCCAGTACCACAGCTCCTTTTTCCGCAAACTGCGGATACCGTTCGGAAAAGCCGCAGGCCTGCTTGGTACAGCCCGGAGTACTATCCTTCGGATAAAAATACAAAATTACCTTTTTCCCAATGTAATCACTTAATTTGTGAAGCATTCCGTCCTGATCCGGCAACTCAAAATCAGGCGCCTTTATTCCTACTTCTAACATATGATACCTCCTCTTTCTTGCTGTTGCAAATAAAACATTGCTTTCTGGGTTTCAATCTCCGCTTTTAATTCCTCTTCTGTCGGTAAATTTGTGAAAGATTAACTTGCGCGCCATTAGCCAACATCGAGACTTTTTTACTTTTGGCTAATAAATTCAGCATTTAATAACCATTCAGCAATATCAATTATCTTTATTCCCTCATAATTGATATTCACTGATTTTCTCCTTTCATTCAAAAGCAGGTTTCATTCTTGTTAATACGCTCTAAAACCCGAAAAGCTGGCAGTAAAACCAACCGTTAGAAGTTTGGAAAACTGCAATAGCACCGCGAGTATACTCGCCTCTTAAGATGTTGTCACGATGGCCTTCGGATATCATCCATGCATCAACAACAGATTTTGCGGAATTGTAATTACACGCCAGATTTTCTCCGTGTAATTGATCATAGATTGAAAAACAATCAGTCCCCATCGGTCTGGTATGCGAAAAAAGCACACTTGATTCACCGGCTCTTATTCGCGCACACTCATATAGCATTTCATCCCATACAAGTTCTTGTAATCCATTTTCTTTCCTTATTGTATTTGCATACTCAAATGTTTCTTTCGCTAATGTTCTATCAAGCGTACCATAAACAGGAAAGATGTAATACGTTTCTTCTACACCGGGTTCTTCCGCTGCTACAATAGGTATAAATGCATATTCTGCATCATCCGAAGCTTCCCACGTATTCCATTGTTGAGAAGATGTTGGCAAATTATCTACAAGATAATCGTTACAAACATATGCGGTTTCATTATTGTAAATAATTTGATACCAGCCGGTTTCATTACATTGCCCAGTTACCGTAACCTTGTCCTTCGCAGATAACATACCAAGTTTTGCGCCGTCAGTAGAAGGCAAATTTCTTACGTTAACAGAGGATTTTGCATACATTGTTTTATCCAACTCCGTATAGGTATAAGACGGTTTTGGAGTAGCTGTCGGTTCCGGTGTTGCCGTCGGTTCCGGTGTTGCTGTCGGTTCCGATGTTGCCGTCGGTTCCGGTGTTGCCGTCGGTTCCGGTGTTGCCGTCGGTTCCGGTGTTGCTGTTGGTTCCGGTGTTGCCGTTGGTTCCGGTGTTGCCGTTGGTTCCGGTGTTGCCGTTGGCTCCGGTGTCTCAGTCGGTGCTACGGTAGGCGTGGATGCCATAGTCTCACTCGGTACTACGGTGAGCGTGGGAACCGGAATTTCTGTTACATCCGGAGTTTCTGTTGTAACCAAAGTATCGGTAACATCCACAGGATTTTGAGCGTTCACTTCACTGGATACGATTTTGTTATCTACGGTTCCGCAACCACTAATAAATCCGGCAAATAGTAACAGAACTGTAACCATTAAAATAGTCTTCTTCATCTTTTTTGTCCTCCTATATCCCTTTTTATTATTATCGGCATTTTCACAAAAATGATTTTTTCGCGTTCACGATATTTGGTGCGAATAAAGCTCGAACAAACATATTTCTCTTTTATATCAGGCTTATCCTCATCTACAAAATCCAAGGTTTTCTTTTTATTATATCACACCTACTTTACTTCTAACAAGTAAAAATACTGAGGGGAGTCGGTCTCCGCTTCGCGACCGTCGGCGTAGAACCGATGTCCACTGGACGTCGTGGGCCCCTGCCGAAAGCCTGACCTCTCGTCATACTGAGTCCGAGACTCCCCGGTCCATAGAAAAAGAGGCCTGCGAGTAAACTCGCAAGCCTCTTTTTCTATGGACCTGAGGGGAGTCGATACTTTGGTCAAACACTCAGAAGCCTTGTATTAGGCGGTCTGTAGGGATTTTGTTTTTGACGTACCCCGGTTTTACCCCTGTTTATTCGGGCATCATAGTCCCTTGTAAAATCTCTTCTCCCGATTTTTTCATATGAAGTCGTATCCATAAAAAGTTAATTAATACAAAATCATTCCTCTGATTCATAATACGAAAACATAACAGTTCTAAATAAAGAATTGCAAAATTGCCAATATCAATGCAAGTATTGACATTCCCAGTGATGATATCACCATCTTAATGTTTCCTTTCTGTCCTATCCCCATAGTCAACTCATCAAGGCGCCGGTTTAACTGTTCAATCATTTCAGATTGTTTTTTTATTATCTCATTTTGTTTCTGATCATTTAGGATTCCCTCCTCAATTAACCTATCTTGTTCTTCATCCGCCAACGTCACCTCCTCAAGTAGTTTAGCGTGTTCTTCCACCCTTTCCTTATTTTGGGCAATTAACTCGTCCTGCTCTTCATCCGTCAGTGCCACTTCCTCAAGTAGTTTAGCGTGTTTTTCCACCCTTTCCTTATTTTGGGCAATTAACTCGTCCTGCTCTTCATCCGCCAATGCCACTTCCTCAAGTAGTTTAGCATGTTCTTCCACCCTTTCCTTATTTTGGGCAATTAACTCGTCCTGCTCTTCATCCGCCAATGCCACTTCCCTGAACATTCGATCATGTTCCTCATCTTTTCGCTGCTGCTGTGCCAAAATTCTCCGCTGCTCGGATGCTTTTTGATCTTGCATAGATATTCGCCGTTCAAGCTCCATACCTTTCTGCATCTGTTCAACAATCATTTTGTCTCGTTCCGCATCAGCCGCTTCCATTTTTTGCAATTCATCATCATGATTCCTAACAACTTCTGTTAACTGGTCCTGCCGGCTCAGTATATCCTGCTGAGACTTTATTTGAGTAACCACATTCTCTAATTCAGTTCTAGCCAATTCTGACAACTCTTCGTTACTTGCGCCATTTAGACGAGCCTCTAATTCACGTACAACAATTCGGCTATTTGCAATACTAGAAGCTCCAATCTGCACCATAGCTTTAGTTATCTGTGCCAATTGCTTTTGACATTCAAACGAGATTCTATGCGCCTCTATTGATTCTTTCTGTGCCACAGCCAGTTCCGTCTGAGATTTTGCAAGCTTCTCCTGTGCAACAGCAATTCTCTCAACATCTCCTTGTACCTCTCCAAGCACCTTTCCCTTATTGTACCAATGAACTTCCGTTTTATCCTTTGCTGCCTTACTTGCCGCCTCAGCCAGTTTTTCAGCTTCACTAACTTCCTTCTCAGCCGCTTTAGCTTTCGCACTTGATTCCTCAATCTTTTTAGAAAGATTTGCCAACACATCAACATTTCCACTAATGCTTGCAATTAACTCCTTTGTTTCTTCAGCGGACAGAAGCTCTGCTTTTATCGTTTCTGTAGCCATTACTTTTTCCCCCATTTCAATATATTCTTTACATCACGCATAAGTACTGGATTCTTTTCCTCTACAGCCATAATATATTCCGATATTTTCTCTAAATCCTCATAAATTCCCCGTATCGATATTTGACAGAATTGCATTGATTCACTCGCTACTTCGTATGCCTCCGAAACAGTTCGCACGGTATCTTCTGCCGATAACCACATCGTTTCTTGTTCTTCGTACATATCTTTTTCATTATAGTAAATCTCTGCACTTCTATAAAACACCTTTGAATTCAATAATGTTATCTTTTCGCCCAACACCTCCATACGTTTATTCTGCAACGTTCCTTTTCTTGCCCCCATTCCCACATCGGTCACAATTGCAATAGCAAACCTTCCAATTCCAACAAAGTTCACTCTCAATATAAAATTACTCCAAAAACCGACCGGGTTCCCAGCTGATTTCGCTGCTGAACGAATTGCCGCATCCGCCATATCCACTGCCATAAATGTTCCAGACGCAATTGTAATCATCCTTTCCACTGTTCTATTACCAATTGGTATAATTCGTTTCCATTCAATCCTTTTAAAATCAGCCAACGAAGATACTGACTTTTCTTTTACCTCCATACTAAATCTGCGCACAGTATAAAACACTCGCACAATAAGTTCATTCAAAATTACAGGAAATGCCTGTTTATGAATAATCCCCAATTCTGTACGAAGGTCTATCGGAACAACAGTCTCCTTAATTATCTTCCCGTTCGCATCTCTTTGCGCAAATAAAGTCCCATTAAATATCTTTGATAGGAATACCGATAGCTGCATATCTCCTATCTTTACATTTTGAAAGAAAGGAAGTGCCGATAATTCTTTAGCAAAAGATAGTATAGGCCCAGGAAGTCCTGTCCCTCCGCCCGCCGTTGATCTTGTCCCCGCCATATCACTAACAAGGTGCAAAAACCAATAAACGGTTCCATAAATTATCTTTTTCGTTACAGTATTACCGATTCTAGACTTGTCTTTTACAGGAACCACTATGAATTTCCCTATTGTGTCGGTACCATAACAATTTCCGGAGAACTGGGTGAGAAGAGAAAATGTCAACCCCACTAAAGTGGGATGATGAGCAAAATCACGAAAGTGATGCTGTTTTCCGCCACCAAAGTCATTTAGATTAGGATCACTTGCAAAAAATGGTTTTGACTTCTTCTCTAAATTTTCTATGGCTTTGTCAAGATTGTCACTTCCTCCGACTTTTTTGACAAATTCATTTACCTTATCACTTCCCCAATCGTGACATTCCTGCAAATTCAATTCACCTACAAAAAAAGCATCGATCAAACCTGTCAAAACACCACTTGCTACAGACAAAGTATAATCAAACTTATCAGCATGATTTGTTAAATTATCAATTTTGCCATTTAATTTATCGATTTCTTTGTCGCAAATAGCTATTTGGTCATCAAGCGATTGAATAGCCAGTGCTATCTCTTTTCTTTTACTATCAGTCAAATTCCGCATATCTACTGGCGAATAAACTTCATACTCCACCTTAAGGTCAGGAGCATCCGTTTTAACCCCAAACAGAATCTCCATATTCAGAAACCTCCTCTCGTTCACCATACACTTTCAATCACTTTAATTATACCACCTTGTTTTGTGCAAATCAATATTATTGCCTATCGCAAATACACATATTATAGTCTGCTAATATCATATTATTTTACACAAATCCATGTTGTAATCCTCTATATTCACTACCCTCAAAACATACTTCTCAATAGAAGCAGACAATCATATCCAATACTTCACCCGGAAGTCGTCTCCACTTCGCTCCGGTCGGCCCAGAACCGGTACTTTCGTTCTTAATAAGTTCTATTTCCTTACATACACATAAAAAATCAGCACCACCGGCTTAGCCGGTGGTTTGCTCAAGCCCTATAAGGGCTTTTTTCCCGCGCAAGAGTCTAAAGACTCATCGAAATGGTTCGCCAACCGCAAAACATTTTCCCACCAAGCCCTAA
>SVEN01000038.1 GCA_015057365.1 Lachnospiraceae bacterium | reverse complement strand
GAAGATGAGTCTCAGTGTTATGTGTTTGATAAAAAGTCGGAGCGAAAGGCAGTGCGGAAGCAGTGGACGCTTTCAGAACTGGTTTCTGCATTAAACAGCGGGAAGTATCAACTGGAGTTTTTGTATCGGTACGCAGGCGGATATAAGGAGTTGGTATTTTCCTGCGAGATATGTCAGAAAAAGAAACCGTACCGCAAGGAATGCCAGTTATGGCTGAGTGTGCAGGATGTAACCTATTGTTGGAATGATGTGTGCGATGCATATAAAAATTAGTTGCTCTTTAAGGAAAAGGGTGATATAACCGCAAGAAATGAGAAGACGCCTGCTCTGATATGGTAGTATACTGGATGTATCGGACCGATACTACTTATGAAAGGCGGTTAAAGAAATGAATAATTTGCAGTTGATTGAACAGGTACTGTATTATATTGATGAACATATCAGTGAACCGATTACTTTTGAACATCTGGCGGAGAAGTTCGGGTATTCGGCATTTCATTTTCACAGGATTTTTTCTACGGTGACGGAGCAGACCATAACGGATTATATGAAGAAACGTAGGTTGACGTTGGCCCATATGCAGTTATGTGAGACAGAGAAGACGGTTACGGAGATTGCCCTTGCGAACGGTTTTAACAGTATACAGTCCTTTAACAGAACCTTTAAAGAGACTTTCGGGATGACGCCGTTGGAAGCAAGGAAGAAGAAACCGAAGATTACATATCGGAGTGTGGAAACCATTGTTACAGGGTACACAAAACGTGTGTATATGGAAGGCGAGTTTTCGCTTACACCCCGTTTTGAGGAACGGGATGCGTTTTTATTGGTAGGGTATCGCGGCCATACACGGGACGGATACGGTGTGATCGGTGAAGCGTGGTACAACCTGAAAAACAATATGGTAAGGATTGCGCGAAAGAATCCGAATACCATGTACGGTTTTGAGGATTATATGGAGGAGTTTTCGTCGGATCCGTTACAGTTTTATTACATGGCAGCGGCGGAAGCGGAGCCGGATTCTGAGGTGCCGGAGGGAATGGTAGCAAAGAGAATTCCGAAAGCATTGTATGCGGTTTTTACCGTGAACGGGAACAACGGGAACGGAGAAATCGGGAAGGCGTTCCAATATATTTATGGGGTATGGCTTCCGCAGTCGGAGTATTGTTTGGATGAAACGTTTCTTGCGGATTTTGAATATTACGATGAACGTTGGGATTGTCAGTCGGGAGCGGCCCAGATGGAGCTTTATATTCCGGTGAAAAGATTGGAGGAGTAGCGATGGCGTTTTGTGATTTGTTTAAGGAATTCCAGCCGATTCGTGTGGATGCGGATATTTATTTGCGTCAGACAGACCCGAAAAAGGATGCCAGACCTTTCTGGGAAATCTACTATGATGAGGAGAATTTCAAATATTTCGGTTTCTATAAAAGACCGGGGGAATGGAATGAGGAAAGAGAGCTCAGAGTACAGGAAAGCCGTCTCAAGGGCTTTAAAGGAAAGAGGGAGTATACCTGGGTGGTTACGTTAAAAGGGGAGACCATAGGACAGATTCAGTTTTTCAATTTCGGAAATCATAATACGTTGGCAGAAGTAGGGTATTTTATAAAGCGAAAGTATTGGAATCAGGGAATCAATACAAAGGTGTTAAAGGCTGTGTGCCGGTTTGGATTTGAAGTTATGGGGCTGGAGCGGATTGAGGCAAATGCTCATGTGGACAACATCGGGTCCAACCGGACCTTGGTAAAGGCCGGATTTACAAAAGAAGGTACGTTACGGCGTCGCTTTTGCTTGAACGATAGAAACGAAGACGGGAATATTTACTCTCTTTTGAGGGAGGATATTCTATAAAGAAGAGTTTCAGTGAATTAAGAAGGAGTAGTTACTATGCAGCCATCCCAACCATCCACATTTGAACTTATATACAATGTCGTCAAACAGATTCCAAAAGGCACCGTCGCCACCTACGGACAAGTCGCATCCCTGGCCGGCAACAAACGCTGGGCGAGGGTGGTAGGCTATGCCCTGCATGCCAATCCGGATCCGGAGCATATTCCGTGCCACAGAGTGGTAAACAGAGAAGGTGCGGTATCGGAAGCCTTTGCCTTCGGAGGAGGAAACCGGCAGGTGGAGCTTCTGCAAGCAGAGGGAGTGAAGGTTACCGATAAGAAGGTGGACTTGGAAAAGTACCGGTGGAACCGGATGACGATGGAGATGTTGGAGAAAGAATAAGGCACGAATAGAACACCACAAAAATATTTTCAAGATACCACTTGACAAATGTTTCTTGTGGTGTTATTTTATAGACACAAGGTATTAGCACTCCATCGAGTTGAGTGCTAACAAAGTAAAAAGGACACCGAGTAGCATGGAAACCAAGGAGAAGGGGAACAGGAGGGAACCGGTGGAATTAGACGAGAGAAAACTTAAGATTTTACAAGCGATTATCAAGAACTACCTTGAAACCGGTGAGCCGGTGGGCTCCCGTACCATTTCGAAGTTTACGGATTTGAATTTAAGCTCCGCGACCATTCGAAATGAAATGTCCGATTTGGAAGAGTTAGGCTACATCGTACAGCCTCATACTTCCGCAGGCCGCATTCCTTCCGATAAGGGGTATCGTCTTTATGTGGACACCATGATGCAGAGCCGAATGCAGGAAGTGGAGCAGATGTGGGATGCTCTGAACGACAAGGCGGATAAGATGGAGACCCTGCTTCAGCAGGTGGCAAAGCTGTTGGCGGTAAATACCAATTATGCGACGCTTGTCACCGGGCCGCAGTACCGTAGCCGGAAAGTAAAGTTTATTCAGCTTACGGATGTAGATGAGACCCAGCTTCTGGCGGTTATCGTTCTGGAGGGCAACATCGTAAAGAACAAAATGCTTCCGTTAGTCGCAGGTTTGAATAAAGAAGATATCTTAAAGTTAAATATAGTATTAAACACCTACCTGACGGGCCTGGATATGTCCGAGATTAATCTTTCGGTCATCGCAAAGTTAAAAGAGCAGGCAGGAGGCCTCGGAAATGTGATTTCCGAGTTGTTAGATGCCATTGCACAGGCCATCAGCGAAGAAGAAGACATTCCGATTTATACCAGCGGTGCAACGAATATTTTAAAGTATCCGGAGCTGTCCGATCACCATGTTGCCAGCGATTTGTTATATGAGCTGGAGGAAAAGAAGTCTCTCACAGAGCTTTTGAATGAAAACAGCGAAGAGCACGGCATTCAGGTGTATATCGGTCAGGAGACCTCGGTGGAGTCCATGAAGGATTGTTCCGTGGTGACCGCTACCTACGAGATTGAGGACGGTATTTACGGTAAGATCGGTATCGTCGGACCGAAACGTATGGATTACGAAAAGGTAGTAGGAACGTTGCAAACCTTAAAGAGTCAGTTGGATGATATTTTTAAGAAGAATAAAGAGTAACAAGAAAGGTGAGAAAAATGGCAGAGCAGGAAGTGAAAAATCCGGACGAGACCATGGAAGAAGCAGTAGACGAAACCATGGAAGCACAGACGGAAGAGACGGTTGCCGAAGCTGCGGAAGAGACCGTAGAGACAGCAGAAACAGAAGCAGAGGCTTCCGAAGATGCAAAAGAAGGCAAAGGCTTTTTTAAGAAGAAAGAAAAGAAAGATAAGAGAGACGAGCAGATTGCGGAGTTAAACGATAAAGTACTTCGCCAGATGGCAGAGTTCGAGAATTTCAGAAAGCGTACCGAAAAGGAAAAGGCGGCAATGTTCGAAATCGGTGCAAAGAGCATCGTAGAAAAGCTTCTTCCGGTCATCGATAACTTCGAGCGCGGATTGGCAACGGTCTCCGAGGAGGAGAAAAACGGTGCCTTTGCACAGGGTATCGACAAGATTTACAAGCAGCTTCTGACGGAACTTGCGGAAGCGGGTGTAACCCCGATTGAAGCGGTAGGCAAAGAATTCAATCCGGATTTTCATAATGCGGTAATGCACATAGAAGATGAAAATCTTGGTGAGAATATAGTGGCAGAGGAGTTCCAGAAAGGTTACATGTATAAGGATTCCGTGGTACGTCACAGTATGGTAAAGGTTGCAAATTAAATTTTTATATTATAGGAGGAAAAAGAGATGGGAAAGATTATTGGTATTGACTTAGGTACAACAAACTCCTGCGTAGCCGTTATGGAAGGCGGTAAGCCGGTAGTTATCACAAATACGGAAGGTGTCAGAACCACCCCGTCCGTATTGGCATTCACAAAGACCGGAGAGCGTATTGTAGGTGAGGCTGCAAAGCGTCAGGCGGTAACCAACTCCGACAAGACGATTTCTTCTATTAAGCGTCACATGGGTACCGACTACAGAGTAACCATTGATGACAAGAAGTACTCTCCGCAGGAAATTTCTGCATTCATTTTGCAGAAGTTAAAGGCAGATGCTGAGAGCTACTTAGGCGAGAAGGTAACCGAGGCGGTTATCACCGTTCCGGCATACTTTAACGACGCACAGCGTCAGGCAACCAAGGACGCAGGTAAGATTGCAGGTCTTGAAGTAAAGCGTATTATCAACGAGCCGACCGCAGCAGCACTTGCATACGGTCTTGACAACGAAAAAGAGCAGAAAATCATGGTATATGACCTGGGCGGCGGTACCTTCGACGTATCCATCATCGAAATCGGTGACGGCGTTATCGAAGTACTTGCTACCTCCGGTGACAACCGTCTCGGTGGTGACGACTTCGACGAGAGAGTAACCAGATACTTCATCGATGAGTTTAAGAAGGCAGAGGGCGTAGACCTTTCCTTAGACAAGATGGCGCTTCAGAGATTAAAGGAAGCTGCGGAGAAGGCTAAGAAGGAGCTTTCCTCTCAGATGACCACCAACATCAACCTTCCGTTCATTACTGCAACCGCAGAGGGACCGAAGCATTTCGATATGAACTTAACCAGAGCAAAGTTCGACGAGTTAACTCACGACTTGGTTGAGAGAACCGCTATCCCGGTACAGAACGCATTAAAGGATGCTGGCCTTAACGCTTCCGAGCTTAGTAAGGTACTCCTTGTAGGTGGTTCTACCCGTATTCCGGCAGTACAGGATAAGGTAAAGCAGCTCACCGGTCATGAGCCGAACAAGAGCTTAAACCCGGATGAGTGCGTAGCAATCGGTGCTTCCATTCAGGGTGGTAAGCTGGCAGGTGATGCAGGTGCCGGCGATATCCTTCTCCTTGACGTAACTCCGCTTTCTCTTTCCATTGAGACCATGGGCGGTGTTGCTACCAGATTAATCGAGAGAAATACTACCATTCCGACCAGAAAGAGTCAGATTTTCTCCACTGCAGCCGACAATCAGAGCGCAGTAGATATTAACGTTGTTCAGGGTGAGCGTCAGTTCGCGAAGGACAACAAGAGTCTCGGTCAGTTCCGTCTCGACGGAATTCCGCCGGCAAGAAGAGGTGTTCCGCAGATCGAGGTTACCTTCGATATCGATGCAAACGGTATCGTAAACGTATCCGCAAAGGATCTGGGAACCGGCAGAGAGCAGCACATCACCATTACCGCAGGCTCCAATCTTTCCGATGCCGATATCGATAAGGCAGTAAGAGAAGCTGCCGAGTACGAGGCACAGGATAAGAAGCGTAAGGAAGCAGTGGAAGTTCGCAATGATGCAGACTCCATGGTATTCCAGACCGAGAAGGCTCTTGCCGATGTAGGCGACAAGATTTCCGCTGAGGATAAGAGTGCGGTTGAGGCTGACCTTGCTCACTTAAAGGAGCTTGTTGAGAAGAGCAATCCGGAAGTAATGTCCGAGGGCGAAGTTGAGGATATCAAGGCTGCAAAGGAAAAGCTTATGACCAGTGCACAGTCTCTCTTTACCAAGATGTACGAGCAGATGCAGGGTGCAGGCGGCGCAGGCCCGGATATGGGTGCAGGCGCAGGCCCGGATATGGGAAGTGCTAACGGCAATGCAGCTGACGATGTAGTAGATGCAGACTACCGTGAGGTATAATCCGAAAAGGTAGATTTTGAATAGTGGAGTACGGGCGGAAAATGCGCCTATTCCGAGGATTTGAAAGACTATGGCGCAGGGGGATACTCCCCTGTGCCATAAAAGTGTTTTATGGAAGATGCACCTTTTGACTGGAAACGGTGTGAAACGGAGGAGTTTAAGATGGCTGACAGTAAGCGGGACTACTATGAAGTCCTTGGCGTGTCCAAGACCGCTACGGACGATGAAATAAAGAAGGCGTACCGCCAGACGGCAAAGAAGTATCATCCGGATATGAATCCGGGAGATAAGGAAGCGGAGGCAAAGTTTAAGGAAGCTTCCGAGGCATATGCGATTTTAAGTGATGCGGAGAAGAGAAGACAGTACGACCAGTTCGGTCACGCGGCCTTTGAGCAGGGCGGCGCAGGCGGTGCCGGCGGCTTTGATTTCTCCGGCATGGATATGGGCGATATTTTCGGTGACATTTTCGGTGATTTGTTCGGTGGCGGAAGACGCAGCAGAGGCGGAAATACCGGTCCGCAGAAGGGTGCCAATGTTCGTACCGGCATCCGTATTACCTTTAACGAGGCGGTATTCGGTACCGAGAAGGAGCTGGAGTTAAACTTAAAGGAAAAGTGTGATACCTGTAGCGGCAGCGGTGCAAAGCCGGGTACCCAGAGCGAGACTTGTAGTAAGTGTGGCGGTAAGGGCCAGGTCGTATATACCCAGCAGTCCTTATTCGGCATGGTGCGTAACGTACAGGCGTGTCCGGATTGTCGCGGTACCGGTAAGATTATTAAAGAAAAGTGTCCGGATTGCTACGGCAACGGTTATGTGACGAAGCGTAAGAAGATTCAGGTGTCCGTTCCGGCGGGTATCGATCACGGCCAGAGCATCCGCATTCGCGGAAAGGGTGAGCCGGGTGCCAACGGTGGCGAGCAGGGTGATTTGCTGGTTGAGGTAGCGGTTAGCTCCCACCCGATTTTCCAGCGCCAGGAGTATGATATTTACTCTACCGCGCCGATGTCCTTTACCCAGGCTGCATTGGGCGGCGATGTGCGTATCAGTACTGTGGACGGGGATGTGTTATATACCATTAAGCCGGGGACTCAGACCGATACGAGAATCCGCCTTCGCGGTAAGGG
The DNA here is from genome assembly GCA_015057365.1 of Lachnospiraceae bacterium. GTDB lineage: Bacteria > Bacillota > Clostridia > Lachnospirales > Lachnospiraceae > SIG307. The sequence goes on along the minus strand of SVEN01000038.1, from coordinate 21,269 downwards.
TGTACCGACTCTTCGTAACAAGGACGTTCGCGGCGATCACTACGTAACCTTAGTGGTACAGGTACCGTCGAAGCTTTCCTCCGAGCAGAAGGAGCTTTTGGAAAAGTATGCGGAAGCCTCCGGCGAGCGCGGTGATGACGATAAGTCCGATAAGGGCGGTAAGAACGGGAAAAAGAAGTTTTTCGGAAAGTAAATAAGATACACGGAACCGGGAATGGAGAATTATTTCCCGGTTCTTTTCTGTCACATGGTTTTGATTGAATCATGGGAGGAAATGTGGTATACTAGCCAAGGAGTGGCAGTTCGGAGAAGATAAAGGAGACAGATTATGAAGTGGATTAAGATGGAGATGAAGACAACCACGGAGGCGGTGGATTTGGTCAGTGTGATGCTTGCGGACCTTGGCGTGGAAGGTATCGAAATTTCGGATTTTGTGCCGCTTTCCGAAGAGGACAAGCAGAAGATGTTTATTGATATATTACCGGAGCTTCCGGAGGATGACGGCAGTGCGACGGTGAGCTTTTATCTGGATACCGATACGGATATTGAAGCATTAAAGGCGAATATTGCGGTGGAGCTGGCGGAGCTTCGTCAGTTTATTGATGTGGGGAGCGGGGAGCTTTCCGTGTCCGAAACAGAGGATAAGGACTGGATTAATAACTGGAAGGAGTTCTTTAAGCCGTTCCGTGTGGATGACAGCATCGTGATTAAGCCAACCTGGGAGACTTTGACGGAGAAAAAGGACGGGGACCTGGTGGTGGAAATCGATCCGGGTACTGCCTTCGGTACCGGTGCCCATGAGACCACAAAGCTTTGTATCTGGAATTTAAAGAAGTATTTAAAGCAGGGTGATATCGTATTTGACGTGGGCTGCGGAAGCGGTATTCTCTCTATTATCTCCATGCTTTTAGGTGCCGGGTATGCGGCAGCGGTGGATATCGACCCGATTGCGGTAGGTGTCACCGCGGAGAATGCGGAAGTGAATAAGCTTACCGCTACGGTTTGTGAAAAGGATGAAAAGGGCTTACCGGTATTTACGGGAAAGAGCGGTCTCATTGAGGTGTCTGACGGTAACGTCATCGGAGATGCGGAATTACGGGAAGCGGTAGGTCTTCATAAATTTGATATTGTGGTAGCAAATATTCTGGCAGATGTCATCATCCCGTTGTCCGGCGTGGTACGGGAGTTTATGAAGCCGGGGGCTCTGTTTATCAGTTCCGGTATCATTAACATGAAGCAGGAAGCGGTGGAAGAAGCCCTTCGTGAGAATGGTTTTGAAATCGTGGAAGTGGTGACTCAGGGAGATTGGGTATCGATTGTAGCAAAATAGTGAAGAAGTAAGAGGATGTGTTTGCATGGCAATCACATCGGATACGGCAGAATGCGGCATCGAATCGGAAAGGAAGAATCATGTATCGTTTTTATATCGAACCGTCCCAAAAGCAGGGCGACAGCATCGAAATCATCGGAGAGGATGTCAATCATATCAAAAACGTACTTCGTATGAAGAATGGCGAGAGGTTTGTTTTATGCGACGGAGCCGGTACGGACTATTTGTGCGAGCTTGCGGGAAGTAAGGAGCGTAATCTTTTGGCTACGGTATTGGAAGAAAAGAAATCCGATACAGAGCTTCCTGTGCGGCTGGTGCTATATCAGGGACTGCCGAAAAAGGACAAGATGGAGCTGATTATTCAGAAGGCGGTGGAATTGGGTGCAGCGGAGATTGTGCCGGTGGTGACAAAGCGTACTATCGTAAAGACCGAGGGCGGTAAGGAAGAGAAGAAGCTGGCTCGCTGGCAGGCTATTGCGGAAAGTGCGGCAAAGCAGTCGGGGCGCGGCGTGATTCCGACTGTTGCGCCGATACATACCTGGAAAGAAGCACTTGCGTCTATGGAGAATTTAGACTATAATGTAATTCTGTATGAAAACGCGGAAGGCATGAAGCCGACGGCGGAGTGCCTGAAAGTAGCGGGAGAGAAAAGCAGCATCGGTGTTTTTGTAGGTCCGGAAGGCGGTTTTACGGAGGACGAGGTGACCCAGTGCAAGGAACACGGTGCAGAGTGTCTTTCTCTCGGAAAGCGTATTTTGCGGACGGAGACGGCGGGACTTGCCATGCTGTCCATGCTGATGCTTTCTATCGAGTGTACAGGAAAGTAACTTAGTTTTTTGCGTTTCCATCGGTTTGTAAGCAATGCGTTAGGAACGGATGGTGTAGAGCATAAAGGAACAGGAGATTTCATGGAAGCGTATTTGGATAATTCGGCTACAACGAAAATCAATGACGACGTATTGGCCTTGATGGAGCGGGTATATCGGGAGGATTTCGGTAATCCGTCTTCCCGTCATAAAAAGGGTATGGAAGCGGAGCGCTATATTAAGACGGCAAAGGAGCAGATAGCGGCAACTTTAAAATGTAAGCCGGAAGAGATTTTCTTTACGTCCGGTGGCACCGAGTCCAACAATATGGCCTTAATCGGGACAGCTCTTGCCAATAAGCGCAGCGGCATGCATATTATTACCACGTCTTTTGAGCATCCGTCGGTGTATGAGCCGATGTTTTTCCTTGAGAAACTGGGCTTTCGTGTGACTTATCTGGCCCCGGGACCTGAGGGTACCGTTACGGTAGATGCCTTAAAGGAAGCACTTTGCGAGGATACGATTTTAGTATCGGTGATGGCGGTGAACAATGAGGTCGGTGCGGTACAGGATATTACGGCATTGGGGGCTGCGGTAAAAGAGTACAATCCGACGATTTTGTTCCATGTGGATGCCATTCAGGCCTACGGAAAGTTCCGGATTTACCCGAAACGACAGAATATCGATTTACTTTCGGTCAGTGCTCATAAGCTTCACGGACCGAAGGGCTGCGGATTTTTATATGTAAAAGAGAAAACAAAGATAAAGCCGATTTTATTTGGCGGCGGTCAGCAAAAGGGCATGCGGTCCGGCACGGAAAATGTACCGGGGATTGCGGGACTCGGCTTGGCGGCAGAGCTTGCCTGCAAGGATATCGAAGGCTTGCAGGAGCATTTGTTTGAGCTGAAGAAGTGTTTTGCGGAAGGGCTTGCGGAGCTTCCTGATGTGACTGTTCATTTGGTGGATAACAAGGATGGTGCTCCGATAGATGCTGCGGAACGAGAAGCGAGACTAAAGAAAACCGCGCCGCACATTATGAGTGTGGGCTTTGCGGGGGTGCGCAGTGAAGTATTGCTTCATGCTCTGGAGGAAAAGGGAATTTATGTATCCTCCGGTTCGGCCTGCTCGTCTAATCATCCGGCGGTCAGCGGAACGTTAAAGGCCATTGATGTAAAGAAAGAATTACTGGACGCTACGGTGCGGTTCAGTTTTTGTAAGGATACGACGAAAGAGGAGTTGGAGTATACTCTGGATGTATTGAAAGAGTTATTACCGCAGTTACGGAGATTTTGGCGAAAATAAGAAAAGGAAGCATGTGTGACGGCGGCGAATGCCGCGCGGAACGACAGAATTTGCCGGATGAACGGCAGAGAGAAAATTGGAGGACAGTATGTATCAGGCTTTTTTGGTGAAGTACGGTGAAATCGGATTAAAGGGAAATAATCGCCACATTTTTGAAAATGCATTAAAGAACAGAATTATGGACAGTCTGCGCACGCTTGGTGAGTACACGGTGGTGCGTGAGCAGGGAAGAATTTTTGTGGAGTGTCCGCAGGGCTATGACTACGAGGATACGGTAGAAGCACTGGGCCGCGTGTTCGGAGTGACCGGCTTTTGTCCGGTAAAGGTGGTGGAGACCACGGACTGGGAAACCGTAAAGCAGGCAACCGGTGATTTTGTGGAGGAGATGTATCCGCAGAAGAACTTTACCTTTAAGGTGGCTGCAAAGCGTGCAGACAAACAGTATCCGTTCACATCCCCGGAGGTATGTGCCAAGGTGGGTGAGTATTTGTTGTCCCGTTTTTCGGAGCTTTCCGTAGATGTACACAATCCGCAGGAAGTAATTACCGTGGAAATCAGAGGACGTGCTTATATATATTCTAAGGTTCTGGCAGGACCGGGCGGAATGCCGGTAGGCACTGCCGGAAAGGCGATGTTACTGCTTTCCGGCGGTATCGACAGTCCGGTGGCGGGCTATATGATTTCAAAGCGTGGTGTTGCACTGGAGGCAACCTATTTCCATGCGCCGCCGTACACCAGCGACCGTGCAAAGGAGAAGGTGGTGGATTTGGCCAGAATCGTCAGCCGTTATACCGGCCCGATTCGCCTCAATGTGGTTAATTTTACGGACATCCAGCTGGCCATTTACGAGAAGTGTCCGCATGAAGAACTGACCATTATTATGCGCCGTTATATGATGCGTATTGCGGAGTACTTTGCAAATAAGAGTGATTGTCTCGGTATGATAACCGGTGAAAGCATCGGCCAGGTGGCAAGCCAGACCATGCATAGCTTACTCACGACGAATGCAGTGTGTGAGCTTCCGGTATTCCGTCCGCTGATTGGCATGGATAAAGTGGAAATTATCGACATTGCACAGAAAATCGGCACCTTTGAGACATCCATTTTACCGTACGAGGATTGCTGTACGATTTTTGTGGCAAAGCATCCGGTAACAAAGCCGATACTGTCGGTGATTGAAAAGTCTGAGGAGTTACTGGCGGATGTCATTGACGATTTGATGAAGGAAGCAATTGAGACGACAGAAGTTATTGAAGTCAAAGCCTAACTAGTAAGAAGCGGAGATGGTTGGGAGGTTTTAGAGGATAAATATAGTAACGATTTTCTTTTATGACAAAGAGGGGCAAAAAAGAAAGAGGATACGTTTTGTATCCTCCCCAGTTTGTAACAATACCTTTTATTTGGGATTACTCAACGATGTACGGTGCTAAAACAGCAAGAACAGCGTCTAAGTTGTCCTGAGCATGTACGTTTAAGTCAATCGGCTTAGAAAGGTCTAAACTGAAAATACCCATGATGGACTTTGCATCAATGACATATCTTCCGGAAACTAAATCGAAATCGGAATCGAACTTCGTGATCTCGTTTACGAAAGCCTTTACCTTATCGATAGAGTTTAAAGAAATTTTTACGGTCTTCATAATGTTACTCCTCCTTCTTGTTGATTGAGATGCTTATTGAATTAAGCATCTTTATACTTATATAGTACCGTTTGCTGATAAAAATGTCAATATACAAATGTGATAAAAAAGTTAGTAAATTTTATTGAAAAGTGTTAAAATGTACGAAAACTCGGGAAAGGAAGCAAAGGAATGAACAAAGAAATGCACAAAATAGAAGGAAAGCGTGTGGCCTTTTTAACGCTTGGCTGCAAAGTGAATTCCTATGAGACTGAGGGCATGCGGGAGCTTTTTTTAAAAGCCGGAGCCGTAGAGACCGAGTTTACGAAAGAAGCGGACATTTATGTGGTAAATACCTGTTCTGTAACCAATATGGCGGACCGAAAGTCCAGACAGATGCTACACCGGGCAAAGAAAAATAATCCGAGTGCGTTGGTGGTAGCGGCGGGGTGTTATGCCCAGGCAGCAGGGGAGACTCTTTCTACGCAGGAAGGAATCGATTTGGTTGTGGGAAACAATCAAAAGGCAAAGATTGTGGAACTTACGGCGGAAGCGCTGGAGAAGAAGGAAGAACGTCTTTGTGCATTGCTTGATATCGGGAAAGAGAAGGAATACGAGGAGCTGCCGATTGAAACGGTGACGGAGCGGACCAGAGCATATATTAAAATTGAGGACGGTTGTAATCAGTTTTGCAGTTATTGCATTATTCCTTATGTGAGAGGCCGGGTACGTTCCCGTGGAGAAGGGGAGATTTTGGCGGAGATTACCCGTCTGGCAAAGGAAGGCTACAAGGAGGTTGTCTTGACCGGAATTCATCTGTCTTCTTACGGTTTGTCGCAATTTGATGCCACGCTGGCGGATACGGCAGAGGGAGAGAGTAAAGTTCTTCCGTTGTTGGCACTACTGAAAAAAGTACAGGAGCTTCCGGGAATTGAGCGGATTCGCCTGGGATCTTTGGAACCGCGCATTATGACAGAAGCCTTTGTAAAGGAGCTTGCTTCTCTTTCAAAGATTTGTCCGCATTTTCACCTGTCGTTGCAGAGCGGATGCGACGCCACATTAAAGCGCATGAACCGGAAGTACACCACGACGGAATACAGACAGGCAGTGGAGTATTTGCGCATGTATTTTGACAAGCCGGCAATTACTACTGACATTATTGTGGGATTCCCGGGAGAAACGGAAGAAGAGTTTGCGGAAACGCTTCTGTTTGCACGGGACATTGCGTTTTCCCAGATTCACATTTTTAAGTATTCCAGACGTGCGGGAACGGTGGCCGACCGCATGGAGCATCAGGTGCCGGAGCAGATAAAGTCGGAACGCTCCGATGCGCTGGAAGCGGTAGAAAAGGAGCTGCGGGAGGCGTATATCCGGCAGTTTGACGGTGCAGAGGAAACGGTGCTGTCGGAAGAAGCAACCGTGTTGGACTGTGTCCGCTATATGACCGGTCACACAACCCGGTATGTGAAAGTATTTGTGAAGGATAGAGACGGAGTATTGCAGGAAAACGAGACTGTCCGGGTGAAAATTTACGGAGATAAAATCGGTGATGGGGTTGCGGCTGAGCAGCTTGGGCCGGCCTGAAATGCGGAGGAAGAGAATCCTTAAAAATCTATGAAAAGGATTGAAATTTTTCGGGAAATATATTATTATGGATAATAATGGGTCAGAATGCGACAAGACTATGACGGAGGAGGGTGTAGACCTATGCAGGAGACGAATCATACACAGTTTTTTAAGGTAGAAAAGAATATGATGCCGGATGTGCATGAGATTTTGACAACGGTGCATCGTGCATTGACAGAGCAGGGCTATAACCCGGTGAATCAGATTGTAGGATATATTATGTCCGGAGACCCGACGTACATTACCAGCCATGAGAATGCAAGAAGCTTAATCATGAAGGTAGAGCGGGATGAAATTATCGAAGAACTTTTGCGTAACTATATCAGACATGAGCTGTAGGATTCGCAGATAAGAGAGGTAGAACCATGCGGATTATGGGCTTGGACTTTGGTGCGGCAACGGTAGGCGTAGCAATCAGTGATGCGCTTCTGCTTACGGCGCAGGGGATAGAGACCATTCGGAGAGAACAGGAGTTACAGCTCCGGAAGACCTACCGGAGAATTGAGGAATTGGTACAGGAGTACGAAGTAGAGCGGATTGTTGTAGGATACCCGAAGCATTTAAACAATACCGTGGGAGAACGTGCGAAGAAGGCAGAGGAGTTTGCCGAAAACATAAAGAGAAGAACCGGACTGCCGGTGGAGTTACAGGACGAGCGTCTGACAACGGTGGAGGCCCATCGTGTGCTGGATGCCGGAAATGCCGGACTTGAGAAGAAACGTGAAGTGGTAGATAAATTAGCTGCAGTGTTGATTTTACAAAGTTATTTGGACCGGATGAATTATAAAGTCGGAGAGGATGCGTAAATGGAAAGAAATCAGGATATCATTACCTTTACAACGGAAGACGGAGATGAGGTTAAGTTTCATGTCATCGAGGAGACTCGTATTAACGGAAGAGACTATCTTTTAGTGTTGGATGATATTGAGGATGAAGAGCAGGAAGCGTTGATTTTGAAGGATGTTTCCGCTGAGGGTGAGTCTGAGGCGGTTTATGAAATCGTTGAGGACGAGAAGGAATTAAAGGCTGTAGCGGGACTTTTTAGCGAGCTTTTGGAAGATACGGAATTTGTGTTCTAAATTTTGAATTTTGTGTTGTATGTATTTTTTGAATCAGGGAATTATTTTAGTAAAATAGATGCATTGTAAAACAGATTGGAACAGGTATTGCGTCGGAATCGGACGTATGACTTCCAAAGCCGGGCGTTTTTCGGAATGACGGAGACGGCGGGGCTGGAATTGTCATGCGTTTGAAATTTAAAATCAGAACGTGCGTGATAGGATTTTTAGAAAAGCTTTTTAGAAAAGCTTTGTTTTGCGATGCACCGAAACGGAGGTGCAATTTTGAGAAGAAGAGGTATCAGAGCAGCAGTGGCTGCACAGGAAGAGGAACAGTTTGTGATGGAAGAGCAGGTGGCAAAGCCGAAACTTCGTATTATTCCGTTAGGCGGTTTGGAACAAATCGGTATGAATATTACCGCCTATGAGTATGAGGACAGTATTATTATTGTAGACTGCGGCCTGGCATTCCCGGAAGATGATATGTTAGGTATTGATTTAGTCATTCCGGACATTACTTATCTGAAGGAGAATATCGACAAGGTAAAGGGATTTTTGATTACCCACGGTCATGAGGATCATATCGGTGCTCTGCCGTATGTATTAAAGGAAATCAACGTACCGGTGTATGCGACCAAGCTGACGGTGGGCGTTATTGATAATAAGTTAAAAGAGCATAATTTGTTAAAGACCACGAAGCGTAAGGTGATTAAGTACGGACAGTCCGTGAATTTAGGCGCTTTTCGTATCGAGTTTATCCGCGTAAATCACAGCATTGCGGATGCAGCCGCATTGGCGATTTTTACTCCGGTAGGTACCATTGTTCATACCGGTGACTTTAAGGTGGATTATACGCCGATGTTTTCCGACACCATTGATTTGCAGCGGTTCGCGGAGCTTGGAAAGAAAGGGGTATTGGCTTTGCTTGCCGACTCTACCAACGTAGAACGCCCGGGCTTTACCATGTCGGAGCGGATGGTGGCAAAGACGTTTGATACCATTTTTGCGGAGAATATGAATCACCGTCTTATTGTGGCAACCTTTGCTTCCAATGTAGACCGTGTACAGCAGATTATTTATACGGCGGAAAAGTATGACCGCAAGGTGGTGATCGAGGGCCGCAGTATGGTAAATATTATTTCTACAGCCGCAGAATTGGGATATATCAACATTCCGGACAATATTATGATTGATATCGAGCAGATTAAGAATTATCCGGACGAGAAGCTGGTGTTGATTACCACCGGCAGCCAGGGAGAAGCTATGGCGGCATTGTCCCGTATGGCAAACTCTACTCACAAGAAAGTATCCATTGTGCCGGGAGATGCGGTTATTTTAAGTTCCCATCCGATTCCGGGCAATGAAAAGCAGGTATCGAAGATTATCAACGAGCTGACCAGAAAGGGTGCGAAGGTTATTACCCAGGATACCCATGTTTCCGGTCATGCCTGCCAGGAAGAAATAAAGTTAATTTATGCTTTAACAAAACCGAAGTATGCGATTCCGTTACACGGCGAGTATCACCATCGTGTAACTCACGGACAGTTGGCCCAGAGTATGGGAGTGGATAAGGAAAGGGTATTTATTCTTTCCTCCGGCGATGTTTTGGAGTTGGATGAGGAATGCGGAACCGTAGTGGATAAAGTAGAGGCACAAGGTATTTTTGTTGACGGTCTCGGAGTGGGTGATGTCGGAAATATTGTATTGCGCGACCGTCAGTATTTATCCGAGAACGGTTTGATTATTATTGTGCTGACTTTGCAGAAGTATACCAACGAGATTTTGGCGGGGCCGGATATCGTAACACGAGGCTTTGTCTATGTGAGAGAGTCGGAAAACCTGTTGGAAGAGGCAAGGGAAGTCGTGCTTGACGCTCTGGACCGTTGCATGGAAAAGAATGTGTCCGACTGGGGAAAGATTAAAAATACCATGAAGGATTCCTTAAGTGATTATCTTTGGAAAAAGATGAAGCGTAACCCGATGATTCTTCCGATTATTATGGAGGTGGATGCGTAACTATGGCGAAACAATCACAGCAAACGAAAGCGGCACTTGATTTAATGGGCTATTTTCTGGGCGCATTATTAAATCTGGTATTTTATGCCGTGGTAGCGTTCGGTATTTATTATGTTGCCACAAATGTATACGAGTTTTCTTATCAGGTGTTCGGCGATCGTGTGTGTGAAGCGGAGCCGGGGCGCGATGTGGAGATTCATATCGAAGAGGGCGAGTCTACCATGGATATTGCCGAGAAGCTTTATATGAATAAAATTGTTGTGAACAAAACGACCTTCTATTTGAAGGTGCAGTTGTATGAGTACAAAATCATGCAGGGAACCTTTTTGTTGAATACGTCCATGACCTATGATGAGGTTCTGGATGTAATTACAGATTTATCGAATGCACTACCGGAGGAAACGTGATGATTATCAGAGAACGATTGTCGGAGTATATTAAGGCATTGGAATGCGATTTGCCGGAGTATCTGGATGAACTGGAACAAAGAGCACTTGCGGACGAAGTACCGATTATCAGAAAGGAAGCGCAGTCTTTACTGCGTTTCCTTTTGTGCTTGTTAAGACCGGAAAAAATTTTGGAGGTGGGCTGTGCGGTAGGTTTTTCTTCCGCTTTTATGAGCGAGTATATGCCTGAAAACTGTACCATTACCACCATTGAAAAGGTGGAGATGCGGATTAAGGAAGCAAAAAAGAATCTGGCGGCGATACCGAGAGCGGAGCAGGTGACCCTGCTTTGCGGAGATGCCAACGAGGTATTGAAGGAGCTTGCGGATAAGGGAGAGTCCTATCCGTTTATCTTCATGGATGCGGCAAAGGGGCAGTATATGAATTTTCTTCCGCATCTGATGCGGCTTTTACCGGAGGGAGGTATTCTGATTACGGATAACGTGTTGCAGGAGGGAACGATTGTGGAGTCTAAGTATACGATTCCGCGACGGGAACGGACCATTCATATGCGAATGAGGGAGTATGTGTATACCTTAAAGCATATGGAAGAGCTGGAAACGGTGGTGCTTCCAGTCGGTGACGGAGTGACATTGAGTGTGAAGAAGTAGGAGGGCATATGGAACAGAGAAAGAAACCGGAGCTTTTGCTACCGGCAGGAAGCCTTGAAGTGTTAAAAATAGCGGTAAAGTACGGTGCCGATGCGGTGTATATCGGCGGAGAAATGTATGGTCTGCGTGCAAAGGCGCACAATTTTTCCAAAGCGGATATGATAGAGGGCATTGCCTATGCCCATGCGCACGGAGTAAAGGTGTATGTTACCGCAAATATTACGGCCCATAACCGGGATTTGGCGGGCGTAGAAGAGTACTTTACGGAATTAAAGGAAATGGCTCCGGATGCCCTGATTATTTCCGACCCGGGTGTATTTGAAATTGCCCGGGAGATTTTACCGGAGACGGAGCTTCATATCAGTACCCAGGCCAATAATGTAAATTACAGGACCTATCGGTTCTGGCATCGTCTCGGGGCAAAGCGTGTGGTATCCGCGAGAGAGCTTTCCATGGAGGAGCTTTCCGAGCTTCGCAGGAATATTCCGGATGATTTGGAAATCGAGACCTTTATTCACGGGGCTATGTGTATTTCTTATTCCGGAAGATGCCTGCTCAGTAATTATTTTACGGGAAGAGATGCGAACCTCGGTGCATGCACCCATCCGTGTCGTTGGAAGTATTATATTATGGAGGAGAGTCGTCCGGGAGAGTATTTGCCGGTATTTGAAAACGAGCGGGGAACCTACATTTTCAACTCGAAAGATTTGTGTATGATTGAGCATATCCCGGAGCTTGTGGCTGCAGGTATTGACAGTTTTAAAATCGAAGGACGCATGAAAACTGCACTTTATGTGGCAACGGTGGCACGGACCTACCGGCAGGCTATTGACGATTATTTTGAAAACGAAGAAATTTATAGGAAGCGTTTGCCGTATTACAGGGAAGAGATTTCCAAGTGTACCTACCGCAGTTATACTACGGGATTTTTCTTCGGTGCACCGGGAAGTGATGCCCAGGTATATGAGAATAATGATTACAACAAGGAATATACCTATCTGGGATTTCCGGTAGAGGTGACGGAGGATGGTCGTCTTTTTATGGAGCAAAGGAACAAGTTCTGTGTAGGCGATACAATAGAAGTGATGCACTTTGACGGGACGAGCAGTTATGCCAAGGTGCTGTCCATTACGGATACGGAAGGAAATGCGATGGAGAGTTGTCCGCATCCGCAGCAGATGATATATGTAACCTTGGATTGTAAGGCAGAGCCGCTGACGATTTTACGAATTAATAAGGAACGATAAGCGAAACTTTTTTCCGCGGTTACAAAGATGAAAAGTTTCGGGGCGACAGGCACGGGTCATGTTTTCCGGTCATAGGCTGTTAGAAAGAACGGTCGGAGGCATGGCGGAGTGTTATCTTATCCGAAACCGCTTGATGCAAAAGAAGAAGAGACTTTGTTTACGGAGTTTCGCAGTGGGAACAGGCAGGCAAGGGATTTGCTGATTGAGCATAATCTTCGTCTGGTGGCCCACATCGTAAAGAAATATTCCCAACCGGAGAGGGACAACGAGGATTTGCTTTCCATCGGGACAGTGGGGCTTATTAAGGCGGTGGACAGCTTTGATGCATGCAAAGGGATCCGTCTGGGCACATACGCGGCGCGATGTATCGAAAATGAGTTACTGATGTTTTTCCGTGCGGGGAAAAAGACTGCCAAGGAAGTATATCTGTACGATCCGATCGGAACGGACAAAGAAGGAAATGCCATCAGCTTGTTGGAGATTATCGAGGCGGAGGAAGAGGACTATACGGACCGTTACGAGCGAAAGGAAAAACTGTCCGTGCTTCCGCGGTTGCTCGCAGCAAATCTGGAGGAACGGGAACGGGAGATTATTACGCTCCGATACGGTCTGGCCGGAGGCATGGAACTGACCCAGAGGGAGATTGCGGACCGTCTCTCCATCAGCAGAAGTTATGTATCAAGGATTGAGAAAAAAGCTTTGCGGAAGCTGCGGGAAGCGTATGAAAAGGAAGAAATGAAGCAAACGGTGTGAGTAGTGTGACGGTAAAACTGTGCATATAATGCGAAGGAAAGAAAAGATACGACAGGAGGAAGGGAGAGGGATACGATGGAACAATCGTTATTTCAGATGTTGAAAGAATATAATAAGACCATGCTCCCGATGCATATGCCGGGACATAAGCGGAACCTCGCTCTTTCCGGAACGGATGGGTATCTGGCAGCACTTCGCGCAGATTGTGACATTACGGAAATTGCGGGGTTTGATAACTTGGCGGAGCCGGAGGAGATTTTACTTTCTTTAAAAGAGAGGGCGGCAAGACTATGGAAAAGTGAAGAGGCGTATCCGCTGGTTAACGGAAGTACCGGCGGTATTTTAGCGGCAATATATGCGACGGTTTCCATGGGAAATACTGTGATTATGTCGAGAAATTGCCATAAATCCGTATATAACGGAATTCGAATCGTAAATGCGAAGGCAGTGTATCTGCAGCCGGAGCAGGATGCAAAGACCGGAGCCTGCGGTGCGGTGACACCGGAGGCTGTGGAGGCTGCACTGCAAAAGTATAGAGAAGCAAAACTGGTGGTTGTTACCAGCCCTACCTATGAAGGAGTGGTTAGTGATGTGGAGGGGATTTGCCGGGTGGCACATACATACGGTGTGCCGGTGCTGGTGGATTCTGCCCACGGAGCACATTTCGGGTTTGACGAATTTCCGAAGGGGGCTGTGGAATGCGGTGCGGATTTGGTGGTACACAGCCTACATAAAACGTTGCCGTGTCTGACCCAGACGGCAATGTTGCACCGAACCGGCGGTATCGTATCAAGGGAAGCGGTACAGACGGCGGTTAATATGTTTCAGACCAGCAGCCCGTCGTATTTGCTTCTGGCGTCCATCGAAGGATGCATCGGACTTATGGAGGAACGGGGAGACAAGCTTTGCGCAGAGTGGAAGGAAGCGCTTTCCGAGTTTTATAAGGGGGCCCGCTTGCTACAACGTATCCGGGTCGTTGCCGGAGAAATAACGGACGAAAATGGAGATACTTTGCGTAGAATGGAGCCGGCGGTGTATGAAAGAGATCCGGGAAAGATTGTCATTGTGACCGAAGGAACCGATTTGACGGGGCCGATGTTAACGGAAAAGTTACGTTCGGAGTATCGGATTGAGCTTGAGATGGCAGCGGAGCAATATGGCCTGGCTATGACGGGTCCGGGGGATACAAAGGGGAGTCTGGCACGCCTGTTACAGGCATTGCTTGAGATAGATGCGCAATGTGAAAAAAGCGAGACGCCGGAGTTTTGCTATCCGGGATTGCCTCCGGTACGTATGAGTGCGGCGGAAGCAGAGCGTGGTTTCACTAAGGAGTATTCATGGAAAGAGGCAATCGGAAGGGTTGCGGGGGAATATGTATGGGCTTATCCGCCGGGAATACCGCTTTTGGTTCCCGGGGAGGAGATAACAGAGGAACAGGTTGGTTTTTTGTTACAAAAGGAAAGAAACGGTGTACGGATTCATCGGACAGGCGGAGGAAGCGGAGAGGCAATCCGTTGCTTATAGGTGTAGACGGGGACTTTTTATCGGAGGATGAGTAAAAATGAAGAAAAACTGGAAGTATGTACTTTTATTGGGAACACTTTGCCTGACGGCATGCATGGAGAAGCCGGATGTACCGGCAAACGGGCCGACCGCGGTACCGACGCAGGAGACGGTTGCACCGGATACAACCACTGTACCGGAAGTGCCGAAGGCAACTACAGCACCGGAGGCGGTAGCGGAAACGGTTCCGGTACGGATTTTGCTGGAGAATAAGAGAATTGTTGAGTGGGAAGACGAAAGGCAGTTGTATGCCGTTATCTGGCAGAATCCGTTGATGGGAGGCGAGGATGCGGCGAAGTATCCGGCGGTATCTACGGTATTTAGGTCTTTAAAGACCTTGCGGGATAAAAAGTCGGAAGAGGTGGTAACAAATCTTGCGAATACTGCGGAGGAGTTGAAGCAGTATGCGGATGAGACGGATGTATCCTGTTACGATTCTACCGGATATTTTGTACAAAGAGCGGATAATCATATCATCAGTATGCGGTGTAATTGGAATGTGAATACGGGAAGTATTCATCCGTCCAATGTTGTAACCGGTGAAAATTTCTCTACGGAAACCGGGGCAATGATTTCTCTTTCGGAGGTGGTAACGGACGTAGAGAAAATCAGAGCGTTGGTAAAGCAGACGCTTTCCGAAAAGTATGCCGATTGTTTGTTTGAGGAATGGGAGTCGTTGTATGATGAGACGGAAACGGACAATTTGGCCTGGACCATGGATTATGACGGACTTACCTTCTATTTCAGCCCGTATGAGTTGTCTTTCTATGCGGCAGGGGTATTGACGGCAGAAATTGATTTTGCGGAGGAGCCGGCATTGTTCCGGGATATTTATATGACAGCGCCGGAGCAGGGATGGGCGTCAGCGGTTCCGTTTCACAGTTTCATGGAACTTGACGGTGTAAACGGTACGAAGGATACCTTTTTGATAGGTTTGTCCAAAGCGGAATGGGATGATTTTTACCATAAACTTGAAATTGGAAAGAACGGCAGGAATATTTTGGAATATGAGATGTACGCGTATGAATATAAGACATATCTTGCTACCGTAGCGGACAAATATTATTTGTTTGTAGAAGAAACTACAGAAAATGATTATAAGATTTTATACATATTTGATTTGAGCCTGGATTGTATTACGGAGCCTATGGTACAGATAAATGCGGGTTTTGTTACAATGAGAACAGATGCGGAAGACTATAGTTACGGGGAAGAAGTCTTTAATAATCCGGCAGAGATTTATTTGAGCTCCCGTTTGGATGTGTTCCGTACCATGGGAGGAACGAGAAGATACTCCTTTGATGCGAAGGCCGGAATGCTGGTTCCGCTGACAAACTTCTATACGTTAGATGAAACGCAGACTCCGTTAGTATCGAAGATTCCGTTAGAGGTTTCCGTATTAGGTGAGAATACAAGTACGATTGTTCCGGCAGGGACTGAATTTACGTTTCTTCGTTCCGACGGTGCCACCTATGTAGAGTTTCGTTTGCCGGATGGCAGAGAATGTCGTGTAACGAGAGAGGATGGGGATGGCTGGCCGTATACCGTGAACGGAGTACCGGAGGAGGAGTGCTTTGACGGTATCGGTTACGCGGGATAGGGAGAAGTTGGGAAGAACACGTGAGAAAATGTAACTTCCCCTAACATTGCGGTTGACAAAATCCGTAGCTTTGGACTATAATAGATGCAATGATGAAGATTCTACATAAAGGAGTATGAAATAATGAGCAGAATTAATACACTGAATACCAGAGATTTAGCAATCAGTCTTACCGACGGCGGATGCGGCGAGTGCCAGACCTCCTGCCAGTCTGCATGTAAGACTTCCTGTGGCGTTGCAAATCAGCCGTGTGAGAACACCGGCAGCCGTATTAAGACTTTAAATACCCGTAGTCTTTCCGCAAGCCTTGCCGACGGCGGATGCGGTGAGTGCCAGACTTCCTGTCAGTCTGCATGTAAGACTTCCTGCGGTGTTGCAAATCAGCCGTGTGAGCGTTAATTACGCATAATAAAAGGATATGTACCGCCGGATTCCGGTAAAGGAATCCGGCGGTTCTTGCGTGGCGGCAAAGTCACGAAGTGTGGGAGGTGCGGAGCACAGGCCGACATGCAGTATAAAGGAGAGATTACTATGATACATCAGTATAAGATGAACGGTTACAATATCGTAATCGATGTGTTCAGCGGTTCCATTCATGTGGTGGATGAAGTGGCGTATGATATTATTGCGTTATATGAGACTGCGACCGCAGAGCAGATTGTGACGCAGATGGTAGAAAAGTATAAGGAGCAGAATCTGACGGCGGAGGAGGTAAGAGCCTGCCTACACGACGTGGAGGCGTTGGCGGCGTCCGGTCAGCTGTTCTCTAAAGATATTTACGGGGATAAGGCAGGTGTCTTAAAGAACAGAAGCAATGTAATTAAAGCGCTTTGTCTTCATGTGGCCCATACCTGTAACCTGAATTGTAATTATTGTTTTGCCGCGCAGGGAAAATATCAGGGAGAACGTGCGCTGATGTCCTTTGAAGTAGGCAAGCAGGCCCTTGATTTCCTGATTGCACATTCCGGGACCAGAACCAATCTTGAGGTGGATTTCTTCGGCGGTGAGCCGCTTATGAACTGGGATGTGGTGAAGGAACTGGTAGCCTATGCCAGAACCCAGGAACCGATACATAATAAGAAGTTCCGTTTTACCCTGACCACCAACGGCGTACTGGTAGATGACGATGTAATCGAGTTTGCTAATAAAGAGATGCACAACGTGGTGCTGAGTCTGGACGGACGTAAGGAGGTTCACGACCGTCTGCGTAAGAATTACGAAGGCAAGGGAAGCTATGATACCATTGTGCCGAAGTTTCAGAAGTTTGTGGAAAGCCGCGGTGGCAAGGACTACTACATGCGCGGTACCTTTACCCATAATAATGTAGACTTTACCGAGGATTTGTTCCATATGGCTGATCTCGGTTTTACGGAGCTCAGTATGGAACCGGTGGTGTGTGCGCCGACGGACCCGTATGCACTGACGGAGGAGGATTTGCCGAAGCTTTTTGATCAATATGAGCTTTTGGCAAAGGAAATGATCAAGCGTAAGAAGGAAGGCAGAGGTTTTACTTTCTATCATTATATGATTGATTTGTCTCACGGACCGTGTATTTATAAGCGTATTTCCGGCTGTGGGTCCGGAACGGAGTATCTGGCGGTGACCCCGTGGGGAGACTTGTACCCGTGTCATCAGTTTGTAGGGGATGAGGCATATCTGATGGGAAATGTATGGGACAGTGTGACCAATACCGACATGCAGGAGAAGTTCCGCGGATGTAATGCTTACTCCAGACCGGAGTGTAACGACTGTTGGGCAAAGCTTTATTGCTCCGGCGGATGTGCGGCGAATGCATATCATGCTACGGGAGATATTACCGGTATTTACGAATACGGTTGTAAGCTGTTCCGCAAGCGTATGGAATGTGCTATTATGATAAAGGCAGCGGAAGCGGACATGGAATAACCTATAGACAAGAAACGGATATCCGATAACAATACAATCGGATATCCGTTTTATTTTTTTTTGAAGGAAGCTACGAATCGGTTTCCTTTTTCTTTTTTTGAGAAGGTTGCTTTGGCTGCTTATCCTTTTTGGCGCGTGAGCTTTTCAGCATTTGAGTATTTGCCCTTGCTCTCAGCACTTCTTCATTGGCATGTACCGTGTCGGAGAACGAAGTGCGTTCCGGGTCAAGCGGCTGAAAGATTTTGGTGTATGTCTCATCTTTGCCGGACGGAGAAATAATAGCCGGAGTGCAATAATGCAGTTCGCCGCTCTGAGCATCTATCGAGGTAAGATTAATGTAGTTTTCGTGCTCCGGCGGAAGTCCTTTCTTTCGCAGACGATAGTGGATAAAACATTTTAATAAATAACTGAGTACCGCAAATGTCGGTACGCCGAGAAACATACCCATGAAGCCGAAGAACCCGCCACCGATGGTAATGGAAACGACTACCATCAGGGCAGAAATGCCGGTGGAATCTCCGAGAATTTTCGGGCCCAAAATATTACCGTCGAACTGTTGGAGACAAATGATGAAAATAACAAATATGATCACCGGTTTCAGATTGGTAGGGTCAGCCAAAAGAATCAGCACCGCAGACGGAATGGCACCGATAAACGGTCCGAAGAACGGAATCACATTGGTAATACCTACAATAACACTGACCAGTAATGCATACGGCATTTTTAAAAGCGTCAGTCCGAGAAAACACATCATACCGATAATCAGGGAATCCAGAAGCTTTCCGGAGATAAATCCGCTGAATATTTTGTTGCATCGGGATGCAATGGTAAGGACGGTGTTAGCGGTTTGCGGTTTAAAAATAACATAGGTAAACCGCTTTGCTTTTGCGGTATATTTGCGCTTGCTGGATAAAATGTAAATCGATACGATTAATCCGACCACCACGTCCAGAACAATATTAAAGAATCCGATGATACGGAAGGTAAGACCCGTCACAAGACCGGATAAGCCGGTGAGCAAAGAACTGCTGAGCCATTCGCCCACGGAGTCAAGCATCTTATCCAAGGTAGAAGATAAGTTGTTGTAGAGTTCAGGGTTGTCCTTTAATACTTCCAGTTCGGAAAACCATGTGGTAATGGTGTTTACATAGCCCTCAAAATTTGAAACGAAGTTTTTTATGTTCTGGTATAATTCCGGCAAAATTAAAGAGATTAAAAAGTATACCAAAAAGAGGAAAACCGCCATGGAAAGAAATACGGAAATCCACAAAGATATCCCTTGGGCTCTTTTTACCGAAAGCTTCATTTTCAGGAAAAGCTTTATAAACAATCCGTCTAAAAAGTTCGCGAGAGGATTTATCAAGTATGCGATAACAGCACCGATAATAACCGGCGTCAAAATGTTGCTGAGTTTCTTGAAGAATATAACTAATTCCTTGGAACGAAACAATAGGAAAAAGATAATCAGACAGATGG
The DNA here is from genome assembly GCA_015057365.1 of Lachnospiraceae bacterium. GTDB lineage: Bacteria > Bacillota > Clostridia > Lachnospirales > Lachnospiraceae > SIG307. The sequence continues at coordinate 1,911 of SVEN01000038.1, read as the reverse complement.
TAACCGTACAAACGGCTGTAATTGCCCAACGCAGATAATTAGAATACTTTTCTTTCATATACGACCTCCCCGGAAAACAAATAAACCTTCTTATTCTAAGTATAGCACGATTGTTTTTTTTTCGCAACGATTCGAGAGAAAGCGATTAAAAATTAACATCAAATTTACATAAAAGCTGTAACATGCGGATGAAGCGTGAAGAAACGTCAATTTTGTACAGGAAATCCTTGCAGTGAGAGGAATAATATTGTATGATTTAAGTGATGGGAGGAAAGAACGAAAGAGGGGGAACGGTATGCTTCGAAAGATTTGGAATACATTGCGATACGGTGACGGTCGCACGAAGTCCTTTTTGCTTTGGGAGTTTGCATTGGTTTTGGCAACCGTTATTCTTTTGGGGGCGGCAATCGGAACACAGTCGTTCCTGCCGGGACTGGCGGCAATCGTAACAGCGATTATTGCTGCGGCTATGGCAAAGGATGTGGCATTGGTAGTAAAAAACGGTGCGGGTTCCGGAGATGATGTGCAAAAGAGCAAAAAGGGAATGAACAGAGCAGCCAAAGAGGAAAAAGAACAAGAAGAGCGCGAAAAGGAAGATGAGAAAGATTTTGGAGACAACGCACTGGCTTCCATGACGACGGAAAAGTTAAAAAGACTGCTCATTCGATATAAGGTAAGACAGGAGCATGTACCTGTAGTGATTGATTTATGCATCCCGGAGAGAATCCGTCAGGCTCCCGGGTTTGCCTGGGTAGAGGGAGGCTTGTTAAGGATTCTTCTGATTGACCGGAAACCCCGGATGTTAGAACGTCCCCTTTCCAGGTTACAGGTAATGGAGGTGGAGCGTGGTATCGCGGTAAAAGCGTCCAATGAATATGTGGAGTTGCGGGATAATGAGATAATGAAAAAAGCATTTACTCCGTATTTGCCACGGTATCAGAAAAAGGAGATCGGCGGCCGGACGGTATTGATAAAAAATCTGTACGTATTGGATGAGGAGATTAAGTTTACTTCGACATCGGTCAACGAGCTTAAAAAGTTGTTTTCCTTCCGGATTGAAATCGACGACAGGAGATTGCAGACAATGGAGCTCAGTCCCCATTATAAGACGGTGTATGTGGATTCCTTTCTATGGAAGGACGGTATCCTGACTTTGCAGGAGTACAAGGCACGGGTGGAGCAGGTTATAGACAGTTTGGCTAATCCGGCGGTACCTTACGGTGAATTCGAAACGACATTGGGGGCTATGATAAATTCGGGGCTCCTTCCGACGGAGTATCGTAATTACGCTTTGGCAAAGAGAACGGAAAAGGAGCAGGGGATACAACAGGAAAAGAAAGGGAAGAAGAAAGGAAGAAAGTAGAGGAGAATAAGTATGGAAGCAGCGGATTTTATTAAGTTTACGATAGGAAAGCAGAAGCGTATCGCGCTCATTGCCCATGACGGCAAAAAACAGGAACTGGTGTCCTGGTGCGAAAGGAACAAAGAGATTTTGCAAAGACATTTTCTTTGCGGCACAGGTACTACCGCGCGCCTCATTGCGGAGAAGACGAATCTTCCGGTCAAAGGCTATAACAGCGGTCCGCTTGGCGGAGACCAGCAGATCGGTTCCCGTATCGTAGAAGGCAATATTGATTTTGTAGTATTTTTCTGGGACCCGTTAGCTGCACAGCCGCATGACCCGGATGTAAAGGCGCTCCTTCGTATCGCTCTTGTATACGATATTCCGATTGCCAATAATCTGGCAACGGCGGATTTTTTGCTCCACTCCAAGTACATGGAAGAGGAGTACGAGCGCAAGGTGGAGAACTATAACAAGACCATTGCGGAGAGACTGAAAGAGTTTAATAAGTAGAGCTTAAGCTGCCCGAGTGATAATTATTTTCATTCGGGCAGTTATTTCGTGCTTTC
>SVEN01000037.1 GCA_015057365.1 Lachnospiraceae bacterium | reverse complement strand
CCTTGCAGATTCCTTTGCAGTCTTCCTGACACAGAACCTTCATGGGGAACCCAAGCAAGATTTCCTCGCAGACAAATGCGTCCACGTCTAAATCATATCCGTCTATAAAATTAGTTTCGTCCAACTCGGCAGCTCTTTCCTCGTCACTCTTGGAAAAATCAACCTCTCGCTCCGTTTGGAACGATATGGTCTCTGCCACCTCCCTTAAGCATCTGTCACACGGCAAGCTCAAGGTCACTTCACCTTCCAGTTCAATCTTCACCTTACGTCCGCCGAGATTCGTCACTGTCAGCTTTACCGGTTCCTTCTTCAGAAATCGATACATACTTCCCGCATAACAAAACTCTTCCGGCTCGTACGGAAACTCTTTTGTGAATACTCCGCCCGCAACCTGCATGGCTTCCGATAAAGATACTGTCATACAAAGCTCCTGTCCTGCCAAACGGCATACTTAGGGTATGGTCTCAAAACTCACACTAGACTATTATAGTATCCGACAATCTATTTGTCAACAGTTTTTTTTATTAAATTAAATCCTTGGTCTCTCTTGCGATTGCAAGCTCCTCGTTGGTCGGGATTGCAAATACCTGTACCTTGGAATCGGCACCGGAAATCTTTACTTCCTCGCCACGAAGCTTGTTTGCCTCATCATCCACGGTCACACCGAGATAACCGAGGTAGGAGCAAATCTCCTTACGGATGGTAGCATCGTTCTCACCTACACCTGCGGTAAATGCGATGGCATCTACACCGTTCATTGCCGCAACGTAGGAACCGATGTACTTTGCTACACGATATACGAAAGCCTGAATAGCGATATCCGCTCTCTTATTGCCTTCCTTCTGTGCCTTCTGTACATCACGGAAGTCGCTGGATACGCCGGAAATACCGAGTACACCGGACTTCTTATTTAAAATGTCGATGACTTCGTTTACAGTCTTGCCTTCCTTGTTGGCAATGTACTGAACCACAGCCGCATCAAGGTCACCGCTTCTGGTACCCATGATAAGGCCCTCAAGCGGAGTCAGACCCATGCTGGTGTCTACACACTTACCGTTTACCACTGCGGAAATGCTGCCGCCGTTACCCAAGTGACAAACGATTACCTTGGAGTTATTTACATCAAGACCCGCAACCTCAATCAGTCTCTTGGATACGAAACGATGGCTGGTGCCGTGGAAACCGTATCTTCTGATGTCGTACTTTTCATAGTACTCATACGGGATAGCATACATATATGCCTTCTCCGGCATGGTCTGATGGAATGCGGTATCGAATACAGCCACATTCGGGATACCCGGCATAGCAGCCTCACAAGCTTCAATACCGATTAAGTTTGCCGGATTATGTAACGGTCCAAGATCGAAGCAGTCACGTACTACCTTCTTTACATCCTCGTTTACAACGATGGACTCGCTGTAGTGCATACCTGCATGAAGCACACGATGACCGATTGCGGAAATCTCGTTTACATCGGAAATAACGCCGTAGGTGGCATCCTGTAATGCATCCAGTACGAGCTTAACAGCTACCTGATGATCCGGCATCGGCTCAACCTTTTCCAAAACATCCTTACCTGCCGGCTTATGGGTCAGCTTAGAACCCTCGATACCGATACGCTCGCAAAGACCCTTTGCCAATACGTTCTCGTTCTCCATGTCAATCAACTGGTACTTCAAAGAAGAACTACCGCAGTTAATTACTAAAATCTTCATCTCTTTTTCCTCCTGTAGATTATGGCTAAAATCGAGCTTCGCTTACGAAGCTCGCGCGCCGAGTGCGGTCGCTCGCGACATCATCCTTACGCACGAGTGCGCATAAGCACAGAAAAGAACCACCATGCATATGCATGGCAGTCCCATCCGTTACTGTCGGCAATTTCCTATATTATAACGCTATTCTCTTTCGGAAACAAGCCCCATTTTTTATTTTATGGAAAATGCTGATAAAAGCTTTTCCGCTTCCTTATATGTCATTTCTCACAATATCTTCCAAGGTTTCTCTCTTTACCGCAACTTTTACTTCGCCTTTGCTGATCATAAGCACCGGCGGCTTCGGTACACGGTTATAGTTGGAAGACATGGAATAGTTATATGCTCCGGTAGCAAGTACCGCCAGGGTATCGCCCACCTCTGCCGTTTGCAGTTTTACGCCTTCGCCCAGAAGGTCTCCGCTCTCGCAGCATCTGCCCGCTACGGTTACCACGGAATCCTTTGCCTGATTTGCTTTATTGGCAATTACAAAATCGTACTCCGACTTATAAAGAGCATACCGCGGATTATCTCCCAGACCTCCGTCTACAGACACATAGGTACGGATATTCGGAATTTCCTTGATGCCGCCTACGGTGTACAGCGTAATACCTGCCGGTGCCACAATGGAACGGCCCGGCTCGATTAAGATAAACGGAAGCTTTAAGCCTCTTTCCTTGCAAAGGGTCTTTACCGTCTCGGACACCTTATCCATATAATCCGCATACGGTACCGGCGTATCGCTTTCCGTGTACTTAATACCGAAACCTCCGCCAAGGTTTAACTCCGTAATTTCATGATTAAGCTCTACCTTTACCTGCTCAATCAGCCCCATCATCACATTCGCCGCTTCCACAAACGGCGCAATATCAAAAATCTGACTGCCGATATGACAATGAATTCCTACAAACTCAATATTTTCTAAGGAAAGCGCCTTCTTAATTGCCTCAAAGGCTTCACCGGTCTCTAAAGCAAATCCGAACTTACTGTCAATCTGGCCGGTCTTTACAAAGTCATGGGTATGGGCATCCACCCCCGGCTTAATGCGGTACATAATGCGTGCTTTTACACCCACTTCCGCTGCCAGCTGATTGAGGAGCTCCAGTTCGTAAATATTATCTACAATAATTCTGCCCACCTTATGCTCAATGGCCATGCGAAGCTCGAACTCTGTCTTATTATTGCCGTGATAGCATACCTTATCCATCGGGAAGTCTACACAAGCTGCGGTGTACAATTCTCCTGCGGACACTACATCAATACCGATGCCCTCTTCCTTTGCGATGCGGTACATTGCCTTACAGCTAAAGGCTTTGCTGGCATAACAAACCAAGCCTGCGCCGTCATAATACTGCTCCATAGACTGACGAAAGCTTCTGCAATGCTCTCTGATTAAATCCTCATCCATCACATAAAGCGGCGTACCGTACTCCTTTGCCAACTCCACCGTATCCAGACCGGCGATGGTCAAATGGCCCTTTTCGTTTACCGCAAGATTCTTTGATACAAATTCACTCATGGTTCTTCCTCTTATTCGAATTATTTCCTCTGATATCGTTTCTGCTATTTCCGATATATCTTACGCCCGATTTGACTTGTATACCGGTATACACATAATACAATGTACAGAGTAACATTATTATACGGAAATGTCAAGATTTCACATCAAACATCTATAAAGAAAATCTTTCTTTTATCATGCGTGCAACCTCTTCCGGTTCCAGATTGGTATTGTCGATTTTCATATAGTTTTCAAATGTAATCTCCCCATCATAGCTTTCCAGACGATACTTTTCATCATGCTTTAAGATATTATTTCTGGAAAACTCTAAGTCACGCTTAGATGCTTTGTTCTTTAAACGATTCTCCGTCTCGTTCCGTTTCAAACGAATCTCCTGAGGAGCCACCAACTCTACATAGTAGACTTCTGCCCCCTGTTCCTTAAAGATGCTCGTCACACGCTCCACGGTGTCCCAATCGGACTGCTGGTCAAAGGCCCACATATAAGTAAAAATCATACCGTAATTATCGCTTTTCGCAAACTCTTCAAAAATAATCTGCCGCATCTTCGATACCACAGTACCGTTATAGTAACCAAACACCTCGATGACCGGCTCGATAGTCATATGGTTATGGAACAAACGAAGGTCTGTTATTTTCATGAGTTCCTGACCGACGGTCATTTTGCCGACTGCTCCGTTACCGATTAAAAAGACTAATTTCATAGACACGCTCCTTTCCCGTACTCATATACCTCATAGGCCGTATAAGAATGGCTGTAATGATAACCTAACTTTTCCGCCAATACCAAAGATCCTTTATTCTGGGCATCCTAACTCGGATAAAGTCCTCGTTCCAGACATTCCAAAATCAGCTTCGCACAGCAAACCTCCGCCAGGCCTTTGCGGCGATACTCTTCCTTTGTATCCACCTGAATCTCGATACCGCTTTTATATGACGTAAATCTTATTACAGCATGGTATATCTTTTGTAGTATCACCGGTAATTTTCTATCTGTTTTATCACACATCTCAGGTTTTGTCAACCTTTTTTCATGCAATTCATTTATAAATCAAACTCCTAAGATTCCCTTCTTGTTGTAAGAACCGCAAGCCATACAAAATCCACTGGACATTCCCCCCGTTTTATGTTACGATTACGCACAGAAGCGGTTTGAAAGGAGATACCACTATGAAACTTTGGGGCGGTCGTTTTACGAAAGAAACCAATCAGTTAGTACATAATTTTAACGCATCCATCGGTTTTGACCAGAAATTCTATCATCAGGATATCCGTGGCAGCATTGCTCACGTGACCATGTTAGCAAAGCAGGGCATTTTAACCGATACGGAAAGAGACGCCATTATTGCCGGTTTGTCCGGTATTGAAAAAGATATTGAAAACGGTACCTTAATCATTGACGGTACTCAGGAAGACATTCACAGCTTCGTGGAAGCAAACCTCATTGCCCGCATAGGCGAGGTAGGCAAGAAGCTTCACACCGGCCGTAGCCGTAACGATCAGGTCGCTCTTGATATGAAGCTTTACATCCGTGATGAAATCACCGCGGTGGACGAGCTGTTAGTTTCCTTATTGGAAGAATTACACACCTTAATGAAGAACAACGTCACCACCTATATGCCGGGCTTTACCCATTTACAGAAGGCTCAGCCGGTGACCTTAGCCCATCACATCGGTGCTTACTTTGAGATGTTTAAGCGTGACCGTTCCCGTCTTGCGGATACAAAGGCACGTCTTAACTACTGCCCGTTAGGTGCAGGCGCTTTAGCCGGTACCACCTACCCGTTAGACCGCGAGTACACCGCATCTCTCTTAGATTTCACCGGTGCTACCTTAAACAGCATGGATTCCGTATCCGACCGTGATTATCTTATCGAGCTGCTCAGTGCATTTTCTACTATTATGATGCACTTAAGCCGGTTCTGTGAAGAAATTATTATTTGGAATTCCAACGAGTACCGCTTCATCACCTTAGATGATGCTTACTCCACCGGCAGCAGCATTATGCCGCAGAAAAAGAACCCGGATATTGCAGAGCTTGTCCGCGGAAAGACCGGCCGTGTGTATGGTGCCCTCGTTTCTATTTTAACCACCATGAAGGCCCTTCCGTTAGCCTACAACAAAGACATGCAGGAAGACAAGGAGCTTACCTTTGACGCTATAGATACCGTAAAGGGCTGTCTTGCGCTGTTTACCGGTATGATTTCCACCATGACCGTCAACAACGATAACATGGAGTCCAGTGCAAAGAACGGTTTCACCAACGCTACCGATGCAGCAGACTACCTCGTAAACCACGGTGTACCGTTCCGTGACGCTCACGGCATTGTAGGCCAGCTGGTACTGTTCTGCGAACAGAAGGGAATCGCCCTTGACGATATGACCTTAGAAGAATACAAGGCCATCAGCCCGGTATTCGAGGAAGACATCTTCGAAGCTATCCGCATGGAAACCTGCGTCACCAAGAGAAACACCCTCGGCGCACCGGGACCGGCTGTGATGGAAGAAGTCATTAAGCGTAATGAGGAATACCTGAAGACCAGATAATATTTCTCATTCGAAAGCGAAATGATTCGCCAGATGAGAAATCGGCCATTCAATCTTTTAGTAATCCGAAACAGGAACCTACAATCAGCAGACTGTAAGTTCCTGTTTTTATTTGTGTCCTCTTTTTTATCCGGAATAATTTTTTCTCTCTGAGAAAAACTATTATTAACAATATAGGTCCGGTCGCGCAAGGCTCATTCTTATGTTAGAAAATGTTGAACACCGAGCCGGCATTTGGGTACTTTATTTTGCATTCCCGAAGGGTCGCGCACTTAGCGCAGTCGATATCACCTCTTAGCGGTTCTATGTCTCGAGGCCACACCCGAGAGACGTTTAGAACCGGTTAGAGGAAGATTGACGAAGCGTTGCGACAAGCAAATGAAGTACCCAAATGCCGGCTCCAACCGTGATTTTGGCACTACGAAAGCCGCAAAAATGTATTTCAGCATGTCCGAGCCGTCTCCGACAAACAGCCGTTTCCCTGATGCCGAGGTAAGTCCGGTATCCTTTAAAGAAAACAAGTAATCCGGTATCTTCCTTTCACCGGTCAAACATCGGATAGACGGCGATGACTGCCGTCCTCTCATCCCACAAAAACGCCCGGGTGTCTTTCACTCGGGCGTTTCCGTTATTTTACTCTTTTCTTTCCGGGCAAAAAACTGTCGAAAATAATTCCGTTAAATTCCTTTTCCGACCGTTGTAATTCTTCTTCACTCCGTATGGTCCATCCAAAGGTCAACGTATGATACAGTCGCTTACATATCCGATAGGACCACAAACCGGTCATTGTATGCCGAAAGGATATAAAATCCGGATCGGTGAGTATATTACACATCAGATTCGTCCGAACAATTCGTTGAAAAACCGAGCACGACACCGTATCTCTCCAATAATCGGTAGACAATTGCCCTCGTAACACACCCGGTCTGTGGTTCCGGAACCATACAAGCACTAACGGATGGAACGATTGTACCGCGTAAACACCGGTGTACGAATCCAATATCTCTGCTGTTTTCTCTGCCGTCCTTTTGTGCGCCTTCTCTGCTTTAATTTCCACCAACACCGGCGTCTTGCCGGCAATCTCCTTTAAGGCAGCCTCCAAGGTAGGAATACGTTTTTGAGTGTTTGCTAACGGATAGGTACAAAGCTCTTCATAGGTACAGTCCGACACCTTCTTCTCTACGCCGCACATCCGAAACAACGTAGCATCATGAAACACCACCGGTATTTCATCTTTTGTCAACCGTACATCAAGCTCTACCGCATATCCCTTTCTTACCGCATCCCGAAAGGCAGCCCCGGAATTTTCCGGAAGGTTTTCACGGTCAAACAGACCTCTATGGGCTATGTAGACCTCCGTAAAAGGCTTTAGTGCCTCCTTACGGGTATCGTTTGTACGCAAGCACAGTACATAAAAAAGCAGAATAAGACAAACAACCAAAACAGCAATCAATCCAGGCACTTTTATTCCTCCGTCACCGACTCGATTTTAGCTTCGAAATTCTCATCTACGGTAATCACATACACAATCCGACGAAGAGGAGCTTTGCTCTCCCACAAACGCGCGTACTCAAAGGTAATCTTTGTAGTACCGATGTCTCTTACTTCATAGGTATAGCGCTGGGTAACCGGCGCCCCCGGAAGTTGTCTGTCTCCCTCTGCGGTAATGTCCTCCACGCGGGAAAGAGATACCGCGCCACCTTCCATTGTCGTGGACCAGGTATATCCGGTACTCGGGTTTGCTTCCACTTCGATTACAATCGGATCCGGATTTTTCTCTTTAATCTGTTCCAGCATCGCCTGACGCTCCTCCACTTCCTTTACCATACCAACCCTGCCGGTCTGCTCCCAGGTCTCCATATTGTAGGACTTGATTTCATAGGCCGGATTAATCATATAGAAGGTATCTCCGATGTATGCACCGCGACAATCGGTAGTAAACAGTTCATACTTAAACTCGTATAAATCCGCATCGTAACCCATAGCATACCCTTCAGAAAACTTCGGATAGAATCCGTCCTTCTCATCGTAGCCGTATACCACATATACGTTGTATTCGCCCGTATTTTGATAGCCTCGTACCGGGAATCCGATGATTCCCTTCTCTACATCAATAAGTGCCGCCTTATGGTCATTCTCTACACCGGTATAGGAAAAGTCCGTAAGACTGTGCTTGTGTACTTCCTTTACGTTTGCCGGGTCCGACACGTCAAACATGGAAAGCTTCACACCCTGAGTCCATCCGGTAGTCTCATCCGCATCATAGCCGATACCGAGAAGCAGGCCCTCTCCGTACGGATGCAAATAAGTGGAAAATCCCGGAATCTTTAACTCTCCCAGTACCTTCGGATTAGCCGGATCGCTTAAATCCACAGAGAATAACGGGTCTGTCTGACGGAAGGTCACAAAATAGCCCACCTTTCCCATCAGTCTTGCAGACTTGATATGCTCATCCGGTGCAAGATTTTCGATGCAACCGGTTAATTGCAAACCAGTATCGTAAATATATAAAGAATTATACCGCTTACTATCGATAATATACCGATAAGAATACGGCTCTATCATATCCGTTTCATCGATAATACCATCTCCGTTTATGTCTACTGTTTCCTTTAATCCCGTATCCTTTGTCCCATAGACATACTCGTTAACGGTGGTTACCACACGCAGATGTCCCTCGTACTCATCCATGGAGAACTGATCATCCAGGGTACCCTTTACCGTCACCTGACCTGCCGGCGTAATGACACCGTCCTTATAAGCAAAACGGTACACCTCGGTCCGGTCGTACGGAATTTCACTGTTCTGCCAGCGACTGCCCGCTACATAAATGTAGTTGCTGCTGACATAACATTCATCTCCGTCCGCCAATAAAGACTTTACATCCAAGTGTTTTTCCGGATTCTCCGGAGACATGGAGGTCACTACCAAAAACTCTTCGGACACAGGCTCTTCACTGATATAAATACAATCCGGTGCCACCGGTTCTCCTGCTACCGTAGGGATATACTGCTTGTATTCGTTGCTGTCCGTTTCGTTCAAATCTCTTGCTCCGTCCATCGGCCTAAACCAACCGTAATAATTGCCGTAGGAGGAAATCACGTATACCTTTCCATCCGAGAGGCGGGAGGTAATCATGCGTCCGTCCTGCTCCAGGGAAGAAAGTAATTTCGGTGCGGACTTATCGGTAATATCGTAAGTAAACACCTTCGTCACGGCATTCTCTCTGATATACGGAATATATTCACCTGCATTCTTAGAGTATTCCGACTTTTCTTCGATACGGAACCCACTAACCAAAAGCACCAGGCGATTTCCCAGTAAATACATCTCTCTGCCGGTCTCGTTACCGTCGAATTCTTCGGATACCGGCACTGCCGCCGTAAGCTTCATTTCACTGCCTTTTGCACGGACAATGTAGATGGAATTCCGATTCAAATCAAATACATAAAAGTATTCTCCGTCGGTCTTAATAATGTCCGCCTCGTCGATTCCCTCTACCTGTACATTGGTTTCGGAGAACTCAGTTCCTCCGTTGGTAACGTCTCCCTTCCCGGCTTCATTTGTCCCCACCGACGGTTCCGTCGGCGCCATGGAATCCGGCACCGCCATTTCTACGTCTTCCTCTACCCAAAACATACCGTCGGTATAAAAACCGCCCCGGTAGTTTTCCGACTCCTGCACCTTTTGCAGTGCATCATAAACTGCCTCGTACGATCCTGCCGGCTTTAACAGTACAGATGCATCGTTTCCTACAACCTCCGGCACACCGGTAGTCGTAGCCGGAGTCTTTGTCGTCTCCGGATTCTCTTTGTTCTTTTCCGTCCGCGGTGTCGGTGTCGGAAGCAAAACACGGTCACTTCCTCCACTGCAACCTACGAACAAGCCGGTAAACAATGCTGCTGTCACGGCAGCCGCAAAGTACCGTCTTACTTTGTTTGATAAAACTCTCATAAAACCGCCCCTTTCACAAGTTCTGTAAAGTACCTTCTGTTTATTAGACGAACCGTTTCTCTCTCCGGTTCCGCATTTTTCCTTTTTTTCCATCATATCATATAGTAAATTTCAAGTAAAGGATATTCCTATGCCTTTCTATCGTTCTTTTCAGGTAAACGAACCGGCAGTTCCTGTACAAACCACAGTACCGGTGGAACAAGTTACACCGACGGAGGCACCGCAAACCACACAAAATCCGATACCGATGCCGACACAGACAGAGCAAACACCGGCACAGCCGACTCCTTCTCCGGCTCAGCCGTCCCGCTTCCCGGCAGATATGTCCACTGCATCCTTTGGAGGACTCCGGGTATCCGTGGGAAACATTTCGGACAATTTCCCGATTGACAATGCCACAATCCAGATTTCCGAAACGGTAGGAAATACCACCACCCTCATTGATGAAATTAATACCTCCGCCGCAGGACAGACCTCTGTTATCGAGCTTCCGGCCCCGCCGCCGGAATACAGTGAAGAAGCAGGCAGTCCCCGGCCCTACTCCGAATACAATCTCACCATCCGAGCAGATGGCTTCGAACCGGTGCAAATCATCGGGACGGAGGTGTTGCCGGATGTTGTCGCGTTGCAACAGGTGCAGATGTTGCCGATTGAACCAACCGAAACAAGGAGTGCCGAAACCTTTGTAATCCCGGACCACACCCTATACGGTATCTATCCGCCGAAAATCATTGAGGAAGAAGTCAAGGAAATCACCGGCAGCGGAGAAATCGTCCTGTCCCGGGTGGTCATTCCGGAGTTCATCGTCGTTCACAACGGTTCTCCGAACGATGCCTCCGCCCAAAACTACTATGTAAGATACCGGGACTACATCAAAAACGTAGCTTCCAGCGAAATCTACGCCACCTGGCCGGAGGCAACCATTTACGCCAATATCCTTGCCATCCAGTCCTTTACCCTAAATCGCGTCTACACGGAGTGGTACCGAAACCGCGGCTACAACTTTACCATTACCTCCTCTACCGCCTACGACCACAAGTGGATTCCGGAACGTAACATATTTGACACCATCAATACCGCCGTAGACAACATTTTCAATAACTTCCTATCCCGGCCGAATGTCCGCCAGCCGATTTTAACCCAGTACTGTGACGGCAGACGTGTCACCTGTCCGGGACTCATGTCCCAGTGGGGAAGCAAATACTTAGGCGACCAGGGCTACGATGCCATCGAAATTTTACGCAACTACTACGGAGATACTATTTTTATCAACACCACCGAAGAAATTTCCGGTGTACCCAGCTCCTTCCCGGGAGAAGCTCTTCAGGAAGGCTCCCGCGGCGAAGCAGTCCGCCGGATGCAGGAACAGCTAAATGCCATTGCAAATGTATACTATGTGATTCCGAGTGTTGCCGCCGATGGTATCTTCGGTCCCCGCACCGCAGAGGCTGTCCGCGCCTTCCAGGAACAATTTGACCTTACTCCCAACGGAATCGTAGACTTTACCACCTGGTATAAGATTTCCGAGATTTATGTGGCAGTAACAAGAATCGCGGAATATACACGATAGTCCGATTCTTTATCGACTTTTATCTTCTCCTTATAATAAGCGGAGCCGTCATGCCCTTTTGCATAACGGCTCCGTTTTCATCCCGGAAAATTACACTTCATACACATTCCGAATTTCAAACATCTGGTTCACCACCAGCCAGTTTTGCGGGAAATACCGCATCACATTCCAATAACTGATGCCCTGAAGCGGATAGCTTTCATTTAGCAAAAGCTTTGCCCGAATACTTCTGGCATCTTCAAACCACACCACATGGGCTCTGCCGTCCTCCGCCGTGTAATAAAAATACGGCGTCTGCGCCTGTTCGTCATACTGAATGGAGGCACGATACCGTTCCGCAATTTCCACCGCTTCCACATTGCCGATGGACCTGGCCATGGATTCTCCCCGCACATACGGAAGCGTCCAGTCGTATCCGTAGTTCGGCATGCCCTGTAATATTTTTTCCCGCGGAATCACCGATGCCCCGTAATCCAGCACTTCTTTCACTTTATTAAGCGGTGCCACTGCCATGGGAGGCCCGTAGGTATAGCCCCACTCATAGGTCATAATCAATACCGAATCCGCCACCGCACCAATCGCCGGATAGTCGTGGGACTCATACAAAAGCCCCCGTTGCATCCCGGAAGTCTTCGGAGCCAACGCCACAACAAGCGGATACCCCTCCGGTTCCAGCCGGGCTTTGAGCTCTGTTAAAAACTGCACGTAATTGTCCCTGTCTTCCGGCAAAATGAACTCAAAATCCACATCCAGACCGTAATAGCCTTTTATCCGCATGGTTTCAAGAATTTGATCGAACAGCCGGTTTCTGGCTGCCTCATCCGAAAAAATCCGGCTTGCCAATTCGTTACTGAAGGTTCCGTCCTCCGTAAGCGTGGAAAGTAGCATCAGAGGTGCCACCTGATACTGCTTGGCAATTTGAATTACTTCTTCATCGTCAATGCCAATCAGATCTCCGTTTCCTGTAAAACCGTAGGTAAACAACGTAAGATAGGTCAAATAAGGTAACGTTTTCCGCAATATCTCCCGGTCGATATACGGATAAGCATATCCGTTTACGGAAAGGGGCCGCCGCTCCGTATTGGTGGCATAATCAATGACAATGGTTTCTCCCGGGTACAGTACTTCCCGGCCGTTTAACGCGGGATTATTGGCAAGAAGCTGCTTCGGGGCCACACCGTACCGCTCCGCAATTCCGAGAAAGGTATCCCCCTCCTGCACCGTGTAGGTCACATTGGGCTGCAGTACCACAATGGCCTGCCCCGGCACCAGTACACTGTCCGCTGTCAGGGCATTGTCCCGCAAAATCCGTTCCGCACTGCTCCCTGTAGCGGAAGCAATTCCCTGTACGGTATCGCCGGGCTTTACTACATATATAATCATGCATACACTTCCTATAGGTTCTTCCTATAGTTTATGCAGCAAATATCCCTTTGCGATTTCTTAATCTATTCCGAAAAACAAAGGAAAATTCCTCTTACTTTTTGTCGTAGTATGTGCTCTTTGTCACGCATTCGGTGAACTCGCAATCTTTCTGCGTGGAGAAATGGCCGCTGCAGATTCCGCTTATAAGGGGTTAGGCTTCTTGTTGAAAAGACTTCAGGCAAAATTGGGATTTACGACTGCCGTTATCATTCATGCAACGACCTTTTTTCATATTATCTTCTCTTATCTTAACCTTTTGCCCACGCACTCCGGCTCAGTTCCGGCTTTCCCTCCAAATGAGAAGCATCGTTTAACCGTTCCAGGGAAAAACAACCGGCAGCCTCCGAATACCATAACTCCGTCACCGAAGTATGCTCCAGACTATCCGCAATCCGAAGCATTTGTCCTGCTCCGAGCCCCAAAAGACCGGCAACCAACGCTCGAATCACTCCGCCGTGGGTAACAATAACAACCGTTTCCGCACCGCTTGCGATTGCTTCCCGAACCACCGGCAACGCCCGGTCAAACACCTCTGTCGGACACTCACCTCCGGGAAGGCGCAAATTCTCTTCCTTTTTCTTTTTCGCTGCAAAATACTCCGGAAACAGCACCGCATTCCGGGAATCCGCCTCTCCTGTCATATCCCCGAAGGAAATCTCATTCAACGCTTCCCTTTCATGAAATCCGGCTTCCGTTCCGAACAAAATCTCCGCGGTTTGCTTTGCCCGAACCAAAGCACTGGTATAAATCCGATCCGGTGCAAAACCGTTGAAACGTTTTGCCAAAAGCTCCGCTTGTCGTCTCCCCACCTCTGACAAATCAACATCCACGTTACACAGAGGACTGCTCTGTCGTCCGTGACGAATTAAAATCAATCGCATGTTACTCTCCCTACTCTTCCAAACAAATATCCTCTCCGAATATGTGCATTGCGTATTCGTTAAAGTTCTTTAGCTCTTCCTTTGCAATCTCTCCGAAATAGTCAATCTTGCAAATCAGCTTTGAAAACGGAAGCGGCACACGGTATTTATCCCAGCGCCACGGAAACGTAATCATTCCCTTTTTAAGGAAGCGTACATATACCACTGCCTTCTCCGCCTCATGGGCCAGCATAAACAGTAAGCGCTTCGGCCTACGATACGGACCACTCGGACCGTCCATCGCCACCGCAAGCGTAAGACCTGCCTGTTTGCTGTCCTCCTTTAAGTCCTTTAAAAAGGAACGCATCTTAAGCCCATCCGGCAAACGCATCGGTTCCGCTCCGTAACCGGACACCATCTCCGCAATATAGTCGCCTCTGCGTTCCGCCGTCACAATAACATGCGCCTTTTTTTCCAGTCTCTGCATTTCGCGGAGTAAAAGTTGCATACAATAGCTATCCTCATGCCAAAACCCCAGCATCCGGTTTTTATCAATATTCTCGATTCCCTGAAACTCTACCTTTGAGGTCCGTGCCACAAATCCGATATACCTACGCCAGATCCAGACAACCACATGCTGGGTTCCTCTACGCATAAACATCGGAAAATGTTTTGATATTCCTTGTAATTTCATACCGTTCTCTCTCTTTCGCGTACCATTCGTTCCCATCCCCATTCTCGGCTTCAGCCTTTTGCTTTTTTCCTTTTGTATTATACAACTTTTTTAACATTATGTCAAAATAATTTATAGGGCTTTTCAAACGCTCTTTTGTATGCTATAATGCAATGGAGTTCCTTATAAATCAAGGATTAATTAGAATCCTAACCGTAAATGAAAGGATTAAAACAAATGAAAAAATATGTCACTTATTTTGCATTATTAACCCTTATCACATCTTTATTTGCGGCATGCGGCTCCGGTGATGCCGAGACAACTCCCACTCCGGAACCGACCGCCACTATAGCGCCGACCGCAACGCCGGAACCGACTGCCACTCCGGAACCGACCAAGGCTCCGACAGCCACTCCGCTTCCGTTTGATAAGTCGGTTACTCTTATGAATACATACGGTACTGTTTTTGATCACATAGGTGTTTGTGTTACCAGTGCTTCCAATCTGGAAAACACCTATACGGTAAAAGCCATAAAAAAGCATTATAACAGTATTTCCTTAGAAAACGAAATGAAACCGGATGCCATTCTGGGCGGCGTTCCGACTCTCATTACCATCGATGAGGCAAAGTCCCTGGGCTATGTCATTCCGGATAACTATAAGGATACTATGGTCCCGAAGCTTAATTTCGGTGCTACCGACCTGGCAATGAAGCTCTGTTATGAAAACGACCTGGGACTTCGCTTCCATACCCTCGTATGGCACAGCCAGACCCCGAACTGGTTCTTCCGCTCGGATTACACCGCAGGCACCGATTTCGTTACTACCGATGTTATGGATGCCCGTATGGAGTTTTACATCCGTTCTGTTATGAAGCATGTATATGACAGCGAATACAGCTCCTGCGTTTATACCTGGGATGTTGTAAACGAGTATTGGAATGCGGATGACACCAACTGGATTGCTATTTACGGTGCTAAAAACCACGAACCGTCCTTTGTAAAGCTGGCCTTTGAAATTGCGGACGATATGTTAAAGCAATACGGCATCCGAGACCAGGTCACCTTAGTTTTTAACGATTTTAATACTTACATGAACAGCCCGCATCTTGTTTCCATCGTTGAATTTATCAACTCCGAAGAAAAGCTTTGCGATGTATTCGGTATGCAGGCCCATTTAGACACAGGCTATCCGTCCACAGTTCTCTTCCAAACAACCGCAAAGAAGTTTTTGGATACCGGTTGCGAGGTACAGATTACAGAGTTGGATGTTACCTGTAAAAACGATACCACGCAAGGCAATTACTACTACAACCTGATGAAGGGGCTTTTAGAATTGAAGAAGGACGGCGGCAATATTTCCGGTATTACTTACTGGGGTATGGGTGATGACCGTTCCTGGCGTGGCGACCAGAATCCACTCCTCTTCTCTATGCTTGGTATTCCGAAGCCGGCCTATTATAAGGTGTTACAGGCTTATGTAGATGCCGGTTATGCCATTCAGGAGTAATATTATCCGTACAAACACTTGGGAAGGGTTGTCCGAGGGCAACCCTCCCCTTATTCTGTTAAGGAGGATTTCTTATGTCATCCGATTGTTACATTGTATCTCCCGTAAAAACCTGTTCTCCGCTTACCGTAACGGTTCCGGGGTCCAAAAGCATTACCAACCGCGCTCTGCTTTTAGCAGCTTTGTCCGATGGCGAATGTAGCCTTAAAAATGCTCTGTTTTCCTCAGACTCCAGAGCATTGATTGCTGCACTGCAGGACTTGGGCATCCGATGTTCTGCCGATGAAGCTACAAAAGAGATTACGATTACCGGTTGCGGCGGTACACTTCCGAAAAGAGAAGCCACGGTCTATGCCGCCAGTGCGGGTACGGCAGCCCGCTTTTTGACAGCGCTGTTGGCTTTCTGTGACGGGACCTATATCCTGGATGCTTCGGAACAAATGAAAAAACGTCCCATGGCCCCGTTAATCGATGCTTTACGTTCCATTGGTATTTCCGTTACCGCCTTAGAGCAGGAGGGCCATCTTCCGCTTCGGATCGAAGGCGGCGGACAAAATCTTCCTACCACACCGGAGCTTTCTGTTTCCATTGACAAAAGCAGCCAGTTTTTAAGTGCACTTATGATGACCGGCGTGTTGCTGACCGAGGGCCTTACCGTAACCGCTACAGGCTCCCGTACCGCCATGTCTTATGTACATATTACGGAACGTATGATGAAGGAGTTCGGCATTACACCGGTTCTCTCCTCCAAAAACGGTACCGGCACCACTTACCGGATTCCGGGCGGTGTTTCCTACAAACGCCGGACTTACGATATTGAACCTGACCTTTCCGGCGCCTGCTACTTTTACGCAGCCGCTGCATTGCTGGGCACTGCGGTCACGGTCTCCGGTGTTCATAAGGATTCCATGCAGGGCGATTTGCGTTTTATTTTAGCTCTGGAGCAGTTAGGCTGCACCGTCACCGACACTCCGGAAGGTATCTGCGTAACCGGTCCGGCAAACGGACACTATCCGGGTCTTGACATCACTATGAGTGATTTTTCCGACCAGACCATGACCATGGCAGTTCTGGCTCTGTTTGCGGATTCCCCGACCCATATCCGTGGGATAGGACATATCCGCGCTCAGGAGTGCGACCGCATGACTGCCACTATTACCGAGATTACACGATTAGGCGGCAATGCCAAGGTAGATGAGGACGGTACCGGCATTATCATTACTCCGACACCGCTTCACGGCGCCCGCATCGAGACCTATGACGACCATCGTATGGCCATGTCCTTTTCTTTGGTAGGACTTAAGGTAGATGGTGTAGTCATTGATAATCCGTCCTGTTGCAAAAAAACGTTTGAGAATTACTTTGAGTTATTTTCACACTATTTTTCATAAATCGTATGTACATATCTTTCCAAGCACAAAGGCCGCTGCAATTTCCGCAACGGCCTTTTCCTATATATATCGTTATCCTATTTACAATCCCAAACTATAAAAACAACTCCACGAGAAATACCGCCACACAGCCTCCCATGGCCACCTTAAACAAGTTCCCGTCAAAGTATGCAATAAGCAATGCCACTCCGAACCCTACCGCCGCCGAAATCACACTGGCTGTTGCGGTAAGAATTGCCGGAAACGTCATCACCGCCAAGGTTACATACGGCACATAATACAAAAAAGAACGGATGTATTTGTTTTTTATGTTTTTTCTGATTAATGTCATCGGTAACGCCCGAATCAGATATGTCGCACCGGCCGCCACCAATAAGTAAAGATAAATATTATCCTTCATTTGCAGAGTCCTCGCTTTCCTCAATCGGGCGGACAACAGCCGCAATTCCCGCGATAATCACTGTCAAAATCAAAATCCGCATTCCGGAGGAGATTGTAATATGCTCCGAAACAGCCTGTGCAAGCAGGGTAAATCCGTAACTTGCCAACATAGATGCCACAACAATGACCGCAATCACCTTATGCTTACGTGCCGGCGGAATAATAATCGCCAGGAACATACCGTATAATGCCACACTCATGGCGCTGGCCACATTGTCCGGAAGAATATTTCCCACTACCGCACCGAGATACGTACCGAACACCCAGCCGGGAGATGCCACAAGCGCTGCACCGTAAGTATACCGCGGATTTAATTTCCCGTCTACCGTAGAGGATATTCCGAAAATCTCATCCGTAATATAGTAAGAAATAAAAAATCGGTGAATAAACGGCATTTTCTCTGATACCTTTTGAGACAATGCACAAGACATAAGCAAATACCGTAAATTAATCACCAACTGGGTAATGGCCATCTCCACATATCCGGAGCCTGCCGCAATGACCGTCATGGCCGCAAATTCTCCCGCGGAAGCATGCATGGTAAAGGACATAAGTGCCGACTGAAACGGTGTCATTCCAATACTTTTAGCATGAATACCGAGAGTGAATGCCACCGCAAAGTAACCCAGACCGATGGGAACTCCGTGGCGCATTCCCTTCAAAAACCATGTTCTGTTTTCCTGTCGTTTTATAGACTTCATATGTATCTTCGACCCTTCTTTGAATCTTCCTGCCTACATCAGGCACGGCATTCTTCTACCGTATCAGCCATGCGGTTGCAAAGGCAACGACAATCTGTAGAATTGCAAATTTAAATACTGTCTGGGTATTTGACCACCCCAGATTCTTTCTCACATGATCGTGCAGCGGTGTTCTCGTATTCTTCAGGATACGAATCTTTAAGAACCGGAGCAGTGCCACCTTCACAAGACCCAGTCCGCCGTCCAAAATCAACAAAATCGCAAACGGAATATACAACAGTACATGACCGCTCTTTAACGCCATTACCGCAATAAACAATCCCATTGCTCGAGACCCCGCATCTCCCATCATCATTCGACTCGGCGTTGCGTTATACCAAAGATAACCAAGAAGACATGCTACCATCAGAAGCGTCATATAACGGTAATCCTCTGCCATTCCGGTGGACTGTGCCGTAAAATAGAAGCTCATGAGCGTAATACTGGTCAGCGTTGCCGACAAACCGTCCACACCGTCCGCACAGTTGGTTACATTAATGGACACCCACACGAGCAAAGTTACAAGCACACCGAACAAAACGGTCGGCATCTGTACCTGCACATCAAGGCAGGCAATTGAAAGCATTGTCCCGTTGAAGTTAATATAAGTAATCGCCATCATAACGGAAATAATCAGGTCCAGAATACCCTTTTTATACTCTCCCCAAGGTGCTTTGGAACAGTCATCCAAAAAGCCGGTAAGCATAGCCGCCACCGTAAGAATCACGTAAATGGAACGTTCTCTGTCAAGCGGAAGGAATAAAAACGCCGTCACCGCAAAAATCAAAATAAACACAAAACCTGCCCCACGCGGCTTTCCTTGGGAAAGCTTCCCGTCGACAGCAAAGTCTCTTCCGCCGTCTCTCGGCAACATGCCCCCGCAAAAGTGCAACAATACGCAGGTCAACGCATAGGCTGCCATAATTCCTATAAATGCAAAAATCCCTTGATTCGCTCCATGAAACAATAAATCCAACATCCCTTTTTCCATCCTTCCGAAAAACTTTCTCACCCGGCAGGCAAAAAACGCCCACACTTCCCCGCGTACATTATACTTTTTTTGCACAAAGAAAGCAACCGTTTCTTTTCACAAAGTTTCGGTTGCTTTCTCATAATAATTCGCTTAACTGACAAAATCCTTTCTATTTTGCCGGAATTACCAATACATCTCCGGTATGAATTACATTCTTGTTTTTAATCTTGTTGGCTTTTACAATGGAATCCACCGTGACACCATACTTTCTCGCAATTACGGACAAGGTATCTCCCCGCCTTACGGTATGCTTTGTACCGGACTGCTCATACACCGCCACACTCTCGATATACTCCCGTGCAGCACCCGCAATGGCCTTTGCTAACTTCTCACGATTGGAAGACTTCAACAAATACTCATAATCCTCCGGATAGGTCAAAAACGCAGATTCCAAAAGCACGGCCGGACATGCGGTTAATCTTGTAAGAGATAAATTCGACCTGCGAATGGTACGTGTCGGATACCCCATAGTCTTGTTTACGGAAGCATTTATAATCCCTGCCGCATCCTGTAGTTCATTATAGGAATAAAAGGTCAAAAATCCTGAGGATTTGGAAAAATCCGAGGTAATCCCCATAGCGTTTCCGTGAATGGATATGGACAAATCCGGTTTTGTTTCCCGAATCAGCGCCACTCGTTCGCTTAAGGTGTAAAAAGTATCGTCACTGCGTACCAGAACCACTTTTGCTCCCAACGCCTCCAACGCTTTCTTCGTCCGCAAAGTTAAATCAAGATTTACATCTTTTTCTGTCGGTCCGTAACCTCCCATGGCACCAACCGTGCCGGGATCATCGTCTCCGTGTCCCGCATCCAGTAAAACCACCGCGCCCTTTAAAGAGCCCTGGGACTTTAACACCGGTGCGTACTTTAATACAAAGGTCATGGTTCCGTTTTCCGTAAACACATCAAAACCGCACAGCTTATCCGCATTCTTCAGCTTATATGTATAAACGGCTCTTCCTTTACTGTCGGTAGTCGCGGATATCGACTTAACTAACGGATTGTCCGGCACAAAAACCTTACCGGACGCCTTGGTATCGTATAATACGAATTTAACCGTATCGCCGTTCACCTGCACATCATATAACGCATCCATCTTCATGGAAAAGGTAGACTCTACCGTATGGGTAGTTGTATCATACTTTACCTTCTCACTCTTTATCGTATTGGTCGGCATCTTTCCGTTATATACCTTTACCGCAGACTTTGACACGTAGGTACCGTCCGGCAACTTATAATAATTGCCCCATTCGCCCACAATTCGGAAGGTTGTATTCTGTGTCAGCGGTAAATAATCGATTTTCGCAGTCCCCGGAGCAGACATAGGCATGGTATAAGGATTTTTTAATTCTCCGTATTTGTTGCTGACTGCCTTATACTTTGACGTACTTCCGCCTCCCGAAGAACTGCCGGAAGATTTTTTTCTGGTGACCGTCAACGTATATTCATGGTCACCGTTTTTAAATACAAATTCGTTTTTTCCTACCGCAAGTGTCACATACTCCGTAAAAAAACCGTGCTCCGTAGTCTCCACCGCTTTCCCGTTCATCGTCAACGGATAAAGGTAATCGCAAGCACCCAAAATGCTGATTTTCGATGCCGTAGTCGAATAATTCTTACTGTTCGGCATAGCGATTACGATTCTCTCGGGATTCTCATAACCCAGCATATCCTCCGCCGCATACGCAGTTACAGCCGTTTGCCCGCCGGACCAAATTCCTGCAACTTCTGCTAACGGAGCCGCAAACCCTAACGCCCCCGCTAACACCAACACTCCTACTCTTCTCCATACGCTCCCATGGATTATCTCGTACCTTCTCATACTCTCATCCTTTCCGTAACCTATCACACTAAACCCACAATTACAACAAAGAGGCAGGAACTCCTGCCTCTTCGCTCCTACATATTTATTTTAGCATAAAACGGTAAACACTACAAGTGCGAGAAATATTTACCAACCACCCTTTACAAAGTTTTAAACAAGATTTAACTTTTTCTTAAGTTGATAGCAAGTTACAAAATATGCCGCAATACCTGCCACCAACGACAATCCCATGGTCATCAAATAGAATCCGGCCATTCCGTCTACGGTATTCATAGACTCTGCCATTTCCATAAATCCTACCGCACCGAAAATACCGAGAATGATAAGCATGAGAACCAATTCGATTACAAAACTCAGCGCACAGTATGCGATGATGGACGCCAGAATCTTATAGTTTCCGAATCTCTGACCGATGGCAATGGATAAATAATAAATCATCAGCTGATACATCATACTGATCAGCATCATAACAATAAATACCGGAACCATTTTACCGGCCATATCCGCCAAAGAGGAGACTCCGTCAAAGAATTCACCCATCTCTATGTGGCCTATCACAAATACACTAAACAGAGACAATACACATAAAATAACCGTCACCAGCTGCCATATGTACGCCACCAGAAACTTTACAAATACCAGCTGTTCTACTTTTACCGGCAATGTAAACGTAAGATACCCTTCGTCGGACACCATATTTTTATAGAAGCGTACAATTGCCATACCGGTACTGCAGAAAATCACACCGCACAATGAAACAATGTACATAACGATCAGTGATGTCTCACCCATGGTATAAAAAATGTTATCTACCGGAATCGCATGTATAATCGCCGTAAATACTGTAATCGACGCTAAAATCAAGTAAAACAAGCCATACCTTCTGGCCGTAGCCTTCCATTCATGTTTTAATAATTTTCCTAACATTTGAATTCCTCCCTAAACAAAGCGTCCACCGACCGGTCGTACTGCTCTCTGAGCTCTTCTACCGATGTGTGACGAATAATTTCACCGTTCCGGATAAACACCACTTCGTCCAGTACCTTTTCCACATCCGCAATTAAATGAGTAGAAATAAGAACCGATGCCCCTTCGGCATAGTTAGCAATAATGGTTCGCAAAATATAATCTCTGGCTGCCGGATCCACCCCAGCAATCGGCTCATCCAAGCAGTATAAATCCGCGTCACGGCTCATTACCAGCACAAGCTGTACTTTTTCCTTCATACCCTTGGACATAGTCTTAAACTTTTGCTTCGGGTTCAGTCCCAGACTTTCCAGCATAGCATACGCCTTCTTTGCGTCAAAATCCGGATAGAAGTCCCCGTAAAACTCAATCATCTGTTCTACCCTCATCCAATTACTTAAATAATTGTTATCCGGCAAATAAGAAACTCTGGCCTTTGTTTCCGGCCCCGGTGCAATACCGTTAATCAGAATTTCACCCTCTGTCGGTACGAGCAAACCGTTTAAAAGCTTAATCATGGTAGTTTTTCCGCTACCGTTCGGGCCCACCAGACCGATAATCTTTCCTCGTTCCAACTGCAAATTCACTTTATTCAATGCCGGAATTCCCTTATATATCTTTGAAAGTCCCCGGCACTCCACTACATATCCGTCTTTTAACATAAGTCCTCCACTCTCCGGTCCTTGCCGGCTCCCTTACTGCTTTGCCTCTTCGGCAATTGCTTTTTCCAACAAGCGACGAATCTCATCCGCTGACAGTCCATTCTGAACCATCTCCAGATAAAACTCCCTTGCCTTCTGCTCCGCTCCCGTCATCCTAAGTCCGTCAATCATTCCTGCATCCTCCGATACAAATCTTCCACTGGTCCTCTGCGTATATAGAAGACCTTCCCGCTCCAGTTCCGTCAATGCACGTTGCATTGTATTCGGGTTTACCGCCGCGTCGGCAGCCAGTTCCCTGACACTGGGCAAACGTTGGCCCGGCTGATACTCCCCGGACATAATCTTCTGTTTGATCACATCGATTAATTGTAAATATACACTCTTCTCAGATGAGATTTCCCATGGCATCCGCCCATCTCCTTTCTTCTCTGTGTTGTTGTATTAAGTGCTTAATACAAGCATACTATATGTCTTTCTATTTGTCAACTGCTTTTTTAATTTATTATAACTTATTGACAATGAAACCTCTGTTTCGTATAATATTTTTGTAAGTATTTTACAAATCTGTCTTTTACAAAAGAAAGGAGTATCCTTACATGAAAAAAGGGTTACATCCGCGATTGCGTTACTTGTGATGATTGCCTCTGTTCTTATGGCTATCATCGTCACCGCAACCGGCACAACAACCGCGGCCACCTTCTGGGCTCTGGTTCCGCCAATCATCGCAATTGCATTGGCACTTATTACAAAGGAAGTATATTCTTCTTTATTCTTAGGCATCGTTATCGGAAGTATTCTGGCCTGCAACGGTTCCGCTACACAAGCGGTAGACCATGTAGTCAGTGACGGTCTGATCACCGCCATTTCCGATACCGCAGGTATCTTCCTGTTCCTTGTTATTTTGGGTGTAATTGTTGCCCTCATTAACAAGGCCGGCGGAAGCGCCGCCTTCGGCCGTTGGGCTAAAACTCATATAAAAACCCGTATCGGCGCACAGCTTGCTACTTTTGTTTTGGGCGTATTTATTTTTATCGATGACTATTTTAACTGTCTGACCGTGGGCTCCGTTATGCTTCCGGTGACCGACAGTCACAAGATTTCCCGTGCAAAGCTCAGCTATTTGATTGACGCTACCGCAGCTCCGATATGTATGATTGCACCGATCAGTTCCTGGGCTGCTGCCGTTGCCAGTTATACGGAAGGTACCGGCATGGGAGGGTTCGAGCTTTTTATAAAGGCTATCCCGTATAATTTCTATTCCCTTTTAACCTTCGTTTTCATTCTTGCACTTGTATTTTCCAAGCGCGACTACGGCCCGATGGTAAAGCACGAAAAGAATGCATTAGAAAAGGGAGACTTATTCTCTACCGAAGAACGTGTTAACGGTATGGACATTGAAACTCATCCGAACGGACGTGTATGGGATTTGTTATTGCCTATTATCGTTTTAATCGGAATTTCTGTTTATGCTTTAATCTATAACGGCGGATTCTTCGGTGATGATCCGGAATATGCGGGTAAGTTTATAAATGCATTTTCCAATACGGATGCTACCGTAGGTCTTCCGTGGGGTGCCATCCTTACACTGATTCTTCTTATCGGATATTTAATGTGTCGTAAGCTGATTACCTTTAAGGATGCGATGGATTGTGTTCCGAAGGGATTTACCGCCATGGTACCGGCCATTACGATTCTTACGTTTGCAACCGCATTAAAGAATATTACTTCTTCCCTGTTGCAGTCCGATGAATATATTAAGGTTGTAATGAACAGCGGCCTCAAGGATTTCACCAATTTGCTTCCGGCGATTATTTTCGTTGTAGCATGCCTGCTGGCATTTGCTACCGGTACTTCCTGGGGCACCTTCGGTATTCTGATTCCGATTGTTTGTAACATGTTTGATCCGAGCGATCCGATTTTCTACATCGGTATGTCTGCCTGCCTTGCAGGTGCGGTTTGCGGTGACCACTGCTCTCCGATCAGTGACACCACGATTATGTCCTCGGCCGGTGCCCAGTGTGTACATGTAAATCACGTATCCACACAGCTTCCGTATGCAATTACCGTAGCAGCAATCAGTTTTGTTTGTTTCCTTATAGCAGGCTTTGTACAAAATGCAGTTATTTGCCTGGTAATCGGTGCCGCTATCATTGTCGGCTTCTTTGTTGTACTCAGCATGCTAAAGAAACCACTGATGGATACGAAGAAAGAATAATCATTTCCGAAAACGACAAACCGAAAGGAACTGCGTGAGAAGACACGCAGTTCCTTTTTTTAGACTTCTCTATGGTAGATTCTCATTTTATCCATTCACATTTTCCGAAAACTATGGTACACTATAGAAAAGATAAAAGAAAGAAGGTTTTTCCATGCATACATTTCAACCGTATCCGGCAGACATGCTGGAAGTAAATCCGTTTACCAAAATCGGCAAGGAGTGGATGTTAATCACAGCCGGCACCAAAGAAAAAGCTAATACCATGACTGCTTCCTGGGGTGGATTAGGTGTTCTGTGGGGCAAAAATGTTGCCTATGTCTTTGTCCGCGACAGCCGTTATACCAAAGAATTCATCGATGCCAACGATACTTTTTCCCTCACTTTTTTCGAGGGACAAATGTCCGCACTGAAGTATCTCGGTACCGTTTCCGGCAGAGATGAGGATAAAATTGCCGGAGCCCGTTTCAACGTGAACTACAGCGATGACACTCCGTTTATTGACGAGGGAAATCTGGTGTTCATTTGTAAGAAGCTCTCTGCCACCCGCATGACCGCGGACCAGTTCATCGACCCGAAGCTCGCGGATGCATTCTATAAGGACGGCGATATGCACACCATGTATGTAGGTGAAATCACACAGATTTTAGCCAGATAAAATCTTTCGCAGAGCGGGTTCTGTTCTGCAGCTGATATGTGCATTTTTCTATAGCAAAAAAGCGTTTGTAGGACAAATCCTGCAAACGCTTTTCTTAATTCCTTTTATTTCGACACAGAGGTTCCGCTTCGCTTGATATGTAATACCACATATTCCGCCGGCGCCGACGTCTTAATATTCATCGCCCAACCGGCAAATCCGGAGGTTACCACCGACTGCAGCCCTTCCTCTGTCTCTTTATATCCGTAAAAGGCTTCATTCGTCAGCATTGTTATGTAATTAATCGGCCAAATCTGCCCGCCGTGTGTATGCCCTGATAAATGCAAATCTGCCCCCGCCTCTCCGTTTTCCCGCAACTGAACCGGCTGATGATCCAACGTCACAATAAAGTTAGCTTTGTCAACATCCTGTAACAGATTCTTTACGGACGCTCTCCCGCCCACAGAAAAATCTTCTCTGCCTACAATCACAAACTCATCATTCGTTTTATAAACCTCATCCTGTAAAACAATAATCCCGTTTCGTTCCATAACCGTTAGCAACGCCTCATTTGAATACATCGGATAGGACGTGTACTCCTGCCTATCATGATTTCCGTATACATAAAAAATGCCGTATTTGCTATGTATCGACGAGAGAACCTCAAATACTTCCTCCATCTTTTCTTTTGTGGTATTTTCATCCACAATATCACCGCACAAAAAAATCATATCCGGTTCTATTTGATTGATTTCCTCGCATTTACTCATCAGTTCTTTTTTGGAATGAAAGGACCCGTAATGAATATCCGCAAGTAATACGACCCGATATCCCTCTTCCCGAATATCTTTCTCTGTTTGAATCGTGTATTCCGTCGCTACGACATGATGCATATTATACCATCCGTAGGACACCCAAATCACCATTATAACAAGCGGAATAATACCGCTTCCGTATATCCGCTTCCAAATACGTCCTTTCTTGTCATAATTCTCTCTCAGAATTCTCTTTACAAGAAAATTGATAAACATCAATATAACATGCGGAATAAACCAATATAATAAAAGAACCGTTCCGCTTCCGTATATATCCAGGCATAATGTCCCTACTCCGATAGAAAGCACATAGATTAATATTCTGTGCAACTTACGGGGAGGCCTTCTCAAAAAAGTCTCATACGCCCGTTTTAAGTAGTCCAGACAAAACAAAGCACCTATTACGGAACCGATTGTCAGACAAACGTAAATTACCCAAACTTCCATTCTTTCTCCTGCTTTCATGGAACAACAAGTTGTCCCTATGGTATACAAACAGGCCACCTTTTGGTGGCCTGTCCGTTTTCTCTTACTTTACTTCAAGCTTTTCCTTTCCACCCATATACGGCTGTAATGCCTTCGGAATATTAATGCTTCCGTCTTCATTTAAGTTATTCTCCAGGAACGCAATTAACATACGCGGCGGAGCAACTACGGTATTATTTAAGGTATGCGCAAAATACTTACCGTCCGCACCGTTCACACGAATCTTCAAACGACGTGCCTGTGCATCTCCAAGGTTAGAACAACTACCAACCTCAAAATACTTCTTCTGACGCGGAGACCATGCCTCTACATCGATGGACTTCACCTTCAGGTCCGCAAGGTCACCGGAACAGCACTCTAAGGTTCTCACCGGAATATCCATAGTACGGAACAAATCTACGGTATTCTGCCACAGCTTGTCAAACCAAATCGGAGATTCTTCCGGCTTACATACTACAATCATCTCCTGCTTTTCAAACTGATGGATACGATATACACCACGCTCTTCGATACCGTGAGCGCCCTTCTCTTTACGGAAACACGGAGAATAGCTGGTCAACGTATGCGGCAGGCTCTCTTCCTGCAAGATGGTATCGATATACTTACCGATCATGGAATGCTCACTGGTACCGATAAGGTATAAATCCTCGCCCTCAATCTTGTACATCATGGCATCCATTTCCGCAAAGCTCATAACACCGGTTACTACATTACTGCGAATCATGAACGGCGGAATGCAATAAGTAAAGCCACGGTCAATCATGAAATCTCTTGCGTAAGAAATAATAGCGGAGTGAAGACGTGCAATGTCTCCCATCAGATAATAGAAACCGTTACCTGCCACTTTTCTTGCCGCATCCAGATCAATGCCGTCTAACTTCTCCATAATATCGGTGTGGTACGGAATCTCAAACTCCGGCACCACCGGCTCACCGTAACGCTGTACTTCCACATTCTCACTGTCATCCTTACCGATCGGTACGCTCGGGTCGATGATATTCGGAATGGTCATCATAATCTTTAATACCTTCTCGGAAAGTTCAGCTTCCTTTGCCTCAAGCTCGGAAAGACGCACAGCAGACTCCTCTACCTGCTTCTTCTTTGCTTCAGCCTCTTCCTTTAAGCCCTTTGCCATGAGGCCGCCGATTTCCTTGGAAATGCGCTTTCTGTCCGCACGAAGGTTATCCGCCTCCTGCTGGGTTGCACGAGCTTCTTTATCCAGCTCAATTACCTCGTCAACGAGCGGAAGCTTACTGTCCTGAAATTTGTTGCGGATATTCTGCTTCACAATTTCCGGGTTCTCTCTTACAAACTTAAGATCTAACATATTCTGTCCTCCTTATTTAACTACTCACGCGGGCACCGTCGGCTCCATGCTCACTTTGCCAACTTAGACACTCCTCGAGTCGGCTCGCGCTTCGCGCTTCCCCGCACCTCGCGACTCAGTCGCTCGGTCGCGGGCGCGTTCGCATATCCGCCGCCTTGTGCAATCTTACGCTTGCTCCGTCGGCTCCATGCTCACTTTGCCAACTCGAAAAAAAACGT
>SVEN01000004.1 GCA_015057365.1 Lachnospiraceae bacterium | reverse complement strand
GTCCGTGGTTGCAGGCGGATTATCAACAGATGAGCAACCGATAAGGGAAAGACAAAGAACACATACAAGAATCGCCTGAATAAATTTCCTCATATGGAAGGCCTCCTTTTTTATTTGTTTTGTGCTTACTATTTGGATAAATAACAAGTATTATTTATTATTATATTACTTTTGCACGAAATTGTCTATATTCTTTGTGGGGTCCTCCGATACTCGGTCGGAGTCTTTCCGGTCTGCTCTTTAAACTGCCGCATAAAGTGTATTTCGCTGTGGTATCCGCAGGTGTCCGCAATCTGGTACACCGGAAGAGTGGTGGAGGACAGGAGATAACAGGCATATTCTGTCCGGGCACGGATCAGGTCTGCAATAACGCCGGTGCCGTAGAGCTTCCGGTAGATATGCTGGAAGGAGGAACGGCTAAGCCCTGCTTCCTTTGCCAGTTCCTCCGGGGAATGGTACAAATACGGCTCATTATACATCTGGCTTCGGATACGGTTAAACATAAGAAAGTGGGGGTCGCGATGGCGGATGGCCTCAAATTCTTCACTCAGGTAATTAAAAAAAAGGCGAAGATACAGGGTTAAATTCTCCTGCTTTAACGGGTGCGGCGAGTGGAATTCGTAGGTGATGGATTCCAGTAATTTTGATAGTTGTTCCATGTTTTTGAGAAACACCGGCGTGTCAAAGGGAATGCCCAGCTCCGCAAGATGTGCCAGATCCCGTTCGTTCAGGGCAAGGTGTACCCAGTCATCGGTGTAGTCGGTATCCGCTGCTCCGTAATGCTGGGGAGTACCGCTGTTGTAAAGGATAAAGTACGGCTCGGTGGTAGCGTGCTCCGTTCCGCCGAGGACAAGGCGGGACGGGGTAAATACAAGAAGCAGAAGCCAGTCTCCGGAGCCTAGGGGGCGGTCGATATGGAAGGAGGTGTCGTGGGTGTGATGGTAGCCCATTTTTTTGATATTCATAGGGAATCCTTTCGTGTTAGGGACGATGTGTATGGTTCGCTTTTTGTAAGCGGCTTCCGAATGTGCCGTATGTCGTGAGAACAACACAGGCCTATGGAAATTGTGCATATTGTCCAATGTTTTGTTGTATGTCCATAGAATAGCATAAAATTAAAGTTTGCACAATATGTTAGTTTTCTTGCAATATAATGCATGTACGAAGAAGGAAAATGTGATACAATAAAAATGTGTCGTCGTTTGCAGAAAGGCGCAATTTTTAAAAGAGGAAGGAGTTTCTTATGAAGGCAAAGCTTAGTTTGAACAAGGACAGGATTGTTAGTAAGATCGATGACAGGCTGTACGGTTCTTTTATTGAACATCTGGGACGTGCGGTGTACGGCGGCATTTACGAGCCGGGTCACGAGACTGCGGATGACATGGGCTTCCGCGGGGATGTTATGGAAGTGATTAAGGAGATGAAGGTGCCGTTGGTGCGTTATCCGGGCGGTAATTTTGTTTCCGGTTATCGGTGGGAAGACGGTACCGGTGACCGTGCAAAGCGTCCGCGTCGTCTGGAGCTGGCTTGGGGTACCATTGAGACCAATGAGGTGGGTATCGACGAGTTCCAGGAGTGGGCAAAGCGTGCCGGCAGTGAGATTATGATGGCGGTGAACCTTGGTACCAGAGGTGCAGAGGAAGCAGGAAATCTGGTAGAGTACTGTAATGCCGTAACCGATACTTATTATGCGGATATGCGCCGTAAGAACGGTTTTGAGGAGCCGTTCGGGATTCGTACATGGTGTCTCGGTAACGAGATGGACGGTCCGTGGCAGATTTGTCACTTAGAGGCAAAGGAGTATGCGAGAAAGGCTTGTGAGGCGGCAAAGATTATGAAGTGGACCGATCCGTCCATCGAGTTGGTTGCCTGCGGCAGTTCTTCCAGTAGTATGCCGACCTTCGGTGAGTGGGAGGAGACCGTTCTTCGCGAGTGTTACGAGCACATCGATTATATTTCCTTACATAGCTACTACGGAAATCGTGACAATAATACGGAAGAGTATCTGGGAAGCTCTCTTGATATGGACCACTTTATCGAGACTGTGGCTGCGATTTGCGATAAGGTAAAGGCAGAGAAGAAGAGTGAGAAGGATATTTACCTTTCCTTTGATGAGTGGAATGTATGGTTCCATTCTAACGAGGCAGACAAGCAGATTCCGCGTTGGAGTATTGCTCCGCCGCAGCTTGAAGATATTTACAACATGGAGGATGCTCTTGTTGTAGGAGGTCTGGTGAATTCCTTGATTAACCATTCCGACCGCGTAAAGATCGGTTGTTTGGCACAGCTGGTAAATGTTATCGCTCCGATTATGACCGTAACCGGCGGAAAGATGTGGTTGCAGACCATTTTCTATCCGTATATGTATGCAGCACGCTACGGTCGCGGTGTTGCACTTAAGGCTGCTTGCGAGTGTGAAAAGTATGCGGCAGGTAAGTGGGATGCGATTCCGTATGTAGACTGTTCCGCAGTGTATAATGAAGAAGCCGGTGAAGTGGCTGTATTCGTAGTAAACAGAAATATGAAGGAGAGTGTTACCTTAGATCTTTCCTTTGACGGTTTTACCGTAGAGAGCGTTCTGGAGCACAAGATTGTGAACCATGACGACATGAAGGCAACCAATTCCGTAGACAAGCAGGCGGTAGTTGCCCGTGACGGTAATGCAAAGGCAGATTCCGTAGAGCTGGAGCCGCACTCCTACAATATGATTCGCCTTAAGGTGAAGTAAAAAGCAAATAAGAAAAGAACCGGTAATTGTACATGAGGAAATGTGCAGTTGCCGGTTTTTCTTTATAAGGAATGTGAAAATATTGAAAAAAACCACGGTATTAAATAACAGAAATGAATTGACGATTTAGGTGAAATATTGTATAATTAATATAATAAACATGTAAAATTAGACAAGTCACTTCGGGCGATGTGTACTGTATGAGAAAGCGAGGTTTGCCTATGAAGAGAGTGCAGGAAGATTTATCTGTAAAGAGTGTGGCTGCTGCCAGTACGAACAAGACTGCTATCAGCGGTATGCTTGTTATGAATCTGGTGTTGGCGGTGGCGTATGCCATAGAGGTGGTAAAGGACGCCAGAAGTCTTGGTAGTTACCTGGTTGTGTTGGCGTTGTGCGTTGTGCCGTCGGTACTTGGAGTTGTGTTTTTTAAACGGAAGCCGGATACAATGGCGGTACGGTATGTATTTGCGGCAGGCTTTGCGCTGTTGTATGGTTATATTATGTTTACAACTTCTACATCGATGGTATTTTGTTATGTAATCGTGGCTTACGTTATTTTGATGGTGTACACAGATACTGTATTGCTGCTCGGGCTGGGAGGCTGTGCATTACTTACCAATATTGTGCTTATGGTTATAAAGGCAGTGAAGGGGGAATTGGTCGGAGCGGAAATTACCGAAACGGAGATTGTTCTGGCCTGCCTGTTGTTAACCGGTTTCTTCTCGATTCTTGCATTAAATAAAATCAGAGGCATTAACCAGGCCAATATTGATAAGGCAGAAGAAGAACGTCAACAGTCGGAGGGAATCTTACGGAATACCTTGGAAGTGGCTGCAGCTATGACGGAGAATATAAAGGCTTCGGTTATGGAGGCAGAAAGCTTGAAGGGAGCTATCGGTGAAACGAAGCAGGCTATGGAGGAGTTGGCTGTCGGTGCAAAGGACGGTGTTTCTGCAATTGCGGTGCAGAAACAGAATACGGTTACCATTAATGCTAATGTAGGTAAGGTAGATGCGGCAGTAGGTTCCATTGTGTCCGAAGTACATAGTGCGGAAGAAAACCTGAATAAGGGAAACGATATTATGAGAGATTTGTTGCATCAGGTGCAGGTGTCCGGAGAGTCCGGTGCACTGGTGGCTGAGAAGATGGAAGAATTAAAGGCCAATGCAGATAAGATGCAGACGATTATGGGCCTTATCAGCAATGTGGCAGACCAGACCGGTTTGTTGGCGCTTAATGCCAGTATCGAAGCAGCAAGAGCGGGCGAGGCAGGTAAGGGCTTCGCTGTAGTGGCTTCGGAGATTTCCAATCTTTCCTCCCAGACCAATGCAGCAACAGGTGAGATTAATGCATTGATTGTCAGTATTGTAGGCTCTATCGGAGCGGTAACGGATTCTATGGAACGGTTGCTGGAGAGCAGTCGTATGCAGAATCAGTATGTAGATAATACAGCAGATAATTTCAAGCAGATTCACACCAGTACCCGGAATATATTTGATCAGGTATCGCAGTTGAAGGAAACGGTAGATGTAGTGACAACGGCAAATGCGCAAGTATCCGAGGGAATTGTTAATGTAGAGACTGTGACGCAGCAGGTAATGGATGAGGCAAACGATACATTACAGAGTTGTAATACGAATCTGCAAAGTATTGCAAACGTAACGGAGATTATGGACAAGCTGATGAGAAATGCGGAGCGGTTACAGGCGTAGTAAGGTGAAGACGATGTGTCTGTAGACAATGATATCCGGTAAGCAGAGTTTATAGAGATAAGATGTAATCGGCAAAGTGCTTTCCTAAGACAGGTATGGGCATTTTGCCGATTTTGTGTTATGATGGAGATGATGACCGGTAAGTAACGGTTTGCGGAACGTGCGGTAGAGGGGTTGAACGGTATGAGAGAGGAGGTGCATCTTTGATTCTGAGTGTCAGTCGAAGAACCGATATTCCGAGTTTTTATTCGGAGTGGTTTTTTAAGCGTTTAAAAGAAGGCTTTGTGTATACCCGCAATCCCATGAATCCGAAGCAGGTCGGTCGCCTGGAACTGTCTCCGGAAACGGTGGATTGTATCGTGTTTTGGACAAAAAATCCGGAACCGATGCTAGCCCGCCTTTCGGAACTGGAGCCTTATCCGTATTACTTCCAGTTTACGTTGACAAGCTACGGAGCGGACATCGAGGCAAATGTACCCCATAAGCGAGATGTGATGATACCGGTGTTTCAAAGACTTTCCGAGACCATAGGAAGCAAGCGGGTAATCTGGCGGTACGACCCGATTTTGTTTACAAAGAGGTATACGCCGGAGTATCATGTGAAGGCGTTCCGGCAGATGGCAGAGGCGTTACGGGGCTATACGGAAAAGTGTGTCATCAGCTTTGTGGATACCTATGCGAAGAATAAAAAGAAGATGCAGGAGTTGGGAGCTTACGAACTTCCGAAGGAGGAGTTGGAAGCCTTTGCAAAGGAGTTGTGTGACATCGCAAAGGAGAACGGTATGGCGATGGCAAGCTGTGCGGAGCAGATTGATTTGGCGCATTGCGGGATAAAGCACAATGCATGTATCGACAAAGCTTTGATAGAGGAAATCTTAGGCTGTAAGTTAAAAGGGGCAAAGGATAAGAACCAGCGCACGGAATGCGGTTGTATGGAAAGTATCGATGTCGGGACCTATCATACCTGCGGAAACGGCTGTGTGTATTGTTATGCGAACCACAGTGAAGCACAGGTAAAGGAAAACTTAAGAAAGTATGAGGTGCATTCTCCTATTCTTTGTGGTAAGATAGGAGAGGACGATAAGGTGACGGAGCGGAAGGTAACGTCCCTGAAGGAAGTACAGTTTTCGCTGTTTTAGAGCAATACGTTACGGCAAGATGAAGTAAGAATAGGAACGAAAGAGGGAGCGTTGTATGGAATTACTGATTGAACTGATTGTTGAATTCATTTTTGAAGGTTTGTTGGAGGGGGCAATAGAAGGGATGGGGGCCAAAAAGGTGCCGATGCCGTTACGTATATTGGCGGCAGTTGTCTTGTTTGTATTATTGATAGGCGTCGGCGTTAGCTTTGTTTTTCTTGGAATGTCCAATGACAGAGTAGTGTTTCGTGTGCTGTTGGGGGTTGTTTTTGTGGGGTTACTTGGTGGTTTGACCTGGAAGGTATGCAAAGTGTTTAGAAAGAGAAGGCAGTAGTATGAAAAAGATTTTGATTGTAGAAGATGATACCAATATTAATAATATGATACACGAGGTGCTGACAAAGCAGGGCTATGAGTGCGTCCAGGCTTTTTCCGGAACGGAAGGTCTTTTGTATGTGAAGCAGGAGGAATTGCTTTTGGTGCTTCTGGATTTGATGCTTCCGGGGATGCCCGGCGAGGCTCTGCTTGCGGAAATCAAGGCCAGAGGCAATACGCCGGTAATCGTAATGTCTGCCAAAGACAGTCTGGACAGTAAGGTAGAGCTGCTGACCGGCGGTGCCGAGGATTATATAACAAAGCCCTTTGAACTGGAGGAACTGGTGGCCAGAGTCGGAGTACAGGTACGGCGATTTGCGGGACAGGGCGAAACAGTGGGAAAGAAGCCTGCGTACAAGAATCTGGTGCTTCACGAGGAACGTTTTTCTGCCGAAGTGGAAGGACGGGAACTGGAGCTGACAAAGCAGGAATATAAGATATTGGAGCTGTTTTTGCTACATCCGAAGAAGGTGTTTTCTAAGCAGGACATTTATGATTATGCCTGGGAGGATGTGTATATCGGTGAGGACAAGACCATCAATGTACATATCAGCAATATCCGAAAGAAGATTAAGAATATTACGGAGGACGAGTACATTGAGACGGTGTGGGGAATCGGTTTTCGGCTTGCAAAATAAATCTTTACCTTTTCTTTAACTTTTCTTTGCGATTTATTAGTAACTCTTTCGTATGATAGAGTCAGTAAAGCAAAGGAGGAGCGGTAACGTGGAG
The DNA here is from genome assembly GCA_015057365.1 of Lachnospiraceae bacterium. Taxonomy (GTDB): domain Bacteria; phylum Bacillota; class Clostridia; order Lachnospirales; family Lachnospiraceae; genus SIG307. The sequence goes on along the minus strand of SVEN01000004.1, from coordinate 117,442 downwards.
TATTTATTGACAACGAATCATTTGTCAAAGCAATACGGAAAGCAGAAGGCGGTAGATAATGTTTGTCTACATGTAAAAAAAGGCGAGATTTATGGGTTAATCGGAAGAAACGGAGCAGGTAAAACGACGATTTTAAAGATGCTTTCGGGTTTGGCAGCACCGACGAACGGAGTGTTTTCTTTGTTCGGAAAGGACGGAAAGGAATCCAGAGAACTCAGAGGTCGTATCGGAACCCTGATTGAGAACCCGGGTATTTATGCCAATATGTCGGCTTATGAGAACCTGAAAATAAAGTGTCTTGCCATGGGAGTACCGGCAAAGGGTACCATAGAAGAGGTATTGAAAATTGTAGGTTTGGAGAAGACCGGAAAGAAGCGGGTGAAGAATTTCTCTCTCGGTATGAAACAGCGCCTCGGTATTGCTCTTGCCTTAATCGGCAATCCGGATCTGGTGATTCTGGACGAACCGATTAACGGTTTGGACCCGCAAGGTATTGTGGAAGTCAGAGCGGTAATCGAGACTTTAAATAAAGAACAGGGAATTACCTTTATTATTTCCAGCCACATTTTGGAGGAGTTATCCAAAATTGCAACCAAGTACGGCATCATCCACAACGGAGTGTTGTTACAAGAGATGACCGCGGAACAGCTGATGGAAAAGTGCGGAGAGTATATTGAGCTTCGTACCCAGGATGCAAAGCAGGCATGCACGGTCATTGAAAGCATGGGAATTACGAAATACAAGGTAGTGGATGCGGAAACCATACAGATTTACGAGCAATTGCAGGAGAGCGGAACCATTGCACTCCGTCTGGCGGAACGTGGAATCGCAATCAAGGGAATTATCGTGAAAAACGAAGCCCTGGAGGATTACTATCTGAACCTGACGGGAGGTGCTGTAAATGCTTAATTTGTTGAAAATGGACTTATATCGTTTGTTTCGTTCTTCTACTACATGGATTATGCTCCTTGTGACTGTCGGAATGGCGGTATTCGGGGTATCCATGACGAAGTATGACGCCTCCAATATGGAGCAGGGGGCGGATTCCATGGCTACGGAAATCGGTGCGGATGTCAGTGATGATGGTGTAAATCTAAATTTCGGAATCTCTGCGACGACCTTACCGGAGTGGGCTACAGGGGATGTAGATTTTGCGGATTTGGTAAATACACAGGTAGGAAGCGGCCTGTTTCTCATCGTGGTATCGATTTTTGTGACGCTGTTTGTATGCGCAGAGCATAAGAACGGATATATAAAGAATATTGCCGGTCAGTTTCCGAACCGGGGAGTGCTGATTGTATCAAAGGCTGTTGCAATAGGGGCGCAGGTTCTTGCTATGTTTTTGGTACTGTTCGTTACTATGTTTGTGACCGGAAAGATTTGTTTCGGAGACAAGCTGGTGCTGAATTCCGTAGGAAAATTGTTTACGGTACTGGGTGGGCAGTTTGTGCTTCACTATGCGTTTGCGGGAGTGATTCTTTGCCTTGGCGTGTTGTTCCGCAGCTCGGCCCTTAGTATGACCATTGGCATTTTAATCAGTTGTAAGCTGACATCGTTGTTGTATATGTTGGGCAACAAATTTTCTCTTGATTTAACCAGATATGCCTTGGAAACGAATGTAACCAGATTTTCCATGATAACCGATCGGAAAGAAATTCTCGTGATGATGCTTTCGGCGGCGGTTATATTTGCGGTAACCATCGGAACGTCAATCATCGTAATGCAAAAGAGAGATGTAAGATAAGGAGTAGTTATGATTGTATGGGCGGTAGCTGCGACTCTTGCGGCGATAGTACTGTGTTTCATACTGATATTCTACCGGCGGCAGGTAAAGTTTACTTGCCGCCAGTTGGCGTTTGTAAAAGAGAATGATACGAACATGCGCCTTCAGAGTCAAGGAGGGTTTCCTGAGCTGGATACACTGCGGCAGGAAATCAACGAGGTGCTGGCACAGACGAAGGAACTGAACAGGGAGACCTTGCGGGGAGAGGAACGCTTTAAGGAGACCATCACGAATATTTCGCATGATATCCGGACGCCGCTGACCTCACTGGATGGATACTTTCAGCTATTACAGGAAACGGAGGACGAGGAAGAACGGGCACGGTATGTCGCGATTATTAAAGAGCGCATTTCCGGTTTAAAGGAGATGTTGGAGGAGCTGTTTACTTACACCAGACTACAGAATAAAAGCTATGAATTGCCTACAGAGTCAGTGGATTTCGGAAAATGTGTGTATGAGACGGTATTTTCCTTTTATGATGAATTCAAGAAGAGGAATATTGAGCCGGAGGTAGAATTTACGGAAGATGCTTGTCCGGTACAGGGAAATAAGGAAGCATTCCGGCGCATTTTGCAGAATATACTGAAGAATGCTCTGGAACACGGGAAGAACCGATTTGCGCTATGCTTGGAGAAAGAGGATGGGTATGTACGCTTTGTATGTGAAAATGAGGTGGAACGTCCGGGAGAAATTAATGCAGAGCAGGTATTTGAACGTTTCTATAAGGCAGACTCCGCCAGAACTCATACATCCACGGGGCTGGGTCTTTCCATTGCAAAGAATTTTACAGAGAAGTTAAACGGTACTATAGAAGCGAACCTGGATGGAAAAGAGTTTCGTATTACGGTGGAGTTTCCGTTAAAGGATAGGGCTACGGAACGGAAGAGATAGAGGCTTTGATTGACAATTTGCAGGGAATATGTTATAACATTCCGAGGGTAAAGACTGTCACTTAGAACAAGCGGACAGAGTGGAATTTGCTTTAGGAGAGATGTTATGCTTTGGATTTGGCTGACCCTTTTATACGGTGTGATTAAAGGAACCCGTGAAATTATAAAGAAAAAGTCCATGGAAAAGAATACCATACTGGAGGTGCTGTTTGTTTACACCCTCCTTTCTTTTCTGATGGTGACACCGGGAGCAGCGCAGGTAGGGGGCGTACCGTGGCAGGATATGGTCTGGATTGCTGTTAAGTCCTTTGTTATTTTTGTAGCTTGGATATTCAGTTTTAAGGCAATCAAAAAGATGCCGATCAGCTTGTACGGACTGCTGGATTTGTCCCGAGTTATATTTTCTACCTTAATGGGTGTGATTTTCCTGAAGGAAGGGATGACCCTCTGGCAGACGGTGGGTTTAGTTCTCGTGTGTGCAGGACTTTTGTTATACCGGTATCAGACGGGAGGAAAACGACTTTTCGGAAAAAAGAATGCAATGGCAGAACCGGTAACGAAAGAACCGGCAGAAAAAGTCGGCTTTAAAATTGTTTGTTTTGCACTGCTGTCTTGTTTGTTAAACGGAGTATCCGGTACAATGGATAAGGTGCTGATGCAGCGAATGACCAGTACCCAGTTACAGTTCTGGTATATGCTGTTTCTGGTGCTGTTTTACCTGGCGTATATTCTTATTACAAGGACCAAAATCCGGTTGTGGAGTGCGCTTAAAAATTATTGGATTTGGATTTTAAGCCTGATTTTTGTTATCGGGGATAAGGCGCTGTTTATTGCCAATCAGTCCGCGGACAGCAAGGTGACAATTATGACGTTGTTAAAACAGGCCGGATGTATTGTGACGATTTTGGCCGGAAAATTTATCTTTAAAGAGAAGAATATCGGCTATAAGCTGTTTTGCGCCGGCGTGATTATAACCGGAATTGTGTTGTCGGTGGCGCTGAAATAGTGGTCTCATAGAGGAATGAAAGTAACGCCGTGAATGACAAAGAAAAATGATAAAGAATGAATAGAAATGCCCTTCTTTCCAAATAATAGTTACAAATAAATCGGAAAGAAGGATTTTTTATGCAGGAAGATACCAGAAAATTATTACAGGAGTGTAACTCCGGTTGTAAGATGGCAATCAATAGTATGAATCAGATTCAGGATTATACCACCTCCGAAGGGCTGGCGACGTTGATTCGTGAGAGCAAGGAGCATCACGAGAAGCTGGAGGCGGAGAGTGCCAAGCTTTTAGAGGAAAACGGAGAGTACGAAAAAGACCCGGGAATGATGGCGTCTGCCATGTCCTGGCTGACTACCGAAATGAAGATGATGGTAAAGCGAAGCGATACCGAAATCGCAAAGATTATGATGAACGGTTGCAACATGGGAATTCAGACCATTGCGGAAAAAACTCATGAGTTTGAAAATGCTTCTCCGGAGAGCAAGAAATTGGCGGAGAATATTGTAAAAGAAGAAGAGAACTTTATGAGAGAGTTAAAGAAATATTTATAAGCGGAGTAACGGACTGTGACGATGCCAATCGTACGGTCCGTTTTTTGCGGTAGGAATCTATAGAAAAGATTCGTACAATCGGGAAAATGCTGTTAAGAAATCTTGACAAAGGCACTGTTATACTATATTATTTTAATGGACAAAAGTCCGTAAAATCTTGGAGAGATTCATTACAAATGAACGCCGAAGGTGTAAGGTGGCGAAATGTCACCGATCTCTCAGGCAAAAGGACAGGAGGATTTTTATGAAAGGCTTTATGGAGCTTCTTACCGAAATTAACGGTAAGGTCAACGACTTCGTGTGGGTACAGGTAGGACTGATTTTGTTAATCGGTGCCGGTTTACTTACGACGATTGTAACGAAGGTTTTCCAAATCAGTCATTTAAAGCACTGGTGGACGAAGACTATTGTAAGCGTATTTAAGAAAGATGCGCAGAAGAAGGAGAAAGGTTCCGTTTCTCAGTTCCAGGCGCTTTGTACGGCTCTGGCGGCAACCATCGGTACCGGTAATATTGCCGGTGTGGCAGCGGCTATCGTCATCGGCGGACCGGGTGCGGTGTTCTGGATGTGGGTGATGGCATTCCTCGGAATGATGACCAACTTCTCCGAAAACGTATTGGGTATTTATTACCGTCGCAGAAACAAGCAGGGCGAGTGGTCCGGCGGTCCGATGTACTATCTGCAGGACGGTTTGGGAAGATTAAAGGGATGTAAGATTGTCGGTAAGATTCTTGCTGTTTTATTTGCAATCTGTGCGATTTTGGCATCCTTCGGTATCGGTAACATGGGCCAGATTAATAAGATTGTAATCAATGTAGAGTCTGCATTCTTTAAGAATGTAGAGGCTCCGACGGTGGTTGGTGAAGCTTCCTTGATTGCTCTTATTATCGGTCTTGTACTTATGGTAGTGGCAGCTCTTATCATTATCGGCGGTTTGCAGCGTATTGCAGCAGTAGCGGAGCGCGTGGTTCCGTTTATGGCAATTGCGTATGTGGTAGGCTGTCTCGTAATTCTTTTTGTAAACATTGGTGAAATTGGAGCAATCTTCGGTTCCATCTTTAAGTTTGCCTTCGGTGTAAAGGCGGTAGGCGGTGCTGCGGCAGGTATTATGATTAAGACTGTAATTGTACAGGGTTGTAAGCGCGGTGCGTTCTCCAACGAGGCAGGTCTCGGCTCTTCTGTTATGGTGCATTCCAATTCTAACGTTAAGGAGCCGGTAAAGCAGGGTATGTGGGGTATCTTCGAAGTATTCGCAGATACCATGGTGGTATGTACCATGACTGCGGTTGTTGTACTTTCTTCCGGTGCAATTGACTTAAATACCGGTCTTGCAGCAGCAGGTACCAACGATGCAACCTTAGTTGCAACTGCTTTCGGTAAGGTATTCGGTCAGCCGGGTGAATGGTTCATCGCTATCGCAATGTTATTATTCGCATTTACCACTGTATTGGGCTGGTCTCACTACGGCAGCAAGGCAGTAGAGTACTTATTCGGCCTTAAGGCAGTGAAGGTATATAAGGTATTCTTCGTACTGCTCGTTGTCAGCGGTGCGCTGATGAGCTCCTCCATTGCATGGGATATTTCCGATACCTTTAACGGTATGATGATGATTCCGAACTTAATCGGTGTGGTAGTACTGTCTCCGGTACTGATTAAGATTGTACGTAACTACGTGGATCGTAAGATTAAGGGCAAGGTGGTAACGCCGGTGCTTTCTTATGACGAAGAGATTCAGAAGGTTATGGAAGAAGCCGTGAACAACGGGGAAGAATAAAATTTGATTTGTAACGAAAGGCTGTCGCAGGGATGTGACAGCCTTTTGGTTTGACAAGAGTAAGTGAGATTGGTAAAATGAAAGATAACATATAAATAGAACGAAATTGCTTAACGAAAGGAGAGCAGGGATGGAAATTAGAAAGTGTACATTAGAGGATGTTTCACAGTTGGCAGTGTTGAATAAACAATTAATCGAGGATGAGCAAAGTAATAATCCGATGACGGTAAAAGAATTGGAAGAGCGTATGAGTGGTAAGTGTATGCACATCAAAGAATACAAAAATACAGAACAAGAGCAAAACGAAGTGCTACACTTCTTGGAAGAGGTTCTTCCGGAATCCGGTCGCAACCTGGATGCCGCTGCAATACAGCAGTATGTGAAAAGCTTAGAACAGTTTGAAAAGGTTTGGTGCTTATATGACGGAAGCAGCCTCATCGGAACGGTGGGAATAAGAAGACTGGATGAGATAAATTGTGAACTAAAAGCGCTTTACTTGTATAGTAAATATCACGGTCAAGGATTAGGATACCGGCTATTGTCTACAGCCTTGGAGGAGGCAAAGCGGGCCGGATTTGTGGCAATGTACTTGGATACCATATCTACCTCCGAGCGTGCAATAAAGCTGTACAAATCAGTAGGATTTGAGGAGATAGAGCAGTATAAGGAGACCATAAGGTCGGACGTGTTTATGAGAAAGCAGCTGTAAGGTGTATCAGTTTGTAAGACATATTCTATAAATCGGAGGCAGATACAGTATGAAAGTCTTTTTATGCGGCGGCGGTGCCGGTGAACAGACCGTAGAGGCAAATAAGAGATTAAATGAAGTAATCGACCATACCAAGCCATGCTTGTATATTCCGTTGGCAATGGAGACGGAGATGTATGACAGTTGCTATGAATGGATTACGGGGGAACTGGCCAAGGTACAGATTCCCTATATCGAGATGATCCGGAGCGGTGCGGAGCTTGCCAAGAAGAATTTCTCCGATTATAGTGTGGTATTTATCGGCGGCGGAAATACCTACAAGCTGTTGAAGGAGTTAAAGGAAAGCGGGGCGTTTGTAAAACTGCGTACCTATCTGGAACAGGGCGGTGTGGCCTTTGGCGGAAGTGCGGGAGCGATTATTTTTGGAGAGGACTTGGAGGCTTGTAACTTGGATGACCCGAATGAGGTAGGACTTACGGATACTGCCGGAATGGATGTATTACAAGGCGTGTCTTTGTTGTGCCATTTTACCAGTCGAGAGAAGGAAGAGGATGAGCGGAGCAAAGAGTATTTACTTGAAATCTCGGAGCATCGCTGTGTGCTGGCGTTGCCGGAGGAAGTGACATTGTTTGTGAATGACGGTGCGGTGGAAGTTATCGGAGAACGGCCATACTATTCCTTTGAAGACGGCCGAATGTATAGGCATAACGGTTTAAATACGATTATCTTTGATTTTGATTATACCCTCGGGGATACTACCAACGGTATTGTGCTTAGTGCACAGTATGCACTGGCGCAAATGGGAGAGGAAGAGCGGACTTACGAGGAGATTAAGAAAACCATCGGCCTGTCTCTTTCTGAAACCTACAAAGCATTGACCGGAAATATGGAGGAGGCACGGGCAGACCGCTTCTTTGATTTGTTTAAGGAAAAGGCGGATGAGGTGATGGTAGACAGTGCCACGTTGTATCCGGGTGTAAAGGAACTGCTTGTAAACCTTAGAGCACAGGGGTACCGGATTGGAATTGTTACCACGAAATTCGCATATCGTGTCCGGAACATTATGAAGAAATTTGATGCCGAGGATTTGTTGGATGTGATAATCGGTGTCGGAGATGTCACAAAGGTAAAACCGGACCCGGAGGGCTTGCTTCTTGCCGTAAAGCAGTTGGGAGTAAAGATAGAAGAGGTGCTTTACGTGGGAGACAGTTATGTGGATGCGGAAGCAGCAGAAGCGGCAGGAATGAAATTTGCAGGTGTACTGACGGGTACGACCACACGGGAGGAGTTTTTGAAATATCCGTGTGCGTGTGTGGAGGATACGGTAACAACGCTGTTTGAAAGACTTTTTGGAGAAAAGTAATAGGCAAGATGACAGCGGAAGGGTAGAACCGGAAGAAATATTTCACGGAAACTATGTACAAAGGAGGAAGAACCATGTGGTTTATATTTGCTTTATTGTCAGCAATATTTGCGGCATTGACATCCATTTTGGCAAAGGTCGGAATTGAAAAGGTAAACTCTAATCTGGCCACGGCCATACGTACGGTTGTAGTAGTAATCATGGCCTGGGGGATGGTGTTCTTGACGAATGCCCAAAAGGATATTTTTCATATCAGTAAAAAGAGCTGGATGTTTCTGATTTTATCCGGTTTGGCAACAGGCGCATCCTGGCTTTGTTATTACAAGGCGCTTCAAGTTGGAAAGGCATCCAAAGTGGTTCCTATTGATAAATTAAGTGTGGTATTTACCTTGATACTAGCCTTTGTATTTTTGCATGAGGAGTTTACGATAAAGTCCGTTATCGGTTGCTTATTAATCGGTGCGGGGACATTGTTGATGGTGCTGTAGTGAGGAATGAATGAAAAGTCCTTCGAAGTTTTTGCTTCGAAGGACTTTTTGGTTTTTGCTGGCGGAAGATGCCGGGGTTACTCAAAACACTCCCGAAACTTCTCGTTCTTTTTTAACTCCTCCTTGAAATCATCCGAATACTGCGGCATGGTAAGTCCCCAGAAATTCTCCGGGTTTTCCTGGAACTGACCTTTTTGGAGGGAGACCTTAGCCACCAGAGGAGCAGAGTAATTGTAAGCGCCTGTGGAAATTCGGCAGTATTCCTTGTGGTGGTCAAAGCCCTTTTCAAAGTAGGACAGGGCCTTGGCTTGGTCGCCGTGACGAGATTCCAGGATTGCCAAGGTCAGATATAAATACCGTAAATCCATATGCACTTTTCCGCATCTGCCGTCAGAAAATATCGATTCAGATAGGCGGATGAGGGTAAGCAGAATTTCCCGGCCGTATTCCGAGGAAGAAATGTCGGAATTCATCAGTACAGAGCGAGAAACACTGCCTTTAAGATGAGTAAGAAGCGCAATTATAAGTTCCCCCTCGTATTTTGCTTGTTCTTCTCCTACGGTAGCCAAAGTGAGAAAGACCTCCTTACAGGAGTGAACGGGCGACTGCTCGTTGGCGATGGCCTTTGCCTTTTCGTATTCCCCCATGTATTTATACATGTGTATCATAAAATGATGGGAAGCCTCCCGATATTTGGTTGGGACATCCAGACTAAGTAACTTGTTATAAATCTGTAAGGATTCCTGCCAGTAGATGTTGTTTTTGTTGCGTTCTGCATCATCATATTGGTACGGGTCACCTTCCTTTATCTTCGGGTTTACGCCGTTTTTTTGCCAGCCCAGATAGAAGAGGCAGTCGGCCAAACGAATCATAAGTTCCGGCTCATTCGGAAATTCCTCTAAGGCAGTCCGCAGCATTTCTACGGTATCTGTCAAATCTCCGTTCCCCTCGCCTAAGAAACCGCCTAAAGCGTGAATGGCCTCATTAGCCTTGTTCACAATGGCTTGGATCTGTGCTTCTCTATCGCCGTGATAGCCGAACAGCTCATCAATGGTCACATGAAAATAATTGGCGATGGCAGGTACCAGCTCCATGTCAGGATACCCACCGTTTGATTCCCAACGGGAAATGGCCTGACAGGTGACGCCGAGCACTTTTGCCAAATCTTCCTGGGTTCTGTTGTCTCGCTTTCGTAAGTCTTTGATATTTTTTCCAATGGTTATCTGCATAATAAGTGTCCTCCACATGTTTATCACCGGTGTGATTTTAGTATAGCATAGATTTTTAGGAAAACAATTATCAATTCGTTGTTGAGAAGTAAAGGAATACTTGATATGGCAAATTGCTGTGATTGGCATGGGAACTCTGTAAGTGGAATTCTTTGGTGTAGTCGGAAGAATTGTGAAAAAAACAATGAAGAATTACTTGACTCTCCCCTAGGGGGACCCTTTATACTATAAGTAAGATTAGAGTAATAGAGATAGTTGTATGACGGAGGATGCCTATGGAAAAAAGAATGACATCAGGGGAAATTGCAAAGAAGACCGGCGTTTCCCAGAAAACGGTTCGTTTATATGACGAAAAGGGATTGTTAAAGCCCAGCGGGTATTCCGAGGGAAATTACCGGCTTTATGATACAGAAGCGTTGGCAGTGTTGGAGAAAATCATTGCGTTAAAGCAAATCGGATTCTCGTTGGAGGAGATTCACGATAACCTGGCAGCGGAAAAGGATGTGGACATTACGGAAGTTTTGATGCGGCAACTGCGTATATTGGAGGGGAGAAAGTATGAAATCGAAAAGGCTATTGCCGGTATCCATAGCGTACTGCTTCGAAAAACGGAGCCTGATTGGGATTCGGTGGCGGAGATTGTGAAAACCATGCAGATGGACCAGGGGGCGGATGTAAATCATTTTCAGGCGCTTCTGCATAATGCGGGACAGGATTGGTATGTGACGATTTATAAGTCACTGGGGTTAAAGGAGAAGGCAAAAGTACTGGATTTTGGGTGTGGTTACGGCAAGCTGTGGCGTAACAATTGGTCTGAGATTCCGGCGGGAGTGACTGTTGAAGGATACGATTTGCACGGAAGCTGGGCAGACGATTTCGCGGAGTATGCAGAACAACATAAGGAATCCTTAGCAGATGGTACGAAAATAAAAATGCATTTTGAGGATGTAGAGGAAGCGGAAACCTGGAGAGGGATTGAAGGGAAAGTCAAACAGTGCGGAGGCTATGACCTTGTGATTGCGCACTATTTGTTAGACTTTATCAAAGAACGGGATGCTTTTTTTGAACGCGTGGCAAAGGTACTGGCACCGGAGGGAATGTGTTCCGTAAACGGAGCAAGCGTAAGCAGAGAGCATGTATTTTGGCAGGAGGTTTTTACGAAGCTGCAGTTAAAGAACGACTTCCTAAAAGAAAGGGAAACAGAGTCGTTAAAGGAGAGGGAGGCGTTCAGAGAGCTTCTTTTAGGGTACTTTTCCAAGGTGGAGAATGTAACACTTGGAAGTTTTATGCGATATACGGACGCTAATGAATTGTTTGCGTATTTGCTGGAGCGGTATCCTGAGGCAAAGAAGTATCTGACGGAAAAAGAGACTGTGTTAAAGGAGTATTTTATCTCGGAAATAAAGAAAAAGGGCGCTTTTTTATTGCCGAAGAGTGCGGATTTTCAACATTGCTATAAGTAGTTTGGAGGCAGATAAGGATGAAAAAGATGACAACCGTATATTTTATACGTCACGCGGAACCGAACTACGACAACCATGACGATATGACCAGAGAACTTTCGGAGAAAGGCTTAAAGGATAGGGCGCTTGTGACGGAGTTTCTGCGAGATAAGGAAATTGATGCGATATTGTCCAGTCCGTTTAAAAGGGCGGTGGATACGGTAGGTGAGTTTGCCAAGCAGCAGGGCATAGAGATTAAGATTATTGAGGATTTCCGAGAACGACGTATTGACAGCTGCTGGATTGAGGATTTTCAAGGCTTCTGTAAGAAGCAGTGGGAGGATTTCTCCTATAAGCTGTCGGATGGAGAATGTTTGCACGAGGTTCAGACGAGAAATATCGCAGCATTGAAAGATGTGTTAAAGTGGTATGAAGGAAAGAATCTTGTGGTTGGGAGTCACGGAACGGCCTTGAGTACGATTATCAATTATTATGATAAATCCTTCGGGCATGCGCAGTTTGAGGAAATCAGAGGTCTGATGCCTTGGGTAGTGCAATTTTGCTTTGAAGGAGAAGAATGTGTAGCGATGCGGAAGTACAATGTGTTTGAACGATAGAGGTAAGCATATGAAAGAAAAAATGAAACGAATCATAGACAAGTTCCATCAATATAACTCGGAGCATATGGCACTGCAGGCCTTCGGTTTGCGGGATGATGTAGAATACGATGCACTGGTGGTGGCGCCCAGCTTTTCGCCGTATAAACTGAAGATGGAGCGGTTTTGTAAGGTGACAACTTTAAAGGAAGGGGCCTATATCGCGGGCTATCTGGTGGAAAAGGATAATCTTAAGATTGCCTGGATAAAAATCGGATCCTCTGCGGGTAATCTGATTGATCATGTGGCCATATGCGGGGAACTGAAGTTTAAAACGATGACTTTTATCGGCGCGGTAGGTGCGTTAAAGAAGGAGTTCGGTTTGGGAGACATTTGCACACCGTCCTATTCCATATCCGGCGGTTACACCAATACCTATTTGAAGGAATCTCTGAGGGATTTTGTACCGTTTGAAAAGGTAGTGCCGGAAATGTCCTTTATCGATGAAGTGGTTGACATAGGAAAGAAGAAGGGGTATGATATCAAGAAATCTTCCGTGTTCTGTACGGATTCCATTGCGCTGGAGTATTATCATTTGGACGAGATCCGGGAGTTTGATACGGATTTGATTGAGATGGAAACGGCATCTTTTTACCTGATGGCGGATTTACTGGAAGTGCCGAGTGTTGCCCTTTTGGTGGTGTCGGACAACTCCGCCACCGGTACGGCTCTGGTGGGACGCACCGAGGAGGAAGAGGAGCGGTACAACAGGGGGAGATGCGTGGTGTTGCCGGATATGATATTGACGTTGGCAGGGAAGCAGTAAGAGAAAGGTAGTGAGGGAATGTTTTTCGATACAACCTTTTTGAAAAATGATGAGATACAACTGTTTTTGGAAAAGACGGCAGAAGGCAATGAGGAAAAAGGTTGGGTTCCGGCCTATCACTTTGCTATTTGCAACTTAGAAGGAACCAAGATGGGAACCTGCGATTTGCGGTTGGGGCACAATGATAAACTGTATTTCGGTGGAAATATCGGTTATCGGGTGGAGGAATCGTACCGTGGACACCATTATGCGGAAAAAGCCTGTCTGCTTTTGTTCGAACTGGCAAAGAAACATGAACTGGGGGATTTGATTATTACCTGTAATCCGGACAATTACCCATCAAGGAAGACCTGCGAATATGCGGGAGGAGAGCTTTTGGAGGTTGCAGAATTACCGGCAGACAGCGATATGAGGGTACGGGGGGAAACAAAAAAGTGTATTTACAGGTTTGAGTTGTAGTGCTTTTCAAAATAATAGCGGAGGAAAGAAATATGGAGCATAAAGGAACGAAAAGATTAGAAACCGACCGTTTGATTTTACGCCGTTACGTAGAGACTGACGCGGAACCGATGTATCGGAACTGGGCATCGGACCCGGAAGTGTCCAAATATTTGACCTGGCCGACTCATAGCAGTATAGAAGTAACCAAATCTCTTGTGACGGACTGGATTGCACGTTATGAGAATCCGGATTACTACAACTGGGTTATTGAGTTAAAAGAGACCGGCGAGGTAGTAGGAAATATTTCTGTGGTGCAAATAAAGGAAAGGGTAGAAGCTGTTGAAATCGGGTACTGCATGGGCAAGGCCTGGTGGGGACGTAGAATCATGCCGGAAGCATTGACGGAGGTTATGCGATATTTGTTTGACGAGGTTGGAATGAATCGTGTGGCGGCTTGTCATGACAGCAATAATCCGAAGTCCGGCAGAGTGATGCAGAAGGCAGGCATGAAGTACGAAGGAACCCTGCGTGGGGCGGGAAGGAACAACCAGGGAATTATGGACCAGGTATGGTACGGATTGTTAAAGACGGACAGAGAGTAGGAGGTTGTTATGGCATTACATAAACATGAAATACCGATTTTAGAGTATGATGACAGTCAGGAATCAGTGATTATGCCGACACATCAGGAACTGGAGTTTAAGCTTCCGGAGAAATTGGTGTATGCGTTTTTGGGAGAGGCCACGGATGAGTATGCCAAAAAGCATAATTTAGTAGAGGTGGCACATTTTGTATCGGAAACGAAGCTTTATCCGGTATATGTGACAGAGTATAAGGGAGAGCAAATTGCGATTTGTCAGGCTCCGGTAGGGGCAGCGGCTGCTGCACAAATACTGGACTGGTTAATTGGATACGGAGCGAAAAAAGTGTTAGCCACAGGCTGTTGCGGAGCTTTGGTGGATTTGCCGGAAAATATGTTTCTGGTTCCGACGAAGGCTCTGCGGGATGAAGGTGCGTCTTACCACTATTTGCCGCCGTCCCGATACGTGGAAATCAATTCCAAGGTACTGGCAGCAATAGAACGCGGGATGAACAAACTGGAGCTTCCGTATACGGAGTGTGTTACCTGGACTACGGACGGCTTCTACAGAGAAACTGCAGCGTTGGTAGAGTATCGAAGGAAAGAAGGTTGTGCTGTCGTAGAAATGGAATGCTCGGCACTGGCGGCATGTGCACAGTTTCGTGGTGCGGAATTTGGGCAAATTTTATATACAGCGGATACCTTGGTAAATACAGAAACCTATGATGAAAGAGGTTGGGGAGAGGAGTCCATTGAGAAGGCGTTATATATTTGTCTGGATGTGATTAGGGAAATGTAGGAGAAGGAGAGATTTGTTCCGTGGTGGTTTATAAAGAGGAAGTGTAGAAAACGCTTTGCTTGTTGTAAGGAAAAAGCAGACGATGCCCGATTACTTGCATCGTCTGCTTTTATGTTGTGAGCTACTGTGTGCTTAATCTGCGTTTTCTGTGTAAGGTATAGGCCATAACCACCAGTAATGCGGTCATAATCAAATTTGCTACTAAGCCCAAGGTGGAATCCATCAGGTAATTCCGGTAAGTATCCTGTTGCGCCACGTCTGATAACAGCCCTTTGATGAAAACAAAAAGTAACAAGAGGTTGTAGACACCACAGGAAATATAAAGCGGCATCGGGGTTGCAATTCGTTTCCCTGTAAAAAAGAAAATCGTAAAAAACAGGCAAAGTAGATTCAGTACCATGTTTCCCCAATAAAAAACGGTATTCATTCCTTCTACCTGGGTAAACAGATGTGTAAGTCCGATGAGCAGTGACAGCCCGAAATAGCAACTGTAGATTCGTAAGGCTGTTTTTGCGTTCAATCGGTCAAAGAGGGCACTGAACACACTGATACCCAAAAGAACGGTCAGAAGGAAATACTTCGGTGTTTCGCTGGTGTATACGAAGACTTTACCGTTTTCAAAATAAAAGTTTGTTAACTGGATGATGCTGAGGAATAACATACTCATAAACGCCAGGGATAACAAAATCAGTTGCACTTTTTTTGCGGTAGGATTCTCTATAATCGCATTTTTCTCCGCATAAAGCTTCATATCATCATCCGTTAATAATTCATCCAAAGAAACCTCCAAAAACTGTGCCATCTTTTTCGCGGTCATCAGATCCGGATAACGGGAGCCTCCTTCCCAGCGTGACACGGCCTGTCTGGTCACATATAAATGATCCGCTAAGGTTTGTTGCGTATATCCTTTTTGTTCTCTTACATTTTTTAAATTTTCTCCGAATTCAGCCATAAAAAACTTCCTTTCCATGTTATACTTTTGGTTGCTTGCTGCAGCATCCTCATTGTACCGCACTTGGCTCAAAAAGGAAAGCAACACCTGTGATTTTGGTGTGTTGACACTATGGAAACACGCAGAAAAGCAGTGTTTTTGCGGGATATAAGTGAAACACTATTCCGCGTACTTTTTTAACTCGGTAACAATCTTCCGGAACTCTTCCGTATCCCGTACAAAATCAAAGTGTGTATTCTCTAATGCGTTAAGCGCTATATTGCAGGAGTTCCCTGTATAGTTTTTGTGAATACCTGCCTTTTGCTGCTTAATACGGTTTACCAACGGTGCGGTGTAGTCCATGTCCTGTAAAGTTGCTTCCGTAACAGCATAGTGACAGTCTTCCGTCAGTGCTTTAAGCGTATTTTCCGCATCTTTCATTTTTGCATATTCCAAGGCGATGCGACGGTAATAGTAGGAGAGCTCAGTGACTGCATATCCTACATTTCCGTCTGAAAATAAAAGTTTCAGGATATCGATGGCAAACCGATGGGCTTCAATGATTTCCATGTGAGAAAACGGTAATTTTGAAGTCATATGGGACGCTTCCAGCGCGGCAGCGTGAATCAGGGCTCTAAGATAGAGTTGAGATTCTGTAACGCCTTCTTCTCCGTCAAGAGTGGAACATCGTAGCGCTTCCCTTGTCGTATAAAAGCTTCCGCCCATATCCGCATACTGTAAGGCCTTCTCTTTGTCGAGGCTTTTGTAGGTGAAGCATAAACATTGGATGGCATTTTCCCGTTGTACGGTGTCGGTGGATTTTTGCAAAATCGCTTCGCCGAGGGCAATGATGCGTTCCGCTTTTTCCGGGGGGCAAGGATATTCCCCATCCCGGTTGATGGCATACATCAGCTCCTCCATCACACGACAATCGTTGGGAAACTCTGCATACGCCTTCTCCCAAAGGGCAAGGTTCTTTGCATTATTGCCGGTCTGCTTATAAGTCCTGCTTTCTTTGATATATCTTTCGATCGTTTCGTCGATCCTTGCCCGGTCCACGCAAAGCAACTCATCCACGGTAACATCGAAATACAAAGCAAGCTTCGGCAATAGAGTAATATCCGGGAAACCTTCGCCCCGTTCCCATTTGCCTACTGATTGCGACGTAATACCCAGATGATGGGCAAGAGCCTCTTGGGTAACGTTTTTTTGCTGACGTAACGTACGCAGCTTATCCTTTATCATAATCTCCATAAATAAAACCACCTTTCTTTTGATTGGTAAGCGCTTAACCTGATTTTATTATAGCGAGAGGTGGTATGTGACGCAAGAACCGCAAAGTATAGTTATGGGTGGAAAATACAACGGGCGGTTGTGCATGAGATTGGAGTTATCATAATAGGAGTAAATCGGCCATCGCTTCGAAGAGTAGAATAGGCCTTGTTTCTTGTGTGGTATTTGTTGGAGCCTGTAATAACAAGAACTCCGGTGTCATGACTGCTGTTCGAACTTTGTGCAGGATATTAGACTTTCTTATTACTTCGATTGTTTGTCAGCAACGCGCAAACAGGAGGTTTACGCGAGCCCGCCATAAGGCATGGACGCCGCATCAGGGCGGTTGCGTCCCTTTTGAAAATTTATTCCCGAAGTAATTAGAAAGACTTATATCCGTAACAAGAGAGAACGGTAGTAGTAAACCCGGAGTTCCCGCATAAGAGCCCCGAACGAGCCTCACAAATTTATCAATACTGCGTGCAGGCTGGCGCTCCGCGCAATACTCACGCACCTCGCGACTTGTGTCGCTCGGTCGTGGGCGCGCTCGTATGACTGCGCAACTGCCTGAGAATAAGTTCTCGCAGTTTGCTCGCATACTCACTTTGCCTGCACGCAAAAAAGGCCATCCCACACTTGGTGCGATGGCCTTTGAAAAGTCCTATTTTACTTATCCTTAATTTCGCTGTGTAACTGCTGTAAGGACTTAATCTCACGGTTGCCGTGCTTACGTACGGACTGGATACCCTTTGCGGTAGCTCTTGCCGCAGCAGCGGTGGTCATGTACGGAATCTTGCCCTTGATGGCTGCCTTACGCAGGTAGCTGTCATCGTTTACGCTATCCTTGCCTGCCGGAGAGTTGATGATTAAATCAATGTCGCCGTTGGTAATCATGTCAAGGATGTTCGGACGACCTTCGGAAAGCTTCTTTACAAGCTCCGCCTCGATGCCTGCCTCGGTGATAACCTTGTGGGTATTTCCGGTAGCAAGAATCTTGAATCCGTTGTTGGAGAACATCTGCGCTACTTCGATGATGTCTACCTTGTCCTTGCGATTCACGGAGATGAGAACCGTGCCGCCAAGCGGGAGCTTGGACTGGGTAGCTTCCTGTGCCTTGTAGAAGGCTTCACCGTAGGAAGGAGCAAGTCCTAATACTTCACCGGTGGAACGCATTTCCGGTCCGAGAATCGGGTCAACCTCCGGGAACATGTTGAACGGGAAGACAGCTTCCTTTACACCGTAATACGGGATATCCTGTTCCTTAAGGTCAGCCACCGGAGACGGACGACCGGTCAGCTCGGAAGTAATAATATCGGTTGCAATCGGTACCATGCGGATGTTACAAACCTTGGAAACAAGCGGAACGGTACGGGATGCACGCGGATTTGCTTCAAGCACGTATACCTTGCCGTTCTCGATTGCGTACTGCATGTTCATAAGACCCTTAACGTGCATTTCCTCTGCAATCTTCTTCGTATATTCTTTGATGGTCTTTACATTCTCTTCAGAGATGTGTACGGAAGGAATGATACAAGCGGAGTCACCGGAGTGAACACCTGCCAGCTCAATGTGCTCCATAACTGCCGGAACGAAAGCGTGGGTACCGTCGCTGATGGCGTCTGCCTCACACTCTAACGCGTGATTTAAGAAACGGTCAATCAAAATCGGACGGTCCGGGGTAACGCCTACCGCAGCGTTCATGTAACTGGTCATTGCTTCGTCATCGTAAACCACTTCCATACCGCGGCCGCCTAATACGTAGGACGGACGAACCATAGCCGGGTAACCGATCTTATGTGCGATGTCAAGAGCTTCCTCAACGGTGGTAGCCATACCGGACTCCGGCATCGGAATCTCAAGCTTATCCATCATTTCACGGAACAGGTCACGGTCCTCAGCCAAGTCGATAACGGAAGGAGAGGTGCCGAGAATCTTAACGCCGTTCTTTTCCAGATCGGCAGCTAAGTTAAGCGGAGTCTGTCCACCGAACTGTGCGATAACACCAACCGGCTGTTCCTTCTTATAAATACTGAGTACGTCCTCTAAGGTAAGCGGCTCGAAGTAGAGCTTGTCGGAGGTATCGTAGTCGGTGGAAACGGTTTCCGGATTACAGTTAACGATAATGGTCTCGAAACCGAGCTTCTTTAATGCCAAAGCAGCGTGTACGCAACAGTAGTCGAATTCGATACCCTGGCCGATACGGTTCGGGCCGCCGCCGAGAATCATAACCTTCTTCTTGTCGGTGTTAATCGGATTCTTGTCTTCTGCGTTGTAGGTGGAGTAGTAGTAAGCGCTGTTCTCGGTGCCACTTACGTGAACACCTTCCCAAGCTTCTTCCACGCCAAGTTCAATACGGCGATTGCGGATTGCATCCTCGGACACGCCTAAAATCTGGCTCAAATACTTATCGGAGAAGCCGTTCTTCTTAGCGGAGATGAGAGCGTTGTCTGCCGGAAGGCTGCCCTTGTTTGCTGCAAGAGCTTCTTCTTCCTCAACCAGCTCTTTCATCTGCTCGATAAAGTAGTGCTTTACCTTTGTAATATCGTGAATCTCATCCACGGTAGCGCCCTTACGAAGTGCCTCATACATAATGAAGTGACGCTCGCTGGAAGCGGTAATTAACATCTGGAGGAGTTCTTCCTTGGTCTTGGTATCGAAGTCCTTTGCGTGACCGAGACCGTAACGGCCGGTCTCAAGGCTTCTGATTGCCTTCTGGAATGCTTCCTTGTAGGTCTTACCGATACTCATAACTTCACCTACGGCGCGCATCTGAGTACCGAGCTTATCCTGAACACCCTTGAACTTTTCGAAGGCCCAACGTGCGAACTTGATTACAATGTAATCACCGTCCGGCTCATACTTGTCAAGAGTACCGTACTTACCGCACGGAATATCCTTTAAGGTAAGACCTGCCGCCAGCATTGCGGATACAAGTGCAATCGGGAAACCGGTTGCCTTGGAAGCAAGTGCGGAAGAACGGGAGGTTCTCGGGTTGATTTCAATAACAATGATACGGTCGGAAACCGGATCGTGTGCGAACTGAACGTTGGTGCCGCCGATAACCTCAACGGACTCAACAATCTTAAATGCCTGCTCCTTTAAGCGTGCCTGACACTCCTTGGAGATGGTAAGCATCGGAGCGGAACAGAAGGAGTCACCGGTATGTACGCCTAACGGGTCGATGTTCTCAATGAAGCAAACGGTAATCATGTTGTTGTCTGCGTCACGTACTACCTCAACCTCAAGCTCTTCCCAGCCGAGGATGGACTCTTCTACAAGAACCTGTCCTACTAAGCTTGCCTGTAAGCCTCTTGCACATACGGTCTTTAACTCTTCCTTATTATAAACGAGGCCACCGCCTGCACCGCCCATGGTGTATGCCGGACGGAGAACAACCGGATATCCTAACTTATCAGCGATTTCCAGTGCTTCGTCAACACTGTAAGCAACCTCACTGCGTGCCATTTCGATGCCTAAAGCATCCATGGACTTCTTAAACTCGATACGGTCTTCGCCGCGCTCGATGGCATCTACCTGTACACCGATAACCTGTACATTGTACTTGTCCAGAATACCTGCGTTCGCAAGCTCGGAACAAAGGTTAAGACCGGACTGACCGCCGAGGTTCGGTAATAACGCATCCGGACGTTCTTTTGCGATAATCTGCTCGAGGCGCTCAACGTTTAACGGCTCAATGTAAGTAACGTCTGCGGTCTCCGGATCGGTCATGATGGTAGCCGGGTTGGAGTTTACCAGGACGATTTCGTAACCGAGTTTCTTCAGTGCCTTACAAGCCTGTGTTCCGGAATAGTCGAATTCACAAGCCTGGCCGATAATAATCGGGCCGGAACCGATGATGAGGACTTTGTTGATATCTGTTCGCTTTGGCATGGATGTGCCCTCCTGTTTGTTATGTTCTAAATTCCTTTTTCCCTTTATTGTATAACAGAATACAAAAAAAGAAAAGAGGGAAATTAAAAAAAACACGAAAAAGGCAATCCGCACAAAAAAAACCAAATAAAGGTACGAAAATAAGATACTTTTTACTTGTAATCCGGAGGAAAATTTGATATAATGAGAGTGTACAAAAGAGTGAAGTGCGGTTCGCCTCACTTTCGAACTTACATAGGAAGTCAACTATCCTAGGATGTTCGACACTCCCTGTTATTTTGAACCTACATTACTTTAAAAGGGATTCCTATATTTACAGGTAGCTGCAATGCCTCCGTATGAGTGGACTGCAAAAGCCTGTGTGCGGTTACCCACCTAGCTTGGGCTAGGAGTCAAAATACAGGAAACGGCATTCCGGGATAGTTACAAAAGAAAAGACAATGAAGTACCAAAGCGAAGACTACGACGAAGTACAAAAGAGCACGGAAGCGTACGAAAGAGCATGGTGATATACAAAAGAGTATTGTAAAATACGAATGAGAAATAGGCCGCGCAGTTTTCTGCGCGGCATTTGTATTCTCCGGGTAGGCAAAGTGAGCATGCGGGCAAACTGCGTGAGCTTGCTCACATGCATAGATAGTATGTAATGTAACCTACTCCTCAGATACCGTTGCCTTCTCCAGCGTACTTTTAATTCCCTCCAGGAGCAGTGTCTGTGTATATTTTGTGCTTTCGGAGAGGGTGATATCGGAAAGCGGGGTGCCGGCGGAAAGCTGGGCACTGAGGTCTGCGGCGGCCGGTTCCATGAGCGGATACATAGCGGCGGTGGCTTCGTCTAAGTTAACCAGACGGACGGAGTTGATGTGGTCTGTATCGACTACCACTTCCAGATTAAGAAAGGAGTCGCCCAATTCGATGACGGAATTGTAGACACCGGCACGGTAGGTTGCTGAGGTCGGTGTAACGTTTTCACCGCTGTTAGAGTCGTCGTTCTTCGGAGAAATAAAAAGGACGAATAGCAGTATAAAGACTACAAGGGCCAGTATAACGGGGATGCCGATACGAAGGAGTTTTTTTAGTTTTAAAACGATGATTCGTGTTTTTGCCATAGAAGCCTCCTATAGGTTTCACAAGGGTATGTTATTGTTACAAGATATTCAGGGAAAGGGGTTTTTATTCGCATGTCACTTACTTTTATTTTTGGCGCTTCCGGCTCGGGTAAGACGGAACGGCTCTATGAAACAGTGCTAAAAACCGCAAAAGAGCACCGGGAACGTACGGTGTTGGTTGTTGTGCCGGAGCAGTTTTCCCTGCAGACTATGAAGGATTTGATTGCGCGCAACGAGACAAAGAGCATGTCAAACATTGAGGTGCTTAGTTTCCTGCGCCTTTCTTATCGTGTATTTGAAGAACTGGGGATTGTGCCGGGAGAATTGTTAAGTGATGTGGGGAAAAGCCTGCTGATTAAGCGTGTGGTGGGGCGACTTTCGGGAGAACTCCGGGTGTTTGCCGCCAATGCAAAAAAAGCGGGTTTTATCGACGAGATGAAATCCTTGATTTCCGAGTTTTATCAATACGGAATTACACCGGAGGCCTTGGAGCAAATGCGATTGCTTGCAAAGGACGAACCGGTACTATATAAAAAGCTGTCGGATATTGTGGCGGTATATCAGGGGTTTGCCGAGAGTATCGAGGGGAAATATCTGGCTACGGAAACGGTGTCGGATGTGCTGGCGGAGGTCATTGGAGAGTCTTCGCTTATGAAGGATTGTGATGTGTTTTTTGACGGCTTTACCGGATTCACGCCGTCCCAGTACGGATTGCTGAAAAAGCTACTGCAGTATGCGGGAAATTGCTATATGACCCTGACGGCTGACGAGGCGGCATTGCGGGCACCGGAGGCGGAACACGGGCTGTTTTACCTGACCCTCCGGACAAAGGCGGTGGTGACACGGTTGGCGGAGGAAGTAGGATGTCAGGTGAAGACGGAAGTGTTGGGGACGGACGGTAGTTTGCCGCGTTTTACGGAAAATGTGACTCTTCAGGCGTTGGAACGAGGTCTGTTCCGGTATCCGGTGCCAAAACGGTGTACAAATAACGGCAGTATTTTGGTTTATGCGAAGATGAACCGGAAAGCAGAGGCAGCCTTTGTGGCGGCGGATATTGCCCGCAGAGTCCGTACGGAAGGCTTGCGTTACGGAAAGATTGCGGTGGTAACCGGGGATATTGAGGGCTATGGTGAGTTGCTACAGGAGGAGTGCAGAAAAGCCGGTGTGCCTGTGTTTCTGGACAGCAAACGGAAGATGTTCCATAACCCGTGCATTGCCTTAATCCGGGCGGTGTTACAGAATGCGCTGGGTGGGTTTTCCTACGAGTCGGTATTCCGCTATTTAAAAAGCGGCCTGACTGCCTACACACCGGAGGAAACTTCGGTGTTGGAAAACTATTGTCTGGCTTGCGGCATTCGGGGAGAGCGGATGTGGAAAAAGGAGTGGAAGTACCGTTACCGTACAAGGCGAGAGGTGGATTTGACCTATCTGAACGGGCTCAGGGAGCGGATTTATGGGGAACTGGCAGGTATCGGAGAAAAGCTTACGGCTGGGAAAACGGCAGGAGAACGTACCCGAGGGCTGTACGAGTTTTTAGAGAGCCTTTCTGTGGAAGAAAAGCTGCGGGAAATGGAAGCGGCTTTTACAGAGAAAAATGATTTGGTGCGGGCGGCGGAATATCGTCAGGTGTATCGCAACGTAATGGAGATACTGGACCGTTTTATGGAGCTTTTGGCAGAGGAGGAATTGTCTCTGCGGGAGTATACGGAGCTAATGGAAACGGCGCTTCGGGAGTGTAAGGTGGGCTTTGTTCCGGAGGGGACGGATTATGTGGTAATCGGAGATATTACCAGAACCCGTCTGGCGGATATCGATGTGCTGTATCTGACGGGAGTAAACGAGGGAGTGACCCCGGCACAGGGAAGTACAGGTGGGCTGATTTCCGAGGCGGAACGGGAATTTTTTAAGGAAAAAAATGTGGAATTGGCTCCCACGAGAAAAGAAGCGGTATATACGGAGCAGTTTTATTTGTATGCTATGCTGACGAAGCCGAGAAAGCGTCTGATTATGACTTACAGTCGCTTGTCTTCTGACGGAAGTGCCCTGCAACCGTCTTATTTTACACGGAGAATCGGGGAGTTGTTTACGGAGCTTTCGGTGCGGGAGGAGGAAGAGGCATCCTATGTCGCTTTGTTGCAAAATGATACGGGAAAGACATGTTTTCTGGATTGCCTGCGTCGTTTTGCGGCAGAAGGAACGGTGGAGGAGCCGGCTTTCCGGGAACTGTATCGTCGATATATGTTGACGGAAGAGGAGGAGACGAAACGCCTTTTGCGTACGGCCTTTTTCGGCAATCCTACCGGTGACTTGCGGGAGGCGGTGGCAAAGCGCTTGTACGGTGCGGTGTTATACGGCAGTGTAACCCGGTTGGAGAAGTATGCGGCCTGTGCGTTTGCCCACTTTTTACAGTACGGTCTTTCTTTGGAGGAGCGTGCGCAGTACCGTGTGGCGGCACCCGAGCTGGGAAATTTATATCACATGGCATTAGAACTGTTTACGAAAAAAGTGCGTGATAAGGGGCTTTCCTGGCATGCGTTAACGGAAGCGGAGCGGGATGGATTGTGCGAAGAAAGCTTGTCCGAGGCAGTAACTACCTTTGAAAACGGAGTGTTTGACGGCACAAAGCGGAACGGTTATCTGGTGACAAAGGCGGCCAGAGTGTTGAAAAAGACGGTGGAGATGTTGCAGGAGCAGATTAAGGGCAGCTTGTTTGAGCCGAAGCATTGTGAGGCAGTATTTGAACATACCGCGAAGTATCTTTCTCTTCACGGAAAGATTGACCGGTACGATGTATGCTACAGCGATGATACATGGTATTTAAGAGTGGTGGACTATAAGTCCGGCAGTAAAAAGTTCGATTTGACGGAGCTGTACTACGGGTTGCAGGTGCAGTTAGAGGTGTATCTGGCGGCGGCTCTCAGACAGACGGCGGCGGAGGACGGTGTGGCACCGGTACCGGCGGGCATGTTTTATTTTCATGTGGAGGATCCGTTTTTGGACCGGGAAAAGTATTCCGAGGATGCGGTAAAAAAAGAGTTCCGCCCGGACGGTATTTTTAATAATTCCATTGCGTCCGTGACAGCACTTGATGTCTCCCTAAGGGCGGAAAACGGTGGTCTCAGGCCTTCCGAAGCCTCGAAGTTAATCTATGCGGAGACCGATAAGGATGGACAGCTAAAAGCAAACTCCAAGGGCATCCATGAAGAGGGATTTACGTCTTTGACGGAGTTTGTGTATCATAAATTGGAGCAGGAGGCAGAAGCGATTCTGGCCGGAGATACGGCGGCAAAGCCGTACCGCTACAAAAAGGCGACCCCGTGCGAGTATTGCAGCTATAGAGCGGTCTGCGGATTTGACAACAGACTTCCGGAGTATTCTTACCGGGAGCTTAAGGAGTTAAGTAAAGATGAACTCTGGGAGAAGTTCGGAAAGGAGAGTCATGGGGAAGGTTCGATTTACGCCGGAACAAAGGCAGGTCATTGAGGTCAAAGGCTGTTCGACACTGGTATCTGCGGCGGCAGGCTCCGGTAAGACGGCGGTGTTGGTACAACGTATTATCGAGAAGTTAACGGATAAGGAGACACCGCAGGATATTAACCGCCTGCTGGTTGTGACCTACACCAACGCTGCAGCGGCAGAGATGCGGGAACGTATCGGTAAACGGTTAAACGAGTGCCTGGCCACAGAGGAATATGCGGGAAACACACATCTGCAAAAGCAGGTGCTGTTGTTGCGGAATGCTTCCATTATGACGATTCACGGATTTTGCTTAAGTCTTTTGCGGGAGTTCTTTTATGAACTGGATTTGGACCCCGGCTTTCGTATCGCGGAAGAGGCGGAATTGACGCTTCTTCGTGCCGATGTGATGGAGGAGTTGTTGGAGGACCGGTATGCGCAAGGAGAAGAACTGTTTCTGCGCCTGACGGAGTGCCTCGGCAGCGGAAAAACCGATGAAGCTTTGAGCAAGCACATCGAAAATTTTTATAAATTTGCCCAAAGTGCACCGTTTCCGGAAAGCTGGCTTGCCCGGGCGAGTGAGGCGCTGGAACGGCAGAAGAGTGCAACGCTGCTTTCGGAGGAGGAGCCTTGCATACGTCTTTTGACGGAGCGTGTCAAAAGGATACTCGGGGATTGTGAACAGCTTCGTAAAAAAGCGGTAGAGGTGTGTGAAGGTCCGGAAGGACCGTATACGTATTTGGAAGCTTTGGATTCGGACGGGGAGTTGCTTGACACGCTTTGTGCCAAGAAGACCTACGGAGAACTGGCAGAGGCCTTTGGGGAGCTTTCTTTTCAGGCTCTTTCCAGGAAAAAGTGTGATACAACAGAAGCAAAAAAGGAACAGGTGAAGGGACTGCGCGGACGTTATAAGGATCTGCTTACGAAGTTAAAAAAGGACTATTTTTTCACTGCTTCGGAACAGATGGCACAGGATATGGCCGCTATGGCGCCACTGCTTCAGGTATTGGTGGGTTTATGTGCCGAATACGGGGAACGTTACGCAAAGAAAAAGTCCGAGCGTGGGCTGGTGGATTTTAACGATTTGGAGCATCTGGCGGTACGTCTTTTGGTGGAGGAAACCGAGGATGGGTTTCGCCCGACAGAGACGGCGAGACTTCTTCGCAGCCGGTTTGATGAGCTGATGATAGATGAGTGTCAGGACAGCAACGAGATTCAGGATTTGCTGTTGTGGAGTATTTCGGGAGAAGAGGACGGGCATCCGAATCGTTTTATGGTGGGAGATGTAAAGCAGAGTATTTATAAGTTCCGTATGGCAAAACCGGAGCTTTTTATGAAAAAATACGAGGAATATGCTCCGTACGGTGAGGGCGGAGACTATTGTAAAATCGTGCTCGGAAAGAATTTCCGAAGCAGAAGCGCTGTAGTGGATGCGGTAAACGATGTGTTTTCCGGCTTGATGCAAAAACGTTTCGGAGGAATAGAGTATGACGATGCGGCAAAGCTGTATTTGGGTGCGTCCTATCCTTGGGACGAGGATGACGAAGTGCAACTGCGGGAAGCATATACGGCGGAGCTATTACTGACGGAGCTTTCTGCGGAGGGAGAAGAAGACGAGGGACTTGATCGTATTGCAAAAGAGGCTATGACGGTAGGTGCCCGGATTCGGAGCCTGATTGACAGCGGGATGCCGGTATATGACGGAGAAGAGGTCGGAGAAGACGGAGTGTCGCGACCAAAGTTTCATCCGGCGGAGTACCGGGATATTACGGTACTGTTCCGGGCAGTCAGCGGTTATGCGGAGCCTTTTACGGAGGTGTTTGCGGAGCTTGGAATACCGGCGGTTGTAGAGAAACAAAGTGGGTATTTTTCTGCCAGAGAGGTGACGGTGGTGTTAAATGCCCTTCGGATAATCGACAATCCGCTTCAGGATATTCCGTTGGTTTCGGTGCTACGTTCCGAAATGGTGGGAATGACCGAAGAAGAATTGGCAGTGGTTCGGATTGTTGCGAAGGCGGAGGAGAAGGAGTATCGAAGTTCCTTTTATGATGCGATAGACTATTTTTTGAAAGCAACGGAAGAAACCGCAAGTACGGAAGGAAATAAGAAGACTGCGGATGTGGGAGGCTACGGAAACGTTCCGGATGAACTGTGTGCGGCTGTAGGTGTCGCAAGACAGAAGTTAGTTCGCTTTACGGAACAGCTACGGGATTTGAAGGCGCTGTCTGTATATGCGGGTGTTCCGGAAGTGTTGGAGGCGTTGTATGAGACGACTTCATACCCGTCCTTTGTGCGGGTTATGCCGGGAGGAGAACGTCGTGCCGAAAATCTTTCTATACTTGTAGAAAAAGCGAAAAAGTTTGAAGAGAGCAGTTATTCCGGTATATTTGACTTTGTACGTTATATTGAACGATTGATAAAGTATGACACGGACACGGGAGAGGCGCAGATTGTGTCAGGCGAGAATGCCGTTCGTTTGATGAGTATTCATAAAAGCAAAGGTTTGGAGGCACCGGTGGTCATTGTGGCCGGGCTGTCCAAAAAGTTTAACCGCATGGATGTTCACGCGGGATTGGTGCTTCATCCGGAGCTTGGTGTGGGGATTGATTTCCGAGACGAGGTATTACGGGTAAAGGCACCGACCCTGTTTAAAAAAATCATTGCGGGACAGTTAAATTATGAAATGCTTTCGGAGGAGTTACGTATCTTGTATGTAGCACTGACCAGAGCGAGAGAGAAGCTGATTTTGTCGGCAACGGTGGACTCGGAGGCGGATTTCTATGAAGCATTGGGTGCGACTTCGGAGGCGGATGAAGCGGCAAGCTATGCCGGGCTTCTTAGTGCCGATTCCTATTTGGACTTTTTAAAATTTTCTCTCGGAAAATGTTTGAAAAAGGGAAGTATTAAGGGTGTCCGAAGGGAACAGTCGGAGAACGAGGCTGCGGAGGCGGTTTTGAAAAAGGAAGCAGAGCGCGCGGAACGGCAACGGTGGTATGCCGGTCTTTCCGGAACAAGCATCGATACGGTGTATCACGAAGGGCTGGCGGAGGAACTGAACGCCCGGGAAGTCTATCGATATCCGCACCCGCTTTGTAAAGGGAAAACGAAGCTTTCCGTGTCAGAGCTTAAGAAGGCCGCCTATGCCGATGAGGAGCAGGAGGAACTGTTTCCGGAGGTGTTGCCGGAAAAGACGATTCCGAAATTTATGCAGGAAAGAGAAGAGGAAGGTGTGTCCGGCAGTGAGCGGGGAACCTTGTATCACCGCATTATGGAGTGTCTGGATTTTTGCAAAGAATACAAGGCGGAGGAGGATGTTTTGTCCGCTATGGAAGAGCTGATTGCAAAAGGGCGCATCCGGAAGGATGCGACAGACCTTGTGGCACCCGGCAAGATTTTGAAATTTTTCCGAAGCGATTTGGGCAGACGGATGCAAACAGCGGCCCGGAACGGTACGTTAAAAAAGGAGCAACCTTTTGTCATAGGATTGCCGTATTCCGAGGTATACAAAACAGAAGAGGCGGACCCGTCGGAGCTTGTGATGGTACAGGGAATTATCGATGCCTGCTTTGAGGAAGACGAGAGCCTGGTGCTTGTGGATTACAAGACGGATTCCGTGCCGGAGAATGTACAAGAGGTGCTGACAAAGCGCTACAAGACACAGTTGGAATATTATGAGAGAGCCCTTTGTCAGGTAACCGGAAAAGCGGTAAAGGAACGGATGATTTACGCGTTTGCGAGCGGTGAAGCATTTGCGGTGGAATGATAGGGTTTGTGCAGTGCCGGAGACGGCAGACGGATAGATCGGAAAGGAGCTTAGATATGTTGGTAAAGGATGCAAGCGAGCTGGTGGGAAATACGCCTTTAGTGGAGGTAACACGGTTTGCGAAAGAATACGGAGTAAAGGCAAGACTGCTTGTAAAGGCAGAGTATTTTAACCCGGCGGGCAGTGTAAAGGACCGCGTGGCAAAGGAAATGATTGAGGAGGCGGAGCGTACCGGGAAGCTAATCCCGGGAGCGACTATTGTAGAGCCGACGTCGGGAAATACCGGAATCGGGCTGGCTTTTATGGCGGCACTGCGTGGATATCATGTCATTCTGACTATGCCGGAGACTATGAGTGTGGAGCGTAGAAAGCTACTGGCAGCCTACGGTGCGGAAATTGTACTGACGCCGGGAACGGAAGGTATGCAGGGAGCGGTGAAAAAAGCAGAGGAGCTGGCAAAGGAGATACCGGGCAGTTTTTTTGCGGGACAGTTTGTGAATCCGGCTAATCCGGCGGCACATTATAAGACCACCGGTCCGGAGATTTATGCGGATACGGAAGGTAAGGTAGATGTGTACGTGGCGACTGCCGGTACGGGAGGTACTTTGACCGGTACGGCAAAGTATTTGAAGGAGCGTATTCCGGCCCTGCATGTGGTGGCGGTAGAACCGCAGTCTTCTCCGCTTTTATCCGAGGGCAGAGCCGGTGCTCATAAGATTCAGGGTATCGGAGCCAACTTTGTGCCGGAGGTACTGGATACAAAGATTTATAGCGAAGTGGTAGCCGTATCCGATGAGGATGCGTTTGCATATGCGAAAACAATGATACAGAAGGAAGGTCTTTTGGTGGGCATTTCCTCCGGGGCGGCACTGGCAGCGGCGGTAGCAGTCGGGAAGCGGACGGAATATGAAGGAAAAACCATTGTGGCGGTGTTGCCGGACAGCGGGGACCGGTATTTGTCCACGGAGCTGTTTTAATGCTAATTTGCGATAAGGAGAAAGTATGTTATGAAAAGAGGGAAGCATACGAAAAAAGGAGCATATTTATTTCAGGGAACGGCGATAGCTGTACTGGTTGCGTTTTTGCTCTTTGTACCGGGCTGTAATAAGCAGCCGGCAGGGGAAGATGCGCCGACAGAGATACCGGTTGCGACGGAAGCGCCGGTTGTGACAGAGGTCCCGGAGGAGACTGTGACACCGGCGGCTACGGAGGCGCCGAAGGCAACTGCAACACCGAAACCGACTGCAACACCAAGGCCTGCGCCGACCGCAACTCCGACCCCGGAGCCGTTGCCGGACAATAACATTGTGACAAATGCGACCTTTGATGCGGATACAAACGGATGGAATCTGTATAAGGAAAGCGGCGGATACGGTACGGTATCTGCGGAGGACGGAAGGCTTGCATTAAACATTACTTCTTTGGGCACGGTAAACTATGCGGTGCAGGTGTATCCGGAGGATATCATTGAGCTGGAGAAGGACAGAGAATACCGTGTGCGGTATGAGATTTCCTGTACGGAGCCGCGAAGCATCGAGGTGATGATTCAGCAGAACGGCGGAAGCTATCAGAGTTATACCTGGAAAAAGGTAGAGTTAAAGCCGGAGCCGCAGATCATCGATTACACCTTTGATATGACAAGTATGACGGACAAGAACACAAAGTTGGTATTTAATTGCGGCACTCAGGGAAAAGACTTGCCGGCTCATACCATTTATATCGATAATGTAGCTGTATCGGTGGTGGAAGCGGATTACGGAAAGGCTCCGGAGGAGTATGAACCGGCGATTCGTATCAATCAGGTGGGATACGGCACGGAAAGCCGGAAAGAAGCGGTGTTCTGTGACCTTGTGGGAGCAGAGGAGTTTTCTGTGGTAAATGCGGAAACCAATGAAACGGTATATACCGGAGCGGTGTACGGAGAGAAATTTACGAAGACGACGGACGAAATCAACAGCTTAGGTGATTTTTCCGAGGTGAAGACGGCCGGACGTTATTATATTGTCTGCGGAGATGTGAAGTCCTATGAGTTTGAAATCGGTGCGGCGGTATACGATGACATGGTTGCGGAGCTGGTAAGGATGTTCTATTTGCAGCGTTGCGGCTGTGATGTGGAGGACGAGGTTTTCGGACATACGGCATGCCATACCGGTCAGGCAAAGATTTACGGTACGGAAGAGTATATTGATGTAAGCGGCGGCTGGCACGATGCCGGGGATTACGGACGGTATATTGTTCCGGCGGCAAAGTCTGTGGCGGATTTGCTTTATGCATATGAAACGGCGGCAAACCGGTATAACGACGCGATCGGCATTCCGGAAAGCGGAAACGGTATCCCGGATTTGTTGGATGAGGTGCGCTATGAACTGGAGTGGATGTTAAAGATGCAGGCAGAGGACGGAGGTGTGTATCATAAGGTAAGCTGTGCAAGTTTTTGCGGCTACATTATGCCGGAAAAAGAGACCGGACAGCTGATTGTAACACCGGTTTCTACCACGGCTACGGCAGATTTCTGCGGTGCAATGGCACTTGCCTATGAAGTTTACCTTCCGATAGATGCTGCATTTGCGGATACCTGTCTTGCGGCAGCGGAGAAAGCATGGACGTTTTTAGAGGCAAATCCGGAGTTGATTTTTGAGAATCCGGCAGGTATTACTACCGGCTCCTATGAAGACGCCGGTGATAAGGATGAACGATACTGGGCAGCGGCACAATTGTATCGTGCCACTAAGGACGTAAAGTACCTGACGGCACTGGAAGGGATGGCGGTAAAAACAGGCCTTGACTGGAGTACCGTGGGAGATTACGGCAATATTGCAATACTGACCATGGAAGGTATTGACACGGAATCTTCCGCGTATACAAAGGCTTATAAGGCAGTACTGGATCAGGCGGTTCGCTTTGAACAGAATTCTTCTGCCAATACCTACGGAACGGCAAATTCTTCTTTCAATTGGGGCAGTAATATGACGGTTTCCAACTACGGTGTGATTTTAGGACTTGCCTATGAACTCACCGGTGAGGAAAAGTATCTGACGGCGGCACAGTCGAATCTCGACTATCTTTTGGGAGAGAATCCGGTGGGGACCTGTTTTGTCACCGGGTACGGTACCGTGTCTCCGAAAAATCCGCATCACAGACCGTCTATAGCAAAGAATCAGGCGGTTTGCGGAATGCTGGTAGGCGGTGTCAACTCAAAACTTGAGGATCCGACGGCAAAGGCTCGCTTGGCAGATGCTCCGATTGCGAAGAGATATTTGGACCATAAGGAAAGTTATTCCACCAACGAGATTACGATTTATTGGAATTCACCGTTGATTTATTTGCTGGCGTTGACGGAAGAGGAATAGACGGAAGCGGACAGTGAAGATATATCTGCGGAAGACGAGAATGAAACGAGCGGTATAAAGAAAAAGCCCATAACGGCCGACCGGCGGTTGTGGGCTTTTTGTATCATGTGGGTTGTTTGATATGATTCGAATGTGTTGTGCTAAGCAAGATAACAGAATACAAATAAATAGTGGCATAAGGTTCCGCCGAGACAGAAGCAGTGGAAAATTTCGTGCAAACCGAAATGCGGATGCTTGTCATCAAAAATCGGAAGCTTTAATGCATAAATCACACCGCCGATGGTGTAGATGATACCGCCACCGAGGAGTAATGCAAACGCGCCGGCCGGCACACTCTTGAGAAGCTGCGGAAATGCCAAAAGACAGCACCAGCCCATGGCGATATAAATAATAGCGGATACCCATTTCGGACAGTGAACGAAAAACAGACACTGGAAAATACCGATAAAAGCAATACCCCAGACCAACGCAAGCAAAAGCTTACCGGCAGTACCCTGTAATGCGAGCAGACAGACCGGAGTATAGGTGCCTGCAATCAGAACATAAATCATCATGTGGTCCAGCTTCTTTAAGTTGGTGTAGCTTCGGATGGTTCGGCCGAAGGTGTGATATAGAGTGCTGGCACTGTAAAGTAAAAACATGCCGGCAATAAAGGTGATGCAGGAAAAAAGGGAAAGCGCTGAAGTGCCGGCAGCTCTTTGAAGCAACGGGACAGCTCCGAAAAGTGCAAATACCACACCGGCAAGATGCGTATATGCACTGCCCGGCTGACGCGGAATAATCCGGTGCTTTGATAAATCAATCGGCTGTTGCAAGGTTAAGTCTTTCGTTGTAAGTTCCATAAATCCCATCCTTTCTTTTTACAAATACATGCTATGTGATATTATGTGCAGTAATATGCACAAAAACACGGTGTTTCGGTATAATGCATGACGAAAATATTGCGCTATATCATATGTAATGTTTATTAAAAATATTACATGTAGTTTTTAAAACTATATCATATCTAAGATGATACTATCACATATATTTTTAAAAAGCAAGAGGGGAAATGAAAAAAGTTTGGGGAAAAGGACCTAAAACATGTGCTGCGGCTGATATCCGGTAAAAGTGAAGAAAGAACAACAAGGATACAGACAATGTTCTGTACCCTTGTTGCGAAAAGAACAGATTATATTTTATGATAAGAAAACAAACCGGGGAGTTATCTCGGCCAACGACATTCTGTCATCAAATCCAGCTTCTTTTGTTCTTTAAAGGTGCCGTCTGCATTGAACGTATTGGCGTAGAAACGGCAGAGGACAGCGTATTTTGGATTGGTAATAGAAACCCATCCCATACTATCAACCTCGACGTTGGCAGAATAAGAGGAATCAATGATGTCTTTGGTAAACCAGCAGACAGAACCATTTGCTACATATACCTCGTCGCCTAAAGAACCGGCTACAGAATAAAACTCCTGTGGAGTACCGGCGTCCGGACCACAAACGAGAAGCACTGCGGTAAACTGTTCCCGAAACATGGAGAGTAGTTCTTTCTTTGTAAAGCTGTTATGAATGAGTTTGTCTCTGTTGTCTAAACTATGAAGCTTATCCTTTAACGAATAGAGGTCACGCATCATATAATTGCGATAATCATCCGGAGCTTTTGGGGTGGCGTATCCGGAAATATAAACGGTACCGTTGTACTCGCAAAGGTCGGAAATGAAGAAGTCGTTTTCCTCGCTCTCATAACGGAAGTCTCCCAAAAGATTACCCTCAGAATCCAGCTTCAGTACCCGGGAAAACTCAATAGTAATGTAGCTGGTTAGGTGCACCAGATAACCGGAGTCGGTCAGTGCCACATTTTCAATGACATGGTCTCTGATATCAATGATACGGGAAAAGACCTGAGTTCCGTCCTTACTGTATTTGTTCACACAAAGAGAGTTATCGAAGGTATCGTTATTAATTCCGCAACGGCCGAAGGTAGTGTAACAACCGTCCGGGTGGAAAATCGCCGCATAAATCTTCTCAAATCCCGTAGAATTATTTTGAACGGTTCTCCAGAGAATATTGCCATCCGCATCCAGTAAAAGCAGTGTTGCAATACCGTCCTCAACTCCGGAATTAAACGGTTGCGTACCGTAGATAAAAATCGGCTCTGTATCGGATTCTGTATCACCGTAGTAACCGTTGATGGCAACACCCGGGATGGTAACTTCCCAAACCTTCTCACCGTTACGATACTTTACAAATGTACTATTTTCCGAATTGAATTCAGAGTCATCTTCCGGCGGATTATAAGCAGAGTGATACTCATAATACACCGGCGTTTTGTAATCGGAAAGGGAAGTATCCGGTACGGTGGTATCCCATTCCGAAGCATCTCCGGTGATTTCATAGCCCCGTACCAAATCCGGTCTGCTGTTTAAAAGCACGTCGGTGGTTAAATCATTGTCGAAGGAGTGGGAATAGAAATCCCGGTAAACCTCTTTGATTTCGTTTTTTGTAAGACCTTCTGTGGAAAGCTCGTTTTCGTAGAAGAAGGTCAGTGCGTTTTTATAATCCTTCTTTGCAGCGGCATAGGCATATGCGCCGGCTCCGGCACCCAGTAACAATGCCGCGCAGGCTGCTGCGGCAAGGATGCGGCGAAAGGTGGAAGATGGTCGGCGCACTCTTTTACGTGCCGGTGCAGCGATTTCGTGTTCCTTTTCGTTTTTATTGTCTGTTGTGGTTCCATTTGTTCCGAGTGATAGGCTGGTGCGCTCTGCTACGGCAGTCTGGATTCTTTTTAATGTAACATCATCAAGTGCTTTTGTCTGAAAAAATTCTTCAGGAAGGGTGTCTAACTCTTCCGGGGTTAAGGTATCTAAAATTTCATTTAACACTTTATTCATACGCGTTCACCTCCGAATAAATTGCGTAATTTTTGAATGGCTCTGTGGGCGCGTGTGTCCACAGCGGAAACGGTTAAATTAAGGTTTGCGGCAATTTCCTTTGAGGATTCGGAAAGGTAGTATTTGCGGAGCAAAATGGTACTGTCCGGTTCTCCGAGGGCCTTGATTTCACGAAGCAGTTCTTCTCTGAACTCTTTGGTTACCAGTGCTTCTTCTACGGAAAACGTATCATCCCACGGCTCGGCAATTCCTTCCGCATCAAGAGAAAGGGTACCGGCCTCTTTTTTGTATCTGCGCAGGCGGTCATAAGCATTGTTCCGGGCAATGACGCAAAGCCAGGCCCGGATGCTTCCGGCTGCATTTTGAAAGTTGTCCAAGTCACAATAGAACTCGCTGAAGGTGTCTGCGACGCAATGTTCAATGTCCGCATCACAAAAGGTTTGGCCGGCCAACTTATGTCTCACAACCGAGTAAATCAGTCCCGCATATTGCTTCAGAAGAAGCGTCATACCGGTGTTGGGGTCGGTCTTTAGTATATTTATTAATTCATCGTCCTGCATCGTATACCTCCCTGTCAGAATTGAATCGATTCACCTATTAATGCGTCGGAAGTGAAGAAATCTTACATCTTTTTTGTAAGTATATCATGTTTTTGTGTGATTTGGCCGATATAGTTTACAAAGGAAATGAATACGAACTTACGGATAGCGTTATGGTTTCAATGGAGTGTATTGGGGCTGTAGCGCTTTATCTATTTCGGGATTTTTTTGGAAAGGAGAATTGCGATGGGAATCGGTATGGTGCAGAGCGGAAACGGAGTTTTTGAGAGCGGAGCGAGTATGGGAGCAGAAAGAAAACGGAGGAGCAATTTCGGAACAGAGCCAGATACGACGTCCAAGGATAAAACCATGGAATGTATGGCATTTCTCCGGGAGAAGAGCGAGGAGATATTGGAGAAGCTCCGAAACGGCGAGACGGAGGCGTCTTATCAAATCGGTGCTGAATCTTATACAGAGAAAGAGTGGGACAAGCTTTTACAGAAGTTTGATGATATTCAGGAAGATGTAAGGAGGAAGATGGAAGAACGGTTTCGGAAGCTGGAGGAGAAGGAAGAAGAGAAAAGGTTTGTGGAAGGGTGATAGCAATATCTTGACAGGGGTATCTCTATAGAGATACAAAATGTTTTTGGGGGAAGAAACTCCGCTTTCTTCCCCCTTTTCTTTTTCCATAAAATATGCTACACTATTAGGTGTGCTTTCAAGGCACTATGACAGATGTGAGGAGATCAGAACATGAATATCTATGAACAGTTGAAAAATGAATTGGGGATTCGTTTGGAGCAGGTAGAGGCTACCGTAAAGTTGATTGATGAGGGCAACACCATTCCGTTTATTGCCCGTTACCGTAAGGAAGTAACCGGTTCGTTAAATGACGAAGTGCTTCGTAATTTACACGAACGTTTGGTATATCTTAGAAACTTAGAGGAAAAGAAGGAGCAGGTGCTTGGCAGCATCGAGGAGCAGGGAAAGCTGACCGATGAACTTAAGGCACAGATTCTGGCGGCAACCACTCTTGTAGAGGTAGAGGATTTGTATCGTCCGTACCGTCCGAAGAGAAGAACCCGTGCGACGATTGCAAAGGAAAAGGGACTGGAGCCGCTGGCAGAGCTTATCTTTACCGAGGCTCTCACCAAGCCGGCAGAAGAAGCAGGCGCAGAGTATGTGAAGGAAGCAGAGGATGCCGCTCTTTCCGTAAAGACCGCCAAGGAAGCAGTGGAAGGCGCTTTGGATATTATTGCGGAGCAGATTTCCGACGATGCGGATTACCGTCGTTATATTCGCGAGATTACCATGGAGGAAGGTAAGATTGTATCAAGCGCAAAGGAAGCAAAGACCCAGTCCGTGTATGAGATGTATTATGAGTTTGAGGAGCCGCTTAATAAGCTTCCGGGACATCGTATCCTGGCTTTAAACCGCGGTGAGGATGAAAAGATTTTGAACGTAAAGGTCAGTGCGCCGGAGGAGCGTATTTTGCAGTTCCTTCGTACGAAGATTATTGTAAAGAAGAACGAGTTTACGGACGAGCTGTTGGCGTTTGCGGCTGAGGATGCATACAATCGTCTCATTGCGCCGGCCATTGAGCGAGAGATTCGTAATGATTTGACGGAGAAGGCAGAGGACGGTGCTATTAAGGTATTCGGTAAGAACTTGGTGCAGCTTCTTATGCAGCCTCCGATTGCGGGACAGACTGTCCTTGGATGGGACCCGGCGTTCCGTACCGGCTGTAAGCTGGCAGTGGTTGACCCGACGGGTAAGGTTTTGGATACCGTTGTTATCTACCCGACCGCACCGCAGAATAAGGTGGAAGAGTCCAAGAAGATTTTAAAGAGATTGATTGAGAAATATAACATTACCCTTATTTCCGTGGGTAACGGTACCGCTTCCAGAGAGTCCGAGCTGGTGATTGTAGAACTCTTAAAGGAGTTAAACAAGCCGATTCAGTACGTGATTGTAAACGAGGCAGGTGCTTCCGTTTATTCCGCAAGTAAGCTGGCAACGGAAGAGTTCCCGAATTTTGATGTGGGACAGCGTAGTGCGGCTTCCATTGCACGTCGTTTGCAGGACCCGCTGGCGGAGCTGGTGAAGATTGATCCGAAGTCCATCGGCGTAGGCCAGTATCAGCACGACATGAACCAGAAGAAGCTGTCGGAGACTTTGTCCGGCGTGGTAGAAGATTGTGTAAATAAGGTAGGCGTGGATTTAAATACCGCTTCGGCACCGCTCCTTGAGTACGTGTCCGGTATTTCCAAGCCGATTGCGAAAAATATTGTGGCATACCGTGAGGAAAACGGTAAGTTCAAGACCCGTAAGGAGCTTTTAAAGGTGGCAAAACTTGGCCCGAAGGCCTACGAGCAGTGTGCGGGCTTTCTACGCATCAACGACGGAACCAATCCGCTTGATGCTACCAGTGTACATCCGGAGTCTTATGAGGCGGCGGAAAAGCTGCTTACTAAGCTCGGTTATACCGCAGCGGATATTAAGAAGGTACAGGCGGAGCAGAAGGAGCTGCAGGCCCGTGCGGAGAAGGCAACGAAGAAGGATGACACCCCGAAGCGCAACCGGGAAAAGGACAACCGTCTCCGTGTAAAGGGCGGTAACACTATGATGGCACAGGCATTGATGGCAGCTATGAACGGTGGAAACTTTACCGTACCGGTTGAGAATGACAGCGACAAGAAGGGCGGAAATGACAAGAACGGCGGAAATTCTAAGGATGTTGCATCCGGTAGCGGCCTGTCCGGTCTTTCCCGCCAGATTAAGAACAAGACCGCTCTGGCAGAAGAGCTGGGTATCGGTGAGATTACCTTGACCGATATCATCAAGGAATTGGAGAAGCCGGGACGTGACCCGCGTGAGGAAATGCCGAAGCCGATTCTTCGTACCGATGTGCTGGAAATGAAGGATTTGACCGAGGGCATGATATTAAAGGGAACCGTACGTAACGTTATCGATTTCGGTGCATTCGTAGATATCGGTGTGCATCAGGACGGTCTGGTTCACATTTCCCAGATGTCCAAGGAGCGTTTCATTAAGCATCCGTTAGACGCAGTGAGTGTGGGCGATATTGTGGATGTTAAGGTTATGAGCGTAGATTTACAGAAGAAGAGAATTCAGTTGACGATGATCCTATAATTCCGAATGTTGGCAGGCTTGCGGGAACTGCGAAGCAGTGGAGCAATCCGTAGGTAATTACGATTGAACCGAAAGGAGAGGAACGCCGTATGGAAAATTACCCGACCCCACCGTGGGCAAATGAGCTTACGGAGGATGAATTTATCAGTTATGCCGCGACCTACAAAGTAGGCGAGCATTTTCAGCTTTATCACAAGGAAATATTTGAGGTGCCGGCCATCGGAAATCTCAGATATTACTACTATGACCCGACGGAGCACGGGTATCCGAAGGATAAGAAGTATCCGCTTTTAGTTTTCTTGCATGGCACATCCAACTCCTTGGAAGGAGATATCTGCATCAATTACAGTGGAGGAGAGTTGTTTGCGTCTCCGGCGTATCAGAAGCAGATGGGCGGTGCGTATGTATTGATTCCGCTTGCCAATGAGTACAGAGATACGGACGGTTCTGTCAGCGGAACCTGGCATACCGGTGAATATACAAAGCCGGTGGTGGACCTGATTAAAACCTTTGTAAAAGAACGGGAGCAGACCATCGGAAAAAAGATTGTGATGGGAAATTCCAGCGGAGCAACCTTCTGCTTTCAGGTGGTTGCACAGGATACGGCGTTTTTTGACGGTTGTGTACCGATTGGGACAAGTGCGATTCCGGAGGATGAAGTGTTGGATGAATTTGATGCCAACGATGTACATCTGTTTTTTGCGATTTCCATTCATGATGAGTTCCACGATTTTGAAACGGAAATCGTGCCGCGTATTCCGCGGTTGGAGCAGATGAAGCATAAGTTCCTCTATTTTCCGAAGTGGACAAAGAACGGGGACGGCGGAATTTCTTCCATCAACTTCGGCGTGGAAATGGGCCAGCATTGTCTGGTAAATTCCATGCATGCGAATTTGATGTTTGATGACGGAACCCCGATGGAAGAACGACTTCCGCAGGGTGTCATCGGTTGGATTTTACAGGTGTAAGAAGAGTAAAAGGAACTTGAAAGGAGTAAGTTTCCATGAAAGAAGTGAAGTTTTCGGTTCTGGTAACCGTAAAGGATATGTTTCTCTTTTTGGTGCATCATTCCTACCGCGGTGTATCTTTGCTGGCGGATGCAATTGTGACTTTCGGAGCCATCGGGCTTTTGATAGCCGGATTCGGAGAGGGTGACCCGGTAAAGACCGTGGCGCTGATTTTTGTGGCTTTGTTATTCACGGTAGTGCACCCATTGCAGTTGTATATGAAAGCAAGAAAACAGGTAAAGAGGAACGAGGTATTTAAAAAGCCGCTGGATTATGTGTTGACGGACGAGGGGATTACCCTGAGTCAGGAAGAACAGAGTCAGTCCATTACATGGGCAGATGTGTATCAAGTGAAAGAATACAAGTCTCAGATTTTGGTGTATACCGGCCGCGTGTATGCGTTCGTTTGGCCGAAGAGTGCCCTTGCGGAGTGCGAAGCAGAGGTAAAAGAGCTATTTAAGAAGCATTTGTCGGAACAGGTGGCAGGTAAGAGTATAAAATAGGCTTTTGCCGGGAAATGTAATCGGCAGAAGCGGGAATTAAAGGAGCAGTTATGAGATTTGAAAGTTTTTCGGCAGAGGAAACCTATGCCCTTGGAAAGAAATTAGGTGAAGAGGCAAAGCCGGGTGCGGTGTATTGCTTATCCGGGGACCTCGGTGTGGGGAAAACCGTGTTTACCAAAGGATTTGCGGTGGGACTTGGCGTTACCGACACGGTAAACAGTCCGACCTTTACCATTGTGCAGGAGTATAAAGGACGTTTGCCGTTTTACCATTTTGATGTGTACCGTATCGAGGAACCGGAGGAGATGGAGGAAATCGGTTACGAGGACTATTTCTACGGGGACGGTGCCTGCATGATTGAGTGGGCGGAACTGATTGAAGAACTGATTCCGGCGGATGCGGTGAAGGTGCGTATCCGTAAGGATTTGCAAAAGGGGACGGACTATCGTTTGATTACGGTAGGGGAATAAAGGAGCTTACTCGGAGAGGTGAAATTATATGAAGATTTTGTCTATTGACAGCTCGGGACTTATTGCGTCCGCGGCACTTGCTACGGAGGACGCGGTGTTGGCCGAGTACACAACCAATTATAAAAAGACCCATTCCCAGACGTTACTTCCGATGATTGACGAAATCGTGAAGATGACGGAGACGGAGCTTTCCGAACTGGATGCCATTGCGGTAACAGCGGGACCGGGCTCTTTTACGGGACTTCGTATCGGGTCTGCGACGGCAAAGGGACTGGGGCAGGCGCTTTCTAAGCCGCTCATTGCGGTGCCGACCACAGAAGCGCTGGCTTGGAATTTCTGCGGCGCTGAGGCAGTGATTTGTCCGCTGATGGATGCCAGACGGTCTCAAGTGTATACGGGATTATACCGTTGGAATAAAGAAGCGGAGACCATGGACTGCTTGTTCGAACAGCAGGCGATGGCGGTTGAAGATATCATTGCGGAAGTGAACCGTTTGGGATGTCCGGTAATCTATCTCGGCGACGGCGCGGATGCTTATCAGGCGGTGCTTTCCGAGAAGACAGAGGTAGCGTTTTCTTTTGCACCGGTACATATGAGCAAGCAGCGTGCAGCATCTTTGGCGGCCTGTGCCTTTGTGTACGCAAAGGAAGGAAAACTCGTGAGTGCGGCAGAGTTTGTGCCGACCTATCTTCGTAAGTCTCAGGCAGAGAGAGAAAGAGAAGAAAAGGAACGGACAGAGCAGGCGTAGAAGTAATCGGTGGAGCGGGTGCATAGTTGCACGGCAACGGAGTTTGCCTGGAACAGTAGAGGAGACCGCGGAAGGAGATTTCGATTGGAACATACTTGGACCATCAGTCAAATGACAGAGGAAGATGTGGCGGCGGTAGCTGCGTTGGAAGGAGAGAATTTCTCCAGGCCGTGGAGTTACGATGCCTTTTTGAAAACGCTGTCGGATGAAAATTATATCGTAATCATAGCAAAGGACACGGACGCATTATTGGGATACTGCGTCCTTCTTTGTACCGGGGAAGAAGCGGACATCACCAATGTGTGCACCGCACCTGCCGCACGGGGAAAGGGTGTGGCGACAGGAATGCTGACGGCGCTTATGGAGGCAGGAGAGTCCCGGGGAGTGACCGAGTTTTTCTTGGAAGTGAGAGAGAGTAACACGCCGGCAAGGAATTTGTACACAAAGCTGGGCTTTGAAGAAATCGGTTTGCGGAAGAATTATTACGAGGAGCCGAAGGAGCATGCGGTGCTGATGAAGAAGGGGGAGGATGCGGTATGAAAATGATTATCGAACAGACAAAGGAGTATCCGAACCGTATGCAATATGACCCGGAAACAAATACGTTTTCGGAATCGGAAAAGGAGTCGTTGGCGCACGCAAGAGGCTTTTACTATCCTTACGGCTGGGTGAAAGAATCCGGTACACCGCCGGCACCCCACTGTGATTGCATGTTGATGTCAACAAAAGAATACAGCC
The DNA here is from genome assembly GCA_015057365.1 of Lachnospiraceae bacterium. Taxonomy (GTDB): domain Bacteria; phylum Bacillota; class Clostridia; order Lachnospirales; family Lachnospiraceae; genus SIG307. Next base: position 75,157 of record SVEN01000004.1, on the reverse strand, counting down.
TCGGGGACAAGGTAGAAATAAAACTGATTGGAATGTTTAAGCGCAATGACGGAGACCATAAATACATTGCGGTAGAAGAAAGTCGTGAAATCAATGATTATACGGAACTGACAGAAGAGGAGAAAGAAGCACTGCATAAGCTTTATCCGCGTGTAAGAGAAGGAGAAGGCTGGTTCGGAAGAGCGGAAGCAATGTGGTGTTATGAGCACTGCGAGAAGGCGTTATAGGTGGCTGTGAGGAGAATCGAGATGATAAGAGAAAACTATAAATTCGGCTTTGATAGTTGGGGGCTGATTCTGTTTTTAGTTATTATGATTCCGAATTTTATTTGGTTTGCGGTACCGGCACCCAATGATGTTTTGCGAACGGAGTCGGTTACCAAAGTTGTAGATGCTATCGGTTCCGTGTGTCAGGTGGCAATGGTGGCGGCGTTGTGTGCAATCGTACATAAGGAGCGTAAAAAGCTTGGTATAACCCCGTTGATTCGGGCAATCATCGGATGTTGCTTGGTATATTATTTGTGCTGGATTTTGTACTATACGGGTGTGACAAATGTGGTAGTAATATTAGGGATGACGGTTGTACCGTGTTTGGCCTTTTTATTCTTTGCATTGGACAGGAAGAACGGGATTGCGCTGATTCCGATCGGTGGTTTTACGGTATGCCATGTAATATTCGGGGTTGTGAATTTTATGATTTAGAGAGAAGTTTTGAGGTGAGAACGGAGTGTTAAAGAAAAGAACAGCAACTTTTTATTTGGCAATTGTCATGGTGCTGGTTTTTATTTTGAATGTCGCGGTAGGCGGAGGAAACCGCTTTTGGATTTTTCTGACCGGTGGCGGATATATAAAAGAATACGGAGAGGTTGCTCTTTCACTTATGACAGAACAAGGACAATGGTGGCGATTGTTGACCGCGTTTCTGTGGTGCTTTATATTCCCGGAGGGACAGATCGTAGGGGCATCTCTCGGGATTTTTGTTTTGCTGGGTATGTTGTGTGTTGAGCTTTTTGCAAAGGGAGAGAAGCAAACCATTGCGTTAAGCCGTTATGAGAAGGGATATCTGGTATTTTATGTGGTAGCCGGATGTTTTCTGGGGATAGGGACAATCGTGGTGCATGGGATTGGGTTTGTAATCGGAATATTGGCAGGCCTTGTCTTTGGGAGACTACGAGCAAAGTAAAGCAGTTGTTATGAGAAAAAGTTTATAAATCGGAGGCTAAAATGAAACGCACAGAAACAGTAGAATTGACGGTATTATGCCTCATTCGAAGAGGTGATGAATATTTGTTACAGGACAGAGTGAAAAAGGACTGGAAAGGTTTTACCCTGCCCGGCGGTCATGTGGAACCGGGAGAGTCTATCGTGGATGCGGTGGTCCGGGAAATGAAGGAAGAAACCGGACTTACGGTGAAGAATCCGAAGTTGTGTGGTGTAAAGCAGTTTCCGATTAGCGGAGAATCCGGTGAAAACGGCAGATACCTTGTGTTTTTGTTTGTGGCAGATAAGTTCTCGGGAGAGATTGTTTCTTCGGAAGAGGGCACTATGCACTGGGTGAAGAAAGAGGACTTGCCGAAGGTAAATTTGGTCAATGATTTTAAGGAATTGCTGGATGTTATGTTAGATGAGAATTTGAGTGAGTTTCAGTATGTGGTGGAAGACGGAAAATGGAAGGTTGTGCAAAAATAGGAGGTCTTTTATGAACAAAAAACTATTTCTACAAGCTATCATAAAATATCTTTTCGGCATTCTCTTAGTCGGACTTCTGGTTTTCTTTCCGGCAGGAACTGTTCACTTTTTCCAAGGTTGGCTCTTTATGGGAATCCTGTTCGTCCCGATGTTTATTGCCGGGATTGTGATGATGGTGAAAAATCCGAAGTTATTAGAATCGCGTTTGAATGCAAAAGAAAAGCAGATGGACCAAAGTATGGTAGTGAAACTTTCCGGACTGATGTTTCTGGCGGGTTTTATCGTGGCGGGACTTGACTTCCGGTTTGGTTGGTTTCTGTTACCGAAGGGCGTTTCTATCGGTGCGGCGATAGTATTTCTGATAGCCTATGTACTGTACGCGGAGGTGCTGCGGGAAAACACGTATCTGTCACGTACCATTGAGGTGCAGGAGAATCAAAAGGTCATTGATACGGGGATGTACGGCATTGTGAGACACCCGATGTACTTTGCTACAGTGTTACTGTTTTTGGCTATGCCGCTGGTGTTAGGTTCCCTGATATCTTTTGTGATTTTCTTGGCATATCCGTTCCTTATTGCAAAGCGGATTAAAGGGGAAGAGCAGTTTTTGGAACGGGAATTGCCGGGCTATAAGGAGTATAAAGAAAAGGTAAAATATCGTTTAATTCCGTTTGTTTGGTGATAAAACAAATTCGGTACATATTGTAATCAAAATAGGCGGGAGAGGTTGCGCAAAAGCGAAAAATGAGATATAATTAGATATTCCCGTGTGAAAAGAAAACACTGTATTTATGCGGTTTTCGGCATAGTGATATGCCGGGTGGATAAAAAGAATAAAAGGAGAAAAGGTATGAACGCAAAGGAAATTATTTTAAACGGAAAGGCTGCTCTCGGTATTGAGTTCGGCTCTACCAGAATTAAGGCTGTATTAATCGGGGAGAATCACGAGACATTGGCATTAGGTACCCATGACTGGGAGAATCGTCTGGTGGACGGTATCTGGACCTACACCTTAGAGGATATTTGGGGCGGTTTACAGGATTGTTACGCAAGTATGGTTGCGGATGTAAAGGCAAAGTACGACGTAGAGGTAACGAAGCTTTCTGCTATCGGTTTTTCCGCAATGATGCATGGTTATCTGGCATTTGATAAGGACGATAATTTACTGGTACCGTTCCGTACCTGGAGAAATACCATTACGGCACAGTCCAGCGGGATTCTGACCGAGAAATTAGGCTTTAACATTCCGCAGAGATGGAGCATTTCCCACCTGTATCAGGCGGTGTTAAATAAAGAGGAGCATGTAAAGGACGTAGCGTTCTTTACGACGTTGGCAGGATATATTCATTACAAGCTGACCGGGGAAAAGGTACTGGGTGTAGGCGATGCTTCCGGTATGTTCCCGATTGATGCAACGACGAATGATTATAACAAGAAGATGATTGCGCAGTTTGACGAGCTGATGGCAGGCGAAGGATTCTCCTGGAAGCTGGCTGACATTCTTCCGAAGAGCCTGAATGCAGGTGAAGCGGCAGGTGTCCTGACCGCTGAGGGTGCGAAGCTTCTTGACGTTTCCGGTAAGCTCCTGGCAGGAATTCCGCTTTGTCCGCCGGAGGGTGATGCGGGCACCGGTATGGTTGCCACCAATGCGGTAGCGGTAGGGACCGGCAATGTATCCGCAGGTACGTCTATTTTTTCCATGATCGTAACCGAGAAGGATTTGGACGGTGTGCATGAGGAAATCGACATGGTAACCACCCCGGACGGTAAGCCGGTGGCAATGGTACATTGTAACAACTGTACTTCCGATTTGAATGCCTGGGTAAATCTGTTCAAAGAATTTGCAGACACCTTCGGCATGAGCGTAGATATGAACGATTTATACGGAACCCTGTACCGCAAGGCACTGGAAGGCGATGCGGATTGCGGCGGACTGGTTTCCTTTAACTATTTCTCCGGAGAGCCGGTGACCGGTTTCGCAGAAGGACGTCCGATGTTTGTACGTAAGCCGGATGCAAAGTTTGGCTTGGCAAACTTTATGAGAACCCACATTTTATCTTCTCTTGCCACCATCAAAATCGGTAACGACATTTTGATTAAGGAAGAGGGAGTAAAGGTAGATTGCATCATGGGTCACGGCGGTCTGTTTAAGACTCCGGTGGTTGGTCAGAAGCTTCTTGCAGCAGCACTGAACACCTCCGTAACCGTTATGGATACCGCAAGTGAGGGCGGCCCGTGGGGTATGGCTGTACTGGCAGCCTACATGGCAAACAAGGCAGAGGGAGAGACCTTAAGCGCATACTTAAACGACAAGGTATTCGCAGGTCAGACCGGTACTACATTGGCTCCGGATGCTGCGGATGTAGCGGGCTTTGATGCCTTTGTAGAGAACTACAAGGCTTGCTTTGCGGCAGAGCACGGTGCAGTGGATAACTGGAAGTAAGATAGAAAAGCAACCGAAATGAGTTGCAATATAAAAAAGCAACCTTTTACGGTTGCAAAATCGAAAAGCAACCTGAAAAGGTTGCTTTTTTGTTTTTTGCATGTTATACTGTCTATGGAGGTGTTATTATGAAAAATTATACAGCATTAATAATTGATTTGAAGGGGTCAAAGAAATATCAAGTAAAAATGCGAAATGAGATACAGGAATATATAATGCGGGTTGTTGAAAATATGAATATAATCTTCAGGGAATCTATGGAAAGAGAAGTAGAGTTTAGTGCAGGAGATGAAATTCAAGGGCTGTTTTCATCTGTGAAGTCGGCATATCTATACTTCCGAATGTTTAGTATGCTTGTATCTCCAATAGAAATAAGAGCGGGAATAGGCGTAGGGGCATGGGATGTGGTTGTGAAAGATGCGGGGACAACAGCGCAAGATGGAAGAGCATATCATAATGCACGTCGAGCAATAGAAGCAGTAGAGGAAGCTAAAGGATATTCTGTTTTAATGTGTTCAGAGAATTCCAGTGACATGGTTGTAAATTCCTTGCTCAATTCTACTGCGCTTATAATAAATAAGCAAAGCGATTACCAAAATGAGGTGATGTTGCTTTCGGAATTGTTATATCCAATAAATCTTGATGGAATTGTGAATGCATTTAAGTTGAGAGAAATTTTTGAACTATTGCGATTTAAGAATGACTTTTTGAGATATGAGTATACTTTTTCAAAACCTGGATTTGGTAGGGGAAAGAGGGAATCTGTTTTTTGTAAACTAAATTATTATGATATTGAAATAGAATGTAAGCCAATTAATATTATGGTAGATTCGACCTCCTTTTTTATAGAAGAGGGAAGAGTGAGAGGCCTGGCGCTGCAACTTTCGCGGTTGCTCGGGGTAAGCAGACAGAGTGTTGAGAAAACAATAAAATCAGGACTAATATATGAGTCGAGAAATCTAGCGATAACGACATTGATTTATTTAGAGGAACTGGAGGGATAGAATTGTTATTATATGTATTGTGTATAGGGCACTTTATTGCGGATTTTTTCTTACAATCATCTAGAATGGCTAGGCTTAAGAGAGAGAAGTTTCGTTATTTACTATTACATTGCGGGGTATATGCAATTGTATTTGCTGCGATAAGCTATGCCTGTTTGACACCGGGATATGCAACGTGTTCATTTTTTATAATTATTTTGTCTCATTTTGTAATCGATTTGATAAGATGTAAAATTGATAATAGGAGTAATAATCCTAAAGTTGGACTTGTATGCTTTTTGATAGACCAACTTTTACATATAGGAGTGATCATTGGAGTATATTGCTTTTTAGAATTGAATATGCATGTAAATTGGTTATATAGGCATTGTTTAGGATATTCAGAGTTTTCAACCATTGTACTGTATACTCTTTTATTTACAATACTAATGTTTCCGTCATCTGTTTTTGTGAAGAAGCTTTTAGAAATGCTATATAACAGGAATTCAAAGACATGTGAAGGCGAAGACAAGAAGAAAACACAGCGCGGGAAAGGAACATCAAAAAAGCAAAAGAGCGAATATGTTTATGAATGTCCTAATGTTGGTAGTATGATTGGAATGTTGGAAAGGGTAATTACTTCAATCCTACTTTTATGCAACCAGTATTCTGCCATTGGTTTGGTGCTTACAGCCAAAAGTATAGCAAGGTTTAAGCAACTTGAGGACAAGGATTTTGCAGAAAAATATTTAATAGGAACGTTATCAAGTCTTTTGCTTTCGTTAGTTACAACACTGATAGTTAAAAGGTTGCTTTAACCAATTTTATAAAGGGGAGCACTTTGTATGATACCGATGATATTGGTGGGAACGGAAAAAACTACGGAGGACTAACATGAGTACCTATATTTTGACCAGCATGTTTCCGAACGGATTTCATGTACAGGCTGCGGAGATGTTCCGGCAGAAAATAAATAAAAGAAATAAGTTCGCGTTTGTGGCATCCGAGTTTGAAATGTTATATGAAAAAACAGACAAATACTTTCATTTCTTTTTGGATATGTTTGAAGACGCCGGGATTTATTTTGAGGAAGCATATGTTGTTGACGGAAGAATGAATGCGGGTGTAGCACAAAAGGCGGTTGCGGAAGCGGATGTGATATGGTTGTCGGGAGGAGATACCCCGACACAGTTCGGTTATTTTCAAAAATACGGTGTGGACAAGGTTTTAAGAGAGCATGGTGGAGTGATTATCGGGATGAGTGCCGGTTCCATTAATATGGCAAAAACGGCAATCTGTACATTATCCTGCGGTCATTACAAACAGGAGATTTATAACGGTCTCGGTTGTGTGGATATTTCCGTGGAGCCGCATTTTGTCAGAGAAAAAGTTTCGGAGGAACTGTTGGCGTTATCCGAGGAATATACGATATACGGATTGTGTGATGATGGGCTTATTGTATGTTCCGGGGAGACGGTGGAGTTTTACGGAGAAGTGTATAGGCTTAACAAAAGAATTGTTGAGAGAATATAGTGTTACAAGTTGATTTGGAGGATAACGACATGAACGAAACACAAAAGGAGGAACTAACCAAAAAACTTTTTGAAATCGCGAAAAAAGAAATCGGGATTACATATAGGAAAAATGACGCACCGTTGCCGAATGCGGGCAGCAAAATCGGAGGCATGCCGGATGTTCCACAGGGGTTTGTATGGCCGTGGTTTTCGGGAAAGGCATACGGAGAAGAGGAAAACGTAAGCAGACCCCTTTCTTTCCTGGGTCAGATAAATCTGAGAGATGTGGCACATCTTGATGAAGAAGGATTGCTTCCGAAAACCGGTATTCTCAGCTTCTTCTATGAACTTGAAACAATGACCTGGGGATTTACACCGGAGGACAAAGGCTCTGCACGGGTATTTTATTTTCCGACGGAAGAGGAATTGTCTGCTGCCGAGTGCCCTGCGGATTTGGACGAGTCTTTGATTCTTCCGGAGTTGGCACTGGATTATCAGAGTCAAATCAGCCTTCCGGACTATGGATGTTTTGAGGCAGACATGGCGTTTGAATATGAGGACTATGAAACCTGCAGTACGGAATGCGGATATACCTATGACGGATGGGGAGAACGTACAAAGTTATTAGGATATCCCGATGTGATTCAGAACCCGATGGAGGAAGAATGCGAAAGGGTGACCAGAGGTTACCGTTGTGGAAGTCCGGAAGACTATGCGAAAATTCCGGAAGCAGAAAAGGCGGACATCAAAGAGAAGGCAAGCAATTGGACGCTGCTCTTTCAGATGGGAACCATATCTGCGGAGGATTATGAGTTGATGTTTGGTGATTGCGGGCACATCTATTTCTGGATTAAAAAGAGTGATCTGGTAAATCGAAATTTTGAAGAGGCGTGGCTGATTTTACAGTGCGGTTAATTTATGAGAGCGTTAATCGGAGGAAGTATCTATGGAAAAGAATGCAAGTGCGGTTTCTGTCATAGGCGGTGCGGACGGACCTACTTCGGTGTTTTTGCTGAAAAGAGACCAGAAATTAACATTAAGACAGAAAATGCAAAGAATTAAATACAACATAAAAAGAACGTATGTGGAAAAAACGCTGAAGTCGGGAGGGCATACGCTGGACGAAGTGATGGCGTATCTCGTAAAGGCGCACGGATTTGTGGAACTGGACAAAGATTCCGATGAGATGAGGGAAGAGTACAGTCGGATGCGGGCTTCCTTTCTCATACAGCATGCTCCGAAGTTATTGGGAGAGTATGCTATATTGCCGCAGCTAAAGAGCGAATCACAGGAAGATTTATGGGACTATGTCAGGCAGTCGGAGGAGAGAATTCAAAAGGCAATGGAAATTTCTTCAGCTGAATTTGATATTGATTTCCATAAGTTCCAAATCTCTTTTGATGACATCAATGATAACATACATTTCCTGATTGAGAAGCGCTTCGGCTATATCGGCGGAGGGGCTTCCGGAAACAAGAAAATAGTGAAGAGATTCCAACAGTTGGACAAGGATATCCATCGGTATTACGGAGTAACGGAAGAGGATATCAAGACAAAATCGAAGCGGTACGAAGACGTAGTGCGGGCGTTGTGCAGAAAGTAAGAGTCTACGTTTCGTAGGTAGTAAAACCTTCGTTTCAGGATTATGATGGCACCATAGGAGGTGCGAAACAATGAATCAATATATTACGGGAGCAGTCATCAAAGAACTGCGGGAAAAGAACCATTTTACACAGGCAGAGATGGCGGAAAAGCTATGCGTGTCGGACAAGACGGTATCGAAATGGGAAACGGGAAAGGGCTATCCGGATATTTCCCTGTTGGAGCCTATTGCAAAAGCCTTCGGAATATCCGTGACGGAGCTTATGACCGGAAATGCAGTCAGTAACGGTAATGTATCGGCAAATATGTTGCGGTCACAGTTTTATGTTTGTCCGGTTTGCGGAAATGTGATACATAGCGTGGGAGAGGCGGTGATTCACTGTCACGGAATTTTGTTGACCCCATGTCAGGCAGAAGAACCGGACGAGAATCATCGGATAAGCATTGAAAAAGTAGAGGATGAGTATTACATCCGTATTGATCATGATATGATGAAGGAGCATTATATTTCCTTTGTTGCGGCACTGGGTTCGGACAAGATACAGATGGTAAAGCTTTATCCGGAAGGAAATGCGGAAGCGAGGGTGAAGATATACGGTGTGCGCAAGTTACTGCTTTATTGTAACCGGGACGGATTGTTTTCGATAGATGTGAGAAGCCGGTGCAGATGATTCTTTTACAACATGTAAGAAGATGAGAGTCTGCGGATGACGAAAAAGGAGAAAAGCGATGACAACACGAGAAGATGTTCTGGCGTACGGACTGTCACTTCCGAATACCTATCAGGATGCACCCTTTCATGATGAAAACTGGCAGCTGGTACGAGTGAAAAAGAACAAAAAAGTGTTTCTCTGGACTTATGAGAGAAACGGGAATGTTTGTATTAACGTGAAGGTGAGTCCGGAGTGGAGAGATTTTTGGCGGAATGCCTACCATTCCGTGCAACCGGGTTATCATCAGAACAAGGAACATTGGAATACGGTGATTTTGGACGGGAAGGTGCCGGAGAAAGAAATCAAACGAATGATCGCGGAAAGCTATGATTTGGTGGCACCAAAGAGAAAGTGATACAGAGAACAGTTGGAAAAGTAGGGAAGAAGAATGCAAGATAGTGAAACTACATGGGACAAGCTCCTGCAAATAAAAACAACCGGTCGGGATGATTCCAACGCCAATCAATATCGATATCCTTATGAACCAACGCCATACAGTGTGTTAGAGCTGTTGGCCAACAGCGGCCTGATTCGTAAAAAAGATGTGGTTTTGGACTATGGCAGTGGGAAAGGACGAGTGGAGTTCTTTTTGTCCTATCAGACGAAAGCAAGTACTTTGGGGATAGAGTACGATGAACGGATTTATCAGGGAGCGTTGGAAAACCGGAAGATGGCCGTGTCGGGAGCAAGGACAGAATTTGTAGCGGCGAGAGCGGAGGAATATGAGGTGCCGGAAATCGTTAACCGGTTCTATTTCTTCAATCCGTTTTCCGTAGAATTACTGCGAAAAGTAATGGCAAGAATTCTGGAATCCTATTATGAAAATCCACGGGAGGCATTTTTGTTTTTCTATTATCCGTCGGAGGAATATATCTCGTATCTCATGACCGTAGATGAGTTGGAGTTTTATGATGAAATCGATTGCGGTGATTTGTTTGAGGGGAACGATTCGCGGGAACGAATATTGATTTTTATGTTACATTAAAACGGGAGGCCGTTATGTTATATGTAAGACCGGAGTATTATGAGAAATTTAAGTGTGTGGCGGACCGGTGTGAAGCGACATGCTGTGCCGGATGGCAGATTGTAATCGATGAAGCGGCGCTTCTTCGGTATAAATCCGAACAGGGGGAGTACGGAGAAACGTTGCGGAATCGAATTGATTGGGCGGAAGGTGTGTTTCAGCAAGACTGCCGGAAACGTTGTGCCTTTTTAAAAGAGAACAATTTGTGTGAGATGTATGAGCGTCTGGGTGAGGAGAGTCTTTGTGTGACCTGTGCCAATTATCCGAGACATATCGAAGAATTTGAAAATTTGCGGGAGATTACCTTAACGATATCCTGTCCGGAGGTAGCAAGGATTTTACTGGGACAGAAAGACCCGGTGCGCTTTACGGAAGAGGAGATTGACGAGGACGAGGAAGAATTTGACGATTTTGATCCCTTCTTTTTCTCCTATTTGGAGGATGCCAGAAAGATTATAATTGCTATCTTGCAAAACCGCGAATTGTCCGTAGCGGTACGGGTAGCCCTGGTGCAAAAAATGGCAGAAGAAATGCAGAACATCATTGAGGAAAGCGATTTATTTGATCTGGCGGATGTGTTTGATAAATACGAGGAAGAAGCGTATTTTGCAAATGCTGCCCGGGAAGCGAAGAGGGAATTAATTGCTTTTTATGAAAATATCGAGGAGGAATTCTGTTATTCGGAAGCGGTGTTTGACCGGTTATACGAGTTGGAATTCTTAAGCGATGATTGGGAAGAGTATCTGGACAAGTGCCGGAAGATATTGTACGGAGAGGGCGCGAAGGCCTACCGGGACCTGCGGAATGAGTTTCAAGAATACTGCAAGCAGGAGCCGCTTGACGGGATAGACATGGATATTCTTTTGGAGCAGCTGCTTGTATATTTTGTATTTGCCTATTTCTGCGGTGCTGTGTACGATGATAATGTCATAGGTAAAATAAAAATGTCGGTAGACAGTGTAAAGGTTTTGTATGAAATGTTCATGGCGAAGTGGACGGAGCAGGAAGGACACTTATCAAGAGAAGATATGAAGCAAATTATGTATCGGTATTCCAGAGAATTGGAGCATTCGGAGGAGAATTTAGGAAGGATGCAAAGTTAGAGGGAGATTCTTTTTTTCAAGTTTTTATTGATGTAGAGGGAGGAAAATAGGGAATGAAAAAGAAAAGTAGATATAGAATATCGACTCCTAATGGAGTGGATGAAAAAACATATGTGAATATAAACGGCCAAGAACAGTATGTTTTTATAAGGGGAAACGATGTTAATAATCCGATGATCCTCAATCTCCACGGAGGACCGGCAAATCCGGATGCGTTTTTTACATATGAGTTTGCCAAAGAGATAGTCGATGATTTTACCTATGTGTCCTGGGATCAAAGAGGATGTGGTAGGACTTACTACAAAAATAAGAGTACCGACCCGGAAAATAAAACAGCGGATTTTGAACAGGCAATCGAAGATGTGGATGCGCTTGTAAATTACTTATGTGACCGTTTTAAAAAGGACAAAGTAATCATAATGGGACATTCCTATGGTTCTCTTTTAGGAGTGAGTTATGTTTCTAAATATCCTGAAAAGGTTGAAAGTTATATAGGAATCGGGCAGTCTGTATCGATTGCAGAAACACAAACGAGGAACTATAATGAAATTATGGGTTTGGTGGAGAGGGATAATTCAAAGCTTGATAAACTGACAAAAGCATATCAAAGTTTGAAGGAAAAATTTAATTTGGAAAATCTTTCGGGCTTTCAGCGACTGACGATGTCATTTTTTCTTGCTAATATGCCTGACTTGAAGCAGAAAAATCAACTGAAACTCATATTTTCATCGCCGGATTTGGCATTCAGTGACATTAGATGGTTATTTGGAATGTTGAATTTGAAAGGGCATTATACCAGAAATAAAAAGCTTTTAGACTATACTCTTTCAGCAAATCTATATGATGCGGGGAGTGAGTTTTTGATTCCAATGTACTTTATCTCGGGAGAATATGATAAGCACTGCAATGTTGATGTGCTTGGCGAGTATTATGAAACAATAAATGCGCCGGAGAAAGAACTGGTGATTATGGAAAGGTGTGGGCATTCTCCTCAGATCGCAGAACCGGTTTTATTTGCAGAGGAAGTGAAAAGATTACTTAGAAAGAAACTGTGAGTGAGATTATTATGAAGAATGAATTAAAATGTAAGGGAGAGCTTGTAAGTATAAACGGTCACGACATGCATGTATACAGGCAAGGAGACCCAAACAAACCGAAGATTGTTCTGATGTCGGGTTCCGGTACGGTGGCACCGGTGTATGATTTTAAAGTATTATATGAGAAATTGGCAGATGACTTTAGGGTAATTGTAATAGAAAAGTTCGGATACGGTTATTCGGATATTTATGAGACGCCTTGCGATATAGACACCCTTGTTTCCGCGCAAAAAGAAGCATTGGATAAGCTTGGAGAAGAAGGTCCGTACATTTTGGCGCCTCATTCAATGTCGGGGTTGGAGGCAATCCGGTGGAAACAAGATTACCCGGAAGATGTACGCGCGATTATTGGTCTCGATATGGCAGTCCCTGCTGTTTATCAAAACTGGACAGAAAAAGAACTTTCAAAAAGAATTAAGTTTATGGAGAAGGCAAGAAAATATAAGCTTCAGAAATTGCCTATGATATGTGCCGGAAATAAACAGTGTTTGTCGGAAGATGAAGTAAAGCAACAAAAGCTTTTAAGGAACCGAAATGCATTCAATATTTGTTACATGAATGAGGCAAAAGAGGTACTAAAAAATGCAGAGATTGTAGATGCGGCAGGGCAGATAGAATGTCCGGCAGTACTGTTTACATCAAATGGAAAGCAGACATCAAACGGTTGGGTAGAGCATCAGAAGAATTTTGCATCCGGGATGAATGCTAAATTGATTTGTTTCGATTGCGGTCATTATATTCACTATTACAAAAGTAAAGAGATATGTGAAGAAATAAAAACGTTTGTGAGTTCGTTGAGAAGATAACATTTGGACATTTTCAAAGATTGAAACGATGGGAAAACTAATGTCCACGGAGGTTTTGTAAAATGAAAAACGTATTAATAGTTGTAATCGGGAATACCGGTTCTGAAGCTGAGGCATTGAGACAATCATTGGAGGCTTTTGGTTATTTTGTTGGTATAAAATATATCGGAAGACCGAATGATTTTGTTTCTGTACTAAAAGGGGAATTGGTATTTGAACCAGACTCAATTATTCTTTCTTGTCACGGGGATGATGGGGAGATTTTAATGCCTCTTCTTGGTGAAAATGTATATGAACCGAATGAACCTAGAGGCAATATGTCAGGTACGGATATAGAAAGATATTTAATGTTGCAAGGCAAACTGATTTTGAATCTGGGTTGTACCACGGGAGAAGCGGCCATGGCTAAGGCTTTTTCAAAACAAAACACCTATATTGCACCCGACGATTATATTGAGGGAAATGCAGCACTGTATTTTGTAATATCATTGTTTTATGAAATGTCTAAAGGCGATGCACAGTTAGAGGAAGCGTTTAAAGTGGCAAAAGCAAATGACAGAGAAACTGAACTGTTTCAAATTTTTCAGTAGATATTTTCTTACCTTCCAAGTACCGACGCCGGGCGCATGCGGAGATTTCCGGAGAGAACCATAAGGAAACATCAGCATTCGTGACATAAGAGTTCTTTGAACGTCTTATGTCACAAATGTGCTCCGCAGGATGCGCACTCGCGCGAGTAGTAGATGTCGCAAGCGACCGCGCTCGGCGCCAGAGTTTCGCAAGCGAAACTCTATAAGAGGAGGTACTCTCGAGCCTAGTACTGCTATGTTTCCGCGTGAGCGAGAGCGGGTTCTCGAGGAAATACTACACGAGCCCATGGCGGACCCTTGGGAAGAAAATAATTACCACTACCCATTTCCACCAAAATGAGGTATAATCATGTTGAGGGATTGAAAGGAGTGGAACGGATGAAGCAGAAGGTACTCTGTAATTGTTGCGGACGAGCCCTTGCTACTTCCGACAGCGGCAAAACCGTAACGGAAGATGCGGTATATATCCGCAAGGAATGGGGCTATTTTTCCGATAAAGATTTACAGATTCATCATATCGTGGTGTGTGAGGACTGCTATGATGAATGGATAAAGCAGTTTAAGTTACCTGTGAAGATAGAAAAAAAGCAGGAGGTTTTATGTTAGAAGTTTGTTTATTAGGGACCGGCGGAATGATGCCGCTTCCGAATCGCTGGTTGACCGCTCTGATGACGCGGTTAAACGGCAGCGGTTTGCTCATTGATTGCGGTGAGGGTACCCAGGTGGCGATTCGGGAAAAAGGATGGAGCTTTCATGATATTGATGTGATTTGTTTTACCCATTATCACGGGGATCATATCAGCGGTTTGCCGGGGTTACTATTGTCCATGGGAAACGCAGAGCGAAAAGAGCCTGTGACGCTCATCGGACCGAAGGGGTTGGAACGGGTAGTAGGCGCGCTCAGGACCATTGCGCCGGAGCTGCCCTTTGCACTGGAATTTCATGAATTAACCGAGGCAGAGGAGACGATTTTTACCCATGGTTATGAAATCGAAGCCTATAAAGTAAATCACAATGTGCTTTGCTACGGGTATTCTATCGTGGTACGTCGGGGAGGCAGGTTCTTCCCGGAACGGGCGGCGGAAAATAATGTGCCGCAAAAATATTGGAATCGTTTGCAAAAAGGTGAAATCATCGAAGAAGATGGTGTGTGTTATACTCCGGAGATGGTGCTGGGGCCGCCGCGAAAGGGCATCCGCCTTGCCTACAGCACGGATACCAGACCGACAAAGAGTATGGTGGCCCATGCCGCCGAGGCAGATTTGTTTATCTGCGAGGGAATGTACGGCGAGGATGACAAGATGAACAAGGCGCTGGAGCACAAGCATATGACCTTTTATGAGGCAGCGAAGCTTGCAAAAGAGGCGAATGTGAAGGAGTTGTGGCTGACGCATTACAGTCCGTCCCTGATTCGCCCGGAAGAGTACATTCCGAAGACAAGGAAGATTTTTCCTGCGGCTTATGCGGCAAAGGACGGCAGAACGGTAGTACTGGAGTTTGATAAAAACGAGTAATCCGGGTTGCGGCGTGAAGGAGGGATTCCTATGAAAATGAAAAAGAGAATCGTTACAGTCAGTGTGGTTTTGGTGCTGGCATGCGCCATTGTGGCGTTGTACTGGTATATCGACCGCTCCGGAAAGCAGGCAAAGGAACCGGTGAATACGGTGGCGGAGCAGATTCTTTCGAAGAATCTGGAGACCAATTACCCGCCGACGCCTTATTCGGTGGCGGAGTTGTATTGCGGCATTGTACAGTGTATCTACAGTGCGGACACCACGGAAGCACAGTTAGAGGAGCTGGTTCGGATGGAACGGGAGTTGTTTGACGAGGAGTTTGCGGCGTTAAATCCGTATGAATCTTTGCTGGCGGCGACGAAGGCTGATTTGGAAACCGCAAAGGAGAAAGGGCTGGTATTCACCGGATATGTTCTGGATAAGGCCAGCAATGTATCCAAGTGGAAAAAGGACGGAGATGCGTACGCATCCATTATGTTTCAGCTGATGAGTCGTTCCGATTCCGGCAGCGGAGGCAGTTACCGAAATCTGATTATGCGAAAAGATTCTAATGGAAATTATAAGATTTTAGGCTGGGAAACGGCGGAAGCCGAGAACGAGTAGAATGCGGACGACGAACGGTCCGATACCGTAGGGTGGAGAACTGTGTAATGCAAAATAACGGAGGCAAATATCGTGCGAATTTTAGCAATTGAATCATCTTGTGACGAAACCGCAGCAGCGGTGGTGGTGGACGGACGTAAAGTACTGTCCAATGTGATTTCGTCACAAATCGATATCCATACATTATACGGCGGCGTGGTTCCGGAAATTGCGTCCAGAAAGCATACGGAACGCATCAATAACGTGGTGGATCAGGCACTGTCCGAGGCCGGCATGACTCTTTCGGAGGTAGATGCGGTGGCGGTGACTTACGGCCCGGGCCTGGTAGGTGCTCTTTTGGTGGGAGTGGCTCATGCGAAGGCATTGGCCTATGCGGCAGGAAAGCCGTTAATCGGAGTGCATCACATAGAAGGACATATTTCCGCAAATTACATAGAAAATATAGAGTTGGAACCGCCGTTCTTATGCCTCGTGGTATCCGGCGGTCATACCCATCTGGTGCGGGTGGCAGACTACGGCGAGTATGAGATTTTAGGCCGGACCCACGACGATGCGGCAGGTGAGGCCTTTGACAAGGTGGCACGTGCCATCGGTCTCGGCTATCCGGGTGGTCCGAAGATTGATAAGCTGTCTAAGGAAGGAAATCCGAAGGCAATTGCCTTCCCGAAGGGGCAGATTGCAGATTCGCCGTATGATTTCAGCTTCAGCGGCGTGAAGTCGGCGGTATTGAATTATTTGAATCAGTCGGCTATGCAGGGAATCGAAATCAATCCTGCGGATGTGGCGGCATCCTTCCAGCAGTCGGTGGTAGAGGTGCTTGTAGAAAAGACCATGGCGGCGGTGAAGGCGACCGGTATGAAAAAGCTGGCGTTGGCCGGTGGCGTGGCATCCAATTCCGCCATTCGCGCGGGAATGGAAGAGGCCTGTAAGAAGGCGGGAATCGCCCTGTATCGTCCGTCCCCGGTTCTTTGTACGGACAATGCGGCCATGATCGGTGCGGCGGCGTTTTATGAGTACCAAAAGGGTGTACGGCACGGACTGGATTTAAATGCGGTACCGAATTTACAGCTCGGTGAAAGGTAAGGAGGAGTATGGCAGCAGCGGGGATTGTATTGGCGGGAGGAAAAGGAAGCAGAATGCAAAGCGACGTTCCGAAGCAGTATATGGAGCTTCTCGGAAAGCCGCTCTTGTATTATGCCCTGAAAGCCTTTGAGGACAGTGACGTAGAACGTGTCGTGCTGGTGACTGCGGAAGGCGATGAAGAGTACTGTAAAAAGGAGCTGGTGGAACGGTTCGGGTTTACAAAGGTGTGCGGAATCGTTGCCGGCGGAGCGGAGCGGTATGGCTCTGTGTGGAACGGATTGAAATGCTTGAAGGAAAATGTTGAGGAGAACTGCGCTATCAAAAGCAAAACGGGAGAGGTGCATGTAACGGACGGAGCTCCGGACTATGTGCTGATTCATGACGGTGCCAGACCTTTGGTGACGGCAGAATTGATTAACCGGATGATTACGGAAACGGAACAGTACGGCGCCTGTGTGGCAGGAATGCCGGTAAAGGATACCATACAGATGACGGATGAGCGGGGGACCATTACCCTGACACCGAAACGGGACAGCCTGTGGACGGCCCAGACGCCCCAAAGCTTTGAGTTTTTTCTTGCATACAATGCATATGAACAGCTTATGCAGGAGCCGGAAATCAATGTAACGGACGATGCCATGGTGGTGGGATTATATCACGATATTCCGATTCAGATGGTTCGGGGGAGTTATACGAATATGAAAGTAACCACACCGGAGGATCTGGTGTTGGCGGAGGCTTTTTTGAAGAAGCGCGTATAGAAAATTCCTGCATGGTGTAAGCGGTGCGAAGTGCCGGAAACGGAGTAAAAGTGCAGGTTGTACAGCGGACAAAGATGCGGTCGGTTCGGCAGAAAGGATTTTTATGGGACAGAAGAAGGTATTGGATTGGAAGTATTATTCGGAAAAGGCGGTTGCCTCGGTGGCGGAGGGATGTGTTCTGCTTCGCAACGAGAACAAGGTATTGCCGTTTAAAAAAGAGGAAAAGGTAGCGGTATTCGGCAGGATTCAGCTGGATTACTATAAGAGCGGAACCGGCTCCGGCGGTATGGTAAATGTATCTCATGTAGTGGGGATTACGGAAGGTCTTTTAGAGTGCGGCGCGGTAGAGGTAAATCGCGAGCTGCTTTCGGTATATGAAAACTGGTGTCTGGAGCATCCCTTTGATTTAGGGACCGGCTGGGGCGCAGAGCCTTGGAGCCAGAAGGAAATGGAGCTTTCCGATGCTCTTTGTGAAAAGGTAGCGGCTGAGTCTGAGGTGGCTCTTGTAATTCTCGGACGTACCGCCGGGGAGGACCAGGACAATCGAGCGGAAAAGGGTGCGTATTTCTTAAGTGACGAAGAGGATGCGATGCTTGCCAAGGTGCGGAAGCACTTTAAAAAGATGGTGGTGCTTCTGAATGTGGGCGGGCTTATCGATATGAGCTTTGTAACAAAGTATGAGCCGGAGGCAGTGTTGTACGGCTGGCAGGGCGGTATGCTTGGCGGAACCGGTACGGCGCAGGTTCTTACCGGTCAGGTGAGCCCGTCCGGTAAATTGCCGGATACGATTGCGTACGCGATAGAAGATTACCCGTCTCACCCGTATTTCGGAAGCAGGGAGCGGAATTTCTACACGGAAGATATTTATGTGGGCTATCGCTATTTTGAGACTTTTGCCAAGGATAAGGTCATGTACCCGTTCGGCTTCGGTCTTTCCTATACGACCTTTTCCATGGAGACGAAGTCGGTTTCCGTAGCGAAGGAGGGCGTGACGTTAGAGGTGGCGGTAACCAATACCGGCGATGCATCCGGCAAAGAAGTAGTGCAGGTGTATTGTGAGGCACCGCAGGGACTTCTCGGCAAACCGGCCAGAGTGCTGTGCGGATTTGAAAAGACGAAGGAACTGGCACCGGGAGAAACGCAGGTGCTGACGGTAGTTGTAAAGACAGAGGATTTTGCTTCCTTTGATGATTTCGGGAAGACCGGACATAAGTCCTGTTTTGTGTTGGAAGCGGGAGAATATATTTTCTACGTAGGTGCGGATGTGCGTAGTGCAAAGAAGGCAGCGTCTACCAATGTACCGGAGACTTATGTGATGTCCGAGCACGAGCAGGTGCTGGCACCGGAGCGTTCTTATCCGCGCATGGTTCCGGAGAAGGACGGTGACGGCTATAAGGTAAGCTTTGAAGAAGTGCCGGCGGTGGAACCGCAGGATGAGGTACGCAGAAAAGAGCGTATGCCGAAGGAGCTTGCTTACACCGGTGATAAGGGAATTAAGCTGGCCGACGTGGCAGACGGTAAGGTTTCCATGGATGCGTTTATTGCCCAGTTCTCCGATGAGAATCTGGCGTGCATTATCCGCGGAGAGGGGATGAGCAGCCCGAAGGTTACGCCGGGTACCGCATCTACCTTCGGTGGTGTAACCGATGAGTTGCTGGCGTTCGGGATTCCGTGCGGTTGTTGTGCGGACGGACCGGCCGGTATTCGTATGGACTGCGGCACCAAGGCCTTCAGTATTCCGAACGGTACATTAATCGCATCTACCTTTAACAAGGAATTGATTTATGAATTATTTACCTGTTTCGGTTTGGAAGCGGCGTATCATAAAGTGGATTGTATGCTGGGACCGGGCATGAATCTGCATCGCCATCCGTTAAACGGACGTAACTTCGAGTATTTCTCGGAGGATCCGTATCTCACCGGAACTATGGCGTCTGCGGAACTGAAAGGCTTCCATTCTGCAGGCGTAACCGGTACCGTTAAGCATTTTTGCGGAAACGATCAGGAGTCCGGACGTCATACCTCGGATTCCGTAATTTCCGAGAGAGCCCTTCGAGAGATTTATTTGAAATGCTTTGAAATTGCGGTAAAGGATGGTAAGGCACAAACGATTATGACCACCTACGGTTCCTTAAACGGAGTCTGGACCGCAGGAAATTATGACTTGGCAACGGCGATTTTACGTGATGACTGGGGCTTTGACGGTATGGTAATGACTGACTGGTGGGCTGCCATTAACAGACGAAATCAGCCGGTGGATAAGCGGGATTTTGCTGCACTTGCCATGTCTCAGAACGATGTATATATGGTAACCAGAGACAGTTTGACCCATGATGACAACGTGATGGAAGCTCTGGCAGACGGTTCTTTGACCCGGGCGGAATTACAGAGAAATGCAGCAAATATCTGTCGTTTTATCCTAACTACCCATGCATTCAAGCGCCTTCGCGGTATGGATGACGAGGTTGAGCGTGTGAATTATCATGCGGAGGATGAAGAGGACGGAGTAAACGGAAGCTATACCTATAATCTCGGGGATTATCTGGAAATTGATTTGACCGGAGTACACAGTAAAAAAGGCGGTCATCATACCTTTATGTTAAATGTAGAGGAGGTTACCAAATACCGCTTTACCTTTACCGCAAGCTCTATGGCCGGCGAGCTGGCACAGATGCCGGTGACACTGTACTTTATGGGAACGGCACACGATACCTTTACCTGGCACGGAACAAACGGAGAGCCGATGTCCTTTACGGGCGAATATATGCTCACCTTCCAGCCGACCAGAGTACGTCTGGCCTTTGCCCAGAACGGAATCGATTTTCATAAGATTGTAATTGAAAAGATAAAGTAAGATAAAACTTATTATACGAGGAGGTTTATTATGGAGTATCATGTAGCGAAAACAGGAAATGACGCAGCGTTAGGAACCGCGGAACAGCCGTTTTTAACCATTTCTCATGCAGCTAAGGTGGCTGTGGCCGGAGATACGGTTACGGTACATGCCGGTGTGTACAGAGAATGGGTACGCCCGGAAAACGGGGGAACCGAGGATGCAAGAATCGTGTATCGGTCTGCAGGTGACGGAGAAGTAGTGATTTCCGGTGCGGAAGAGGTGAAAGACTGGAAGAACGAAGGCGGTCAGGTATGGAGTACCGAAGTAGACAACAGCTTATTTACGGACCGCAATCCGTTCAAGGAAGATTTGTACGGTGACTGGCTGTTTAAGGGCGCCTTTGTACCGCATCTTGGCGATGTGTATTTGAATAAATTGCCGATGTATGAGGCAGAATCCGTAGAAAAGCTGACGAACCCGGAGGTTTGGCCGCAGGCGAAGTATCCGGAGGAATCGAAGCTTGTTTGGTATGCGGAAGCAGGTGAGAAGACTACAAAGATTTGGGCAAATTTCGGTGATGCGGACCCGACCAAGGAAGATGTGGAAATTACGGTGCGTCCGTTCTGCTTCTGGCCGGAAAAGACAGGTCTCAACTATATTACCGTAAAGGGCTTTACCATTTGTCAGGGCGCTCCGCAGTGGGCTCCGCCGACGGCACTTCAGGAGGGCCTTATCGGACCGCACTGGAGTAAGGGCTGGATTATCGAAGATAATGAGATCTTCGGTTCCAAGTGTGTGGGTGTCAGCCTCGGAAAGGACATCAGCACCGGTCACAACGAGTGGTCCGACGGCAAGGGTAAGGGAGGTACCCAGAGAGAGCAGGAGGTTATTTTCAGAGCTCTTCACGGAAACTGGCACAAGGACTTTATCGGCAGTCACATGGTACGCAACAACGTGATTCACGATTGTGAGCAGGCCGGTGTGGTAGGCCATTTGGGCGGCGCCTTCAGTACCATTACCGGAAACACCATTTACAGAATTCATCATAAGCGTGTGTTCCATGGTGCGGAAGTGGCAGGTATTAAGCTTCATGCATCTTTGGACACTCAGATTACGAATAACAAGATTTACGGTTGCTATCGTGCGGTATGGCTGGACTGGCAGGCACAGGGTACCCGTATCAGCAGAAATGTGTTCTTTGACAACCTTTCCGAGGACTTCTTTGTGGAAGTATGTCACGGACCGTATTTGGTGGACCACAACTTGTTCCTGTCCCCGATGAACTTCAGAAACATGGCACAGGGCGGTGCTTTTGTACATAACCTGTTTGCAGGCAGAATTTTGCCGAAGGAAGAGCTGGGCCGTTCAACACCGTATCATTTCCCGCACGAGACTGCGATGGCAGGATACAACAATTTCTCCGGCGGAGACGACCGTTATGTCAATAACCTGTTCTTAGGTGACGGCGATAAGGACGTAAAGCCGATGACCTTCTTCGAGCATTTGCCGCTTCCGGAGCGTAAGGAACGAGAGGACGGCGGTCCGGTGATGGACGGTGTACCGGCGGATTCTATCTGCTATTTGCATCCGGCGGGACTTTCCTGCTACGACAAGTATCCGACCGGTGATGAGAAGATGCCGTGGGAGTACACGGAAGAGGAGCGTAAGGAGCGTATCGAGAAGTACGGCAGTATTTTCCCGCTAGGTCGTTGGGCAATTCCGGTGCAGATTAAGGGAAATGCATATTTCGGCGGAGCTGTAGGCTGCTCTCATGAACCGGAAGCAAAGGTATGTGCAGAGCCGGGCATTACGGTAACGGTTTCCGAGGATAAGAAGAGCGTAAAGGTATGTATTAAAAATGCAGACCTGCTGGGCGGAGAAGGTTCTGAGCTGTTATCCGCAGATACCCTCGGTACATCCTACCATGCGGAAATGGCATACGAGAATCCGGACGGTACCAACATTGTATTTGATACGGATTTCTTCGGAAAGAAGCGTCCGGCAGGCAATGTTACTCCGGGACCGTTCGAGGTAATGGGTAATGCGAAGCAGGATGCGGAGTTTGAACTGTAAGTTTTGAGATTTGAGACGTATATCAAAAAAGGATTGCGAAAGCAGAAAAAATGTGATAAACTAAAATCAGAAAAAGGAACAACCGCCCACAAGGTGGGTTGACCTTAAGGATTAAAGTTAGAAAAGCCGCCCTAATCACTCGGTCAAAGTTATGAGGGCGGTTTTTTCTATGTTTGATTACTTACAAAACGTAAAAACGAATGTAAGTAATGCTAATATAAAGAGACCAAAAGATAACAAGTCTTTAAAATCATACTTGTTTTGATTCTTCATAAGCATCACCTCCATTCTGTAAGAATGAAGGTCAACCCACCCTGTAACACGATTGTTCGATTTGCCCGCTTGGCAAATCCTTGGAATACTTCGTCTTCCAAGGATCGCGTGCGCGTTCGTATGTATGATGAATCCTTCTTGGATGTTCACATCCATCGTTCTTCATCATACACACTCACTTTGCCTTCGCGGATGTTATAACGCAACAAGAACAAATGTTCAATATGGATTTTAAAAAAGATGTTGACAGATTTCGGAAGTGTGATTATAATGGTCAGCGTAGTGATAGTTTTTTGCTTTTATGGTTAGGAGGCGATTTGTATGACAATCTTATTTAAGTCGGATGTTGTATCGGTCGCCGTAGCTCTGTCCAAGTTCTAATTGCACAGGGATTTTTTAGGTGAGTTTTTAGGGCACGTCCGCGGACGTGCCCTTTCTGCGTGCAGGCAAAGTGAGCATAGAAGAGATTTTGGAAACTTGTTTCCGAAAATCTATGATTATGCGAACGCGCCCGCCATTCTTTTCAACCCCGATCTAAATAAGAATTTCTCTTTTTATTCCCAACAAAATCAGTAACTAAATCAAGTGAAACAAACAGCAAGGAAGAGGTCACATTCGACGAGCCCGGAGGGAGATTCCGCAAAACGGATTCATGCTCTTTGCGGGACAATTTTGCCTTGCACACAAACGAAAGGGGCAGGATACCATGAAACGATTGAAACAAATGATTTTACGTATGGAAGCAAACACAAAGACGTATAAGGAGATGTATGAGGGACGGATGTTGGTGTATCCGTATCAGGGAACTATGGCACCTTATGAAGATATGGACAACACTTATTACCGGGAGGATATCGGATACCGGATTGAGCGTACCCACAAGCTGGCCCAGGATAAGCCCACCATTACCATATCGATACCGGTGAGGCATCTGGGAATTACAGAGACGAGTGTGGCGGGAGCAGACTATTGCCTGAGGGCATTTATTCCGTACATTGATGAGTTAAACGAGCCTCTGTACAACCGGAACCGGCCGGATAGTGAGAAGGGAAAGTATTACTGTTATCGTCCGGGAGGGGAAGTGCTGGCAAGGAATTCCGTGTACTTTAAGATGTGCATGAAAAAGGATTATACCATCGGAAGCGGCGGTACGGTGTATTTGATACCGCCGGAGGAAGTGGGGCCGCCGGAGCTTTGCCTTTGCATCATGCTTCAGGTACAGCTGCCGGAGCGGAATCTGCGAAAGACGCTGCGGATGCTGACCCAGGATTTGCCGGATACGGTGGACCGGTATATTGCGGAGTTTAAGCAACATGAGTATACGGATGCCTTGGAACTGGAAAGGTTGCAGAAGGACATTCGTAAGTGGCTGAAGAAGAGTCCGTATTGTGCATTTCTCGCCAACGGAAGCATTTTGCCAAGGGAAGGTGGAAAGGATTTGCCGATGAAGAATGCGGTGCCTTTTACGGCGATTCCCGAGGAGGAAATCGAGGTATACGGCGTCAAAGGGATGGGCATCAAACGGGGAGTTACCGTAATTACCGGTGGCGGATATTCGGGAAAATCCACCTTACTTGAGGCGATTTCCGCCGGAATCTATAATCATGCATGGGGCGACGGCAGAGAGCTTTGTATTACGGATGCTACAGCTATGGGAATCGCGGCGGAGGACGGACGAAGTGTGAAAAATGTCAACATTGCACCCTTTATCAAATGGATACCGGGGCAGGATACGGCACACTTTTCCACGGAACGGGCTTCCGGTTCCACCTCTCAGGCGGCAAACATCATGGAGGCGGTCAGCATGGGAAGTAAGCTGCTTCTGATTGATGAAGACCGGAGTGCCACAAACTTTATGATACGGGATGCCCGCATGCGGGAACTGGTAAAGAAGGAGCCTATTACGCCTTTCACGGAGCGGGTACGGGAACTGTATGAAACAGAGGGCGTGTCTACTGTGCTGGTTATCGGAGGAAGCGGTGAATATTTGTCGGTGGCAGACCGGGTGTATCTGATGGAGGACTACCGGATACATAACGTGACGGAAGGGGCGAAAAAGTTGGGAGATACGATAGATGCGCCGGAACTGCCGGAGCCGGCAGACTGGACGCAAAACCGCATTCTAAGCAGAGAAGGTTTTACCTCCTTTGTGTCGGAAAACGGCATGGAACGTCTTGCAGTAACGGATGTAGGAATCATTTATGTGGGTGAAGAAGCTATTGATTTGCGGATGCTGTCGGGCTTCATCACGCAGGCGCAACGGAATGCGGTGGGCTTTCTGATACGGTATTTGGAGATATCCTTGAACGAGACAAGAATTGATGTAGGGGCGAAGCTGGAAGCACTGTACCGCAGAATGGAAGAGGAAGGCTTTGACTGTATCTTTAGTAACTATTTTACGGATTGTGAGCGATTTATGGATTTACCGCGGAAGGAAGATGTGCTGGCAGCGGTGAACCGGATGAGGAAGGTGAGGTTTATATGAAGATAATTGAGTATTTTGAACAGACAATGGAATTACAAAAGTGTTTGCGGGAGCAGATTGTACAGGGCGACTGGAGGGCGGCAAAGTATTTGTACGAAGTGCTGGAGGCAGGGAAGTTAAAGGAACGGTACGGGGAAAGTACGAGGCTTTTGTTGCTGGTGGAGGATGGCAATCTTCTTGCATTCTGCACCCTGGCGGAGCGGGATGAAATCGTGGAGGAAGAAACCGAACCGGGCATGAAACCGTGGATTGGGTTTGTGTATACCTATCCGGAGCACCGTGGAAACCGCTATTCGGAGAAGTTGATTCAACATGCCTGCGAGCTGGCGAGACAGGAGGGGGATGGGAAGGTGTATCTTTCCTCCAACGAAGTTGGGCTGTACGAAAAATATGGATTTGTGTTTCTGAAAATGTTCCACACCATATGGGGCGAGGAAACCCAGGTGTTTGAAAAGGGACTAATGGACATGAGAGAGCGTTGCGAGTGCAACGAAAGAAAAGGGGGCAGATAGCTGCAATGATGATGAAGGATGTATCTATGGAAAAAATAAGAGACTTAAAGAAAACATTACGGTCAAACGGACAGCAGTATTTAAACGGAAAACCGGTGTCTTATCTGTTAAGCCGATGGAGAGAAGTTTACGAATATGTGGACGGAATTACTGTAAAATTTGTACCGCTGAATCCGAAGTATCCGGCCAATGTGGCAATGTATATTAATCTGGATGCGGAAATTTTAGGATTGGATGCGACGGAGATTGAACGATATAGGGCATTTTTTGAAGACTATCTTCTGCGGCATTATAGCAATCTGATTGGAGGACTGAGTGAAAAATATACCGCCAATAATAAGTTGGAGCGTCTGCTGTCAAAAATCCAGTGTCAGAAGCCGGATTGCCGGATTCTGAGACGAAGCGGAATGCTCTACAATAAGGAGACGGATACCTTTGTGTTGAAACTGTTCGTACTGTTTCCGACGGGGGCGGGAGTATCGATTCTCGGAGAGCGAATCAGCCGGATGATAACGGACATTTTAAAGACTGTGGAAGAAGGTAGTATATTTCTTGATAAGGAAGAACTACGGGAGAAACTGGCTGTTTATAAAAGGCAGATGGCGTTGCGAATGTTTTGCAGGGAAAATGACTATGTGGCATTTGTGGCGGACGGAAGTATTCTGCCGAGAAAAGGGGACAGTGAGGAACCGCTTGAAAGTGCTGTTCCTTTTGTGTCGCCGGAACGTTTGCGAGTGGAGGTTCACATGGCAGACGGAACTGTGCTTACCGGCATGGGAATACCAAAAGGAATAACTGTCATCACCGGTGCGGGATTTTCCGGAAAAACTACGCTCCTTGAGGCAATTGAAGCCGGGATTTACAATCATGTACCGGGGGACGGCAGGGAGTTTGTGATGGCAGAGCAAAGCCTTGCGGTAACAAATGCGGAGGACGGACGATATGTGGCGAATGAGGATATTTCCATGTTCTTCTCCGGGATTCCGTTTCAGGACATCCGCAATTTTACCACGAAGCATGCCAGCGGAAGCATTTCTCAGGCAGCAAATATTATTGAGGCTATTGCAGGCGGGAGCCGCCTTCTGACCATTGATGAAGACAAGAGTGCCACAAACTTTATGATTCGCGATGAACTGATGCGGAGAATTGTAAAAAACGAAGTGATCATTCCGTTTACGGACAGAATCCGAAGCATTACGGAACAAAAAGGGGTATCCACCATCCTTGTTATCGGAGGTTCGGGAGAATACTTAAAGATTGCGGATACGGTACTGTTGATGCATGAATATGTGGCAACGGATGTAACGGAAGAGGTAAAGATACTGGGATTAACGGTTTGTGAGGAAAAGAAACCGAATGATACGGAAAGTTCCGTGAGTGAGCGAAGGGTGCTACTGACCGGTGAAGGGACAAAATCGTTGTTTCTGCAGACTGTTTGTACCGAGGATAGTAAGAAGGTCATTTGCGGGGAATATTCCGTGGATATGACGGCGATATCATCTTTAAAGACAAATGAACAGCTTCATTCCCTTGCCTGGGTGCTAAGAAAAGTTCTTTCAAAAGAGGAAGAGAGTGAGGAAATGCTGAGGGCGATAGGTGAGGAATATGAGGGAAGGTTGTTTGCGGAGCTTGAGAACGAGCAAAAGAGTTCCAATCCGGTGTATCGGGGCTGGTGGTTTGATGAGATACGAAAAGAGGAGATTTTGATGTGCGTGAACCGGGCGCGGGGGATTTGCTTTGGTAGGAGTTAGTGCTGAGGATAAAAAGTAATTGCAAAGATAGAAAAGATATGATAAACTAAGATTAGAAAAAGGAACAACCGCCCACAAGGTGGGTTGACCTTATGGTTTGAGTTAGAAAAGCCGCCCTAATCACTCGGTCAAAGTTATGAGGGCGGTTTTTCTATGTTTACTTACTTACAGAACGTAAAAACGAATGTAAGTAAAGCTAACAGAAAGAGTCCGAAGGACAGCAAATCTCGAAATTCAAATTTGTTCTGATTCTTCATAAGCTCCACCTCCATTCCGTAAGAATGAAGGCCAACACACCCTGTAACACGATTGTTCCATAAGTTTATTATAATACAAATCGAACAAATGTTCAAGCGCAAAATGACAGTTTTTGAATAAATTTTAAGAGAAGAAAAGGAGTAGCCATTGTATGGAAAACGGTGGACAGATACAAACCATAGAAGAACAAGTAGTATCCCTTTTACAAAAAAAGAGCTTTCACATCTCCTTTGCAGAGTCCTGTACCGGTGGTCTGTGCTCCGCACGGCTGGTGAGTGTAGCCAGTGCATCCGCGGTGTTTGATGCGGGTGTGGTGACCTATGCAAATGAAGCGAAGATAAAGTATCTCGGGGTGAAGCCGGAGACCATCGACTGCTACGGCGTGGTTAGTGAATCGGTAGCCGGGCAGATGGCAGAAGGCGTGGCAAAGGCACAAAATGCCCAGGTGGGAGTCGGTGTGTCCGGTATTGCTGGACCGTCCGGTGGGACCGCTACAAAGCCGGTGGGCATGGTTTGTTTCGGATTTTATGTGGACGGCGAAGTGACCACGGTGACGAAGCAGTTTGGAGATTTGGGCCGGAATGTGGTAAGAGAAGCAGCGACGGAGTTTGTGTTTGAGACGCTGGTAGAATTGCTGCAAAAGTAGTCAGATTGTAAGGCCGAAGCAGATATTTGCGAGGAAATTTGAAAAGATAGAAGATATTTGGGAGGAACGATAAATGAAAGCATATGAACATAAAGTACAGTATTACGAAACCGATAAGATGGGGATTGTGCACCATTCCAACTATATCCGTTGGATGGAAGAAGCCCGCGTGGATTTTCTGGAGCAAATCGGTTGGGGAATGGACAAGTTGGAGGCACTGGGCATGGTATCTCCGGTAACGGCTGTAGATTGTAAGTATAAGGTAAGCACAAAATTTCCGGAGAGAATCCGAATCGAAGTAGGGATTGAAGAATTCCGCGGTGTAAAGTTGAAGCTGAAATATGCCATGTACAAGGAAGACGGAACCCTTGCCTGTGAGGGGCATTCGGAGCACGGATTTTTAGACGGAAGCGGCAAGATTATTTCCGTAAAGAAGGAGTTCCCGGAGTGTTATGCGGCACTGATGGAGCATGCGGAAAGTGCGGGGGAACAGTAATGTAAGAAAAGTCGGCAGACAAAAGAAAAGGGAGGATTTCACATGGAGAGACGGGACAAAGTCAATTATTATCTGGATTTGGCGGAAGTGGTTTCGAAGCGTTGTACGTGTTTACGCAGACATTACGGAGCGGTCATTGTGAAAAACGACGAGGTGATTTCTACGGGCTATGTGGGAGCGCCGCGCGGAAGAAAAAACTGCAGTGATTTGGGCTATTGTATCCGGCAACAACTCAACATTCCGCGAGGAGAACGGTATGAGCTGTGCCGCAGTGTTCATGCGGAAGCCAATGCCATTATCAGTGCGGAGCGGGAAAAGATGATTGACAGTACGCTCTATCTGGTGGGAAAAGAAGTCGGTACAGGTGCGT
Organism: Lachnospiraceae bacterium; assembly: GCA_015057365.1. Taxonomy (GTDB): domain Bacteria; phylum Bacillota; class Clostridia; order Lachnospirales; family Lachnospiraceae; genus SIG307. Next base: position 45,933 of record SVEN01000004.1, on the reverse strand, counting down.
ATATCGAAAAATCCAGCAGTTGTTCCATGTGTAAACGGATGGTCATCAATGCCGGGATTAAGCAGGTGGTCATCCGGGATACGGAGAATGAGTATCGTGTGATTGATGTACAGGATTGGATTGAGAATGACGAGTCTCTTGCGGGGAGTTTTGGGTATTAAGTTGTTACAGTGAATCGGAGGAGATAGAATGAGAAAGTCCATGAGAAGTATCGGGGGTTCGCAGATGGCGAAGCCCCGTTTTACTATCTGTTGGAGAGGGAATATATCGGCCCGTCCGAAACTATATTTTTTGCGATATGCAAAAATATAGTTTCGGACGGGCCGATGTTAGTTAAGCTACCCCAGATAGTAAACGGGGCAATTACATCTTTTTAAACCGGAACACATTCCAGGAAAGCGGCTGTACCTCTGCGGTAAGCTTTCCTCTCTCAAAGGTCTGACCGGAAACGGTTTTCGGAAGAATCATGTTCGGATTGTCAAAGGTATTCTTTGCGTCTAAATCCTCACAGAACATTACGATCTGCTCATCAAAGGTGAAGCCCTCGAATCCGCGGATATCCAGTTCTACCGGGTAGGAGGTTTCGGCATTACGATTGATGGCAAAAATGGTTAAGCTGTCGGTATCTGCATCGTAAGCGGCAGCGGTATCCACGTACGGAACGCCTTCCTTCTCCATGTACTGGGAGGTGTCGTTTACGGCATAGCCCGGGATGTCGTAGGTCTCACAAGCGGTATCTACCTGCAGAGAAGTACCCTTTGCGTACTGCATCATCTGCATGAAAATGTAGTGGGAAGCGGACTTCCATACATGGTCATGGTTGGAGGCACAAAGTGCGCCCAGGCCACCGGTCATACAGCCGATTTTTACACGGTCTGCGTGACGCAGGAATGCCAGCTGGATAGATGCCATGGAAAGAGCCTGCAGCATTTCGCTGCCAGGGAACATGCGCTCCGGCATATTGTCCGGGTCATGGAGAATGTACTTTCTGTCCGGATTGAAGCGGTAGTGGGACATGGCCATGTTGTACGGGCCGTATCCCGGATGTAACTCCTGATTCGGGCGAATCATTCCGCCGTACTCATCAAAGGAAAGCATCATCTTCTTCGGAGAATGCTTCTTTGCCTGAATAAGGTCGCAAAGTGCAATCTCGGTGTTGATAAAATCTTCGTAGTAGTGGGAACCGCCGAGGAGCGCTTTATAATCTCCAGGCGGTGCACTGTGGTAGTGGTGCATGGAAATGTAGTCAACAGTATCGTAGCACTCTTGCAATACGTCTTCTTCCCACTGCGGATAAGTGTTCATCCAAAGAGAAGAGGATGCGCAAACTGCGGTTTCGATGCGGGCATCGGTCCATTTCATTACTTTGGAAACTTCGTTACATAAGATGCCGTAGCCTTTCGGGTTCTGACCCCAGGAACCGATCTGCCACGGGCCGTCCATCTCGTTACCGAGATACCAGGTCTTAACGTCATACGGATTCTCGTGGCCGTACTGGCGACGCAGGTCGGACCAGTAGGTGCCTCCCGGATGGTTAGTGTATTCTACAATGTGCTGGGCGTCCTTGATGTCGCCGGTACCGAGATTGATGGTGTACATTGCTTCGGTGCCTACCTGCTCTGCCCACTGAAGATATTCGTCGTGACCCACTTCATTGGTAATATACTGATACCAGGCAAGGTCTAAGTGCTTCTTTCTCTGGTCTTTCGGGCCGATGGAATCCTTCCATTCCCAACCGGATACAAAGTTACCGCCCGGAAGACGACAAGCCGGCATGTCTGTCTTTTTCAAAGCATCGATGAAATCCTGACGGAAGCCCAGCTCATTTGCAGTCGGGTGCTTCGGATTGAACATGGTGCCGTTTACCATGGTGCCGATCGGCTCTAAGAATGTACTGAACAGCCGAGGGGAAATCTCACCGATGGTAAAGGACGGATGAACCGTGATTTTTGCTTTTTGTGCCATAATAACCTCCTCCATAGATTAGCGTTCTAATTTATACTAATATCGTAACAAAGACGAGGGAATCTGTCAACGACAGCATCTGAGCAAGGATGTAAAAATATGAATGTGATGTTAAAATTCATGAAAGCATTTTCATAAATCAATGTCAAATTCCCCAAAAGGATGTAAGAAAAGCATTGCAAAAACGGATAAGATAAGGTATACTAAAGGTAACAGTGTTGAGGAGGTGCCCTATGGCAGAGTATACCAAGGCGTGGCTTTCGTACAAAATGAAAGCGCTTACAAATTACGTTCTCTGGAGTAGAGTTGCGGTTGTGACAGATGAGAAAATGAACCAGGTACCGCAGACGATGGAAACGGCAGTGAAGGAGATTGTCCGGGCAGGAAAAGAATTGTTCGGCAGAGATATGGAAATCGAGAGGAAGCACGCGTCTTTTTTCGGTGCGGAGCCTTCTGCGGTAGAATTGAAGAATCTGACAGGGTACGGATACGGTTTTGTGTTGGTTTTATCTCCGAACCTGGAAGCGGAATATAAGGACGGTTATCGGATTGTAATTACCGATACGGCGGCTTATGTGATTGCGGGAACCGGGCGCGGTATTTTATACGGTGCCTTTGATTTGATTCGTACGGAGCAGATGGAAGATACATTGGAAGCGGGAGAAAAGAAAGTAATTCCGGATAATCCGCTTCGTATGATGAATCACTGGGATAACATGGATAACAGTATTGAGCGCGGATATTCCGGAGAATCCTTTTTCTTTAAAGATGATACGGTGGTGGTAAACGACCGTACGAGAGAGTACGCAAGACTTTGTGCCTCTGTGGGAATTAACGCATCCGTGATAAATAATGTAAATGTAAAAAATGCGGCTACGTTTCTGATTACTCCGCGCTATGAAAACGAGTTAAGAGAGATGTCCGAAATTTTTGCGGAGTATGGTATTGATTTGTATTTATCGTTGAATTTTGCGGCACCGATGGAAATCTCGGGAATGACGGTGTCCGATCCGTTAAACGAGGATGTCAGGGCCTGGTGGAAACGAGTGATGGAGCATGTGTTTACTGCAATTCCGAAGCTGGGCGGCTTCCTTGTAAAGGCAGATTCCGAGGGACGTCCGGGACCGCACACTTACGGCAGAACCCAGGCAGAGGGCGCCAATATGTTGGCTGAGGCAGTGGCTCCGTACGGCGGAACAATTATTTGGCGTTGTTTTGTATATAATTGTACCCAGGACTGGCGTGACCGGAAGACCGATCGTGCCCGTGCGGGATATGACCACTTTAAGCCGTTAGACGGACAGTTTGCGGATAATGTGGTGTTACAGATTAAGAACGGTCCGATGGATTTCCAGATTCGTGAGCCGATTTCCCCGCTCCTTGGCGGTTTGGAGAAGACAAATCAGATTCTTGAGGTGCAGGCGGCACAGGAGTATACCGGTCAGCAGAGACATTTCTGTTACCTGATTCCGATGTGGAAGGAGGTTCTGGATTTTAAGACCTATTGTGCATCGAAGAACGATACGGTAGCGGATATTGTGGCAGGACGTACCTATCATCAGACCGCATGCGGTATGGCGGCGGTAACCAACACCGGTAACGATGAGAACTGGACGGGTCATGATTTTGCGGCACTGAACTGGTACGGTTTCGGGCGACTGGCATTTACCACCTCTCTTTCTGCGAAGGAAATTGCGGAGGAGTGGATTAAGCTTACGATTACAAAGGATGAAAAAGCGGTAGAAGTCTTGACGGATATGGCCCTTTGTTCCAGAGAAGTATATGAAAAGTACACCTCTCCTTTGGGCATCGGTTGGATGGTAAATCCGAATCATCACTACGGTCCGAATGTGGACGGTTACGAGTACGACCGTTGGGGAACCTACCATCGCGCAGACCTGCACGGTATTGGTGTGGACCGTACGACGAAGGGTACCGGGTATACCACCCAGTATCGCGAGGAAAACTTTAAGATGTACGAAGATCCGGCCACCTGCCCGGAGGAGTTGCTTCTGTTCTTCCACTACATCCGTTACGACTATGTGTTAAAGAGCGGAAAGACGTTGATTCAGCATATTTACGATACCCACTTTGAAGGTGCGGAGCAGGCAGAGGGCTTCCTTGAGACGATAAAGAGTCTGAAGGATGTGATTCCGGAGGATATTTATAAGCGTATCCTGCCGCGGTTTGAACATCAGGCGGCCCATGCAAAGGATTGGAGAGATATTGTGAATTCGTACTTTTACCGGAAGTCCGGTATCGAGGATGAAAAGGGACGCGAATTTTTCTAAAAGGAGGAAAAGACTATGGAAATGACCTTACGTTGGTACGGCAGTAAAAATGACAGTGTAACCCTGCAGCAGATTCGCCAGATTCCGGGTGTGACCGGTGTGATTTCGGCGCTTCATGATATTCCGGCAGGCGAGCCGTGGCCGTATGAAGAAGTTATGAAGCTAAAAAACGAGGTGGAGGCAGCAGGGCTGACTCTTGCAGGTGTGGAGAGTATCAACATTCACGAAGATATTAAGCTTGGTGCACCGACCAGAGACAAGTTAATCGAGAATTATATTACTTCTCTGGAAAGTGTCGGTAAGGCGGGTGTGAAGCTGGTATGTTATAACTTCATGCCGGTATTCGACTGGACCAGAACGGATCTTGCGATGCCGCTGGCGGACGGCTCTACCGTGCTCGCTTACGACGGCAAGATGATTGAAGGCATGGACCCGGATGCCATGTTTGAAAAGATTGAGAAGGAAAGCGGCGGCTTTGTAATGCCGGGCTGGGAGCCGAACCGCAAGGATGAGATTAAGGCGTTATTCGAGAAGTATAAGGGCATGACGCATGAGCAGCTTCTTGCAAATTACGGTTACTTTATCGAGAAGATTATGCCGACCTGTGAAAAGTACGGCATCAAGATGGCGGTGCATCCGGATGATCCGGCATGGGATATTTTCGGACTGCCGCGTATTGTAACCAGTGAGGAGTCCCTCTTAAAGGTTGCGGCGCTTCATCCGAGCAAGCTTCACGGTTTTACATTTTGTACCGGTTCTCTCGGTAGCAGCCGTAAGAACGACCTGCCGAAGATTATTCGTAACCCGAAGATCGCGGAGCGTATTCATTTTGCCCATGTGCGTAATGTAAAGTTTGAGACCGATGAGGAATTCCATGAAAGTGCACATCTGTCCTCCGAGGGAAGCTTTGATATGTACGAAATCGTAAAGGCTCTGCAGGAGATGGGCTTTAACGGTGTTATCCGTCCGGACCACGGAAGAATGATTTGGGGCGAGCAGGCAAGACCGGGCTACGGCTTGTATGACAGAGCGCTTGGTGCAGTGTATATCGAAGGACTTTGGGAGGCTATCAAAAAGTCTGCGAAGTAAACTATACCGGGCAGTAAATGCATGACGGAAAAAGCAAAAGTAACAAAGTGAAAATGAGAAGGAACACAGAATGAGAAGGAAACTGGTATTGGGGATGATGGCGGTTGTATTGTGCCTGGCCGGCTGTAGTGCGGGACAGGCTACGGATGTGACACCGACGGCATCTCTTCAGGAAGAAGTAACACAGACACCGGCAGAGGATGCGACCACGCCGGAGCCTGAGAATAAAGAACAGGAGGAGATGACTGCAAAGCCGACAAAACGTCCGGCAGGAGCGGGTAATCCGCAATTGTTACTGGGGCAGATGAAGCTGATGAAGGAGCAGTATACGGACCTTGGTCAGTATCAAAACGGTGACACGTTGCAGGCGGCCTTTGATAAGGCGGATGCGTTGGTGGCAAAGGGGGAGACGGAACTTGTTTCCCAGCAGGAATACAACGATATGTTAAAGGAATTGAGAGAGACTATTGCCAATTTGGTGAATAAGTACGGTCTTCCGGACCCGTCTAAGTTTACGGAGGCAATTGAGATGCCGGATCCGTATACCTTTTTGGACGGACGTCCGGTAACAAGCCCGGAGGAGTTTGATGAGCGTCTGGAAGAGATGAAGCACATGTATGAGTACTATATGTACGGCCCGATGCCGGATGCGACAAAGGAAACGGTGACCTACGCAGTACAAGACAATGAGATGACGGTGACGGTAAATAACGGTGAGAAGTCTGCTTCCTATAAGGTGACTCTGGCATTGCCGACGAACAAGGTTTACGAAAAAGCACCGGTGCTGTTTTCGATTTTCGGTCTGATGAAGACGGACTACGCCAACGAGCGGGGCTATGCGGTGCTCTCCATTAATCCGATGGAGATTGCGGCGGATAATTCGTCCCGGACCGGTGTATTTTACGACTTGTATCCGTACGGAGATACCTGGGAAGAGCAGACCGGCGTGCTGGCGGCTTGGGGCTGGAGTGTTTCCAAGGCCATTGATGCGCTGGAGAACGGTGCCGCGGAAGAGCTTGGTCTGACCACCACGGACTTTTTGATGACCGGCGTATCCCGGTTCGGTAAGGCTACCGCGGTGGCGGGAGCACTGGAACCGCGTATTAAGATTACGGCGCCGTCCTGCTCGGGAGCCGGCGGTATTGCATTGTATCGTTATGTATCCGAAGGAACGGAGTATGATTACACCGCCATTGATCGCGGCAGTGCTTATAAATTCGGACAGAACGAGCCCATCGGAAGTCTTCGCAGTTCCAGCGAAGGGCACTGGTTCAACGACAATTTCCAGGTGTTCAAAGATGAGACGGTGCTTCCGCTTGAGCAGTATATGCTATCCGCCCTTTGCGGAAGAGGCGACCGTTACCTGTTTATTTCCGGCTCCTACTGCGACGAGGACTGGGTAAACGCTCCGGCTATGTGGATGAATTATCTGGCTTCCAAGGATTTGTTTGACTACATGGGAATCGGAGACCACTTGGCGGTATGCTTACATCCGTCCGGACATATGGTGACGGATTCTGATTTGGTGTATCTGCTGGATTTTGCGGATTATCATTTATACGGCAAGGAGCCGAAGTCGGACCTTTCCGATTTGACCACCAGTCTGTATGCGTTGCCGCAGAATGCGGATCCGGAGTTTGAGGAAAAGTTAATATTTCGTTAGGAGATGAGAGACGGGTGCCGGTGCGGCGATATGCACGGCACCCGTTTTGTATGGCTGTATGCATGTAGAAAATGATAAAATATGTGGAAAAGTTAGATATTGGTTTTTGATTTGCGTCTAAGTTAATAGAGGGATATACTAGGAGGGGAGAGGATGAGCCTTGGAGAAGGGGATGGTCAAAGCGGTATGAATGATGAAAATATTATTGCATTATTTTGGGAACGGTCAGAAGCAGCGATTGATGAGACAAAGAAAAAATACGGAAGATTTCTGTATATGCTGGCAAAAAATGTGTTACAAGATTCTCGGGATGCGGAAGAGTGTGAGAGTGATACTTATTTGCATGCTTGGAAAAGTATACCGCCATCGCGCCCGGTATGCTTGAAGACTTATCTTGCAAAAATAACCAGAAATATTTCTATTAGCAGATTGCGGAAAAAGAAAGCTCAAAAAAGAGGGGGAAACGTTGTTTTGCTACCGTATGAAGAACTGGAGGAATGTATTCCGGATGAGAGAAGAGGAGAACAGCCGGACGCAGATTGCTTGAGAGACTATATCAATTCCTTTTTGTCGACGTTGCCTCAAGAACAGAGAATTTTATTTATGCAAAGGTATTGGATGGCATATTCGGTACAAGAAATTGCGAGGCAAACAGGGAAGAAAGAGAAATATATCACGAATCATCTTTATTTGATGCGAAAAAAGTTAAAGCTACATTTGGAAGGGAAGGTAATTGTGGAATGAGCGGAATGGATTTGTTTTGCGCGTTGAATACTGTGGAGGATTCCTTTGTAAAGGAGACACTCACATATACAGAAAAGACAAAGAGAAGAAAGGGAGTATATAAATCTATACTTGGACTGGCTGCGGTATTGGTGCTGATGCTGGTTTGTAATAAATTTATATATCAGCAATTTCAATCGGAATATAGGGTTGTAAGTCGGGGGTGGATATTTCAACCGATAGATGATTATCAAAATAGGATACAGGATTGGGACAAACTGTTGATAAATGAACGGTATGCGAGAGTGGTTGGGCAGAATGGTTATTTCGTTTCGAGCGGAAACGTGTGTGTAGAAGAAGATGTTGGGGAATTATTGGGGATGTTTTGTGCAAAGGGGAAGGAATATAAACGTGTTGGGATATTGTTTTACATTGACATAGAGATACTGCATGAAACGGAGGTGAAGGTTTTTGAGGTTGTAGGAAAAAACAGTAACGATACGGTTGCTGTTAAGTTTCCGAAGATAGAAGGATATTACTTGTATGAAAAAGGAAATTAAGAAGTAATGTTTAGGTGTGGCATTGTGAATGGTTTTATTGAAGGTAACTGCAGAAAGAGAATCAAAATGTGAGATATATTACATTTTGATTCTCTTTTATTTTGGTGTGAACAAAATTATATTGCCACACCTTACCGGATATGGTACACTGGAAAGTGCGAAGAAACTATGAAAAATTGATGTTAAAAAAATAATACAAGGAGAAGAATATTATGGAAATTAAGAATCCGATTTTACCGGGCTTTTATCCGGACCCGTCCGCTTGTGCGGTAAACGGGAAGTTTTATCTTGTAAATTCCAGCTTTTGTTATTTCCCGGGGGTTCCGATTTTTGAGAGCACGGATTTAAAGCATTGGCATCAGATTGGTAATGTACTGGACAGAGCATCTCAGCTTCCGTTAGGTCATGAAGGGATGTCCCGCGGTATTTTTGCACCGACCATCCGTTATCATGAGGGGACCTTTTATATGATTACCACCAATGTAAGCTACGGCGGCAACTTTGTGGTAACCGCGACCGACCCGGCAGGTCCGTGGTCCGAGCCGCATTACCTGGCAGGTGCTGACGGTATCGACCCGAGCTTGTTCTTTGATGATGACGGAAAGTGCTATTACATCGGTACCAGACCGAACCCAGAGGGCGTAGGCCATAACGGTGATTGGTACATCTACATTCAGGAAGTGGATCTCACGAACTGGTGTCTGGTGGGCGACTATAAGATGGTTTGGAACGGCGCCATGCGTAAGGCAGAGTGGCCGGAGGGACCGCATCTTTATAAGAAGGACGGTTATTACTATATTCTCCACGCGGAGGGTGGTACCGGTCCGGCACATGCGGTTTGTGTGGCAAGAAGTAAGGAGCTTTGGGGCCCGTACGAGAATAATCTCATGAATCCGGTATTTACCCATCGCCATCTCGGAAAGGATTATCCGATTCGTTACGTGGGCCATGCGGATCTGATTGAGGATACGGAAGGCAACTGGTATGCGGTAATGCTTGCTTCCAGACCGTGTGAATGGCACACCAACATGGGACGTGAGACCTTCCTTGCTAAGGTAACCTGGGAAGACGGTTGGCCGGTATTTAATGCAGGCATCGGCATCTTAGAGGATACGGTAACCGTTCCGCTCAAGGAAACCGAGGGTGAGCTCATTACCAGTGGTAAGGATGCAGACGGTATTCCGTTTACTATGGTAAAGCTTCGGAATCCGGTGGATGGTATGGCAAAGGGCGAGGGCGACGGCTATCGCTTAAAACTGTTACCGTATACGTTGGCGGAAAAGGAACCGGCGGCTTTCTTGGGACTTCGTCAGACCTCCTATTACTTTACCGCAAAGACTACGGTAGACTTTACTCCGAAAGCGGACGGAGAGGCGGCAGGTCTTGCACTGTTCCAGAGTGAGCAGGCGTTTCTGGCAGTGGTTTACGGTAAGTTTGACGGAAAGAATCAGGTGCGCGTGGCAAAGAACAGCGTAAAGGGCGGCATTGAACTTGTTGCGGCAGAGGAGCTGACGGCAGATAAGGTGAGCTTTACCATTTCCCAAAAGGGACAGACAGCGACCCTTTCTTATGATGCGGGAGCAGGAGAAAAGGTATTGGCAAGCGGCCTTTCCACGAAATTTTTAAGTACCGAGTCCGCAGGGGGATTTGTAGGTTGTACCATCGGTATGTTTACAACCGCAAACGGCAAGGAAAGCAGTAACACGGCGTTCTTTAGCGGCATAGACTATACAGCGGAATAAAAGAGATAGGAATACAGTGCGGCGGATGCGAACGGAAGTTTTTGTGTCCGCCGTAAATTTATACAAGGGAAGAGAAACAGAGGGGTGTGGGATTGTGAAATATAGAGAAAAAACAAAAATTGGGAAAAAAGTAGAAGTAAAGTATTGACATTCGAAAAAAAGTGTGTTAAATTTTTAACAGACAGAAGCGAATAACGTAATATAAAAGAGTAAAATATGATGTTTCTGTAAAAAGAGGTGTGCCGAATAGGAGGTCGTGTAGGATGACGAAAAACTATGAAGTGGTAGACAGCGTAAAGGCGCTGGAAGCGGCGATTGCCAGAGTAAAGGCAGCGCAGAAGAAGTTTGCGGAGTATACGCAGGAGCAGGTAGATAAGATTTTCCTTGCTGCGGCAACGGCTGCGGATAAGGCAAGAATCCCTCTTGCGAAGATGGCGGTGGAAGAGACCGGCATGGGCGTGGTGGAGGATAAGGTAATTAAGAACCACTATGCGGCAGAGTACATTTACAACAAGTACAGAGATACCAAGACCTGTGGTATCATTGAAGAAGACAAGGCCTACGGTATTAAGAAGGTGGCAGAGTCCATCGGTTTGGTGGCGGCGGTTATTCCGACTACGAACCCGACCTCTACCGCAATTTTTAAGACACTCATTTGTTTGAAGACCAGAAACGGTATCATTATCAGCCCACACCCGCGTGCGAAGAATTCCACCATCGAGGCAGCGAAGATTGTGCTTGAGGCAGCGGTTGCGGCAGGTGCTCCGGAGGATATTATCGCATGGATTGACGTGCCGTCCTTAGAGATGACCAATACAGTTATGAAGGAAAGTGACATCATTCTTGCTACCGGTGGTCCGGGTATGGTAAAGTCCGCATATTCCAGCGGTAAGCCGGCCCTCGGTGTGGGTGCGGGTAATACTCCGGCAATCATTGATGATACGGCGGATGTGCTTTTGGCGGTGAATTCCATTATTCATTCCAAGACCTTCGATAACGGTATGATTTGTGCATCCGAGCAGTCTGTGATTGTTCTGGATAAGGTATATAAGGCAGTAAAGGAAGAGTTCGCGAGACGCGGCTGCTATTTCTTAAAGGATGACGAGATTGAGAAGGTTCGTAAGACCATCATCATCAACGGTGCGTTAAACGCAAAGATTGTAGGCCAGAAGGCAACCACCATCGCAGAGCTTGCGGGTGTTACGGTTCCGGCCGGCACGAAGATTTTAATCGGTGAGGTAGAAAGCGTAGAGCTTTCCGAGGAATTCGCACACGAGAAGCTTTCTCCGGTACTGGCTATGTATAAGGCAAAGAATATTCAGGATGCTTTTGAGAAGGCAGAGCACTTAATCGCAGACGGCGGTTACGGTCATACTTCCTCTATTTACCTGAATGCACAGACCGAGACCGAGAAGCTTCATGAGTTTGCGGAGCGTATGAAGACCTGCCGTATCCTTGTGAATACCCCGTCTTCCCAGGGGGGTATCGGTGATTTATATAACTTTAAGCTGGCTCCGTCCCTTACCTTGGGGTGCGGCTCTTGGGGCGGAAATTCCGTATCCGATAACGTAGGCGTAAAGCATTTACTTAATATTAAAACCGTTGCAGAAAGAAGGGAAAATATGCTTTGGTTCCGTGCACCTGAAAAGATTTACATGAAGAAGGGCTGTCTTCCGGTGGCTCTTGACGAGCTAGGCACCGTAATGGGCAAGAAGAAGGCCTTTGTGGTAACCGACAGCTTCCTTTATGAGAACGGTTATACGAAGGCAATTACCGATAAGCTTGACGAGATGGGCATCTCTCATGCGGAATTCTGGCAGGTAGAGCCGGATCCGACGTTAGCTTGCGCGAAGGCCGGTGCTGCACAGATGGCAGCATTTAAGCCGGATGTCATTATTGCCCTGGGCGGCGGTTCCGCTATGGACGCAGCTAAGATTATGTGGGTTCTTTATGAGCATCCGGAAGCTGATTTTATGGATATGGCAATGCGTTTTGTGGATATCCGTAAGAGAATTTACACCTTCCCGAAGATGGGCGAAAAGGCATATTTTGTAGCGATTCCGACCTCCGCAGGTACCGGCTCCGAGGTGACGCCGTTCGCGGTTATTACCGATGAGCAGACCGGCGTAAAGTATCCGCTGGCGGATTACGAGCTGCTTCCGAATATGGCGATTATCGATACCGATTTCCACATGACCGCACCGAAGGGCTTAACCGCTGCTTCCGGTATTGACGCGGTAACTCATGCATTGGAGGCATACGCTTCCGTGATGGCTACGGATTATACCGACGGTCTTGCATTAAAGGCGCTGAAGGTGATTTTTGAGTATTTGCCGAAGGCATACGAGAACGGTAACGATGTAGAGGCAAGAGAGAAGATGGCAAATGCGGCAACCATTGCAGGCATGGCGTTTGCAAACGCATTCCTCGGTGTGTGCCACTCCATGGCGCACAAGCTGGGTGCATTCCATCATCTGGCACACGGTGTTGCAAACGCGCTGATGATTAATGAGGTGCTGTTGTTCAATGCCAGCGAGACTCCGGTGAAGATGGGTACGTTCTCTCAGTATGACCATCCGCACACCCTGGCTCGTTATGCGGAGGTGGCTGATTATCTCGGTATCAAGGGCAAGAATGACAGTGAGAAGTTAAAGAATTTAATAAAGGCAATTGATGACTTAAAGGAGAAGGTAGGCATCAAGAAGACCATTAAGGAGTATGTTCCGGATGAGAAGGATTTCCTGGCGAGACTGGATGAGATGACCGAGCAGGCATTTGACGATCAGTGTACCGGAGCAAACCCGAGATATCCGCTCATGAGCGAGATTAAGCAGATGTATCTAAATGCATACTATGGCAAGCACGAGACCGTGTAAAGGAGGGCAAAGACTATGAAACTGGATAAGACCATTGCAGTAAGAGCGGCAAAGACCGTATATCAGGACGGCGACCGTGTCATTAAGGTGTTTAACGAGGATTATTCCAAGGCAGATGTATTAAACGAAGCGCTGAACCATGCCAGAGTAGAAGAAACAGGTCTTTCCATTCCGCAGCTTCACGAAGTGACGAAGATTGACGGTAAGTGGGCGATTGTATCGGAGTATATTAAGGGCAAGACCTTGGCACAGTTGATGCAGGAAAATCCGGAGAAGAAGGATGAGTACTTAAAGATGCTGGTGGAGCTTCAGATGGAAGTACATGAGAAGCGTGCACCGGGCTTAAATAAGCTGAAGGATAAGATGAATCGTAAGATTTCCGAGGCAGAGCTGGATGCCACCACTCGTTATGAGCTTCACACCCGCTTGGAAGGCATGCCGAAGCATACGAAGGTGTGCCACGGAGACTTTAATCCGTCCAATATTATTATTTCCGATACGGACGGCAAGGCGTATATCATTGACTGGGCCCATGCAACCCAGGGTAATGCTTCCGCGGATGTGGCGAGAACCTATTTACTGTTCTGGCTGGCGGGCGACACCGAAGGTGCAAAGAAGTACATGGAGTTGTTCTGTAAGATGAGCGATACCGCAAGACAGTACATTGAGCGCTGGCTTCCGATTGTAGCGGCTTCCCAGTCCGTAAAGGGTAAGCCGGAGGAGAGACAGTTACTGCTGTCCTGGGCAAATGTGGTAGACTACGAATAAGTTCTTTTGGGCCGCCGCACATTGTGCGGCGGTTTTCTTATGCGCGGCTTCCCTGTTCTTATGCTTTCTTTTTACGTGGTGCAAGAGTGCGACAGTTCTTGTTCCAAATCCTCTTTTCTCGTACTCCGGATAGAAGTCTTTCTAATTACTTCGCCGAGTAGACAGATAAGTGACGCAACCGCCCTGATGCGGCATCCATGCCTTATGGCGGGCTTCCTCGGACATCCTGTCCGAGGATTGCTGACAGATGAACGAAGTAATAAGAAAGTCTACTATCCTGCGTAAAGTTCAAAGAGGTATTCGGAACAAGAAATGTCGCATATTTTGTGTAACACGGGAAAAAAGGAAGCATAAGAACTACGCCACGCCCGAGCCGCCGCGCAGATGGGAGAAAAGTGTGCGGTGGGAAAAGGATAAAAGGAAAGACGGCTCTCCGTTGTGTGGAGAACCGTCTTTTTGTTATCTTGTTCTGTTTTATGTAAGCTATCAATTACTTCACGAAGGTCATATTGTTCAGTGTGAATTCGCAATCGTTGGTCATTGCCATGAAGTTGATCTGGGAAAGATCATAATCGGCATAGTTTGCAAGATCGATGTACACCGGCTCGGTGATTGCATCACCTTCTGCGGTGTAGCAGTCGGCAAACGGAGCTGCCTGACCGTACTGGTTTAATTCTGCTTCCGGATTTACAAGCTTAATATCCAATTGGCTGTTGGAGACAACATCAACAATAAGAGTCTTGTACTGCGCTAAATCAATGGCTTCCGGAAGGATGTACTGGAGCTCCTGATACTGAGCGGAAATTGTTACCTTCACAACGCCGTCGGCAACGGTTGCTTCATAGCCGTAGCCCCCCTCCATAAGGTCTGCAAAGTTGATTGTGTTGTTGTCGCTAACCGGAGCTTCGGTCGGGTTCGGAGTGTCGGCCGGTTCCGACGGATCTTCTGTTGATTCCGGAGCCTGAGTCGGTTCCGGGGTAGGAGTCGGAGCAGGAGTCTCCGCCGACGAGCCGCCCTCGGCCTTTACGAAGGTCATGCTGTTTAATCTGAATGCGGTGTCGTTTGCCATTGCCATGAAGTTAATCTGTGAAAGGTCGTAATCGGAAAACCCGGCAAGGTCGATGTACACCGGCTCGGTGATTGCAGTGCCTTCTGCGGTGTAGTTGTCCTTGAACGGAGTTGCCTGATTGTACTCGTTTAAGGCAGCATCCGGATTTACCAGTTTAATATCCAGCTGGTTGTTGGAGGTTACGTCAACAATAAGCAGGCTGTACTGTGCTAAATCCACAACTTCCGGAAGAACATACTGGATTTCCTGGTACTGACTTGCGATGGTGACGTTTACGCCGTCAGCCTCGGTAACCGCTTCGTAGCCGTAACCGCCTGCGGTGAGGTCAACGAAGTTGATAACGGTGTCATTGCCCGCGGGAGCCTGTGTCGGCGCGGCCGGAGCTTTGGTTGGTTCAACCGGCGCTTTGGTCGGTTCAGCGGTCGGTTCGGTCGGTTCAGCGGTCGGCTCCGTTGGTTCAACCGGCGCTTTGGTCGGTTCAGCCGGAGTCTCGGTCGGTTCGGCCGGAACTTCCGTTGGCTCAGTCGGAGCTTCCGTAGGTTCGGCTGGAGTATCTGTCGGCTCGGCCGGAACTTCTGTCGGCTCAGCCGGGGCCTGTGTCGGTTCGGCCGGAGCTTTGGTCGGGTTCGGAGCTTCCGTCGGATCTGCGGATGTTTCCTTATTACCGCAGGCAGCCATGGCAAATACCAGAGCGGTTACAGCTGTAACGGCAAATAATTTTTTCCACTTTTTCATTTTTAGTCCTCCTTTGTTATAAAACAACGGACATGCAGAGTTTGCATGCCCGCGTGAATATTATTATAGCATTTGAACGATAAAAGTCAATCTTTAATTTGATATCAATGACGTCTGGATTTAACACGACTGTTTTCTTTGTTAAAATCCTTGAATTCGGTCGGAGTACATTCTTTGAATTTCTTAAATACCCGGTTGAAAGTGGAAATGCTGGCAAAGCCGGATTGTAATGCTACTTCGGTAATCGGAAGATTCGGATCCAGCAAAAGCGTTTCGGCTGCTTTGATTCTTCTTGCACAGAGGTAATCGTAGAAGGAGGTGTCGGTAAATTGCCGGAACAGCCGGGAAAAATGGAACTTGGAAAAACCGATTTGAGCCGCAACTCCGTCTAAGGTGATGTCTTCCATGTAATGGTGTTCAATGTAATCGAAGACGGTATTGAATTTTTCGATATATTCTCTTTGCTTGTTGGGCTGCATGGCCGGAAGAGAAGCAGGCACGGCTTCTTCCGTATTGCGGGCCAGGAGCACAAAAAACTGAATCAGAAGAGCGAGAATGGATGGCTCCGCCAAATCACCGCCGTCGGCATATTCTTCCGCAACCTGTAACAAAAGCTCCCGCTCCTTTTCGTAGATTTCCGGCATGGTCTCGGGTGTAATGTGGCTGGAAAGAGAAAACAGGGAAAAAAGCCGGGTGAAGCCTTTGAACTTATTCAGTGCATTCAGGTCAAACAATAAAATTAACCGGAATCCGGAAGATGGCGGCGTCAGCTCGTGTAATTCTCCCGGCGGAATGATGAAGATTTCCTGTTCTTGCAGTTCATAGGTGCTTTTGTTCATTGTGACGGTATAAGTGTTTTGAAGGGGCATAACGATTTCCACGGTGGAATGCCAGTGGAGGGGAAAACTCCCCGGTTCCGTATTAATCCAAAGGAATACGGAGGAGTTGTCTTCGGAATAGTGTGTCTGCTCGTGAGTTCCCGTAATAACTCTTTTTCGGAAGGAGGCGTTACGCTCCAAGGTTTTTTTGCGCAACTCCATCCAGTAGGCGGTGTCATAAGAGAGTTTGTTATTATTCTGCATAAATGTGATACCTCCGTACAATTGTTGGCAAATTTGACGAAAACCGCACGCAGATACAACAATAAAAAGTAAATACATCCATTTTATCAAAAATTGCTATTGCTGCGGCTGAAAAAACGGGGGATAAAATGCATAAAAAAACTTCTTGAAAAGCGCATTTTATACTTGAAATTATACAAATATCATAATATAATTGTAGTAGGTTGTAAAGAGGCCATTTAAAATTAGCCCGATTCCTACAGAATGCGACAAAACGGAGCAATAGATGAAGGTTCCGAAAGCAATATTTGATAAGCGCTTTTGGGAAAAAGGGACTATAATGGTACTATACGCTACAAAAAATGCTTTTTTGGAACGTGCGGTTTTTGGTAATAATGTACAAAATCCGAAAAAGCTCCCCTTTGGTAATTATTTCCAGAGGGAAGAAAGCCGACTCACATTTTGCGAAAAGGCTGTGCAAACGGCCTTATTGCGGTGTGCATCGGCTTTGGTTTGTCGTAAAGACAAATCGTTGTGCAAAGGGAATATGCACAAAGAAAGGAGAAAACTATGTCAAAAGGAAAGAGAATATTCCTTACTGTAGTCGGAATCGTGGCAGTAGTGGCAGTGATTGTGTTATGTAGCAAGCTACTCGGCGGCGATAAAGACTTCAGTGAAAAGTACGCGGGAGCAAATCTTGAGACCGACGGCGAATTCGAACGTACCGATACCTATGCCGCATATCTTAAGACACATGAGAATGCTTCCAGACCGCAGGTTGACGAAATCGTGGTAGATCTCACGAAGTATAATGCTTCTACAGCAGAGAATACCCAGATTCTCACCGACTATCAGGGTGAAGATACCGTTCTTTATCAGGGAGACGGCGGATATACCGAATGGCAGGTAACGGTTCCGGAGGCGGGATTGTATCGTGCATATATTGAGTATTATCCGGTGGAGTCCCGAGGAGTAAGTATGGAACGAGGCTTCTTAATTAATGGGGAGCTGCCGTTTACCGGTTCCGATGCTATCACCTTTACGAGACGTTGGGCAGATGCAACCGCAATTGTTACCGATAACCAGGGTAACGATCGTCGTCCGGCCCAGAAGGAGAAGCCGGATTGGTGTTCCGCTTACTTTACGGACTACATGGGATATTACACAGAACCGTATGAGTTTTATTTCGAAGCAGGTGCCAATACCATTGCGCTTGACTGTGTCAACGAGCCGATGGCAATCCGCAAGATTTCCATCGTGCCGGTAGAAAAGGCTCTGACTTATGCAGAGTATCTTGCGGCTTGTCCGCAGGTATCCGGAGGAGCAGATCACTTTGACAAAATTCAGGGTGAGGACTCCACAGTGCGTTCCGCACAGTCCTTGTACTCCCGTTCCGACCATGCGTCTGCAAATACGGAACCGTACAGTGTAACTCAGACCAAGTTAAACTACGGCGGCGGTGAGCAGTGGCGTGTGGCAGGTCAGTGGATCGAGTGGGATATGACGGTTCCGGCAGACGGCTTCTATAACATTACCGTAAAGGCACGTCAGTCCTATAACCGTGGTCGTGTATCCAACCGTGCAATCTATATTGATGGTGTGATTCCGTTCGAGGAGTTGTCCACGGTGGCATTCCCGTATTCCACAGACTGGCAGAACGTGACTCTGGCTGATGAGGAAGGCACACCGTATGATATCTACCTGACCGCAGGTACCCATACCATCCGCATGGAAGTAACCATGGGTGAGATGGGTAGTATCTTAAACGAGTTGCAGGATTCTGTTATTCGCATGAATGATATGTATCGTACCATTCTCGTATTAACCGGTGCGACTCCGGATCGTAATCGTGACTATGACTTAGATAAGGTATTCCCGGAAGTTATGGAAGCGATGGAGCTTGAGTATAAGCGTCTGTATAAGACGGTTGACGAGTATAAGGCATATACCGGTGAGATTTCCGGTGATGTTGCAAACGTTCAGAAGCTTGCAAAGCAGATGGAGACCTTTATTAAGAAGCCGGAGAAGATTTCCAAGCAGTTTGCAACCTTTAAGAGTAACATCAGTTCCGTGGGTACTTCTATTATGACTCTGGCAGAGGCTCCGCTGGATGTGGATTTGATTACCATTACCGGTGCAAACAAGGAGCCGGAGGAAGTAAAGACCAGTATCTTTAAGAGTATCGGTCATACCGTTCGTTCCTTTATCGCTTCCTTTACCGTGGACTATGATGCTCTCGGTGATGTATACGAGGATGAAGAGGCAGTTACGGTTTGGATTGTAAGCGGTCGTGACCAGAGTAACGTATTAAAGACTCTTGTGGATGATGTATTCACCCCGGAGACCGGTATTCCGGTTAACGTAAAAGTAATCCAGATGTCCAACATGGTATTGAACGCAACCCTGGCAGGTACCGGTCCGGATGTTGCGATTCAGATGGCACAGGGTGACCCGGTCAACTATGCACTTCGTGATGCGGCAGAGCCGCTGAACAAGTTCGAGGGCTGGGAAGAGGTAGTTGCCCAGTATCCGGCCAGTGCAATGGCTCCGTACTATTTCGAAGGTGATTTGTACGGTATTCCGTTGACCCACGTATATAATGTAATGTTCTATCGTACCGATATTATGGAGGAACTCGGCGTAGCGGCTCCGGATACATGGGACGACTTAATCGACATGTTGCCGACCTTACAGCAGAACAATTTGGAGGTTGCGATTCCGTCCACCGAGCGTTTGATTTCCGGTACGGCGAATCCGGACTTTTCTACCTACATCGCTTTGGTATATCAGAACGGCGGCACCATGTATAACGATAAGCTGACCAAGAGTACTCTTGCCAGCGAAGCCGGTATTAAGGCATTTGAGATGTATACCAGATTCTACAGCCATTACGGACTCCCACTGGCGTATGACTTTGCGAACCGTTTCCGTTCCGGAGAGATGCCGCTGGGTATGCAGGACTACGATACCTACAATACCTTGGCAGTATCGGCGCCGGAAATCAGAGGACTTTGGGAGTTCTCCCTGATTCCTGGTACGGAGCTGAAGGACGGCACCATTGATCGTTCTGCATCCTCCTGGGGAACCTCTAATATGATTCTTAAGAATGATGAGCGTTCCGATGAAATGACTCAGAAGTGCTGGGAGTTCATGAAGTGGTGGACCGATTCCGAGACCCAGACCAGATACGGTCGTGAGCTGGAGGCAGTTATGGGCTCCGCTGCAAGATTCCAGACCGCAAATAAGATTTCCTTCGAGGAGCTTCCGTGGAGTGCGGACGAAATGGCAGTCTTAAGAGAGCAGTGGTCCTGGACCGAGCAGGTTCCGGAAATCCCGGGCGGTTACTTTGTAACCCGTCACATTACCAATGCGGCTCGTAAGGTTTATAACGAGAAACTGGATCCGCGTGAGACCTTGCTTGACTATGTAGATACTATTAACGACGAGATCACGAAGAAACGTGAAGAGTTCGGTTTAGAGATTGAAATCGAATAGAAAGGAGGATGACATGAGTAATAAAAATAGTACGCTTGCGCTTTATATGCGTAAGAAAAAGCTGGAACGTCAGATTATGTGGAAAAAGGCGAAGGCCAATAAGACCTGTTACCTGTTCATTCTGCCTTACCTGTTGTTATTCACACTGTGTTACATCGTTCCGATTGCAATGTCCCTGTTCTTAAGCTTCACCTACTTTAACGTGTTGGAGCCGCCGGAATTCCGTGGCATGCAGAACTATATCAACTTAATTCTTGCCGATGACGTATTCCTGACATCCGTTAAGAATACATTCGTATTGGCAGGCATCATCGGACCGGTAGGTTATCTTGCATCCTTCCTGTTCGCATGGATGATTAACGAATTGCCGCGTTACTTAAGAGCGATTGCCGTAGTTGTATTCTACGCACCGTCTCTTGCGGTAGCTTCCACTATGGCAATTTGGAAGATTATTTTCAACAATGACCCGTACGGCTGGATTAACTCGCTGTTGCAGGTGTTCGGTGTAGAGCCGATTTTGTGGTTATCCAATCCGCAGTACATGTTAATTGTAGTAATCGTTGTTTCCGTATGGTCCAGTTTGGGTGCCGGTTTCCTTGGTTTCGTAGCAGGTTTCCAGGGACTTGACCGTTCCCAGTACGAGGCGGCTTACGTAGACGGTTTGAAGAACCGTATGCAGGAGCTCTGGTACATCACTCTTCCGAGCATGAAGCCGATGCTTATGTTCGGTGCAATCAACTCCATTACCACCGCGTTCAACGTATCCGATATTCCGGAGCAGTTGTGTGGTAATCCGAGTACGGACTATGCGGTGCATACCGTTGTTACACACTTAAAGGACTATGGTAGTGTCCGTTTTGAGATGGGTTATGCGTCTGCAATCGCTACCGTTCTTTTCCTTGCAATGCTTCTTTGCAATAAGGCAGTTCAGAAGTTGTTAATGAGAGTCGGAAACTAATCCGCACTTGATGATAAGAATGAAGCATAGATTTTTAATACAGGAAAAGGAGAGAAGCGATGAAAAAGATTAGATTAAAGCGCAGAAAGCCGGGCCGTTCCCGTGGCGGCGACCTTGGCGTATATATCATTTTAACATTGTTCGGCGTAATGTTTGCCATTCCGCTTGTCATGCAGGTGTGTCAGGCATTTAAGCCGTTGGACGAACTTTTCAAGTTCCCGCAGACCATTTTGGTTCGAAACCCTACGACCAGCAACTTTAAGGATTTGTTCGTAATTATGGGTCAGTCCTGGGTACCGTTCTCCAGATACATATTCAACACCGTATTTATTACGGCAGTAGGTACCGCAGGCCGTCTCTTAATTGCATCCATGGGTGCATATGTACTTGCAAAGTATGATTTCCCAGGCGGAAGAAAGTTGTTTGCCATGATTACGACAGCGATTATGTTTAACGGCTATGTTACCCAGATTCCGCTGTACCTTGTATTTGCGAAGTTCGGTTGGATTGATACCTTCCTGGCTCCGATTGTTCCGGCACTTGCCGCTCCGATGGGTCTCTTCCTTATGAAGCAGTTCATGGACGGTCTTCCGAATTCTTTGCTTGAGGCAGCGAAGATTGACGGTGCGAAGGAGTGGGGTATCTTTACAAAGATCGTAATGCCGAACGTAAAGCCGGCATGGTTGACCTTGATTATCTTCGCAGTACAGGAGTTGTGGAATAATCCGCAGTCCACCTACATTTATTCCGAGGAGTTAAAGACTCTTCCGTATGCGCTTGGTCAGGTTACCCAGGGTGGTGTTGCCCGTATGGGTGCCGGCGCGGCGGTTGGTCTGGTTATGTTAATTGTTCCGGTAGGTATCTTCATCTTCTCCGAGAGTAACATCTTAGAGACGATGGCTAGCTCGGGTATTAAGGAATAGGAGGAGAGAATTATGAAGCTTAAAAGAAAAATTGCAGCAGCTCTCCTTGTGGTAATGGCAGTCATTACTGCCTGTCCGACCGGAGTTGCCAGTGCAACCGAAGTAAATACGTATACGTATAACTATGACTACTGGGGACTGGAGTATGAGTCTCCGGATGCTTACCAGCCGGTGTCTTATACCGACGGTAAGATGTTGGGGATTACCCCGTTTAAGCAGGCACAGGGTATGTTTATCCGCGACAACAGCATTTATGTGGTTGATACCGGAAACAACCGTATCGTAGAGATTGCGGTAGACGGTGAGACTATGACGGTGGTCAGAGAGATTACCGAGTTTACCGGTGAATCCGAGGTGCTGACACTTTTGACTCCGCAGGATGTATATGTGGACACCAACGGTGATTTGTACATTACCGACCAGGGTAACTTCAGAATTCTTCATTTGACCAAGGATTTGCAGTTGGTGAAGGAAATGGGCAAGCCGGACAGTACGCTTCTGGATGCGGAGAATCCGTTTGAGCCGAAGAAGATTGTTGTAGACCGTGCAGGCCGTATGTTCGTTCTTGCAAAGAACGAGAACCAGGGTGTTATGCAGTTTGAGCCGGACGGCGAGTTTGTCGGCTTTATCGGTGCAAGTGAAGTTACTGTCAGTGTAATGGATCTTATTAAGAAAAAGTTTTCCACCAAGGCACAGAGAGACCAGATGGTTGACTTTGTACCGACGGAGTACAACAACCTTTACATTGACCAGAAGTCCTTTATTTACTGTACCACGGATGTATTTGCTGAGGAGGATTTGGATGCGGGTACCGCAAAGCCGATTCGTAAGTTAAACTCTCTCGGCGGCGATATTCTTATTCGTAACGGCGGATGGGTTCCGTGCGGCGACTGGCAGTGGGATGATGCGGCAGGCATGAACGGTCCGTCCCGAATTGTGGACATTACCGCAATGGAGGATGAGACCTACTACGTAGCGGATCGTATCCGTGGACGTATCTTTGCATACGACGAGCAGGGTCATCTGTTGTACGCTTTCGGTGGTCCGGGTAACAAGCTGGGTTACTTCATGTATCCGATTTCCATCGAGCATATGGGAACCGACCTTTATATTCTGGATACGACCACCGGTGGTATTACCAGATTTACCAGAACCGAGTTCGGTAACCTGATTCACAGTGCATTGGATGAGTATTCCGAAGGCCACTACGAGGAATCCGCAGCACATTGGGAGAAGGTACTTGCCATGAACGGTAACTACGAGCTGGCTTACATCGGTATCGGTCGTGCGCTTCTTCGTCAGCAGAATTACGAGGAGGCAATGGAGTACTTTGAAGTAATGCGTGACGATGAGAACTACTCCCGTGCATGGAAGTATTATCGTAAGGACTGGATCGAGAATAATCTCGGTTATGTAATTATAGTATTGGTAGTACTGGGGATTATCCCGGCTATCATCAGAAAGATTAAAAAGATCAGATGGGAGGCGAGAATGCAGTATGAGTTTGAATCTGAAAACAAAAATAAATAAGCAGGCTTGGAACCGATACTGGGAATCGCTTCGGTATTCACTGTATGTATTAACGCATCCGTTTGATGGATTCTGGGATTTGACCCATGAAAAGAGAGGCTCCCTTGCAGCGGCAAATACGCTGTTGATTCTCACCTTTATGACGAATCTTTGGAATTTGCGTTTTGAAAGCTTCCTGTTTAACGATACCCGTTGGGAGCGTATCAACATCTGGTCCCAGATTGCAGGTATTTTGGCACCGCTTCTGCTTTATGTAGTAGCAAACTGGTGTCTGACTACGTTGTTTGACGGTAAGGGACGTATGAAGGATGTTTATATGGGAATGTGTTATTCTCTGACACCGTATATCCTCATTATGAACCCGGTTACCATTCTCAGTAACGTATTAACAAAAGAAGAGGGTGCATTCCTTGCATACTTTGAAGTTATTGCTCTTGTATGGGCGGGGGCATGGATTTTGATTTCCGTAATGCAGATTCATGACTACTCTCTGATGAAGGCAATTCTTGCAATTGCATTCTCTGTTGTGGGTATGATGATTATCGTATTCTTAATCATGTTGTTCTTCAGCTTAGTAAGCGATGCGATTGCATTCTTCGTATCCGTGGGCAAGGAACTTATATTCCGCTTCAACTAAACGAAAGGAGGAAAATTAGGTGAAAAAGTTTATTAAATTACTGGGATTCCTTCTTTTGGCAGGTGCTCTTGCCGGCTGTACCGAGGAAACGGTAGAGAAGGAGATTGAGCTCCGTGAGTATGATGAAGAAGCATATGCAGGAATGGATTTCAGACTAGAGAGTGAGGACCTTATCTTTGAGCTGGATAAGGCTACCACACAGTTTACCGTAACCCAGAAGTCTACCGGCAAGGTTTGGTATTCCAATCCGACCGATGCCGCAAATGATCCGATTGCGGACTCCGCAAGTAAGCGTCAGTTGCAGTCCACAATCATTATGAAGTATTCTACGGCAAACGAATTATCCACGATTTTTAATACCTTTGAGCATAGTATCACCAACGGCCTCTATACCTTAGAGATGCCGGATGCGAACACGGTTAAGGTAAACTATTCCATCGGTAAGGTTTCCAAGAAGTTTATCATTCCGCCGTCCGTGCCGGAAGCACGTATGATGGAGTGGTATGAGAAGCTTGACAGAAGCATTCAGAGACGTATCGACAATGCATATCGTAAGATTGATATTAACGATTTGCTTGCAACCGATAATAAGGATGAGCTTCTTGCAAAGTATCCGGACTTAGAGACCACTTGTGTATTCGAGATTCGTTCCGCCACCAAGGACCATGTAAAGCAGACCTTGGAAGATGCATTTGCTGAAATCGGATATACCGAGGAAGAGTACGAGAAGGACCTTCAGTATTATGAGGCTTCCAATGAGGATGCCGCTAAGGTGTATAATCTGTCCATCGTATATCATCTGGACGGCGACGAGCTCATTGTAGAGGTTCCGTTTGCGGACATGGATTTCGATATGGAGCGTCCGATTACCGAGCTTACGGTTCTCCCGTACTTCGGTGCGGCGTTCACGGACCAGACCGGCTTTATGTTTGTTCCGGAAGGCTCCGGCGCTATCATTAACTTTAACAACGGAAAGACCAATCTTACCAATTATTATGCACAGCTTTACGGTTGGGATTACGGCATGAAGCGTGACGTAGTCGTAGATGAGACGAGAGCGGCATTCCCGGTATTCGGTATTTCCCATGCCGATGGTTCCATGATCAGTATCATTGATGATTACAGTACCATTGCAACCATTCAGGCAGACGTTGCAAATAAGAAGCACAGCTATAACTACGCATACGCAAGTTATGAAGTAGTTCACGGAAGTAAGATGGATATTTCCGCTAAGAACGATACCACGCTTATGGCTTACGAGAAGGAGCTGCCGGAAGGCGGAATTAAGCAGACCTATCGTTTCTTAGAGGGTAACACTTACTCCGATATGGCAAATGCTTACAGAGAAGATTTACTTGAAAAGTATACCGAGCTTACAAAGAATACCAATGCAAATCTCCCGATTTCCGTAGAGTTAATCGGTGCGGTTGACAGAGTAAAGCAGGTTCTCGGTATGCCGGTAACGCTTCCGGAAGTATTAACCAGCTTTGATGATGCCCAGACAATTTTGTCTGATTTGGCAGATGACGGATATTCCAATCTTTCCCTCCGCTATATCGGATGGATGAACGGCGGTATCGATCACTCCCTTCCGAAGGATATTGACATAACCAACGGTATGGGTGGCAAGAAAGCGTTAAGCGCTCTCGTATCCAAGGCAGACAGCCTCGGTGTAGAGCTTTACCTGACCGGTCGTGTACAGAACGTATACGACAGCGGTTTGACGGACGGTTTCTTTAAGTCCCGTGATGTGGCGAAGTATCTCAGCCGTGAAGTAGTAGAGATTCCGGAGTTCTCCAAGATTTGGTTTGCGGATTTGAACGAGTCCAGAATGGAGTCCCATTTCTTACTCAGACCGACGGTTTGTGTAACCTTAATGCAGAGTCTTGGGGATTACGCAGCCGAGTACGGTACGGGTGTAGGCTTTGAGGATGTGGGTTACCTGTTAAGCGGTGACTACAATCAGAAGAGACTGACTACCAGAGAAGCTGTTATGGATATGCAGACCGCAAAGCTTGCCGAGATTAAGGCAGCAGGTACTCCGATTATGATGTCTGCAGGTAACGAATATGCACTTCCGTACGCAGATTTGATTACCAATATGAACCTTACCGGTAAGGAGTATGTGCTTTTCGATGCACAGGTTCCGTTCTATGAAATCGCAATCCACGGTTTGGTAGATTATACCGGAAATGCTGTGAACTTAAGCGGCGATGCACTGGATACCGTATTAAAGTGTGCGGAGACGGGTGCCGGCCTCAACTTTACGTTCTATGCAGAGTCTTCCAGTTTGTTACAGGGTACCGAGTACATGGATTTCTTCGGTGCAAACTATGACGGTTGGAAAGACATGGCAGCACAGTATGCACAGCGTTATGAAAAGGAAATGGCAGGTCTTAACGACAAGTATATTACCGAACATCGTATTCTGGCTAACGGCGTTACCGCTACCGTATACGAAGACAATACCGTTGTATATGTAAATACAACAGCGTCCGAGTATAAGGATGAGGCAGTTACGATTCCGGCAAGAGACTATAAGGTAGAAAGGAGTGAGAAGTAAGTGGCTAAGAAAAGAAAACCAAGAAATTTGCGCAGACGAAACGCAATTGCGGGATATATGTTTATTTCTCCGTTTATCATCGGATTCCTGGTATTCCTCGTAAAGCCGATGATTGAGTCCTTCCGAATGAGTCTCAGTAAGGTTATTATCGCTGCTTCCCAGAAGGAAGGCGGCAACGGTTTCATTATGGAGCGTATTACCACTTGGAAAGAGTCCAACTACTACAGAGCATTCTTCTACGATCCGGATTATAAAAACCGTTTGGTAGATTCCCTTAAGAATATGGCGATTCAGGTGCCGGCGATTATCGTGTTCAGTTTCTTTATCGCGTTGCTTCTGAATCAGGAGTTTAAAGGCAGAGGCTTTGTAAGAGCAATCTTCTTCCTGCCGGTAATCCTCTCCTCCGGTGTTATTGTAGGTCTTGAGTACAACAACACCTTGATGTCCGGTATGAAGGATATTATCGCAGAGTCCGGTGAGGGCTTCAGCATTACCGCTTCATTAGAGACAATTTTACGTACCACGGGTATCGGTGGTAAGATTCTCGATCCGGTATTTAAAATTATTGAGGGTGTGTATGATGTAGCACTTGCTTCAGGTATACAGATTGTTATCTTTATTTCCGGTTTACAGACCGTATCCACCAGCATGTACGAGGCTGCAAAGATTGAGGGCTGTACCGCATGGGAGAGCTTCTGGAAGATTACTTTCCCGCTTGTTAGTTCAATGATACTCGTAAACTTAGTTTACACTACGGTTGACTTCCTTATGAGAACAGATAATCAAGTCATGGACCTGATCACCTTGAAGGTAAATCCGCAAATGGAATACGGCTTAAGTGCTGCAATGGCATGGAGCTATTTCGGAATCGTTGCGGCAGTTCTTGGTATCTTGGCCGCCATCATTTCAAAGAAGGTGTACTATTATGAGTAAAAAGGTTAAAATTCAGAAGAGAACGGATTTCTGGGAGAGAAACCGTAAGACCAACGGTTATCTTCTTAAGAAAAAAATCGGAGAAGTCGGATATCGCGTTATTCGCGCAGTGCTACTGTTCGGCCTGTGTTTCCTGATTCTCCAGCCGTTAATTAACAAGCTTTCCGTCAGCCTTATGAGAGAGGCGGACCTGTATGATGCAACGGTTATTAATGTACCGCGTAACTGGACCTTAAGTAACTTTAAGATAGTAGACGAGTTAATCGACTACTGGAAGTGTTTGTTTAACTCCGCATGGGTATCTCTTCTTTGTGCGGTGCTTCAGGTTATTGCAGCTACGCTCGTAGGTTACGGTTTTGCAAGATTTAAGTTCCCGCTCAAGAATTTCTGGTTCGGTTGCGTACTGTTATTAATTATTGTACCGCCGCAGACCATCATGAGCCCGTTGTACTTAAACTTCCGTTACTTTGATATTTTCGGTATCTTTAAGGCGATTACCGGAGACAGCTTAAATCTTCAGAAGTCCATGGCACCGTACCTGATGATGTGTGCGACCTGTATGGGTCTTAAGTGTGGTTTGTACATCTTCATGCTTCGTCAGTACTTCCGTGGTGTTCCGAAGGAACTGGAAGAGGCAGCTTACGTAGACGGTTGCGGCAATCTTCAGACCTTCATCCGTATTATGCTTCCGGATGCAAAGTCCATGATTGTTTCCTGCTTCCTGTTTGCATATGTATGGCAGTGGACCGATTCTTTCTACTCCAAGATGTTCCTTGGAAAGGTAGAACTGTTGCCGAAGGGCTTAAACTCCATTGCAGGACGTATCGATGCCTACGTAAAGTCCTCGGGTCTCGGTACCCAGGCAAGTACCGGTTTGTTAAACCAGATGATTTCTACCGGTACTTTGATGGCAATTATCCCTCTTTTAATCCTTTATCTGTTCGCTCAGAAGGGCTTTGTAGAGAGCTTGAGCCAGACCGGTATTAAAATGTAACAAAAAAACCAAATTATTTTTAAAAAAAGCTAGCATTTTGTAACAAAATGCGTTATAATGTGTTTGGAAGTATTTTGATAGTGGCGCAGAAGCGTTAGCTATACAAAGAGGAGTTGACGATTTATCGTCGAAAATGGGACGCCAAACCCAAAAATTAAAAGGAGGAATTTTGGTATGAGAATTAAGAAGTATGCTGCAGCTTTCCTTGCTGCAACGACCGTTCTTGGTAGTCTTGCTGCATGTGGCGGCGACACTGAAACTGGCGGAGAGGCAACGAAGGCCCCGGCAACCGAGGCTCCGCAGCCGACCGAAGGCCCGAAGGCAACTGAAGCTCCGAAGGCAACCCCGATCCCGGATAGAGATCTTGGTGGTATGGAAATCATCATCGGTGACCACTGGTCTCCGGAAGAGCCGGCTGAGCCGACCAACGCTCAGGAAGAGGCTACCGCAAAGTATCGTGAAGAGATTTTCGCAAAGTACAAGTTCAGAATGCAGTCTAAGACTGTTGCTGGTTGGGGCGAAATGACCGATACCTGTGTAAACTCCATCACTGCTGGTGAGCCGGCAGCTCAGTTATTCGAGCTTGACTACAGATTCGTAGCAAAGCCGATGGCTAACGGTCTTTTCTATGACTTAGCTACTCTTGATGAGCTTGACTTCTCTGAGGATAAGTGGAGCGTTGCAGTTAAGAACCTTATGACCAAGGGCGACAGCATCTACGGTATGAGACCGCAGAAGTCCGAGCCGAGAGGTGGCGTTGTTTGGAATAAGAGACTTTTCGAGGAAGCTGGTCTTAATCCGGATCTTCCGTACGATTTACAGGCAAGCGGTGAGTGGACCTGGTCCAAGTTCGAAGAGCTTTGTGCTCAGTTGACCCGCGATACCAACGCTGACGGTGTAACCGATATCTACGCTACCGTATCTCAGGGTGCACAGACCATGACCTGTTTGGTAGCTTCCACCGGTTCCGACTACTTTGTAAAGGACGCTAACGGCAACCTTGTTAACAACATGGGTTCCAAGGAAGTTCTTGATGCAATCAACTTCTCTGTAGAGCTTTTCAACAAGGGTTACGAGATGCCGCAGCCGGCAGACTCTCAGTGGGACTACTTCATTCCGGCTTTCCAGGAAGGTAAGGCTGCAATGCAGTTTGCTGAGGAGTATGTTTGTCAGCCGACCAACATCTATGGTGATGACATGGAAGATGCAGTTGGTTTCGTAATGCCGCCGAAGCCGGACGGAGCAGCTAGTTATAAGAGCTATGTATGTGATAACATCACCATCATCCCGTCCTGCTACGATGCAGAGATGGCTGGTAACATTGCATTCGCATACAATGTATACACCATGGCTACCCCGGGTTATGATGATCCGGACGCTTGGAAGGAAACCTACTACAACCACTTCGAGGATGAGAGAGCAGTTGATGAGACCATCGTTATGTTCAATGACGGCGTAAGCGCTCACTTCCTTAACCAGACCCTCGTTCCGAACGATTTGGGTCCGGACCTCTTATGGCAGTATCCGTTTGCTAACGTAACTCCGGCAGACCAGGTTGCAGCTATTAAGGATTCTTGGGATGCTATCCTTGCTGAGGTTAACCAGTAATTTAATAACATAGGAATATCAACATAAGGGGTGGCTTTGACTGCCCCTTATGTGTTATCCAAAAATAGGTGGGAACGTGATTGGAAAGGAGTGTTTCGTATGAGAAAAGGGAAATTGGCAGGTTTCGCAGCATGTGCGGCGATACTTCTTTTTGCGGGTTGCTCCGGTTCTGTGGAAGTCGGACCGGTTCCTACCATTACGCCGAGACCGACAGTGACACCGGCACCGACTCCGACACCGGGGGCTGTGGCGGAACAGCCGGGAGAGAACGGTGAGGTAGAAGAAGCCGGTGTGTATGATACAAAACAATTTAAAGAATACTACGAAAAAGAAAATAAGTTGCCGGAGTTGGATGAGGCCTATAAGGACTTATTCACGGTCGGCATTGATGCATTAGTAATAGATGTTACGGAGGAAGAGAGAAAGGCTGTCATTAAGGAACAGTTTAACTCTGTCAGTGTAAAGGGAGATTTGTCTCCTAACAATATTATGGATTATGAAACATCGAAGGTAGCAGCGGATAAGACACGGATTGCTTTGAATTTTTCCGGTGCTGATGTGATTTTAAAATTTGCACAGGAGAATCAAATTCCGGTGCGTGGTCCGAAATTAATTACCCATGAAGTGCCGGAGTGGGCCTTTACCAAGGATTTAGACCGGGCACAAGTGACGGAGACTGTCAATGAAGACGGTACGACGACAAAGACGATTGAGTATGCGTCTCCTGAGGTGATTAAAGCCCGTATGGAAAATTACATAAAGGATGTTATCACCTATTGTAATACCAATTATCCGGGATTGGTTGTTTCTTGGGATATTTTGGACGATCCGATTAATTCTGCCGAGACAAACGACAATAAAGTACGTTCGAATTACTGGTATCAGGGGATGGGTGAGGATTATTACGTAACCGCATGTCAGTATGCAAGAAAGTATGCAACAGCAGATCAGAAGCTGTTTTTATCTCAGATCGACTTGCATTTGGCGGCCACCCAGAAGCCTGCAATAACGATGATTAATTCGTTAAAGGATCAGAAGTTAATTGATGGTGTTGCGATCCAGGGACATTATAATCCGAATGTTCCGAATGTCTTTGATATGGACGATATGTTTAAGAACCTTGCGGCAACCGGAGTGGAGCTGCATGTAACCGAGTTCTACGTAGATACCAATACGAATGATATGGGAGATTTTGATTTGACACCGGAGGAGTTACTTGCCAGAGGTGTAAAGCGTTATAAGGCATTGATGACCAATTTGGTAAATTATGAGCAGAAGAAGGGGTATGATATTGTAAGCATTACCTTCGAAGGGCTTACGGATGATACCAGCTATCTGAATGAGCCGAAGGAGTATTTTGATGAAGTTTCCGGAGAGAGAATGTTCGGCGTTAAGTTAGAAAGCTATCCGTACTTTTTTGATGCAGAGATGAAAGTAAAGGATACATTCTTCGCGGCATTGGGCGATAAGTCTATTAAGGGATATTAAAGATATTAAAAGGAGCTTAACATGAAGAGGTATCAGGATGAGAGTCTTTCCTTTAAGGAGAGAGCAAAGGCATTGGTGGCAGAGATGACACTGGAGGAGAAGGTGTTTCAGACCTTGCATTGGTCTGCGGCTATCGAGCGACTGGATATTAAGGCATATAATTGGTGGAACGAAGCGTTACACGGTGTGGCAAGAGCAGGTGTGGCTACGGTATTTCCGCAGGCAATCGGTTTGGCGGCAGCTTTTGATGAGGATATGATGGAGGAAGTGGGTGACCATGTATCCACCGAAGGACGTGCGAAGTTTAATATGCAGCAGAAGTACGGAGATACGGACATTTATAAGGGCCTGACTTTCTGGGCTCCGAACGTGAATATTTTCCGTGATCCGCGTTGGGGAAGAGGCCACGAGACCTACGGTGAGGACCCGTATCTGACCTCCCGTCTGGGTGTTCGTTTTATCGAGGGTATGCAGGGCAAAGATGAAAAGTACCTGAAGGTGGCTGCCTGCGCAAAGCATTTTGCGGTACATTCCGGTCCGGAAGATGTGCGCCACAGCTTTAATGCAGAGGTATCGAAGAAAGATTTATATGAAACCTATTTGCCGGCATTTAAAGCGTGTGTTACGGAGGCAAAGGTAGAGACTGTTATGGGGGCTTACAACCGTACAAACGGTGAGGCTTGTTGCGGAAGTAAGACGCTGTTACAGGATATTTTACGTGATGAATGGGGCTTTGACGGTCATGTAACCAGTGACTGTTGGGCAATTAAAGATTTCCATGAAGGACATGGACTGACCACCTCTCCGGTGGAGTCTGTGGCACTTGCCATGAATAACGGATGTGATTTAAACTGCGGACATATTTATGTGAATCTGTTAGAGGCGGTAAAGCAGGGCTTGGTGAGTGAAGAAACTTTGACCCGCGCGGTAGAGCGTTTGTATGTTTCAAAGATGCGTCTCGGTATTTTTGATGCACCGGAACATGTACCGTACAATACCATTGATTATTCCGTGGTGGACAGTAAAGAGCAGAAGGCATTCAATTTGGAGGTGGCAAAGAAGACACTTTGTCTGTTAAAGAATGAAAACAGCACTCTCCCGCTTGATAAAAAGCAGTTAAAGACCGTAGGCGTCATCGGACCGAATGCTAATAACCGTAAAGCGTTAATCGGTAATTACGAGGGTACGGCTTCTGAATATATTACGGTGTTAGAAGGTATTCAGGAGTACCTTGGAGATGATGTGAGAGTACGTTATTCCGACGGTTGTCATTTGTTTAAAAATAAAGTATCGGGTCTGGGTCAGGAAAATGACCGTATTGCGGAGGTGCGTGCGGTTTGTGACGAGTCCGATGTTGTGATTGCGGTAATGGGTCTGGATTCCGGTCTGGAAGGAGAAGAGGGCGACCAGGGCAACGAGTTTGCCAGCGGTGACAAGCCGAATCTGGAGCTTCCTGGACTTCAGAATACGGTGCTTCAGACTATTTATGAGAGTGGCAAGCCGGTGGTATTGGTGCTGTTATCCGGTAGTGCGTTGGCATTTCCTTGGGCAGAGGAACATATACCGGCTATTGTGCAGGCCTGGTATCCGGGCGCCCAGGGCGGACGTGCGGTGGCACAGCTGTTGTTCGGTGAGTATGCACCGGAGGGCAAGCTCCCGGTAACGTTCTATCGTACCTCCGAGGAGCTTCCGGCATTTACCGATTATGCCATGAAGGGCAGAACCTATCGCTACATGGAGAAGGAGGCACTGTATCCGTTCGGCTACGGTCTCAGCTATACCGATTTTGTGTTAAAGAATGTGTCTGTATCCGGAGATGAGATCGCAAAGGGCGGAAGCCTTACCGTGACGGCTACGGTAGCAAACGAAGGGGCGTACGACGGCGCGGAGACGGTGCAGGTATATGTAAAGGCAAAGGATGTCAAGGACGCACCGTGGTTCCAGTTAAAAGGCTTAAAGAAAGTGCGCGTGGCAAAAGGTACGGAGGTAACCGTTACACTTCTTTTAAAGGACGAGGCGTTTGCGTTATATGATGAAGATGCACGTTTGGTATTACATGAGGGTGCTTATGAGGTGTTCGTGGGAATGTCCCAGCCGGACAGCAGGAGTATTGCGCTGACCGGGAAGAAGCCGGAGTGCCTCGGTGTGACCTGTAAGAAGACAGAGGTTTTGTAGAAGCTGAAAAATAAAGAGCATCGAAGATGTCGAAGAAAAAGATGGTATTGAAAGATGAAACAGGGGTCTGCGAAATGTGCAGACCCCTTAAAATTGCTGAATTTAAAATTAAATCTTAATTTAATTTTGCAAGTGTATCCAGAATATCTCCGTCTCCTACCGGAGTGAAGTGTTCTTTGTAATAGAGCAGTGTGGCATTGCCTGCCGCTGCGGAGCGGCCGTATTCGGATGCGATATTACAGAGTTTGTTGAAGTCTTCTGCGGTGTGGCCTGCTATGTTAAGAAACAAATAGTAGGTTTCATCCGATGGGTTACGGAACAATTCCGCCATACCGTGGTAACGGAAAGCTGCGACTGCCGCAAAACGGCTGATTGTCTGTAGGGAATCAAATACATATACCTTAGTAAGAGACTCCGGCTTTTTTTCGGCTGGAGCTTCGGATGTCTTGGAAAGCTCTTCTGCCTTTTGGCTCAGCATATCTTTAAACTGGGAAAAATAATTCAATATCTCGTCCGCAAGTGCTGGAATCGGCATCTTTTCCGGCTGGCGTTCTTTTTCTTCAAACGGAGTGAAGTTGGAAAATCTGGAATCCAGCTCTTCGGAATCCTCCATTTTGGTGACTACCAGAACGAGGCAATCCGCATCTACCGGAATGGCCTCGATCATAAGAGGCATATCTTCGGTTTCGAAACCGCACTCGTAAGATGCCATTTGTACCAAATCACGGAATAGGGCCTTTGCTTTTTCACTGCCATAGAACAATTCACTTAACTGCAATTGACGTTCCTGTAAATCTTGCTTGTTTAACGTACAACGAATCTGTGTATCGCTTAATCGCTCGATTGTCATGAGTATGCACCCCCTTCTTCGTGTTATACAAAGTATATAGTAAATTTACACGAAAGTCAATAACATAAATTGTGAAGTTTGTATAAAGAAGGTAAGGAAAAATCAGGGGTTTCGGCTTGTGAATAGTATACAAAAATTCGCAAAAAGTTTGTGAAAAATGCGAGCTAAAAAAAGCTTGCATCGGAAAGATTTGGGGGGCTATAATAAAAGCAGGTGAGAAATCACCGGCAATCCGACAGGAAGAGGACAAATCCGTCTGCGT
Organism: Lachnospiraceae bacterium; assembly: GCA_015057365.1. GTDB lineage: Bacteria > Bacillota > Clostridia > Lachnospirales > Lachnospiraceae > SIG307. The sequence continues at coordinate 10,975 of SVEN01000004.1, read as the reverse complement.
AGCGCGGACAGAAAGGAGAAGATGGAAGAGGAGTTATTATTTGGGAAATACCGGGTGCTTAAGTTACTTGCAAACGGTAGCGGTGGCGAGGTATTTCTGGCAGAACATAAGATACTCGGGGAGCAGCGTATCGTGAAGCGTTTGTTAAAAAACAGGCCCTTTTACGAGGAACGCAGACGAGAGGCACGCACGTTACAATTGCTGCATCATGCGGCGATTCCTCGCATCTATGATATCGAGGAAGATGAGACTGCATGTTATATCATTGAAGAAGATATGGGCGGGGAAACTTTATTCGATTTTCTTTTCAGGCAGAAATGCCTTCCGACATCTTTTATATCGCATTATTCCATTCAACTATGTGAAATCATTGAATATTTGCACCGAAACGGAATTTTATATCTGGATGTAAAGCCGGAAAATATCATGATCCGGGGGGATTTACTGGCCCTTGTTGATTTCGGCGGAGCAATACGGAAAACAGATTATCCGGAAGTGGTGTTCGGTACGCAGGGGTATGCAGCACCCGAACAGTATAAGGGTAGAGCGGAGGAGAGCTCCGACATTTACGGGATCGGCCGTGTCATCGGTGTTATGCTGGGAGCGGGTGGTAAAGGGAGAAAAGAGTTACAAAGAATTTATGAGAAGTGTGTGCGGGAGAATCCGGCAAAGCGGTATCCCAGTGTATCTGTGTTAAAGGAAGAACTGCAAAAGGCGGTACGGAATGTACCGAAGAGAAGGCATCGAGAAGGAGCGAAGGCTCCGGGCTACATCGGTGTCATCGGTGTACACGAAGGCGCGGAAAGCGGTGTGTTGTGCACCTTGCTGGCGGCATATTGGAAGGACAAGGGAAAAGGACGGATTGCATGTATCGATATGTCGGGCCGGCATATATTCGAGCGGCTTTATGAGAGTCTGTTCGGAGAAAACAAAACGGTACCGGAGTGTTTTTTGCTCCAAAAGATTTGTTATGTTACGGAAGGAAATTCCTCTGTGATCGGCACCTATGCAGCAATGGGCTATACTACAATTATTCTGCATTTCGGAATGCTTGCGGAGACACATGTCAGTGAGTTTTTGCGGTGTAACAACCGGTTTGTCCTCGGGGCGGTGTACCCGTGGCGGTTGCAGGACTGGAAGGCACTTTCCCGACAGATAAGCGACAGAAGGATACAGCACGAAATTACGGCGGTGTTGACCGGCGGAGAAAAAGAAATGCTTCCGATACGGTTCGGAAAGGTCATCGAGCTGTCGTTTGTCGAGGATGTATTGCTTTCCGGAAAAAAGACGGAGAAGCTGTTTCGTACAATCTTTTGAGTATGTTTTGCCCGGTAGTGCAACCGGCCGGAGGTTGTTTTGCATATCACACAGGTTCTACCTCCGACGGGAAACTCCGTTTGTCGTCGTACCGATACGGATGAGGATGGGCGTTCTCTCAAAAACGACTGTTTAAAGTGCGGTATGACGGCAAAATGGGGTTGATTATTTTTTATAACTTGTATATACTAAAATACAGTAAGATATACAGAAAAGAGGAAATGTCAGTGAAGAAAAAAACCGGAGTTACGATAATCGGAGTGTTTGTAACGTTGCTTTTGATAGCAGCGGTTCTTTGTGTTGCCTTGGTTCGGAAGTATACTCCGAGTGAGGAACGTGTATCGCCGGGAGAAGTGACGGTTGTTCCGGAGGGAGAGGCATACGTTACGTTCTGGCAGGAAAAGTATGAGAAAAACGCACTGTTGCTAAACGGAGGAATCTATCTGGATTTGGATACGGTGCTTGCGCATATCAATGAAGAGTTTTATTACGACGAGCAGGAATTGGTGCTCTCCTATGCAACACCGACAGAGATTATCCGGGCCTATCCGATGGAGCCGGTATATTACAGCAACAAGACCAAGCAGGAGCTTTCCTGTGCACCTATTTTAACAAAAGCCGGAGTGCCGTATGTGTCTTTGGAGTTTGCGGCATTGTTTTCCGATTTGACCTATACCGTTTATGAGAATCCGTCCAGAGTACTTCTGCGTACCGGAGCAAAGGACATGCTGTCCCTTAAGGTGGAGAAGGATACGGAGGTAAGAGAAAGTGCGGATATTAAGAGCCGTATTTTATGTGATTTGGCAAAAGATAGTGTTGTTTGGTATGTGGATGCCGGTACGGATGCCGATACGAAGTTTGTAAAGGTTATGACGGAGGACGGTATTTACGGCTTTGTCAGGAAGAAGGATTTGACGGAGACTTATCTGGAGTCTTATACGTCGGATTATGTTCCGGCAGTGTACTCCCACATTTTATCCGATGAAGATGTTGTACTGGGTTGGCATCAGGTGACGAATAAAAATGCCAATGCCGGTCTGGAAAATTTGATTAAAAACAAGGACCAGCTGACGGTGGTCTCCCCGACCTGGTTCCGGGTAAATACGCCGGAAGCGGAGAATCCTCTGATTTCTCTGGCGGATATGGCCTATGTGGAAACAGCAAAAGCGCATGGTCTGGAAGTGTGGGGACTGGTAGATAACTTCACGATTGCCGGTATCGAAGGCTTTGATGCCACGGCCAATTCTTTTGCGGTGCTTTCCTCTACCAAGGAGAGGGAGGAGTTGGTGAATGCGCTGGTGGCGGAAGCAATCCGTTATGATTTGGACGGACTGAATATCGATTTTGAGTTGCTTTCTTTACAGACCGGACCGCATTTTATCCGCTTTTTGAGAGAGTTATCGGTAAAATGTCGTGCAAACGGCCTGGTGCTTTCCGTGGATAACTATGTACCGTCCGCCCATGCGGCGTATTATGACTGGGAGGCCCAGGGTGAAGTGGTAGACTACGTGGTGATTATGGCATATGACGAACATTATGCCGGCTCCGAGACGGCCGGTTCCGTGGCTTCCTACAGTTACCTGACCACTGCGGTGGACAATATTCTTACCATGGTGCCGAAGGAGCAGGTAATCATGGCAGTGCCGTTTTATACGAGACTTTGGACCGAGACCGAAGAGAACGGTACAACAAAGCTGACGTCCGAAGCACTTGCCATGGTGACAGCGGCGTCGGAGCTTACCCGAAATAAGGTAACTCCGGTATGGGATGATACCACCAGACAGTACTATGCGGAATATACAAAGGGAGGAGCTACCTGTAAGATGTGGCTGGAGGACGTGCAGTCCTTACAGGAAAAGATTGCATATATCAGAAAGAATGATTTGGCCGGCGTAGCCGCTTGGCGTCTGGGCTTTGAGCCGGACGAGGTATGGCCGTTGTTTGAGGTTGGAGTTCTTGCGGAATAGACGTAAGCATATACTTGTGTAAAAACAGGTTGGTGCGGTATGAAAGAAATGGGGCGAAGTCTGTTTGACAGACTCAAAACCTATAAACACATTTGGTTGTTGCTTGGGATGTGTGCGGTGTTACTGCTTGCAAAGAGTAAGGCGGGAGAGCGTTTGTCTTCGGTATTTTCCGGGCAGACAGACACCGGGAATCCCGTGGTAGTAATCGATGCCGGACACGGGGGAGCGGATCCCGGCAAGGTGGGGACCACCGGTGTTTTGGAAAAAGACGTGAATCTGGAAGTGGCCCGGAAGCTACAGGCACGCCTGATGGCGGACGGAGTTACGGTTGTTATGACAAGAACGGGGGATGCGGGACTGTACAGTGAGACCGCGACCAACAAAAAAAGAGAGGATATGGCAGCCCGGGTGCGTTTGATTTCGGAGGCTGAGCCGGAACTGGTGGTGAGTATACACCAGAACAGTTTTCCGGATGCTTCCTGCAAAGGAGCGCAAGTGTTTTATTATAAAGATTCGGAGGAGAGTAAGCAGCTTGCGGAGCTTTTACAAAAGAAGTTCCCGGAAGTGCTGCAGGACGGAAATACACGTCAGGCTAAGGCAAACGGGGACTATTATCTTTTAAAGAAGACTGCTTGCCCGATTGTGATTGCGGAGTGCGGCTTTTTATCCAGTCCGGAGGAGGAACGGTTACTTTCCGCACCGGAGTATCAGGAAAAAGTAGCGGATGTTTTGTATCAGGGCATCAAACAATATCTAGCCGAGCGAAAGACCCCTTAGCGGGCGGGAAAAAGGATGAGGCTCGGAACGGAAGGAAGGTTTATAAACCGGATGAAGACAGAGATTGTTAAAATAAACAGAGCACAGTTTGAGGATCGGGAGTTGTTTTCCGCTGCGGAACGATTGCGCGTAGGAGGTTTGGTGGCATTTCCGACGGAGACGGTGTACGGTCTGGGAGGCAATGCTTTTGACGAGACGGCTGCCGCACGGATTTACGCGGCGAAAGGGCGCCCGTCCGACAACCCTCTGATTGTGCATATTGCGGATACGGATGCGCTTACGGAGCTGGCGGCGGAGGTGCCGGATGCGGCGTACCGCCTTGCGGAGGCGTTCTGGCCGGGCCCCCTTACCATGATTTTAAAAAAGAGTGACAAAGTGCCGAAGGCGACTACCGGAGGACTTGATACGGTGGCGATTCGTATGCCGGCGGATGAGATTGCAAATGCACTGATTCGGTTATCCGGTGTGTATGTGGCGGCGCCCAGCGCCAATGCGTCGGGACGACCGAGTACCACAAAGGCAGAACATGTCATTGAGGATTTGGACGGGAAAATCGATATGATTATCGACGGAGGTGCGTCGGAAATCGGTTTGGAGTCCACGATTGTGGATTTGACGGGAGAAGTACCTCTCATCCTTCGTCCGGGTTATATCAATGCGGAGCAGTTGGCCGAAGTGTTAGGCGAGGTGCGGTTTGATGAGGCGGTTTTAAAGAGAAGTGCTTCGGAGAATATTGTTGCCAAGGCTCCGGGTATGAAGTACCGTCACTATGCCCCAAAGGCACCGCTTTATATCGTGGAGGGAAAGAGCGATGAGGTAATCCGCTATATCAATGCGGAAGCGGTGAAAAATGCGGCAGAAGGGCGGATTACGGGCATTCTGGCCACGGAAGAAACAAAGAAAAATTATACCGGTGGCATGGTGTTCTGCGTAGGTGAACGTGCCAATGCCGCATCGATTGCGGCGGGATTGTTTAACACGCTGCGCAGCTTTGACGAGACCGGTGTCAGTGTGATATATTCGGAAAGTTTTGCGGATAACCCGTTAGGAACGGCGATTATGAATCGCCTCTTAAAAGCGGCGGGATACCATATCATCCGGCTTGAGCAGGATGAAGATATTTTAAATTAATGAATTCCAAGGAGGAAAGGAACATGATAGCGTTAGGTTGCGATCAGGGCGGTTATGAATTAATGCAGGAGGTAAAGAAGCACTTAGAGGCAAGAGGACTGGAATATAAGGATTTCGGTACCTACTCTTCCGCTTCCGTAGATTATCCGATTTACGGTAAGCTTGTGGCTCACGCGGTTGCGGATGGTGAGTGTGAAAAGGGAATTCTTATTTGCGGAACCGGTATCGGCATTTCCATTACCGCAAATAAAATTAAGGGCATTCGTGCGGCTCTTTGTCATGATGTATTCAGTGCGGAGGCAACAAGACTTCATAATGACGCAAACATCCTTGCCATGGGCGGCAGAATTGTGGGGCCGGGACTGGCACTGATGATTGTAGATAAGTTTTTGGACACCCCGTTTTCTAATGAGGAGCGTCACGCAAGACGTATCGGTATGATGGAAGATTAATGAAGCACGGATCATTTCAGTGTTTTCAAATATTACAAACAGAAAAGGAGACTACGGTATGGGTACTAACAAGTATGCAGGCACAAAAACAGAAAAGAACCTTTGGGAAGCATTTGCCGGTGAATCGCAGGCAAGAAATAAGTATACCTACTTTGCATCTGTAGCGAAGAAGGCAGGGTATGAGCAGATTGCGGCACTGTTTTTACAGACGGCGGAGAATGAGAAGGAACACGCAAAGCTCTGGTTTAAGGCACTGGGTGAGCTCGGGGATACTGCAGAGAATTTGCTTCATGCGGCAGAAGGCGAGAATGCGGAGTGGACCGATATGTACGAGCGCATGGCAAAGGATGCGGAAGAAGAAGGTTTTACGGATCTTGCTGCGCAGTTCCGCGGTGTGGCTGCCATCGAGAAGATGCACGAGGAGAGATATCGTGCGTTGTTACATAATGTAGAGGCTATGGAAGTGTTCAAAAAGAGCGGCGTGACCATGTGGGAATGCCGTAACTGCGGTCATGTGGTTGTGGGCCTTGAGGCTCCGGAGGTTTGTCCGGTATGTAAGCATCCGCAGGCGTATTTTGAAGTGAGAAAAGAAAACTATTAATTGTGTTAAAAAAGGGCTGCGGCATGAATTGCGCAGCCTTTTTTACAGGAGATGGTTGTATGGCAACGTTTTTATTGTTTGTAATCTATATGGCGTTTATCGGTCTGGGATTGCCGGATTCTTTGTTCGGTGCGGCATGGCCGGCGATTTATACGGAGTACGGACTGCCGTTTTCTTTTGGCAGTGCTATGTCGGTAATATCTTTTCTGGGAACTACGGTTTCCAGTATGTGCAGTGCACGGGTAATCAACCGGTTCGGGACAAATAAAGTGACGGCGTTCAGTACCGCTCTGACGGCGGTTGCACTGCTTTTGATGTCCTTAACCGGGAGCTTTTTACCGATGTGTTTGTGTGCAATTCCGCTAGGTCTGGGTGCCGGTGCGGTGGATACGGCATTAAATAATTACGTATCGGTGCATTATTCCGCCAGACAGATGAGCTTTTTACATTGCTTTTACGGAGTGGGAGTTATGGTCAGTCCTTATATCTTATCTCTTGTAATGAGCGGAGAGAACGGTTGGCGCGGCGGCTACCGGATTGCGGTGGTAATCCAAGCCGGGATAGCATTGCTGTTGTTTTGTACATTGCCGGTCTGGAAAAAAGTACATGGGGCCGAAACACAGGAAGAAGAGGAAAAGGTGCAGGTGCTTTCCCTGAAGGAAATGGTGCGGATTCCGGGCGTGAAGGTAATGTGGAGTCTGTTTATTTGTTCCTGTGCCATCGAGTGCTCCTGCGGTGCATGGGGCAGTACCTTTTTGGTAGAGAACAAGGGTATGGCAGCGGATAAAGCAGCAGGGATGCTTACTTTTTACTATTTGGGCATGACATTGGGCCGCTTTTTGTCCGGTGTGGTGGCGGCGAAATTTCATAGCTGGACGATTGTGAAAATCGGTCACGGAGTATTGGGAGTTGCAGTGGTATTGCTGTTGTTGCCGTTAGGTGCGGAAGCGGCCGGAGCGGCCTTGTTTCTTGTCGGTCTCGGAAACGGACCGATGTTTCCGAATTTTAACTATCTGACGCCGGGAAATTTCGGTGAGGAATTGTCACCTTCCATTATGGGAACCCAGATGGCGGTTGCCGGCGTTTCCTGTATGGTGACTCCGATGCTGTGCGGATTTTTAGGCCAGGCGTTGGGTATGGGAGTGTTTCCGGTGTATGTGGCGGTATTCTTCGGATTGATGTTGATTACTTTGTGGAGAGCAAACCGTGTATTTATGAAAAAGACGGAGTGACAGGGTGTTGCTTAAGAAAAGCGAGACAGAAATGTTTAAGAAAGCCTCGGAGTTGTAACAACTCCGGGGCTTTGTAAGTGTTTAAATCAGCGCGGCGTGTTTAAATAGAACTCCACGATCTTTTGATAGTCTGCAAATTTCCCGTTTCGGATAATCCGCAAAAGTGCGTCCGCGGCGTTTAACGCCAGTGTTAAATCGGTAGCGGAGATTAGCCCTTTTTCAAAGGCTTCCGCCGCTTCGTCCAGGTCTAATACATGAACGGAACCGTCTGCCTCGATGACAATGTCAATCAATAAATCCTCCATCAGATAGGTGGAGGTGCTTTTTTCGTTATCCTCCGAGATATGCATCTTCATAATGTCGCAGTACCAATGGTAGAGACTGCCGTCGGCTTTGGCTACCCGGGTGATCTTCCAGTGCTTTTCAAAATCAAAGAAGGAGATGCCGGAGGCAAAGTCCGACCGTGGCTTCAGTACATTCCAGGAAGTGACCAGACTTGTTTTATCCAAGTGGAGAATTTTATCGTTTTTTAACAGGACACATTCCTCCGGGATATGACGTTTTCGAAATAACTGAACGTTTGTATTCATAAAAAGCCCTCCTTTGTAAGAGAAACAAGGCATTTTAAGAGGCTCGGTATAAGGCCTGTCGAACACTTTTTTATTGAATACAGTATACCATATTTTGTATAAAAAGGAAAGAGAAATTCGGGGAATTAAGTGTGAAAAATTTGTCAATACAATGCAAGAAAAATGTGCAAAAATCAGGAAAAAAGTGCAGAAAAAACTATACATAATTCGTTTTTTGTGGTAAACTATATTTGGTGTTTTTTGGACTTGTTTTTGAAAAACGAACAAGGAGTAGAAAATGAGAAACAGTAAGGTCATCAAAGCTTTGATGCTGGTGACACAACTTGGCATCAGTATGATGGTTCCCATATTTTTGTGCGTGCTTGCGGGCGGATGGATTGACAAGAAGGCGGGGACCGGCTGGGTCATGCCGGTACTTTTATTCTTAGGGATAGCAGCGGCTTTCCGCAACGTATATTATTTGTTGAAGCCTTTTTATGCTAAGGACAAGGCAAAGGAGGATGCGGAGCTTGCTTACATCGAACGTCTGAAAGCCGAAGGCAGACAAGCTGCGGAACGGAAACAAGCCGGAGAGAATGAAAAGTAACAGCGGCGGAAGAGAATGTAACAGAGAGGTGTTACCTTTGATGGAAGAAGAAAAGCAGGAGCATACTACAGGCTGGAGTTATGATTTTGATGAGGAATACGGGGAGAATAACGAGTTTGTGGAGCAGGCACCTGTCCTGACAAGAGCCGAGCAAGAGGCGCAGGTAAAACAGACCTTACTTGATTTATATGCAGGGATTGCTGTGGGTGTGGTGCTGTTGCTTGTTATCGGTAATTTGATTTTAAGAGGAAGTTTGTATTTTACACTGGGGACTTTGGCGGGAGCGATTACGGCGGCATGTCTTGCCGGTTATATGTATCACTCGGTATTGGTTGCCACGGAATACCCGGAAAAGCAGGCGGCGGGTTATATGAAGCGCTCGTCTGTCATTCGTATGGTAATTATGATAGCGGTCATCGGTGCGTCCGTATTTTTTCTCGGAAAGCACGGTTTGTTCGGAACGGTTTTGGGAACACTTTCCTTAAAGCTTTCTGCGCTGCTTTGGCCCGTCATTCATAAATACAACCCTTTTACGAGGGTGAAATAAATCACGTTCGTAAGAGCGTAGAATAAAGGAAAGGAGTGTGATAACGTGGGAACTGGAATGTTATCTCAAAGCGTTTTTCTGTCCCAGGATGTTGATATCGGTATTACCGGATATTTTCATTTTGAGATCGGAGGACAGACGCTTTGGATTACGACGACCCATGTCAGTCTTTTGATTGTCATGATTGCCCTGACGGTGTTTGCGTTATTTGCGAACCGTGCCATTAAAAAGGCGAATCCCGAGGATGTACCCGGTCCGTTTTTAAACGTGGTCGAGCTGTTGGTGGAACTGGTCGACGGATTGACCAAGTCCAATATGGGAAAACGGGGTGTTCGATTTTCAAACTATATCGGAACGTTGTTTGCGGTAGTTCTTGTTTGCAATATCAGCGGTCTGTTTGGATTGAGACCGCCGACGGCGGACTACGGAGTGACATTGCCGCTGGCTTTGATTACCTTTGTACTCATTCATTACAACGGTTTCAAATACGAGAAGGCGGGACATGTTACCAAACTGTTCCAGCCGGTACTGCTTACCCCGATTAATATTATCGGTGAAGTGGCGACACCGCTGTCTATGTCCCTTCGTCTGTTCGGTAATATTTTATCCGGTACAGTAATGATGGGCTTGTTATACGGTTTGATACCGAAGCTGATTCAGGCGTTCTTGTGGCCGGTGTTCGGTGTACTGCATGTGTACTTCGACGTATTTTCCGGTGCGATACAGGCGTACGTATTCTGTATGTTAACCATGGTATTTATTGCACAGAATTTCCCTGAGGATGAAGCACAGGGATAAGTAACATCACAGTGTAAATTTTTTGATTGGAGGATTTTTTTATGATGAATGGAATTTCAAATGAAGCATTTGTATTAGGTTGCTCTGCAATCGGCGCAGGTATTGCGATGATCGCCGGTGTAGGACCTGGTATCGGTCAGGGTATCGCAGCAGGTCACGGTGCGGCAGCGGTAGGTAGAAATCCGGGCGCAAAGGGTAATATCATGTCTACCATGCTTCTCGGACAGGCAGTAGCAGAGACCACCGGTCTTTATGGTTTTGCGGTAGCAATCATTCTTCTGTTCGCGAACCCGTTACTCGGTAAGTTATAAGAAGCTAACGAATAAATCATAAAGGAGGCCGGAACGTGAACGGACTTTTAACCATATGTTCCAACCTTGTTTTCCTGGAAGCAGAGGCGGAACCTAAGATGGAAGGTTACATTTTCGGACTCAGCCCACAGCTTATTTTAGACTCCCTGATTTTGGTTTTGGCAGTCGGCTTTATGTTTTTCCTGCTGTCTTATCTCTTATTCAATCCGGCACGTGACCTGTTGAACAAGCGCCGCGAGAAGATTGCAAACGAGATGGAGGATGCAGCGAAGGAAAAGGCGGATGCAGAAAACTTTAAGGCAGAGTATGACGCTAAGTTAAAGGCTGCCGACAAGGAAGTTGAGGCGATTCTCAGCGAGGGCCGTAAGAAGGCATTAAAGCGTGAGGATGAAATTGTAAACGAAGCAAAGGCGGAGGCATCCCGTATTATGGATCGTGCCAGCCGTGAGATTGAACTTGAAAAGAGCAAGATGAAGGATGAGGTAAAGCAGGAAATGGTAGCGGTGGCAACCGCTATGGCAGGAAAGTTTGTAGCATCCTCTCTTGACAGTGAAAAGCAGGCGCAGTTAATTGACGAAGCATTGAATGAAATGGGTGATGATACATGGCAAAATTAGCGGCTGAGGTATACGGAGAAGCGTTGTTTGACCTGGCTGTTGAGAGTAA
>SVEN01000036.1 GCA_015057365.1 Lachnospiraceae bacterium | reverse complement strand
TTTAGGGCTTGGTGGGAAAATGTTTTGCGGTTGGCGAACCATTTCGATGAGTCTTTAGACTCTTGCGCGGGAAAAAAGCCCTTATAGGGCTTGAGCAAACCACCGGCTAAGCCGGTGGTGCTGATTTGTATTGTTAATAATTTCGACAATCTCCTGGGATTTGACATTCTGCTGGATTACAACATTTGTGGTTTCTTCAATGCTCTGTGACATGGTTTCCATGGAGGCGTTAACTGCCTTTGCGGAGTCTACGATATTGGTCATCTGATTTGTCATGCGGACGGTTTCGCCTTCTACTACTTTGGCGGTTTCTACAATCTTTTTCACCATGGCCTCGTTTCTGTCGGAGACGGAAAGAATTTCTTGCATGGAATCGTTAAAAAACTGTTCCAGGAGTCTCGAACCGACATTGATAACAACGACAACGAGTACGGTAATGATTGCTTCTACCATTACGGACTCGATGACTGTATTGTCCGCCAGATTGTTCCGGGTTGCCGTAAGTATGATACGCACGATATTGGCAACAAAAAAGATTCCGCTGGAAACAAGCAGTACAAGTTTATCAAAGGATAATACCAGAATGAAAAAAATCGGCATCATATATGCATAGGTAACACCGGAAAAGGCAGTAACCAGAATGAAGAAGTATACGGCAGAAAATGCAATGCCTACATATCTGGTATAGAGAATCGTGCTTTTAAATTTGATAAACATGATAATGCCGACAATGAATACAAGCAGATTTAACACAATCTGCGGAACACTCTTCATCGGTGGTAGGCCGGAAGACATGAGTTGTGCCATAAGACCCATGGTCAGAAAAAAGTAGTGATACCGTGGACCAGTAGTATCAGTTTGTTTAGCTTGGTTTGGTATAGTGTTTTCATCGTAATCTCCTCCTTGAAATGTTATGCAATTTAAAGAAGCTCTACATAATTATATCACAAAAGCGGCAGAATAGCAAACATAGCTGACAAAAAATTGATACTATGATTAAAAAAATGAAAATAAATTCTCAAAACAGAGAAATAATAAATTGGTACTTGCAATTTTTAAAAAACCGTGTTATAGTTGGGGTAGAACAGATAGAAAACAAGTAAGTGATAAGGGTATTGGTTTTTATAACCGGAAGGGAGCGATGCGGTATGAATATCAATAAGTTTACACAGAAGTCAATACAGGCGGTGCAGGCGTGTGAGAAGCTGGCCTATGAGTTCGGACATCAGGAACTGGCCCAGGAGCATTTACTATATGCTCTTTTACAGGATGGGGAAGGGCTGATTCCGAAGCTTTTGGCGAAGATGGAGATTGCACCGGAGGTGTTTACGGCCCAGGTGGAGGGAATGCTTAAGAAGCGTGTAAAGGTGTCCGGCGCAGCCCAGGTGTATGTGGGAAATGATTTGAATAAGGTGCTAATCTACGCGGAGGATGAGGCAAAGGCCATGGGAGATGCCTATGTGTCCGTGGAGCATTTGTTTTTGTCCATGTTAAAAAATGCGTCCAAGGAGATGCAGGCGTTATTCCGTGATTTCGGGATTACGAGAGAACGTTTCTTACAGGCTCTTGCTACGGTGCGTGGCAATCAGCAGGTCATGACGGACAATCCGGAGGCGACCTACGATACTTTGGAGAAGTACGGATATGATTTAGTGGAGCGTGCGAGGAATCAAAAGCTCGACCCGGTCATCGGCAGAGACTCGGAGATTCGTAATGTGATTCGTATTCTGTCCCGTAAGACAAAGAATAATCCGGTGTTGATCGGTGAGCCGGGTGTGGGAAAGACGGCTGTGGTAGAGGGCCTTGCCCAGCGTATTGTGCGGGGCGATGTACCGGAGAGCTTGAAGGACAAGAGTCTCTTTGCGCTTGATATGGGCGCGTTGGTGGCCGGTGCCAAGTACCGCGGTGAGTTTGAAGAGCGATTGAAGGCGGTACTGGAAGAGGTCAGAAAGAGCGACGGAAAGATTATTCTTTTCATTGATGAGCTGCATACCATTGTGGGCGCCGGGAAGACCGACGGTGCCATGGATGCCGGCAATATGTTAAAGCCGATGCTTGCCAGAGGAGAACTTCACTGTATCGGTGCTACCACCTTAAATGAGTATCGCATGTATATTGAGAAGGATGCGGCACTGGAGCGCCGGTTCCAGCCGGTGTTAGTAGAGGAGCCGACGGTGGAGGACACGGTTTCGATTTTGCGCGGCTTAAAGGAGCGCTATGAGGTATACCATGGTGTTCGTATCAATGATGCGGCACTTGTGGCGGCAGCTACCCTTTCCAATCGTTATATTTCCGACCGTTTCTTACCGGACAAGGCCATTGATCTGGTAGATGAGGCCTGTGCTCTGATTAAGACGGAGCTGAATTCCCTGCCGACGGAGCTGGATGATGTGAAGCGTCATATGATGCAGATGGAGATTGAAGAGGCCGCCTTAAAGAAAGAGGATGACCGTATCAGTAAGGAGCGCCTGGAGACGCTTCAGAAGGAGCTTTCCGAGGAAAGAGAACGATTTGCCGAGGCGAAGGCAAAGTGGGACAACGAAAAGGCAGCTGTAGAACGTGTACAAAAGCTTCGTGAGCAATTAGAAGAGCTGAATAACGATATCCAGAAGGCTGAGCGGGAATATGATTTGAATAAAGCCGCGGAGCTGAAGTACGGAAAGCTTCCGGAGCTGCAGAAGCAGCTTGTCGAAGAGGAAGAGGCAGTAGCGAAGGAAGGTCATACCCTGGTACACGAGAATGTCAGTGATGAGGAGATTGCAAAGATTGTGTCCCGCTGGACCGGGATTCCGGTGGCAAAGCTGACGGAAAGTGAGCGGAACAAAACTCTCCATCTGGACGAGGAGCTGCACCGCAGAGTTATCGGACAGGACGAGGGCGTACAGAAGGTAGCGGATGCCATTTTACGTGCCAAGGCGGGTATTAAGGACCCTACGAAACCCATTGGTTCCTTCTTGTTCCTGGGACCGACCGGTGTGGGTAAAACGGAGCTTGCAAAGGCTCTGGCAGCATCTTTGTTTGATAATGAAGCAAATATGGTTCGTATCGATATGAGTGAGTATATGGAGAAATACTCCGTATCCCGTCTGATCGGAGCGCCTCCGGGCTACGTGGGCTATGAGGAAGGGGGGCAGCTCACGGAGGCGGTCCGCAGAAAGCCGTATTCCGTGGTTCTGTTTGATGAAATCGAGAAGGCACATCCGGATGTGTTTAACGTACTGTTGCAGGTGTTGGATGACGGTCGTATTACGGATTCTCAGGGCCGTACCGTGGATTTTAAGAATACGATTCTTATCATGACCTCCAATATCGGTTCCCAGTACTTGCTGGAGGGAATCGATGAGGACGGTGAAATCGGTGAACAGGCAAGAGAGTTTGTGAATAATGAGCTTCGCGGACACTTCCGACCGGAGTTTTTGAATCGCTTGGATGAGATCATTTTCTTCAAGCCGCTCACAAAGGACAACATCGGCGGTATTGTGGACCTTTTACTGGCGGATTTGAACAAGCGTCTGGCAGACAGAGAGCTTTCTATTGCACTGACGCCGGAGGCAAAGGCTTATATCATTGAAGAGGCCTATGATCCGGTGTACGGAGCACGACCGCTAAAACGATATTTACAGAAGCACGTAGAGACCTTAAGCGCCCGTCTGATTCTTGGGGACGAGGTGGCGCCGGGAGTCACCATTGTCATCGACAAGGGTGAGAACGGTCTGTATGCGAGGGTGTCCGAAACAGTGAAATAAGTGTGAATATACAAGGCATATGCGGTATTTTCTTGACAATTAATCTTTCGCACCTTATAATAAAACTACGAAATCAGTGGTTACGAAACCGGGAGAGGAAATGCCAATGAAGAAGAAATTATTTAAAATAATGGCGCTTGTCGGGCTTGCGGCAATGATGACCGTGGGACTTGCAGGCTGTAAAAAAACGGAATGTGAGTGGTGCGGAGAGACAAAGCGTTGTAAAACCGTATACCTTTCTCTGTTGGGAGAATATAACATGTGTAAGGATTGTGAGAAATTGGTGGCACCGATTTCGGAGAATCTGGAGCAATTCGACACACAGGGTGAGGAAGAGTAAGCTTTAGTGAAAAGAGCTTTCGCAGGGAACTGCGGAGGCTCTTTTTTCGTGCAGGCAAGAGTTACGCTTTTGCCTGCACGAACCTTAAGATTTTCTTTAGATTGTCGAAACGGAGTCTTGCCATATTGATATATTTTTTTAATTTTTATAAAATAGTACTTGACAAATTACAAGTGCGTATATATACTGTATATATCGACATGTACAGTATATGCACGGCATGCGTGCGGCGGGAGTAGGGAGTACAAATAAAAGGAGGAGTCTTTTATGGAACAAAAGAGATTAAAACCATGGGTTGGAGTGATTTTTTTGGCGATTGTGTTAGCGATGGCACAATTTGTATGCTTCCCGATTCAGGGGAAATTAGGGCTGTGGGGATTGGCGATTACGGAGCTTATCTTGCTTGTTATGGCAATCGTAGCGGCGCTTATTTGTAAGCAGAATTTAAAGGAAGTATTTCCGATAAAGCTACCGAAGCTGCGTGAGACTTTCGGTGTGCTTATATTCTGGGTAGGTGGTATTCTTGCGGCGTATATGGCGACGTTTATCTTTTCACTGTTTTTCCTGGAGGAAATGGTGGCGGTAAACAGTGGATTGAGCAATATAATGGCCAGCGAAGGAATGCTGCTCGGAATCCTGATTGCATCGGTTATGCCTGCGATTTGTGAAGAGGCGGTACATCGCGGATTCATTTTACATACCTTTAAGGGTGTAAAGAAACCATGGGTGATTGTACTTTCCATGGGAATTCTTTTCGGCGTGTTCCATCTGGATTTTTATCGTTTTATACCGACCGCGATTCTCGGTGCATGTCTTACCTGGGTCATGCTGAAAACCGAAAATATGCTAATGCCGGCATTGTATCATGGCGTTAACAATCTGCTTCCGGTGCTGTTAAGCATTGGACTTCAGAAAGCCATGACGGGTGCTGCGGCAACTACACCGGAGGGTGAGGCTGCCGTATTGGTAGAGCAGCTGACGGAAGCAGGCTGGCCAATGTATGTAAGCAGTATCGGTACCTATCTGTTGCTGGGCGTGGCTGCGTTCCCGCTGCTGCTTGCGGGTACCGCATTGATGAAGAAAAAGGGAGAAAAGATTAAGGGAAAGCACATTGCCACAGTATTTATTATTTCCGGTGCATGCTTTTTGATCGGTATAATTATGTTGTTAGTCGGGTCTGTGTATATGGTATCCCAGGGTGTCATTAGCATATAGGAATGTGTGTGATAGGCAGATTGTTACAGAAAAGGAAATTATGGTCAACGAAAGGAGTATAGTATGATTGAGATTAAGAATTTGACCAAAGTGTATAAGCTCAGTAAAAAGAAAATGATGGAGCTGAAGACGAAGGAAACGATTAAAAAGGCGGCGAATAATATTTCTCTGACCGCAAAGCCGGGCGAGATTTACGGCTTGCTCGGTCCGAACGGTGCCGGAAAAACGACGACGCTTCGTTGTGTGGCAACGTTGTTAAAGCCGACGGAGGGTTCTGTCAGCGTATGCGGTTATGATACCGTAAAACAATCGGAGAAGGTACGTGAAAACCTCTGCTTTTTGACCAATGAAATTAAATTGGATCCGCATTTTTCTCCGAAGTACCTGTTCCATTTCTTCGGTAGATTGCATGGACTGGACGAGGCTACTATCGAGGCCCGTCGCAAGGAGCTGTTTGAGTATTTTGAAATTACGGCATTCGAGAACAAGAGAATCGAGGAGCTTTCTACCGGTATGAAGCAGAAGGCATCTATCGCGGTGAGCCTGGTACACGACCCGCAGGTGGTTATTTTTGACGAGCCGACAAACGGTCTGGATATTGTGACAGCACGTAATGTAACGGATTTGTTGTTAAAGCTGCGTGATGAGGGTAAGTTGGTGATTATTTCTACCCACATTATGTCTGAGGCTGAGAAGCTCTGCGACCGCATCGGAATTATCATTGACGGTAAAAAGGTGACGGAGGGTACGCTTCCGGAAATTTTGGCGGAGACGAATGCGGCAGATTTAGAAGATGCATTCTTTCACCTGTACAAAGAGCATCATAAGGAGGAGAAGTAAATGAAGAATATATTTAAGAAAGAACTGATGCGTGTATTCAGCGATAAGAAGATGATTTTCTCCCTTTTTATTTTGCCGGCAATTGTAATGATCGGTGTATACAGCTTGATGGGAACTATGATGAATAAGCTGGAAAGCGACATTGAGGAGCATGTTTCCGTTACCTATGTACAAAATGCGCCGGAGGATTTTAAAGCGTTGGCGGCACAAGTGGGTTATGATACGGCAGCAGAGATAAAGTATGTGGCAAGCGATGCGTCTGCTGAGGAAATACAGCAGATAAAGGATGATATTTTAAACGGTGATGTGGATTTATTTGTTGTGTTTGATAAGGAATTTTTATCGAAGGCACAGGCGTATCAGAATGCGGGAGACCCGATTCCGAGCGTAAAGCTGGCGTATAATTCCACCATGAATTATTCTACTGCTGCAAGAAGCATGTTTAATGCCATGGTATTGGATGTATATGAGACCAATTTGCTTCAGAATCGTTTCGGCAACTTGGACTTGCTGACGGTGTTTAATTCCGAGGATGAGCTTATTATTAACGAAGATAAGGCAAACGGAGCGATGCTTGCCAGCATGTTACCGTATTTCATTATTATGATGCTGTTCGCTGGCGCAATGGGACTTTGTGTGGATGCCATTGCCGGTGAAAAGGAACGCGGTACTATGGCTACCATGCTGCTGAGCCCGGTAAAGAGAAGCTCCATTGTGTTCGGTAAGTTATTCGGACTTTCTATACTGTCTGCGCTTTCTTCTGTGGTATATGCCGCATCCATGATTGTGGCAATGCCGATGATGATGGGCGATATGGGCATGGGAGAAATCTCCTTCTCCGTATTGCAGATCGTTGAGTTGTTGGGCATTATGGTCAGCCTGGTATTGTTTAATGTATGTATCCTTTGTCTTATTTCCGTGTTTGCAAAGAATTCCAAGGAAGCGAGTGCATATGTAACACCGGTGTACATGGTAGTGATTGTACTTGGTATGTTGACTATGTTTAATGTGGGCGGAACGGCTCCGTCAACGCCGTCCTATGCGATTCCGATTTACGGAAGCTCCCTTGCAATCCAGGCGGTTGCTTCCAATGAACTGACACTTGCACAGTTCGGCTTGAGTGTGGCAGGAAATATTATCTGTGTACTGGTAATGGTAGTGGCGATTACCAAGGTATTTAACAATGAAAAGATTATGATGAACGCATAAAAAAGAAGGGTCCGCAGGAAACTGCGGGCCCTTGAACTATAAATCCTTTTGCTTCTATTAGAATATATCGTTTATCCGCTAAATGCGTTTGTCCGCGTATACGGCCAGGGTAATCAGTTCGTTTTCTTCCGCTATATCCTGTAATACTTGCAACAGTGCGTCACCGTAATCGCCCAAGTTCTCTTTTAACCGTTCTGTATAGGTAACGGTGATATGGAGCGGATCACAGCGTTCGGTAAGACAGTCGTGCAGAGCGTCCAGGTTCTTTCCGTAGTAGGATGGAAAGGCCAGCTTTTTTGCAAGATAAGTGTGCAGGACCTCCCGGGAGGTCATTTTATTTCCGCTAAGAGTGACACGTCGTCTCATGAAAGCCTCCTTTAATACAATTGAGTGAAACTCTCATAGTGATCGTCGGTGTAGTAAATAAGACCGTCGTTGGAGTAAAGGATACGTTCCGAACCGCGGTATCCGCCGTAGTAGTTGACGTCGCATTCGTACCATTGGCGACCCTTTGCTTTCGGAAGCAGGCCCTCGTAGTTGCCGAATTTGTCACCGCCGATGGACATTTCATCGGTTACATCCCAAAGGTTACCTTCCTTACTGACCCAGCCCAGCTTAGAAGCTTCGTTCTTGGTAATAAAGTTGGACGGAAGCTTGTGGAAGGTGTAGATATAAGCGGCCACCAGATCCGGAGTGCTGTAAACTCCGTCCTCTTCTACCAGCTCCAAAGGAGACTTGGTCGGCTCCGGAGTCGGCGCTTCGGTCGGTTCCGGGGTGGCGGTAGGTGCCACCGTGACGGTTGGTTCCGGAGTGGCGGTAGGTGCTACTGTGGAAGTCGGATCCGGTGTTGCGGTCGGCTCCGGTGCAGTGGTCGGAGTGACTCCGGACTCCTCTTCAGTATCCTCCGGGGACGGTGTGGAGGTTAATTTATCACCGGAGAGTACATCGGTCAGCGTGTTGCCGATATCTTCCGTGTCTAGTGTTTGCTCCGAGGAAATGCCGTCCGGAAACAGAGAGTTGAATACCTGCTTTAAGTCCTTGCCTTTGATAAGGGCGAGAACGACGATAACAGCAATTACTAACAGAGTACCGTATAATTTTTTCTGTTTATTTGTAAGTTTCTTTTTGCTCATTGGAATTCCTCCGTTATCTTTGGTCTTTACAGTATAGCATGAAGCGCAGCGGTTGTCAAAGTCTTGTATAGGGGATTATTTATTAAAGTAAAAATAAGTTGCACATCCGGCTGCATCATAGTAAAATGAAGAGGTGGGATTTGTTCCGAAGGTGTTAAGACGGTGTAAGAGGTCCTTTCGGTTAGAATAATAGAAAGCGAGAATGATGCTATGCAGAGAGAACGGTTAGGAAGCCGCCTCGGTTTCCTTTTGTTGAGTGCTGGCTGTGCCATCGGCCTGGGAAATGTTTGGAAGTTTCCGTATATGGTAGGACAAAACGGCGGAGGGGCCTTTGTACTGATTTATATATTCTTTTTGATTGCACTGGGAGTGCCGATTATGACGATGGAGTTTGCTATCGGTCGTGCGGCACAGAAGAGCCCTGTGAAGTTTTATCAGGAGCTGGAGCCGAAGGGAAGCAAGTGGCATATTCACGGCTATGCGGCGTTGGTAGGTAATTATCTTCTTTTGATGTTTTATACAAGTGTGTCCGGATGGTTATTACAGTATTTTGTAAAAACGATAGGCGGGACCTTTGAAGGGCTGAATGCGTCAGGGATTAAGTCCGAATACCAAGAAATGTTGCTGGAGCCGGGGACCATGATTCTTTCTGTGGCGATTACGGTTTTGATTGCGGTAGCGGTATGTTCCATCGGTTTACAAAACGGATTGGAACGTATTACGAAGTGGATGATGTTAGTACTGTTTGCTATTATGGTGGTGCTGGCGATTAACAGCATTGCGTTGCCGGGCAGCGGAGAAGGACTTAAGTTTTATCTGGTGCCGAATCTTGACAGAATGAAGGAAATCGGTATCGGAAACGTAATTGTAGGAGCCATGAACCAGTCGTTCTTTACCTTAAGTATCGGTATCGGCAGCATGGCGGTGTTCGGAAGTTATATCGGAAAAGAACGTGCCCTTATGGGAGAGGCTGCCAGAGTGGCGGTGTTGGATACTTTTGTGGCCTTTGCTTCGGGACTCATTATTTTCCCGGCATGTATGGCTTATGGGGTACAGGTGGACAGCGGAAGCAGTTTGATTTTTATTACGTTGCCGAATATTTTCAATAACTTGTCCGGCGGAAGAATCTGGGGCGGTTTATTCTTTGCGTTTTTATCCTTTGCGGCATTGTCCACGGTGCTTGCGGTATTTGAAAATTTAGTATCCTGTACAGTGGATTTGTTCGGTTGGAACAGAAAAAAGGCCTGCTTCGTAAACGGAATATTGCTTTTTGTATTGTCTCTTCCGTGTATTTTGGGCTTTAATCTTTGGAAAGGCTTTACGCCTCTCGGTAAGGGTACCAATGTTATGGATTTGGAGGATTTCATTGTCAGCAATTTATTGCTTCCGGTGGGTTCTTTGTTGTTTATATTGTTCTGTACCTGTCGTTACGGCTGGGGATGGAAGAAGTTTACTGCGGAGGCTAACGAAGGCAAGGGCATGAAGGTGGCAAACTGGATGCGGGGGTATATGAGTTATGTGCTTCCTGTGGTGGTTATGGTGCTGTTTGTGATGGGATTATACAACGTATTTGCAAAGTAAAATCGAACCGTACAGAGGATAAGGGAGGATAAGGATGGTTGCCGTTGAAGTAAAGACAAAAAAAGAGCAGAAGCGCTTTTTGACATTTCGAAGGAAGTGCTATCGGGAGAATGCCTGCTACGTGGACAACCAGTCCTTTATGCTTCGGGAGATGTTTTCCGGAAGAACCTGCTTTGGAGAAAATAAAGAGATAAAGGTCCTTAATATTGAGGATGCGGGACGTGTGGTCTGCCAGGGGATTCTGATTTATACAAAAGAGTTACCGGACTATGTACAGCTTTGTTTTTTTGAATGCGAGCCCGGACAGGAGCGCGCGGTGGAGGTGCTGGAAAAAGAAGCGGTAGAATTTGGAAAAGCCCACGGATGTAAACGTTTGGTAGTGGGCTTGTACGGTCATGTAAACTACGGTCTGGGCTTTTTGGCAGACCGGTATGGGGAGAAGAATTCCTTTTCTGCGGCAGGTAATCCGGCATTTTATAATGATTACTTTGAGGCAGGAAATTATGAGAGGGTTTATCTGAATTCCTATAAAACTGCCCGGTTTGCCGAGAATATTAAGAAGTATGAACGGATTTTAAACGGCCTGGAAAGCCGGTATAGCTTTCGCTGTTTTGATAAAAAGAACTTTAACCGGGATGCAAAGCTGTATACGGATTTAAATAATATTTGTTTTGCAAACCACAGGTATTATTATAAGCGGGAATACAAAGAGGACAGGGAAATGCTAAAAGAGCTGTTTCTGTTTATGAAAGAGGATTCCCTAATCTTTGCCTATGACGGAGATACCCCGGTAGGGTTTGTGATGTGGTATCCGGAGTATAATGAGTTGTTAAGAGGCGGAGAGAGCTTTGGGGTAAAGGCATTCTTTATGAATTTGCTTTTTAAGAACAAAATCCGGACGGTAAAGGTGATGGAGTTCGGTATTTTGGAGGAGTATCGGCGAAAGGGATTGCCGCTTGCGTTGGTGAACCGGGTGTATCTTTGTGCAAAGAAGCGCGGTATCGGTAAGGCAGAGACCTCTTGGGTATTAGAGGAGAACGGAGATTCCAACAGTGTCTGCAGGGCGGTTTGTGAGGAGAATTACAAAAGGTACGTGGTATATGAAAAGCAATTATCCTGAAGAAATGAATGTAATACGAGGAGCCTGTTTTGACGAGGTGTCACAAGGGAAGGATTGGCCGTATCCCTTTGATGCTTCTCTTTTGGCGTTGTTAAAGGAAGAGAACCGATTTGAGCAGGAGTATGTTTTCCTGCAAAGGGGAGAAGCCTATGCCCTGGCGGTGATGTACCGGATGAGACTGAATTTGTTCACCTTCGGGAAACTGAATTGGAGAATCCCGGTGAAGGTAATCGGGTATCCCTGCTCCTTAAGTAATGAGGGATATTTGACCAACGATGTGGAAGTACTGTTGCGTTATGCGGAAGGGGTAAAGGGAGCGAAGCTGATTTTGAATGCAAAAGAGTCGGTAGATTCCGCACACTGGAGTGTGGGGGAGACATTACCTACGTGCCTGTTTGTGAACCGGTTCCGGAGCATGGAGGAGTATATGGGGAGTTTGCGCAGCGGCTACAGGAGACGTATCCGTAAGGCGCTTTCTGCCTGCTGTGAGTTTACGGTACGGGAAGGTGCAGAGGATGTAGATATCTATCCGCTCTATCTTAATACCTATGAAAAGTCCGGGTATAAGCTGGAGAAGCTGGAGCCGGGCTTTTTTTCACGGGTAGATGCGGTACGGCTGGTATTTCTTAAGGACAATGCGGCCAGAGGGTTCGTCCTGCTAAAAGAGACGGACGGTACGTTGGTATTTATGTTGTGCGGGATGGATTACCGGTATGAGACGGCTGACCTGTATTATTTTATGTTGTATACGATTTTGGAATATGGGATAAAGCGAGGGGTACAAAGGATTGACCTTGGACAGACCTCGGAGGAAACAAAGTTAAAGCTGGGAGCGGTCTTGGAGAAGCGTTATTTCTATGCCCACCATTCCAATCCGGTGATAAACCGGTTGGTACGGCTTGGGAAGAACTTACTGGCATATCATTACCGATTTCCGGAATACCGGGTGTTTTTGGAGGAGAAGGATGAAAGTACTGTTAGTAAAACCGGAATTTAAAAATGCATTTACAAAGCTGTCGTTAATTCGTACGGAACCGTTGGAACTGGAATATATGAGTGCCATCTGTAAGAGAAACGGGATTGAGGCGAAAATTTGTGATTTGACGGTGAGAGGAAATTCGCTAAAGAAATCCCTTGCCGGATTTCGTCCGGACCTGGTGGCCGTTACCGCAAATTTTGTCCATATTTATGCGGTGAGGAAGTATGTGAAGCTGGTGAAGGACTTTGATGCATCCATACTGACCATGGTGGGTGGTCCTCATGCGGAAGTGATGCCGGAGGATTTTTACATGGATGGATTGGACATAGTCTGTCACAGTGGCGGGTTCCGGCCTTTTGAAACGTTGATTGCCGCGAAAGACCTTGTGGATTTTGCGAATTTAAAAGGTATTTGTTATCAAAAAGAGGGTGTCTGGTACAAAAACGACCGGGAGTTGTTTGATGTAACGGAATTGCCGTATCCGGACCGCAGCCACTTTGAGCGGTATAAGGATAAATACAAATATGTAACCATGAATCCGTGTGCGACGTTAAAAACCGGTTACAGTTGTCCGAATCAATGTAATTATTGCTTTTCTACGCTTTTAAACGGCGGGAAGTATTTGTGCAGGGAGCCGAAGGATGTGGTGGAGGAAATCAAGACCATTCCTTGTGACAATATCTGGATTGTGGATGATACCTTTTATGTGAACACAGCAAAGCTGGAAGAGTTTGTAACGTTATTGAAGGAAGAAAAGATAGAGAAGAAATATTCCTTATATTTTCGGGCGGATTTTATTGCGGCACATCCGGAACACATGAAGCTGTTGGCAGATGTGGGTGTGACCATGTGTGCGGTGGGGCTTGAAGTCATTGAGGATGAGGTACTGGAAAAGTACAACAAAAAGAGCAGCGTCGGTCTGATTTTGGAGGCAATCCGGGTACTGAAGGAATGTAATATTGAATGCATCGGTTTGTTTATGGTGGATATCGACGCGGAAAAGAGTTATTTCAAGAAGCTGTACGAGTTTATCAAAAAGCATGAGCTGTACTTGTCGACCATATCGATTCTTACCCCTATGCCGGGGACGGGGCAGTATGAAAAGTATAAGGACAGAATCATGACCGATGATTACCGAAAGTGGGATTTTGTTCATTTGACCATTGAACCTACGAAGATGAGTAAGTTTACCTTTTGCAGTCAATTTTACTGGCTTTATGTAAAGCTTGCCTGCTTGATTTTTAAGAAGAAGGTGCTGTCGGCAAAGTATATCCGGGTGGCGATTTCGGCCTCTGTAGATTACTGGGCGGGTGCCATAAAAAGCATTTGGAGGAAATCATGAGATACGAGGTATGGGAGAAACTGGCACATAAATATAACAATCTCTGGGTACAGAAGTATTCCCTGGGACCGACCAGGCGGGAGGTCAGGAGCGTGCTTTTGCCGCTTCTTGAGGCGAATCCGGACAGCCGTATACTGGAAATCGGTTGCGGTACAGGGCAATTAATCAGGGAAATCGGAGAGGTATATAAAAACGTAGATTATTTAGGCATTGACGTGGCCGAAAATATGGTGGAAATCGCAAAGCGCAACAATGACGGTTTGCGGATGAAGTTCCGGGTTTGCCCGGTGGAGGAATTTTCGGAAACCGGACAATACGATATCATTTATTGTACTCACGCGTTTCCGTATTTTCCGGACAAGGCTGCGGTTGTAAAGAAAATGGCAGACCTTTGTAAAAAAGGGGGAACTGTTGTAATTGCCAATTCCTCTACAAATAACCCGAAGGATTTGCTGATTAATTTCTTTTTAAAGGCGACCACCAGCGAGGCAAAGTATCTGTCCATAAAGAAAATGAAAAAACTGTTTGCGGAGGCGGGGCTGACCGTAAAAGAGGTTCGTATTATCAGGGAAAAACGGTATATGCCGACGATTGCAATGTTTCATACGGAAAGGTAGAGCTATGCGGGTATTGTTGATTCGTCCGAAGCCTCATAAGGAGACTATCGGATTGCAGAATGTAATGATTTGTGAACCGTTAGAGTTAGAATATCTGGCGTCCAATATGGAGGCGGAGGGACACGAGGTCTTTATCGCAGATATGATTCTGGAAAAGAAGAAGATCGGGTATTTTCTGGAAAAGTATAAGCCGGAGGCGGTAGGCCTCACCGGCTATATTTCCCATGTCAATATTATAAAGGACTATGCAAAACAGGTAAAGGAGTATTCGACGGATATAAAAGTAGTGGTAGGCGGCGTACATGCGGAAGTAAATCCGGAGGATTTTGAATCGGACGCCATTGATTTTATTGTCCGGGCCAACGGAATTCGGACTTTTTCGGAGATTCTGCGACGTTTGGAGCGAAAGGAAGAGGTAAAAGAAATCTCCTGCGTATACAGCAGGGATGGGAAATTGCCGAAAAAGGAAACCGAATTTAACTATTTGTTTCCTGCCAGGGATAAGGTGGATAAGTATCGTTCCAAATACTACTATATGTTCCACAGGAACTGCAGTCTTATGAAAACTTCCTTCGGTTGCCCGTATCAGTGTAAGTTCTGCTTTTGCAGGCAGGTGACCGATGGGGCGTATTTTACGAGAACATTACAAAATATTCTGGAAGAACTGGAGGGCATCAGGGAACGGGAAATTTATATTGTGGATGATGACTTTTTGGTGGACCGAAACCGTTTGCTGGAGTTTTGCGACAGGCTTGAGGAGAAGGGAATTCAAAAGCGGTATCTTATTTACGGCAGAGCGGATTTTATTGCCAACAACGAGGATGTCATTAAACGGTTTCGGGAAGTGGGCCTTCGGGCGGTGATTGTAGGCCTGGAATCCTGTGACAGTAACGAGCTGGTGGATTATAACAAGAAAACGCAGGTGGCTACCAATGAGAAGGCGGTAGAGATTTTACGGCGGTATGACGTGGAATGCTACGGAACCTTTATTCTGGGATTGGATTGGAAAAAGGCGGATTTTCATGCTCTGGCGAAGTGGATTAAGAAGCTGGGGCTGGTGTTTGTAAATTTGCAACCGTTGACGCCGCTTCGGGGGACGGAGCTGTACGAGCAGTATCGGAAGGATTTTATTATAAGAGAGGATGAGTACGAGAAGTGGGATCTGGCTCATCTGGTGGTGCGGCCGACCTATATTTCACCGAGGCGTTATTATTGGTATACCATTCTTTTGTACTATAAAATCATGGTTAATCCGAAAAGCGCCCTGTATATGGTGAAAAAGTACGGACTGAAGGATACGTTAAAGCTCAGCATCGGTGCAGGGAAGGTCAATCTGCAGTATTTTAAGAAGCTGATAACGGGAAGATAATGCTCTGCATTATGGCGGAAGATGAGAGGAAACGAACGTATGAAAAAGAAAATTTTATTGATACAGCCGACACCCTATGACCAGCACGGACAGTTGGTAAAAAAGAGCCGCTTATATTTTGTGGGACTGGCCCTGCCGCTTTTGGCGGCGCTGACGCCGGAGGAATATGAGGTAGAGCTTTGTTATGAAACCATTGAGGAGGTTCCCTTTGATACGGATGCGGAGTTGATCGGTATCAGCAGTATGGGGCACGCGGTAATGCGTACCATTGATATTGCGAAGCGATTCAAGGAACTGGGGAAAACCGTAATTCTCGGCGGATATATGGTGAGTCTCATGCCGGAAGAGGCAAAAAAATACGGCGATTCCGTTATGATCGGAGATGCGGAAGAGACCTGGACGGAGATGCTTGCCGATCATGAGAAAGGGGAGTTAAAGCCGTTTTATAAAAAGAAGCTTACAAAGCTGACTACTCCTCTTCCGAGATACGAGCTTCTGTTAAAGAAGCGAATCGGGAACTTTTTGCCGGTACAGGCAGGACGGGGTTGCCCGAAAACCTGCAGCTTTTGCTCGGTCTATTGTTTATACAGAGGACAATATTTAAAACGGGAGATACCGGAGGTTATCCGGGATATTAAGCGGGTGAGGGAATTGGGCTTCAAACAGTTTCTTCTTTTGGATGATAATATTTTTTCCGACAGAGAATATGCCATTGAACTTTGCGGGGAAATCAGTAAGCTGAAAATGAAGTGGATGACCCAGTGTTCCATAGATATTTCCAAGGATGAGGAGTTGTTGGATATTATCGCAAAAAGCGGTTGTTATGTCCTTTCCTTCGGGCTGGAAAGTATTTCGAAAGAAAGTCTGCTCAGTATGAACAAGGCGTGGGCGGACCCGTTAAAGTATGCGGAACAGATGCGGATTATCAGAAAGCACGGGATTGATATTTCCACGGAGATGGTGGTGGGAGCCGACGGAGATACCTTGGACTCCATCCGGGAGACGGCGAAGTTTATTTCCGACAATCGTGTGGCGGTACCTCGCTTTTATATTTTGACGCCTATTCCGGGGACACAGTATTTTGATGAGATGCGGGAGGAGGACCGAATTTATAATCACGATATTTATTCGTACAATTCCTGCGAAGCGGTGCACGTGCCGAAAAACATGACGCCGGAGGAGTTGACCGAAGCATATTGGGAATTGTACAACAACGTGTATACCGTAAGAAGCATTTTGAAACGTACCGTATTTACGGGGAACTTTTTGCGGAGACCGTTTCGGTCCTTGTTTTATTTCGGCGTGAATATGTTTTATCGCAGTCAGATTAAAAAAGGCATCGTGCCGAATATTATTTAGTGAAAAAGACATTGCCGACAGGTTTCGTTTGCTTTTTCGGAAGTTGTATGGTATACTGACAAAGTCTTTGCGCCGGAAACAAAAGTCGGGAAAGACTCGAAATTATAGAATAGGAAAGAAGCAGTATGAGATTTGATGAAAGTAATTTACAGGCACCGATTTTGCGTGCGGTGGCAGAGATGGGATTTGAAGAGATGTCTCCGATTCAGGCGGCAGCCATCCCGGTAGCATTAGAAGGAAAGGATATGATCGGTCAGGCTCAGACCGGAACCGGTAAGACGGCGGCTTTCGGTATTCCGCTGCTACAGAGGGTGGACCCGAAGGATAAAAGCCTCCAGGCGTTGGTACTTTGTCCGACGAGAGAGCTGGCCATTCAGGTAGCAGAGGAAGTTCGTAAGCTGGCGAAATTTATGCACGGTGTCAAGGTGCTTCCGATTTACGGAGGTCAGGACATTAACAAGCAGATTCGTTCCTTGAAGGGCGGCGTACAGGTGATTATCGGCACGCCGGGACGCGTGATGGATCATATGCGTCGTCATACACTGAAAATGGGCACTGTAAAGATGATTACCCTGGATGAGGCGGATGAAATGCTTAACATGGGCTTCCGAGAGGATATCGAGACGATTTTAAAGGAGCTTCCGGAGGAACGTCAGACGTTACTCTTTTCCGCAACCATGCCGCAACCGATTATGGAGCTTGCGGAAGATTACCAGAAGGATGCGGAGATTGTTCGTGTGGTAAAGAAGGAGCTGACGGTACCGAAGATCGAGCAGTATTATTATGAAGTGCGTCAGAAAAATAAGCCGGAGGTATTGGCGAGACTTCTCGATATGTACGATCCGAAGCGGGCATTGGTGTTCTGTAATACGAAGAAGCTGGTGGATGAGCTGGTAGAGGATTTGCAGCTTCGCGGTTACTTTGCGGACGGTTTGCACGGAGATTTAAAGCAGCAGCAACGTGACCGTGTGATGGAGTCTTTCCGTAGCGGTAAAATCGATCTTTTGGTGGCGACGGACGTGGCGGCCAGAGGGATTGATGTAGACGATGTGGAGGCGGTATTTAATTATGATGTACCGCAGGATGATGAGTATTACGTACACCGTATCGGCAGAACCGGCCGTGCGGGCCGTGTGGGAACCTCTCATACGCTTGTAGTCGGAAAAGAGATCTATAAGTTAAAGGACATTATGCGGTATTGTAAGACGAAGATTCACCTTCGTCCGATTCCGTCGGCAAATGATATCAATGCCATCCGCTCCGAGAAGCTGATGAAGCAGGTGGATGAGCTCATTGCGGGCGGTGAGCTTCGTGCTATGACGGAGATTATCGAGAAGCATATTGAAGAGACGGATTGCACGTCTCTTGAAATGGCAGCGGCACTCCTTAAGCTTGCTATGGGCGAGTTTGCTACGGAGGCAGCCTTTGATATAGGCCTTGACATGAGTGAGGGAGAAGGCAAGACGGCAAGAGCACGTTTATTTGTGAATGTGGGCAAGCGGGATAAGATTCGGCCGGGAGACATTGTCGGAGCCATTGCCGGTGAAAGCGGTATGCCGGGCCAGCTGGTAGGCTCCATTCAGATGTACGATAACTATACTTTTGTGGAAGTACCGGTGGATTACGCAGACGCAGTGTTGGAGGCGATGCAGAATGTTAAGATTCGCGGCCGAAACATCCAGATGGAACGCGCTAACAGCGGCGGGAAGTCCGGGGGACGGTCTGAAAGCAGAGGAAGAAAGAGAGCCGGAACATCGGAAGACAGAAGCGAGAGCGGTACCGAAAGAAAACACAACGGGAAGTCTCCGGAAGCAGGAGAAAAGAAAAGTAAGAGTTCCGGGAAGAAAAGAGCGAAGGGAAAGCTTGGTGTGGTAGATGTGAGCCGGACCGGGAAGGCAATGAAAAGAAAAAAATAGTGTAAAGCACGAGAGAATCGGATTGAAGACCGGTTCTCTTTTTACGTAATAGGAAGAGCCCTTTCTGCCATATGAGAAAGGGAAAGCATAGCATTATTATATTGTGTTAAAATATGCTTGACATATCTGCGAAAAATCTTTATAATAATATTAGTAACTATTACTGTTTAATAGAAATGAGGTATCTATGATAAAACACAGCAGGCAGCGGGATGCGATTTTAGAGTATTTACATAGTACAAAGTCTCATCCCACAGCGGAAACGGTATATGAAAATGTAAGAGAAAGCATCCCGAATATCAGCCTGGGTACGGTTTACCGTAATCTAAACATGCTGGCGGATGCCGGAGATATTCTACGTTTATCCTGCGGAGGCACCAGCGATCGCTACGACGGCAATCCGGAACAGCATTATCACTTCCTTTGCAGGGAATGCGGAAGCGTTTCGGATTTGGAGATGGAGGGGCTTTCCCATATCAATGTGATTGCCGGAGCGAATTTCGGCGGAACCGTTGAAGGACACTTTGCTTATTTTTACGGATGCTGTCCGGAGTGTACCGGAAAAAGGGCAAACTGAGATCTAAGAATAAAATAAGAATTATTCCTATTTTCTTTAAAAAAAGTATTGACAAGCGAATAAAAACATGCTATATTGATATCAGTAACAATTACTAAATCAAAAACAAGCGACAAAGTCGCAACAAATCATTTTATAAAAAGGAGGATGCTGTGCGTAAGACGTAAGCGCGGCGCAGCGAAGCGAGTATGGCAAAGTATGTATGTAATGTATGTGGTTATGTTCATGAGGGAGATTCCGCTCCGGAAAGCTGTCCGGTATGTAAGGCACCGGCTGAGAAGTTCACCGAGCAGGGCGGCGAGAAGGTTTGGGCTTCCGAGCATGTAGTAGGTGTAGCAAAGGGCGTAAGCGAGGATATCTTAATGGATCTTCGCGCAAACTTCGAAGGTGAGTGCTGTGAGGTTGGTATGTACCTTGCAATGGCTCGCGTGGCACACAGAGAAGGCTATCCGGAAATCGGTTTGTACTATGAAAAGGCAGCTTGGGAAGAGGCTGAGCACGCTGCAAAGTTTGCCGAGCTCCTTGGTGAAGTAGTAACCGACAGCACCAAGAAGAACCTGGAGCTTCGTGTAGATGCCGAGAACGGCGCAACCGCAGGCAAGACCGACCTTGCAAAGAGAGCAAAGGCACAGAACTTAGATGCAATCCATGATACTGTGCATGAAATGGCTCGCGACGAGGCAAGACACGGAAAGGCATTCGAGGGATTGTTAAAGAGATACTTCGGCTAAGAAGGAACTGTTCCGGTAACGGGCATCCGCTACAACAAGTGAAAAATATAAGCGCCTTTGCAAGCATGATTGCAAAGGCGCTTTGTTTTTGAAAGTTTGAATTACTTAAAAATTCTCTTCGCGTACTGGTACAGTCCGTTCTTCCATACGGTAAAGTCGTGACCGCCCGGCATGGTGTAATACATGTGCTCGACGCCGTTTTTATTGAAAGCGGCTTCGTAGGAAGCGGTGCAAAGCTTCACGATTTCGTCCTGCTCACCGTTGCACATCATAATAAAGTACGGAGTCGGGACACCTTCCTTGAAGCTTAATTGCTCTTCCGTGAACTGGCCCGGGAAGGCAGGTCTGTCGCCCATGCCCGGGAAGGACAGTGGTAAAAGGCCCGGAGCCGGACTGAAGGCACCGATGTAGCCGAAGGTCTCCGGCATGGAAAAGCCGATGAAAAGGGACTCTCTGCCGCCCATGGAAAGACCGGCGATGGCAGTGTTTTCACGA
Source organism: Lachnospiraceae bacterium (assembly GCA_015057365.1). GTDB lineage: Bacteria > Bacillota > Clostridia > Lachnospirales > Lachnospiraceae > SIG307. Next base: position 9,109 of record SVEN01000036.1, on the reverse strand, counting down.
CCGGTTTTGATGCTGAAATTTGCCGCAATAAACGGCATCAAGTCGTCTCGTAAGTCGTTGATAAAATTGTCGAAGGCCGCAATGTTGACCGGACCGTATACCTCCTGCGGAATCGCATCCTCTTTCATGGCACGGACATTCGGGATAACGACAATCATTTCCGTGGCTTCACCGGAACCCACCAGATTGCTGACCACCTCTAACGGATTGCCGCCCAGCCATTCGTTGTGGTCACCGCCGATGCCGTGTAACAGATAGAGCACCGGATAGGTCTTTTCTTTTGTGTAGCCCGCCGGCAGTATTACATGACAAAGACGGTCTGCGCCGGTGGTTTTGGATGGGTATGTAACGGTCTGACGAGTCCAGCCTTCGGTTGCGGCGGACGCTTCGTCAAAGCCCTGCGGTGTTGTGTAATCAAAGCTCATAAAATACCTCCTGACACGAGCCTTGCCGGCTCGTAGATTAGAATTCTAATAAAGACAGAATAGCATAGATGGTGCGGGTTGTCAAACAAAAAGATTTCACAGAAAAAGCCTCACGTTCACAGAATGTTAATTGACTTTCGGAAAAAACAAGATACAATAGTATTCGGAAGGTGTTTGGGGACTTCCTGCCCGTGCCGGAGATACGGCGCGGAGTGCTTTTGACGGAGAAGGGACGAAAAGAGAATGTATAAGTTGTTAAAGAAAATGATAGCAGGAGCTTGTTGCCTTACTATGTTGCTTGGTATGGCAGCCTGTGGCAATACGGATGCACCGGCGAGCGGAGATACTACTCCGGGAGTAACGGAACCGGCCGATCCGACGGCAACGGTTGCACCGACGGCGGAACCGACGGAGACCGAAGCACCGAAGGCTACAGAGGCTCCGAAAGCGACGAAAGCACCGGAAGCAACCGATGCACCGGAAGTGACAAAGGCTCCGGAGGGAACCGGAGATCCTGAGCCTACGGAGGGGCCGAAGCCGACTTTGGCACCGGTGGTAAAGCTGGAGGGCTCCTTAAAGGATGCCGCTGCGGATTGCGGTTTCAGTTTCGGTACGGTTGTGAGTGCATATTCCGACCGTGATTTGAATTATGTCATGATGGTAATGGATGAGTTTAACAGTGTGACTGCGGCTAACGAGATGAAGGCCTATTCCATGTTAAATCAGAGTGTTTCCCAGGCGAATCCGGACGGGATGCCGGCTATTGATTTTTCCCAGGCGGATGCCATTGTTTCCAAGGCAGAGCTGTTGGGTATCGGTGTCAGAGGACATGTGCTGGTTTGGGATGCTTACATGTGTGACTGGTTTTTTAGGGAAGGTTATACCAATAACGGTCCTTATGTAGATGAAGCGACCATGAAAAAGCGTCTGCAGTATTACATAGAGAAGGTAATTACCCACTTTGAGACGGAGTTCCCGGGCGTGGTGTATTGTTGGGATGTTGTAAATGAGGCGGTAGGCGACAGCGAAAAGGATTACGATGCCTCTGATGCACGTCACATTCGTACCTTACGCGGAGCGACAGAGAATCAGTTTTATAATATTATCGGTGATGATTATGTGGAATTTTCTTTCCTTTGCGCAAAGAATGTAGTAGAAAAGCTGCAGAGACAGAATCCGGAGGTAAGCATCACGTTGTTCTACAACGACTACAATGCATATTTCCCGGAAAAGAGAGATTCCATTTGCGAAGTGGTAAAGAGCATCAACCATTATGCCAAGGATTCCGACGGCAATTACCGTAAGCTTTGTGAGGGCGTGGGCCTGCAGAGCTACATCGGCGGCTACGGAGAACAGGAGGGCTGTCTTGAGGAGTCTCATATCGAGATGATTAAGGAAGCCATTGAAAAGTATCATTCCCTGGGCGTTGAAGTGCACGTAACGGAAATGGCGGTTCGTAACTATGACGAGAAGCTGATGGCGGAGCATGCGGAGTTTTGCGGCAAGCTGTTTGATATGTACGTGGCGTTAAACGAGAAGGAGAGAATGCTTACCAATATCTCTATCTGGGGCATTACGGACGACCCGAATCTGGGAGAGTGGAACGACAATTATCGTCAGAACTCCCCGTATTGCGGACTGTTTGATAAGGATTGCAAGAAAAAGGATGCTTACTACAAGGTACTGGAAGCAATGACAAAGACAGAAGAATAGCATAGAGTAATGAAAGAGAAGACTTAAAGCAGAGGAGACCGTAGAAGTGCGGCCTCCTCTTTTATGCGTGCAGCGCAAAGCGTAGTCTGCAGGCAGACCGAATGACTGTGTTGCTTGACATTTTCCGAAAACCAAGTATAATTAGAAGTAGATATAAATTAGGCTTCTAATCAGTTTTTTATGTTACTTATGTGGGGTCTTTTTGCAAGAGGATCCGATGGAAAATGAGAAGGTATGTTTGGAGGGAAAGAATGAGAGAACCGTTGATTGTGTCTTTACTGAGCGCGTCGGCCGCTCATCAGAAGAGTTGTTGGAGCGGATTCCGGGAGTTGGATTTATCTCCGGGACAGCCGAAGGTATTATCCAGCCTTCGTGTTCAGGAAGGGTATTTACAGAAAGAACTGGCGGCTCTTTGTCATGTGGAGCCGGCAACTATGGTGGTTCTTTTGTCCAATATGGAAAAACGCGGTATGATTCGTAAGAAAGTGGACCATGTATCCGGCGGGAAACGGGCATTTCGTATTTATTTGACGGAGGAAGGCAGGCGTCTTGCGGAACAGGTGCATTGTGTGGTAGAGGAAATCGAAGAAAAGGGATTTGCGGGCTTTTCCGAAGAGGAGAAAGATCAGCTGATTTGCTTGTTAGGTCGTCTGGCGGAGAATCTGGTATAACGGAAAGAAATTTAGCAATAGGAAGAGAAAGGTGTAGAGCAATGAAAAAGGCAAAGAGATTATTGGGAATCGGCCTGTGCTGCGCCATGCTTCTCGGAAGTATGGCAGCATGCGGTGGAAAAGAGACCGGTGGGGAGGTGCCGACGGAGGCCCCGTCAGTGACGGAGGAAGTAACGCCGGAACCGACTGCTACTCCGACGGAGGCGCCGAAGGCTACCGCTACTCCGAAGCCGGAGCCGACGAGAAAGCCGATTCAGGTAGAGGACGGTGCGATTCCGAATGTGTACCTGGAGAAGCACGAGGGCTTTGAAGGAACAGTGGAACATATCGAGTATCAGTCCAAGAAGTACCATCTGGGCGGGGAAGAGGAGAATACAAAGTATGCGTATGTGTATCTTCCTCCGAATTACGATACGAGCAAGAAGTACAATGTATTGTATCTGATGCACGGCATCGGCGGAAGCGAAGCGGAGTGGAAGTTAGACAAGGCCTCCTGTAAGATAAAAAAGATTATGGATAATCTTATCTATTACGAAGCAATCGAACCGTTTATCGTAGTTACGCCTAACGGCAGAACCGGTGGCGGTCAGGAGGCATTTTACTCCTTCGGCCAGGAGCTTCGGAATGATTTGATTCCGTACATAGAAAGTCATTATTCCACTTACGGGGAATACGACGAGAACGGCTATGATTTGACTGCGGCAAGAGAGCATCGTGCCATGGCGGGCTTTTCCATGGGCGGTATGCAGACCATCAATATCGGTATGTGTGAGTGCTTGGATATTATGAGCTATTTCGGAGCCTTTGCGGCAGCACCGACATCCAATGACGCAGCAAAGATTGCACAGATTTTGGAGAATGATTTCCCGGAGTATGAGGTAGGTTATTTCTACAGTATCTGCGGAACGGACGATACTACGGCGTACTGGAGCGCCAGTGCCGCTTCGGCCACCTTGGACGGTTTGACGGACCGTATTACCGAGGGTACGAATTTTAAGTGGCATCCGGTGGCGGGTACCCATTCCGAGTATGTCAGTCACTTAGGTTTTTACAACTTTGTACAGTTAGCATTTAAGGAGCCGCCTTTGGAGAGTCAGTATATTAAGGATGCCGCAGCGGAGAACGGTTTTACTTTCGGTACGGTAATCAATTACGATCAGTTGAGCAATAAGTATTATATTCCGATGGTGCAAAAGGAGTTTGACGTTTTAACCACCGGTAACGAGATGAAGGCCTATTCATTGCTTCAGCAGGGGGCTTCCCAGCAGAATCCGGACGGTATGCCGGTGATGGATTATTCCCAGGCAGACGAGCTGGTAGGCTTTGCTCAGGAGAACGGTCTGAAGATGCGTGGCCATGTGTTGGTGTGGGATGCGTATATGAGTGATTGGTTTTACCGCGAGGGCTATAAAAGCGACGGTGCTTATGTAGATGAGGCGACCTTAAAGGCCCGCGTGAAGTATTATATCGATGAAGTGGTGACTCATTTCGAAGAGAAGTTCCCGGGTGTGGTATATTGCTGGGATGTGGTAAACGAAGCGGTAGGCGACGGCGGAGATTACCGGGCAGACGACCCGCGTCATGTGAGAACCACCCGTAACGGCGACGAGAATATGTTCAACACCATTATCGGTGAGGATTATGTAGAGTTTGCTTTTGCTTGTGCAAGAGAGACGGTGGAGAAGCTTCAGAAGAAGAATTCGGAGGTATCCATCGAGCTGTATTACAACGACTATAATACCTTCTACGACGGCAAAAGAGATGCGATTATCGAGCTGGTAAAGAGCATTAACAGCTACGAAAAGAATGCCGATGGTACTTATAAGCAGCTTTGTGACGGTATCGGTATGCAAAGCTACATCGGCGGCTACGGCCAGCAGTCCGGTTGCATGAACAATCAGGATATTGTCCGGGTGGAAAAGGCTATCCGCATGTTCCGCGAGCTGGGCGTAAAGGTGCATGTGACCGAGATGTCGGTACGTAACTTCCAGCAGAGCGAAATGGAAAAGCACGCAGAGTTTTACGGTAAGCTGTTTGCTATGTATAAGCGTTTGAATGAGGAGGGCGACTTCTTAGAGAACGTATCCATCTGGGGCATTTGCGATGATCCGATGATGAGTAAGACCGATTACAGCTACTCCATGAACGGTCCGTACTGCGGTCTGTTTAACCGGGCATGTGTCCGCAAGGATGCCTATTATGAGGCCTTAAAGGCACTTAAGGGGATGGAATAATAGCCGGAAGCGGTTGTTATAGAGAGAAAGAAAAAGGAGCAAGTACTATGAAAATGAAGAAGTTATTTGCAGGCATTTGTTGTTTGACGATGCTGTGCGGCATGATGGCATGCGGCGGAGGAGACGGCAGTGAGGATGCCGGCGTTACCATGGCGGTTAAGGGAACCGAAACCCCGGCACCGACGGCGACCCCGGAACCGACGCCGGAACCGACCGCTACACCGGTCCCGACTGCGACTCCGGTACCGGTACACGAGCCGGCTAAGCTAGAGACTAATGGGTATCCGAGAGAGTATACAAAGTTTAATAAGGACTACGCGGGTAAGGTTGTGGATATTGAGTATACCACCTATGCTTACGCAGACAACGGCGAGGAGATTACAAAGCATGCCTATGTATGTTTGCCGCCGCAGTATGACGAAAACGGTCAGTATAATGTACTTTACCTGATGCACGGTATCGGCGGAACGGAAGACGAGTGGGGCATCGACGGCGTATTCGATGATATTCGCTGCGCAATGGACAATTTGATGTTCTACGGAGAGGCGGAGCCGTTTATTATCGTGGTTCCGAACGGACGCTCCTGTGTGAATTACACCGATACCAGTTTCGCAAACATGAATTCCTTCTATTCCTTCGGTAAGGAGCTCAGAAACGATTTGATTCCGTACATTGATGCAAATTTTGCCACCTATGCGGAGTATGATGAGAACGGGTATGATTTGACAGCAAGTCGTGACCATCGTGCTATGGCCGGTCTTTCCATGGGCGGTATGCAGACCATCAACATCGGTTTGTGCGAGTGCCTTGACATCATCAGCTACTTCGGCGCATTTTCCGCAGCACCGACCTCCTATGAGGCAAAGGTGGTTGCAGAGAAGATTGCGGCATTTGATGAGAAGTACGAGATTAACTACTTCTACAACATCTGCGGACTCAGCGACGGAACCGCATTGACAAGCGCTAAGGCTGCGGTAAACGGTCTGGACGGATTATCTGACAGAATTACCGACGGCGAGAACTTCATGTGGCACGAGGTACCGGGCTATCACGACCATAAGGTATGGCATTTAGGCTTGTACAATTTTGCACAGATGGTATTTAAATAAAATATGAGGAAATATTCTGTGTAGCGGGCTGAGTGTAGTCCGCTACCGTTATGTCAAAAAGAGAAGGAAAGGGAAACGAAGATGAAGTTTAGAAAAGGATTGATCGGGGCTCTTTGTCTTGTCGCGGTTTGTGGCATGATGGCCTGCGGAACAAAGCAGGGAGGAGAGTCTGACGTAACAAAGACCCCGGAAGTAACCGCAACAACCGCACCGGAGGAACCGGTAGCAACGGCGACCCCGGAACCGACGGCGACTCCGGAGCCAACGGCGACCCCGGAACCGGTACATGAGCCGGCGAAAAACGAAAGTGTGATGATTCCGAGAGAATATGTGAAGTTAAACAAGGATTTCCTCGGAAAGGTAGTGGATATTAATTATACCACCTATGCGTATCAAGGAGATGGTGAGGAGATTACAAAGCATGCGTATGTATACCTGCCGCCGGAATACGATGAGAACGGACAGTATAACGTGCTTTATCTGATGCACGGAGTAGGCGGAGATGAGTATGAATGGGAAATGCATAAGGCCTTTTCCGAAATCAAGCTTGCCTTGGATAATATGATTTATCACAAGGATATTGAGCCGTTTATTGTAGTGGTTCCGAATGGCCGCTCTTGTGTGGATTATACGAATACCAGCATGGCAAATGCAGACTCCTTTTATAAATTCGGTCAGGAACTCAGAAACGATCTGATTCCGTATATTGATGCAAACTTTGCAACCTATGCGGAGTACAGTGCGGACGGTTACGATTTGACGGCAGCAAGAGATCATCGTGCCATGGCGGGCCTTTCCATGGGCGGTATGCAGACCATCAACATCGGTATGTGTGAATGTCTGGATATCCTCAGTTATTTTGGCGCATTTTCTGCAGCACCGACTACTTATAATTCCGCAACCATCGCAGAGCATTTGAAAAACTTTGAAGAATATGACATCAATTATTTTTATAACATTTGCGGTCTGAGTGATACCGGCTCCCTGGCTGCGGGCGGCGATGCGGTAAAAGGCTTATCGGATTTGACGGATAAGGTAGAAGAGGATGTAAACATGGTATATCAGACGGTAAACGGAGGTCATACCATGAGTGTATGGAAGCTTGGATTCTATAACTTTGCACAGATTGTATTTCAATAAAAAGTGTATTGATAACAGGCGGACGGTTCGAAAGGGCAGTCCGCTTTCTTTTTATTTGGCGAGTAAATGTGGTTGACAAAGGGCGCGCCGAATGCTACAATATAAGTAAATGAGATTTACTTATTAAAGTGTTTGACAGAAAGGAGGTGCTGGGAATGCGAAAGAGACAGAAGCGAAAATTTTTGGGAATCGGTCTGGTATTGCTGTTGTGCGGTATTGCCGCATGTGGGCCGACTGGAGGAGAAGAAGTCGGAGCTCCTACTCCGGAGATGACAGCTATCGTAGCCCCGGAGCCGACGCAAGCCATATCGAAGTTACCGGACGCTACCGTCATACCGGAGGCAACCGCTACACCGGTCCAGACAGAGGCGCTGACAGCCACGCCGATGCCGACCCACACCCCGGCCAAGAATGAAGGCATAGTGATTCCGGCGGAGTATCGCATGATGAAGAAGGATGCGGCCGGAACGGTGGAGGAAATTACTTATAAAACAAAGGATTATTACGGAAACGGAGAAGAGGTAATAAAGCCGGCCTATGTATATCTTCCGGCCGGATACGATACGGAAAAGCAGTACAACGTTCTTTTTGTCATGCACGGCGGCGGAGGAGACCAGACGGAGTTCGGCATTCAGTATACGTTGTCCTCGCTGCGTCTGGCGCTGGATAATCTGATTTATTACGGAGACATTGAACCGTTAATTGTAGTATTTCCAAACGGAAGAACCGGTGTGAATTATGCAAAAGGGTCTCAGGATCATACCGCATTTAAGGATTTCGGACTGGAGCTTCGAAACGATTTGATTCCGTACATAGATGCCAATTATGCCACTTACGGGGCGTATGACCCGGACGGATATGATTTGACAGAGGCAAGAGACCATCGTGCCATGGCGGGCTTTTCCTTCGGAGGGATGCAGACGGTGAATATCGGACTGTGCGAATGCTTAGATATTATGAGCTATTTCGGTTCCTTTGCGGCGGGCAATACCACCTACAATGCAGAGGAGATTGCGGCTTGCTTAGAGTCCTTTAAACCTTACGAGATTAATTATATTTATTCCATATGCGGAAACCTGGATGGGTGTCTTTATTTGGCTCGTGATGCATTTGCGGAGTTACCGAATCTTACAGATAAGGTGGTAACGGGAGAGAATATGATGCTGCAGGTGGTTCCGGGGTCCCATTCCATAACCGTGGCGCAGCTGGGGCTGTATAATTTTGTGCAACTGATATTTAAGTAAAGAGGGGTACTGCTTAGCGGTACGAAGTGAGGAGGATATGACGATGAGGAATTTGAGAAAGAAGTGGATGGTGGGAGTATTTGCCGGAGTTGTGTTATGTGCTATGGCAGCATGCGGCACGGCAGGAGGAAAAGACGGAGGGACGCCCCTTCCGGAGAGTACGGCGACGGTATCACCGGAGCAGACGGATGGGGAAGAAACGGTGATAGTGCAGCCGGAGGCTACCGCAATTCCGGCTCTCACAGCAACTTCGGTTCCCACGGCGACTCCGGAACCGACCCATGCACCGGCAAAGAATGAGGGCATAGAGATTCCGACAGAGTACCGGAAACTTAAGAAGAATGCATCCGGAACGGTGGAGGAAATCACTTATACCACAAAGGATTACTACGGAACCGGGGAAGAAATGACCAAACCGGCCTATGTATATTTGCCGTACGGATACGATAGCGAAAAGCAGTATAATGTGCTTTTTCTGATGCACGGTGGCGGAGGAGACGAAACGGAGTGGGCAATTCATACCGATTTCTCTACGGTAAGGCTTGTGTTGGATAACATGATTTATTACGGAGA
>SVEN01000003.1 GCA_015057365.1 Lachnospiraceae bacterium | reverse complement strand
TTTAGGGCTTGGTGGGAAAATGTTTTGCGGTTGGCGAACCATTTCGATGAGTCTTTAGACTCTTGCGCGGGAAAAAAGCCCTTATAGGGCTTGAGCAAACCACCGGCTAAGCCGGTGGTGCTGATTGACGGGATATTTGAGACATGGTAGGATGAATTTAGTTAAAAAGGGTAATAACATCCCGTTTTCGGTACAGCATTCCTCTTTGAACTATGTTATGCTTAAGCTACCACGTGGAAAGTAAGGTGACGGATATGAATCGGATTTTAAATTACATTGAAGAGCATCTGGAAGAGAAGCTGACAAATGCACAACTGGCGGAACTGGCGGGCTATTCGGAGTATCACTTTTTGCAGTTATTTAAGGCCCATACAGGGGAAACGGTCATGGAGTACATTTGCAGAAGACGGCTGTTCCGGGCTATGGACGAGATTGCTGCGGGAAGCAGAATTATCGATGTGGCCTTCCGGTACGGCTTTGAATCCCACAGTGCCTTTTCCAGAGCGTTTAAACGGGAGTTCGGTTGTTCTCCGTCCCTTCTCAGAACTTTGAGACTGGAGCTTTATTGCATAGGAGGGAACTGTATGGAACCGATTTTTTTAAACAGTACGAAGCTTGGAACCCCGAAAGAAGAATTACTTGCGGGATTAAAGGAGTTGCTTAAGAAGAATAATATTACGGTGGAAGAAACGGTGCTTACTAAGGTATATGACACGGCTTGTAAGGTATACGAAGGAAAGTATCGGTATTCCGGAGATGAGTTTGTGACCCATACGCTGAATGTGGCGATGCTTCTGGCGGATATGGGGGCGGATGCCGAGACGGTACTGGCGGGTTTGTTTTCGGACATCTCAGAACGCTCCGAGGCGGTGGATTTGTCAGTTGAGTTGCCGGCGGCCGTATGGAATATCGCGGAGAGAATCGGATTGTGGCATACGGACAGAGACAATTGTCCGGAGGAAGTACTTCTCATTAAGCTGGCAGAGCGTCTGCACAATATGCGGACCATTGAGTATCTGGCGGAGGAGAAGCGGGCCGCAAAGGCAAAGGAAACCATTGAGTTCTACCTGCCGCTGGCAAGAAAGGTGAATAATCAGAAGCTTTTGGAAGAGTTGAACGATTTGGCGAGGAAATATTCGTAGAGGTGAAAACGTAACATAAAGGAAAGAGGATATCGAAACAAAAGGCTGTTATATTTGCGGGAAAGGATCGGCAGGTATGGCAGCTTTTTCTTTTTGTAGATGTTTAGATATTGATAAAATGTCAGAAATTGTATAACAATACATGATTGACAGTAACGTAAAAACAAATTACAATGGCTTTCGAGATGTATGTGCGAGGTATTCATATTTTAAAATAAACGAGGTGACCTATGAGTAATACAAAAGTCAGAGACATGACGAAAGGCAGTCCGTTAAAGCTGCTTCTTTTATTTTCCCTGCCGGTACTTTTGGGAAATGTGTTTCAGCAGCTTTATAATATGGTGGATACGATTATCGTAGGAAAATATCTGGGGTATCAGGCCTTGGCAGCGGTGGGAACCACCGGTTCCTTAAATTTTCTGGTACTGGGCTTTGCCAACGGACTGACCAGCGGATTTGCGGTGCTGGTGGCACAACGTTTCGGGGCAAAGGATGAAGAGGGACTGAAAAAAGCAGAAGCCAGTGCCGTGGCACTCAGTATCGGATTTACGGTAGGAATTACCCTTCTGGCGTTACTTACGGCGAAACCACTTCTTCGTCTTATTCATACGCCGGAGGAAATTATCGGGGATGCGGCGACCTATATCAGCATCATCTATGCCGGAATTGCGGCGACCATGATGTATAACCTGCTGGCATGTTTTTTGCGTGCGGTGGGCGACAGTAAGAGCCCGCTGTACTTTTTGATTATTTCCTCGTTACTGAATATTGTGCTGGATATTGTGTTGATTCGTTACGCTCACATGGGTGTGGCGGGAGCGGCACTGGCAACGGTGATTTCCCAGTTAGTATCCGGTGTGTGTTGCTTGTTTTATATTCGGAAGAAGTATCCGATTTTACACTTGTCAAAGGGTGATTTTAAGGCACCTGTGGCGCTGTACCGACGACATTTGAACATCGGTCTGCCCATGGCCTTTCAGTTCTGTATTACCGCCATCGGTACGGTAGTGGTGCAGGGAGCGCTGAATTTATTCGGAACCGCGAAAATTGCGGCCTTTACGGCGGCATGTAAAGCAGAACAGCTGGTGACCCAGCCGGCTCTGACCTTCGGTGTGGCCATGGCCAATTACTCCGGACAGAACATGGGAGCGGGACGCACTGATCGCATCAAAGAGGGTGTGGCAAAATGTACCATGCTGACCCTGATTTGCGCTGTGATTTCCATGGGTATTTTGTTTGTGCTGGGAGAACCGATTACAAAGCTGTTTATGACGACGGAAGATGTAGATGCTTCTGTAATTGAGGAAATCTTGGATTCGGCACAGTTGTATTTGCGTCAGGCAGCAATATTTTTCCCGTTTTTGAACATGATATTTGTATACCGCAATGTATTACAGGGCATCGGACGGAGTTTTATGCCGCTTATGGGCGGTGTGTTCGAGCTCATTACCCGTGTGCTGGCGTCTTATATCTTACCGGGGCTGCTGGGATATCGCGGAATTTGTCTGGCAGGACCGCTTGCATGGATCTCGGCGGCGGTACCGCTTGGAATTGCGTATTACTATATGAGGAGGAGAAACTTTTACTTGTCAGTAGACAGGAAATAGGCTATACTAAAAGAGTGCCGATTTATTTGGCACTCTTTTGATAGTATTCGGCGGATGGCGCGAATTTGCTATAGAAAAATAAGAATAATATATCCGAAAGGAAGGGAATAGTATGGCAACGAAAAAAGTAGAACCGACAAAGGACAAGAAGGGAACAAAGCCGAGCAAGAACGCTTGGTTAAAGTATTCCGAGAAGGATAAGAAGGCAGTGTTTGACTTCGCGGAAGGATATCGTAAGTTTATTTCCGATTGCAAGACCGAGCGCGAGTGCGTGGAGGAAGTACTTCGTCAGGCAAAGGCGGAAGGTTATGTGGATTTAAAGGATGCCATTGCGAAGAATACGAAGCTTACGGCAGGGGATAAGGTTTATGTGAATCATATGGGAAAGGCGGTGGCGCTTTTCTTAATCGGCGAGCAGCCGTTAGAGAAGGGAATGAAGATTCTCGGTGCCCACATTGATTCTCCGCGTCTTGATTTAAAGCAGGTGCCGTTTTACGAGGATACGGAAATGGCAATGCTTGATACCCATTACTACGGCGGTATCAAGAAGTACCAGTGGGTAACCCTGCCGCTGGCCCTTCACGGTGTTGTGGTAAAGAAGGATGGTACGGTAGTAAACGTAGTCATCGGTGAGAAGGATACGGACCCGGTGGTAGGTATTACGGATCTTCTTATTCACCTGTCCGCAAAGCAGATGGAAAAGAACGCCGCAAAGGTAGTAGAGGGCGAAGACTTAAATATTTTAGTGGGCAGTATCCCGCTTGAGGGCGAGGAAAAGGAAGCGGTAAAGAGCAACATCCTTGCCATGTTAAAGGAACAGTATGATATCGAAGAGGATGATTTTGTTTCTGCGGAAATCGAAGCGGTTCCGGCAGGTGCGGCAAGAGAATTCGGTATCGACCGCAGCATGATTATGGGCTACGGCCACGATGACCGCGTGTGCGCATATCCGTCCTTAAAGGCATTGTTTGCATTGAAGAAGGTGGATCGCACGGCGGTTTGCATTTTGGTGGATAAGGAAGAAATCGGAAGCGTGGGTGCCACCGGTATGCATTCCCGTTTCTTTGAAAATGCGGTGGCAGAGGTTATGAATTTGTGCGGCGATTACTCCGAGCTTAAGGTACGTCGTGCTCTTTCCAATTCCCAGATGCTTTCCTCTGACGTAAGTGCGGCGTTCGACCCGAACTATCCGTCGGTGAGCGAAAAGAAGAATACCGCATATTTTGGTAAGGGCCTTGTATTTAACAAGTACACCGGTTCCCGCGGTAAGTCCGGCTCCAACGATGCCAACGCAGAGTATATGGCAAGACTTCGTGCAGCTTTGGATGCTCACAAGGTAACCTTCCAGACTTCCGAGCTGGGTCGTGTGGACGAGGGCGGCGGCGGAACCATCGCTTACATTATGGCAAACTACGGCATGGAGGTTATCGACAGCGGTGTTGCGGTGCTTAATATGCACGCTCCGTGGGAGATTATCAGTAAGTCCGATTTATACGAAGCATATTGCGGTTACGTTGCATTCTTAAAGGAGATATAAGTATGACGTTTGAATATCCGGGGGCACCGCGGATTGCGGCCTTTTCTAAGGTGAGCAAAGAGCGGTTTGTGGCAGATTTTTCCGATGCGTTTCCGGCGGAAGCAGGCCGTGCAGAGGAGATATATGAAAGCTTAAAACTACCGGTCAGAGCCACCACAGGCTCTGCCGGCTATGACTTTTTCATGCCGGTGACGGTGACACTTGCTCCGGGAGAAACGGTGAAAATTCCCACCGGTATCCGGGCGGAGATGGCGGAGAGCTTTGTGCTGATGCTGTTTCCGAGAAGCGGCCTGGGCTTTAAGTACCGCCTGCAGTTAAATAATACTGTGGGTGTCATTGATAGTGATTACGCCTACTCCGACAACGAGGGGCATATTTTTGTAAAGCTCACCAACGATTCCAACGAAGGAAAGACCGTGGAACTGACGGAAGGCACCGGCTTTGCTCAGGGAATCTTTTTACCGTACGGCATTACCGTGGATGATGCGACGGAAGGGAAGAGGAACGGTGGCTTCGGGAGTACGGGGAAGTAGAAGGCAGGAACTGCACGATTGATAGGAATAGAATATGTTTTTATGTACCGCTTATCTTGAAGATAGGCGGTATTTTTTGCACATTACCCCCTTTTCTTTCCATACAAAAAGTGCTATACTATATTAAGTATACTTAAAAATGAGAAAGTGTGCCCAAAGCCGGGAGATTACCGTGCGGAAGGCTGACCTTGAAAGGAGACACTTATGAAGAAGGTAGAGGATTATATCAGAACGATTCCGGATTTCCCGGAGGAGGGGATTATGTTCCGTGATATTACGACGGTGTTGCAGGATGCAGACGGATTTGCGCTTGCCATTGATGAGATGCAGAAGCTGCTTGCGGACACCGAGTTTGATGTGATTGTGGGTGCGGAATCCCGTGGATTTATTTTCGGTGCTCCTTTGGCGTATAACATGAAGAAGGCCTTTGTACCGGTGCGGAAAAAGGGTAAGCTTCCGTGTGAGACTGTTGAAGCTACCTATGATTTGGAGTACGGCACCGCTACCATCGAGATGCATAAAGACTCCATAAAGCCGGGACAGAAGGTTGTCATAGTGGATGATTTGATTGCTACCGGCGGCACTATCGAGGCGGCTGCAAAGCTCATTGAGGAGCTTGGCGGCGAGGTGGTTAAGATTGTATTTTTATTGGAGCTGGCAGGGCTTGAGGGAAGAGCCAGACTGGGCAAGTATGAGGTAGAGACGGTTGTTACATATCCGGGTAAGTAAGTACGGAAAGTATCGTTAATTGCATGGTGGGTTTTGCACAAAAGGCAATTTTGCCGGAGTAGGGGGCAACATGGATACTGGTATTATTGAAAAAACGGGCAATAAAATAAAACGTGTGGATGAAAAGGAACTCAGTACACCGGCGGATTTTACCGATCCGGAGGTCTTGTACGGGAAGCTCATCGAGGCTATAAAAGCCTATCATCCGTCTACGGATTTGACGATGATTGAGAAGGCGTATCATTTGGCGGACGAGGCACATAAGGGGCAGCTTCGTAAGTCGGGAGAGCCGTACATCATTCATCCGATTTGTGTTGCTATTATATTGGCTGAGCTGGAGCTTGACAAGGAGACCATCATTGCGGGGATTTTGCACGATGTGGTGGAGGATACCGCATATACGCTGGAGGAGATTACCGAGCTGTTCGGCAGTGAAGTGGCACTTCTTGTGGACGGTGTAACGAAGCTGACGCAGCTCAATTATTCCAAAGATAAGGTAGAGCTTCAGGCGGAGAATCTTCGTAAGATGTTCCTTGCCATGGCAAAGGATATCCGCGTCATTTTGATTAAGCTGGCGGACCGTTTGCATAATCTCCGTACGCTTCAGTATCAGAAGCCGGAGAAGCAGATTGAAAAGGCCCGTGAGACCATGGATATTTATGCGCCGCTTGCTTCCCGCCTAGGTATTTCCAAAATCAAGGTGGAGCTGGATGATTTGTCCCTGCGGTATTTGGAGCCGGAGGTTTGTGAGGAGTTAGAGGAGAAAATCGCCCTTCGTAAGGAGGAGCGTACCAAGTTTATTAACGGTATTATCGAAGAAGTGGGCGAACAGATTCGTGCGGTAGGCATCGAAGCCGAGATTACCGGGCGAGTAAAGCACTTTTTCAGTATTTATAAAAAGATGGTAAACCAGAATAAGACGCTGGACCAGATTTACGATTTGTTTGCGGTGCGTATTATCGTGAATTCCGTAAAGGACTGTTATGCGGCGTTAGGTGTGATTCATGAGATGTATAAGCCGATTCCGGGACGTTTTAAGGATTATATCGCCATGCCGAAGGCAAACATGTACCAGTCGTTGCATACGACCTTAATCGGACCGAACGGTACGCCGTTCGAGATTCAGATTCGTACGTTTGATATGCATCGTACCGCGGAATACGGTATTGCGGCCCACTGGAAGTATAAGGAAACCCAGGGCGGAGCAAAGAGCTCCGATACGGAAGAAGAGAAGCTGGCTTGGCTTCGTCAGATTCTGGAGTGGCAGCAGGACATGTCGGACAGCAAGGAGTTTTTAAGCTCCATCAAGGACGATTTGGATTTGTTTTCCGATCGCATTTACTGCTTTACTCCGACCGGAGATGTAAAGAACCTTCCGGCAGGATCCTGTCCGGTAGACTTTGCCTACGCGATTCACAGTGCGGTAGGTAATAAGATGGTAGGAGCCAGAGTCAACGGCAAGCTGGTTCCGATTGAGTACCAGCTGCAGAACGGTGACCGTATCGAGATTATTACGTCTCAGAACACCAAGGGACCGAGCCGCGACTGGCTTTCCATCGTAAAAAGCACCCAGGCGAAAAATAAGATTAACCAGTGGTTTAAGACAGAATTAAAGGAAGATAACATTATCCGTGGAAAGGAACTGTTGCAGTCCTACTGTAAGGCTAAAGGCGTGCAGTTCTCGGATTTGGCAAAGCCGGAGTTTTTAGACGTCTGTATGCGAAAGTACGGATTCAAGGACTGGGATTCCGTGCTGGCGGCCATCGGTCACGGTGCTTTAAAGGAAGGACAGATTATCAATCGTCTCCAGGAGGAGTACAATAAGAAGGAGAAAAAGGAAGTTACCGACGAAAAGCTTCTAGAGAATATCGGCAGCAATAAGACAGCAAAACCAATGGCGAGAGCCAAGGCAGGCATTATTGTACAGGGGCTGGAGGATGTTGCGGTACATTTGTCCAAGTGTTGTTCGCCGGTGCCGGGAGATGAGATTATCGGTTTCGTAACGAGAGGCCGTGGTGTTTCCGTACATCGTACCGATTGTATCAATATTATTAACGCTTCCGAAGAAGACAGACATCGTATGATCAATGCGGAATGGAGCATGCCGGAGGGTGAGAAGGCTTCCGAGAGCTATTATGCGGAGCTGACGATGTACGCCAATAACCGTAACGGTGTGCTTTTGGATATTTCCAGAATTTTTACGGAAAACAAGATAGATATCCAGACCTTAAATTCCCGTACCAGTAAGCAGGGAACCGCAACCATTACCGTGGGATTTAACGTAAAGGGTAAGGAACAGTTGCAGTACCTGATTGCGAAGCTGGGTGCAGTGGAGAGTATTCTGGATGTTACCCGTACCACGGGCTAAGGTCGGAAAGGATTTGTTATGATGAAGATATACGGAATCCGGGTTAGTTTGTTTTCTACCAACTGTTATCTGGTAAAAAACGAAGAGACAGGGGAAGGTTTTTTAATTGATCCGGGTGACTATGCAGAGAAAATAATCGATGTGATTAAGGATAAGGATGTTAAGCTGACGGCAATTTACCTGACCCATGGACATCTGGACCATATGATGGCGGCAGAGCGTATCAGAGAAGAGTTTGCTGTGCCGGTGTATTGTCATGAGGCGGAGCTGGCGGTGTTAGAAGACCCGGCACAGAATTTGACGAGCCGGTTTATGCGCAGAGGGTATGTACTTAAGGATGCCATCGGTTTAAAGGACGGTGCAGAGTTTACGTCGGCGGGATTTAAGATAAGACTGCTTCATACACCGGGGCATACGCCGGGTGGCTGTTGCTACTACCTGTATGAGGAAGGCTATTTGTTCTCCGGGGACACGCTGTTTTTCCGAAACATCGGTAATACCGAATTCCCGGGAGGCAGTATGGGGACGCTTGCCCGTTCCATCCGTGAGAAGCTTTACACGCTTCCGGAGGAGACGAGAGTCTATGCCGGACACGGAGAGTCCACGGACATCGGTTCGGAAAAGTGGGAGAACCCTTTTGTACCGTACCTACAGTTACAGTAAACAAAGAAGGACAGAAACATGATTCGATTAGATTTGACGAGTGAGGCCTTTGAGCAGGATATCAGACCTCTGTATAAATCCTTCTTTCCGAAGGAGGATTATGTATTTTCCTACGGAGGAGGGAAGCCGGTGAATTTGCCTTGTGAGCCCGCGGATTGGGGACGATATCTGCTTGTCGGGGAATGGAAGGAAGACGGATTCGTACTTTCTCTTTTCCGGAACGGAGACCTTTCCGTAGTGGTACAGCGGGAGGAAAAGGCGGTAGATTTTGCGGAACGGAAGAAGTTCCGGGATGAGGTAAAGCGTGCCGTATACCGGATGCTGTCAAGAGAGACCGGGAAAGTACTTCCGTGGGGAACGCTTACCGGCGTACGTCCGGTAAAGCAGGTACTGGAACGCCTGGAGGCGGGAGAAGCGCCGGCATCCATTGATGCGTTTTTGAAGGAAGAATACTACTGTTCGGAAGAAAAGAGAGCCTTGAGTCTTTCGGTGGCGGCAAAGGAAAAGGAACTTTTGACAGCGCTTGACTATAAGAACAGCTACAGTCTGTATGTGGGCATTCCCTTTTGTCCGACCACCTGTTTGTATTGCTCCTTTACGTCCTATCCGTTATCCAGGTTCGGACATCAGACCGGGGCTTATGTGGAAGCATTAAAAAAGGAAATAGAAGCAAGTGCGGAACTGTTGGCAGACAAACGACTGGCAACGGTTTATTTCGGTGGAGGAACGCCGACAGCGCTTTCTGCGGAGGAGCTGCGGGATGTGATTCGTACCGTAAAGAAGTATTTTTCGACGGAGCAGATTGCGGAGTGGACCGTGGAAGCCGGACGGCCGGATACCATTACCACAGAAAAGCTACAGATGCTCTACGATGAGGGAATCAGCCGTATTTCCATCAATCCCCAGACTATGAACCAGAAGACTCTGGATGTCATCGGAAGAATGCATACCACGGAGGATATTTGCAGGGCCTACGAGGAAGCGAGACGCATCGGTTTTGACAATATCAACATGGATTTGATTATCGGTCTTACCGGAGAAAATGCGGAGGATGTGAAAGTAACACTTCGTAAGATCGGAGAACTGTCACCGGACAGTGTGACGGTACATACCCTTGCCTTAAAGAGAGCTGCCCGTCTTAACATTGAGAAGGAGCAGTACGAGGATAAGGGAGCGGTGCAGGTGGGTGATATGCTGACGGCATCGGTGAAATTTGCAAAAGAAAACGGTTACGCGCCGTATTATTTATATCGTCAAAAGAACATGGAAGAGAATCTGGAAAATGTGGGATATGCAAGACCGGGGAAAGAAGGTTTGTACAATATCCTGATTATGGAAGAGAAGCATTCTATTCTGGCACTGGGTGCCGGAGGAGCGACAAAGCTGGTACTGCAAGACGGAGAGCGTATCGAACGTTCCGAGAATGTAAAGAGTCTGAAGGATTATCTGGAACGTACGGATGAGATGATTGCGCGTAAGCACGCTTTTTTTGAACATTACAAAGGATTGTATTAATTGTTCGAGAAAAAAGGAAAGCGAGGAGAACAATGTACCAGGGTAACGATGATTTTGAACGTACATACTACAATATAAGAGAAATTGTGCAAAAGACCGGGAACGGTGCGGTAGTGCAGGAGGACCTGGCGGATGCCATCGACCACGGTGTCTTGGTTACAAAGACGGTGCGTCTCTTATGCGAGGCTTCCGGGATTTCCGAAGAGTACAAGGAAATGATGCTGACGGCGGCGGGGCTGCACGATATCGGCAAGCTTCAGCTGGGCCAAGTGTTGTACGGACGTGATAAGAGTGCCATGAAAATCGAAGAGATGCGTTACATGCGCATGCATGCGGAAAACGCAAAGAAGATGTTAGAAGCCTGTGGGTATCCGGAGGCAATTATCAAGGCGGTATACCACCATCACGAGAATTTCGACGGATCCGGTTATCCGGATAATTTGGCAGGAAGCAAGATTCCGTTTTCGGCTCGTATGCTTAAGGTATGTGATACCTTTTGCGCGCTGGTGTCGGAACGACCGTACCGGAAGGCCTTCGAATTTGATACGGCACTGGAGATGATGATTGAGGATTCCAAGGACCTGGATATGGGAATATTCTTAGAATTTTTAAAATTATATCATTCCGAAGAATTTGATGAAATAAAAGAGTATGCAACTTTTGCAAATCGTAAAAAACACTATTTACACGGAGCTTAAAATGGTGTACTATATAAAAATGAGTGAAGTTTCTTTTTGATAATTTTCTTATAATCGGAAAGAAACGAAGGAGGAAAAAGAAATGGCAGAATCAATGATGGGCTTAAAGAGAAGCCACAGATGTACCGAGGTAAGTAATGCAAATATCGGCGAAACTGTAACGGTTATGGGCTGGGTACAGAAGAGCCGTAATAAGGGAGGTATTATCTTTTTGGATCTGCGTGACCGTTCCGGTCTGTTACAGATTATTTTCGAAGAGGATACCTGCGGATGTGAAAATTTTGCAAAAGCGGAAAAGCTTCGCAGTGAGTTCGTAATTGCTGTGGTCGGTGAAGTGGTAAAGCGTTCCGGTGCCGTGAATGAAAATTTGGCCACCGGTGATATCGAAGTACGCGCAAAGGAGCTTCGTGTGCTTTCCGAGGCGGAGGTTCCGCCGTTCCCGGTAGAGGAGGATTCCAAGACGAAGGAAGAGCTTCGTCTGAAGTATCGTTATATTGACCTTCGTCGTCCGGATTTACAGAGAAACCTTATGATGAGAAGTAAGGTGGCAACTCTGACCAGACAGTTCCTTGCAGAGGAAGGGTTCCTTGAAATTGAGACTCCGATGCTTACCAAGAGTACCCCGGAGGGTGCAAGAGACTATCTTGTACCGAGCCGTGTGCATCCGGGCAATTTCTACGCATTGCCGCAGTCTCCGCAGATTTTTAAGCAGCTCCTTATGTGTTCCGGCTATGACCGTTATTTCCAGATTGTAAAGTGCTTCCGTGATGAGGATTTACGTGCGGACCGTCAGCCGGAGTTTACCCAGATCGATATGGAGCTTTCTTTCGTGGATATCGATGATGTTATCGATGTGAACGAGCGTCTTCTTCACAAGCTCTTTAAAGAAGTTCTGGATGTAGAGGTGAAGCTTCCGATTCAGCGTATGACCTGGCAGGAGGCGATGGACCGTTTCGGTTCCGATAAGCCGGACACCCGTTTCGGTATGGAACTGACCGATGTATCCGATGTGGTGAAGGGATGCGGTTTCGGCGTATTCACCGGTGCTTTAGAAAATGGTGGTTCCGTGCGCGGTATTAACGCAAAGGGACAGGCAACCATGCCGCGTAAGAAGATTGACGCACTTGTTGAGTTCGCAAAGGGCTACGGCGCAAAGGGCCTTGCGTACCTTGCGGTGGAAGAGGACGGCAATATCAAGTCTTCCTTTGCAAAGTTTATGACCGAAGAGGAGCTGAAGGCTTTGGTTGCTGCTATGGGCGGCGAGCCGGGCGATTTACTTCTGTTTGCGGCAGACAAGAACAAGGTAGTTTACGATGTGCTTGGTGCGCTTCGTTTAGAGCTTGCAAAGCAGTTAGAGTTGTTAGATAAGAAGCAGTTTAATTTCCTGTGGGTAACGGAGTTCCCGCTTCTTGAGTATGATGAGGAAGAGAAGCGTTACGTGGCAATGCACCATCCGTTTACCATGCCGATGGAAGAGGACCTGGCGCTCCTTGATACCGATCCGGGCAAGGTACGTGCAAAGGCTTACGATATCGTATTAAACGGCACCGAAATCGGTGGCGGTTCCGTGCGTATTTTCCAGAACGACGTACAGGAAAAGATGTTTGAAAAGTTAGGATTTACCAAAGAAGCAGCTTACGATAGATTCGGTTTCTTACTGAATGCGTTTAAGTACGGTGTTCCGCCGCATGCAGGTCTTGCATACGGTCTTGACCGTCTTGTGATGCTCATGGCGGGAGAGGATTCCATCCGTGACGTTATTGCATTCCCGAAGGTAAAGGACGCGTCCTGTTTAATGACGGATGCGCCGAACGTGGTAGACGACAAGCAGCTTACCGAGCTGGCCCTTGCCATTACTGCAACCAAGGAAGAAGCGTAATCGTATCATTAATAAAAAGGTGTAGAAGCTGTCCTCCGAAGGAAGTCCGGGGAATGTGACTTGTTGTGTTTGAAACGAAGTTCGTTTCATTGATAGAAGGAGAACATTATGCGTATACCGAACATGCCGGAGCAGGTCTGGGATTTGCTTAACCGGCAGGGAATCGAAAAAAGTCAAATTTTATTAGGTGCACGCACCGATATGAATACCGCCTGCGAGTATGCGGACGGATATCTGGTACTGACCAAGGAGAAGCTGGCAATCGCCACTTCTCCGGCGGTACTGTCGGAGGTGCATATCTTTAAGGGATATCCGGTTTCGGATGAGCCGAAGGAAGCAAGAGAGTATCGTCTTGCGGTATACTTCGTAGAGGAGCTTTCCGAGGTGCGGATTGAACGTCAGGTGGCATGCGCCGTCCTTACCGCAAAGGTAAAGGGGACCGAGCGTATTCTTGCCGCATTTTCAAATTTGTGTATCAAACATGCATATGAGCTGGTGCGTCGTCTGGAAACCTTGGACAAGGAAAATCCGGAAGATGCGCACGAGCACGAAAAGCCGGAGGAAGAGGAATTCTGCCCGAAGTGCGGAACCATGTATCCGGACATGAACCGGAAGATTTGTCCGAAATGTATGGACCGGAAGTCTGTCTTTGTGCGTACCTTTTCGTATTTTAAACCGTATACCGGCGCTGTTGTTATGCTGTTTCTCAGTATAATCATTACCGCTTTGCTGAATCTGATCTGGCCGTATTTGAGCGGTACGGTGCTGTATGACTATGTGTTGCGGAAGAATCTTGCATTCCTTGAACCGCTCGATATGGAGAAGGTGGAGATATTTACGGCACTTACCCTTCTTGTGGTAGTGATGTTCTTAACCAGACTGGTGTTGCAGATTTTCCAGATTATCCACGGCGTGATTACCGCAAAGGTTGTGGTAAGCGTCGTAAGAGATATGAAAAAGGATGTATTCCACCAGATGGGAAAGCTGTCCATTCAGTTCTTTAAAAGCAGACAGACCGGTAGTTTGATGACTCGTGTATTGAGTGACGCGGATCGTGTGACCGGATTTTTCGTAGACGTACTGCCGTACGCTTTTGTACACGGCTTTACGATTATCGCGACTTTGACGGTGATGTTTTCCATGCGCTGGCAGTTGGCCATTGTAGCGGTGGTATTAATGCCGATTACGCTCATCATCAGTATGAAGCTCCGCCCGAAGCTGTGGGGCTTGTACGGACGACGTCACAGAAAGGAACGTACCGTTAACAGTAACGTAAACGACAACCTGACCGGTGCCCGCGTGGTAAAGGCCTTCGGTCAGCAGGAGAACGAGATTTCCCGTTTTGAAAAAGGAAACAAAAAACTTTCCGAGGCAGAGGTGGATATCGTCCGCTACAATAATAAGTTTACGATTATTTTCTCCGGTGTGAGAGAGTTGATTAACCTGATTGTTTGGGCTCTCGGTGTTTGGTTTGTTATGGCAACGGACCATTTTGAAGTGGGTATGTTACTGACCTTTACGGGATATGTAGGCCAGCTTTCCGGACCGATGGATTTCTTTTCCCGGTTCTTTAATAACTGGTCCGACAGTATGAACAGTGCCCAGCGTATGTTCGAAATCCTGGACTCTATTCCGGAGGTAACGGAAAAGGAGCAGGCAGTGCGCCTGACTGAGCCGGAGGGTGAGATTGTGCTTGACCATGTGACCTTCGGTTATGAGCTCAGTAAGCCGATTTTAAAGGATATCACCTTACATATTAAGCCGGGTGAAATGCTTGGTATCGTGGGACGTTCCGGTGCGGGAAAGACCACCCTTGTTAATCTTATCTCCCGTATGTACGACCCGCAGGAAGGCGAGATTTTAATCGACGGAATTAATGTCCGGGATATGGCATTTTACGATTTGCGTCGTAACGTAGCCATGGTATCCCAGGAGACCTATATCTTCATGGGTACGGTAGAGCAAAATATCGCCTATGCAAACCCGACGGCAACGAAGGAAGAGATTATCAAAGCGGCGGTGCTGGCAAGTGCCCACGAGTTTATCTTACGCATGCCGGACGGTTACGATACGGTGATCGGTTCCTCGGGACGCCAGCTTTCCGGCGGCGAGAGACAGCGTATTTCCATTGCCCGGGCGATTTTGGCAAACCCGAAGATTTTGATTTTAGACGAGGCAACGGCGTCCGTAGATACGGAGACGGAGAAGGCGATTCAGACGTCCATGCAGTATCTGGTCAAGAACCGTACGACGCTTTCCATTGCCCATCGTTTGTCTACCTTGCGTGATGCGGACCGGTTGATTGTACTGGACCACGGACGGATTACGGAGGAGGGAACCCAGGAGGAGCTTACAGAGCTTCGCGGTACCTACTACAAATTGATGGAATTGCAGACGAAGGCACTGGCACTGAAGGGTCTGGAATAGGAGGCTATTGTGAGAGATCATTTTGAAGAAGAATTTAGTTTGGAGCAGATGGAGCAGGAAACGGAAGCAATGCTGCGCCTCCGTTATCTGACCCCGGAGACGGCGACCTTTTCCCGTACCGAGGGCGGCTTTGTCAGCCTTAAGGTAGAGGGAGAGGAGTACTCCCGCGTACAGGTGGTGCGGATGTTCCCGTTCTCCGAACCGGGCAAGTACATTTCCATCCGTACCGCGGAGGAGACCTCCAAGGAAATCGGTGTCATCGAGAGCATGGAGACCTTCCCGAAGGAGGTAGGCGAGATGCTGACAGAGCAGCTGGCACTCCGCTATTTTACACCGATTATTACGAGGATTTACCAGATAAAGGACCAGTACGGTTTTGCGTATTTTGACGTGGAGACCGACCGAGGTCATTGCCGGTTTGTCATTCGTATGGGTGGTAATGCGGTGGTGCATTTGTCCGATACGAGAATTATTATTTCGGATATTGATGAAAACCGGTTTGAGATTCCGGATGTATCGAAGCTTACGATAAAGGAGCAGAAGAAGTTAGATTTGTTCCTGTAAGGTGTGGTTTTCGTGCGGGACGCAGAAGGTGTGCCGCATGACGTCGAGAGAGGATATCCCTATGATATTAAAGTTTGAATTAAATCAACAGGAGCTGGCGGCCCTTTCCCTTACAGAGGGGGAGGAGGTGCTGTATGCGGTTCCTTACGATTGTGACCTTTCCGGTAAGTATGTAAAAAACGGGTTTACGGTTGTGACGAACAAGCGTCTCGTATTGCTGCAGAATGCCGTGAAGGAAAAGGAATATGACCTTTCCGCCTATGATGCGGTAAAGGCCGAGCCGCGGATTAACTGCGGTGTGTTATATGCGGTAAAGGACGGACAGGACTATCTCATTGTCCGGTACTCCGCAAAGCATCTGGCACGTTACGCTTATGTGGCGAGAGGAATTGCGCTTTTAAAAAGCGGAAGTACCGAGCGTGCCGAGAGCGAGGAGTACGAAAAGACCTGTTTTGTGTGCGGCAGAGCATTGCCGGGCACCAAGGACTGTCCGCATTGTAACCGGAAGAGCAGAGGTGTCTTTTTCCAGATTGTACAGCTCCTCGGTTCCTACAAAAAGCAGTTGATTCCGATTATTGCGCTTATGGTTACCCGTGCTATTATCGGGTTGTTTTCTCCGGAGCTGCAGAAGTATCTGGTGGATGAGATATTGTACAGCGGAGAAAAGAAGTATCTTGCGGCGATGCTGGTATTGGTTGCCATGTTCTTGGTCGGCATTGGAATCGCTTTGGTGGACATCGGAAAGAGCTACGGTTGTGCAAAGCTTGGTTCCACCATCGGTAAGGATTTGCGTTCCAAGCTGTACAATAAGATACAGATGCTGTCCCTGTCCTACATTCACGAGAAGCGTCCGGGTGCGCTGATGAACCGTATTATGCACGATACGGGCAGAATCCGTATGTTTATGGAGCATGTCTTCTGTAACATGTTTACGGTAGTTATCATGTTCGTGGCGGTTGTGATTTACATGCTGGTACTGAACTGGAAGCTGGCGTTAATCTCCTTTATTTTCGTACCGATTGCGGCTGTGGTTTCCATGCTTTGGAGAAAGAATATTCACCGCCGGTTCCGTTTGCAGGGAAAGAAGTCCGATGACGTACATAGCGCCCTGCAGGACGTAATTTCCGGTATGAACGTAGTAAAGGGCTACGGTAAGGAGCAGGATGAGTCCGATAAGTTTAATGGCTTTTCCGATGTGTTTGCCAATGTGCAGACGAAAAACGAAGTGTTCTGGGCTATGTTTTTCCCGTTACTTAACTTCTTAATGGGAGCCGGTGTCTATCTGGTTATTTTCTACGGCGGACGAAGCGTGCTGGGTGAGACTATGACCGCCGGTGAGGTGATGCAGTTTGTCAGCTACACCTCCATGCTTTACATGTATCTCGGCTGGATTAACAACCTGCCGCGTCAGCTCATGGACCTGGTGACCAGTATGGAACGTATCAACGACATTATGACTCAGGAGCCGAAGATTCGGAATACGGAAAAGGCTTGTAAGCCGGAAATTACCGGCGCCATCGAGTTTAAGAATGCCACCTTCGGATATCATTCCTACGAGCCGGTGGTAGAGGGCGTGAATCTTAAAGTGAAGCCGGGTGAGATGATTGGCTTCGTAGGTGCCTCCGGTGCCGGAAAGTCCACCCTGATCAACCTCATCATGCATCTGTACGATGTGGATGACGGTGAGCTGATTGTAGACGGAGAGAATATTAAGGACATCGACATCGACTACTATCACTCCAAAATCGGTGTGGTATTGCAGGAGACCTTCCTGTTCTCCGGTACGATTTTTAATAACATCCGCTATGCAAAGCCGGATGCTACGGAAGAGGAAGTTATTATGGCGGCCAAGATGGCAAACGCCCACGACTTTATTACCCGTATGCCGGACGGCTACAACACCTACGTAGGTGAAAAGGGAAGCCGCCTCTCCGGCGGAGAACGTCAGCGTATCGCTATTGCCCGTGCGATTTTAAATAATCCGAAGATACTCATCCTGGATGAGGCAACGGCAAGCCTTGATACCGAGAGCGAGTACCTGATTCAGACCGCTTTGGAGCGTCTGACCTCCGGTAAGACTACCTTTGCTATCGCACACCGTTTGTCTACTCTCAAAAACGCAGACCGCCTTGTGGTTATCGATAAGCACCGCATCGCGGAAATGGGCAGTCACGACGAGTTAATGGCCAGCAAGGGCATCTACTACGGTCTGGTGACGGCACAGCTTGAGATGCAGGCGAAGAAGGAAGAGGCGACGGCGTAGGAGGCGAGAGGCAATACTACGAGCTTTAAGCGCAGAATGAATAGAATAAAAGAGCAAGAGAAGCCCCACAGCTATTGATAGCTGTGGGGCTTTTTGAAGGAGACTATTATGTTGAGAAAAGGCCGGTTAGGAAAGGGTGCCGTAGGCACTACAGGTTAAAACAAGATGGACATCCTCAATATTTGTTGTGATATTAAGTACCTTTTTCTTGAAGGTGGCATCTCCGATTGCCTGATTACCGCTTTTAGAGGCGCTTGCGTAAGAGTTTTCCCAACTGCTATCGTAGATATTGATTGAGTAGGAGCTGGAGACACAGCCGGCACTGGAACCTGGGATGAACTGGAAGGTTCCGTATACGGTAAAATCCCATAGAGCATTGTTATCTGCGTCATAATATGTCATGCATTTTGAACCGGATTTGGTCTGTGTGGAGCGAGTATCACATGAAGATATATCTTCTGTAATAGTAATGAGAAAATAAGAACCGTCATCTAAGGTTTCAATATGCTCCGAAACTACTTGAGAATCGGGAACTTGTAAGGCTGCTTCTGCCTGAACAGGAGCGCTTACTGTAAAGGTAAAAAGGGTAAGTAAACTACAAACAATGGATAAATAGTGTTTTTTCATATGACCTCCTTGAATAAATCATATTACTGTGAATTGTAATATTCAACTTGAATAGAAGAATGATATCCCCTATGCCGTTCTCCTTCGGAATAAATCCAAATACTAATCGGAATCAATAGAAGGAGAAGGGCGATTAGCGCAATGGTTAATATACGTTTTTTGTTTTTTGATTGAGCCAGAGTGGTTTGAAGCTCTTCTCTGTCCATACCGGATAAATATTCCGTTGCAAACTCTTCCGGGGTACCGTAACGCTCGTAAAGCATGGAAACAGTCAACTCCGGGGCATCGTAAAAACATTCCGTGATGCTGCTGTGTAATTCTGTCTGCAAACGGGAACGATAGGTGCTTGGTATGAGCTTTGTGACCTTCTTTATGTAATTCTTAATGATCGAATCATTCGTGTTCTTCATCTACCATTTCCTCCAAAGAATTGATATTTAAAATCGAAAGCACTCCTCTGGACAGAGAAAGATATTCCCTGCGAATCTCTGCCAGATAGGTTCTTCCGGTGTCTTCCAAGTGATAATAGACCCGCGTACGACGCTTCCCGACCTTCTCCTGGCGGTCGGAAATAAGCCCTTTATCCAAAAGACGATAGAGGGAAGGGTAGAGAGAACTTTCCTGCATGGTGTAGAGGCCGTTGCTCCGGTCCTTGATTTCCTGAACCAGCTCGTAGCCGTACATGTCACCGGAATCCAGTAGCGTAAGAATCAAAAGCTCAATAGTTCCTCGTTTTACGTTGTCTGAAACTGCCATTTTAATACCTCGAGATAAATGAATTCATTTTTTAAACCGGTTAAGTTAACTTGTTTAAAGTATAGCGCAAAAATATATTTGGTGTCAATAGTATACACGGAATAATATTGTTGACAGATAAAATATAATGTGATATATTTAAAAGGAATAAACAAGAGTTGGCTGAAATCAATATAGATGTGAAGAGAGGTGGTTTGTTTATACGGTTAAACATAAACAGAAGGGAGATGATATAGACGGGTGAAAAAGAAAAGAAAGGCTCACAAAAAGCGCCCACAACGCTTATTGTAAGCCAGTCTCTGATGCATGCGACATTCAATGCATGACAATGTTTAGTATAGCATGTATGAGAGAAAAAGACAACTTGCCATGTGACAAGTTGGGATATATTGTGGTAATGACATCAAAATTTTGCTTACAAGAATTCTTGGAGTGAAATCAAAAAATGCTGATTTGGAATTGATAATATACGTGAGGAGGATTTGTTATGAAGAATATGTTAAAAAGAATAGTTGCATTGTGTTTTGTTTGCTTATTCTCAATTATGTCTACGGCAACTTCGGTTTATGCGGCAGAAGATTGCCAGAAGGAAAAAGAATATCATGTATTTAAGTACGGAGACAGAGAGATTCAATATCTGTTAGATGAAAAAATGCAGCCGTATTATGAATCCAACGGGGAGCGGATCAATTTAGCTTTGCCACTTGAACATCTCAAAGTAACAGACGAAGCATTATTGGCAAAATTAAATAGTAAAATGCAAAATGAGATGACAAGGGAAACTAACAATTATGTACCGAGTAATTATCATGACCTTGGTGTTCAACCTTACGAGGAAACAATGAGTTTATCGGAGAATTACACTGACACCGATATTCTGAAAGTGCATCCGACAAAAGGGATAATAAGAATTAGAACCAGTGAAGAAGATAGGAAATTTTTAAAGTTTGGAAGGAAAATCTCATATATACTTTATTATTATTCCCCGGATGCTGATTTTTGGTACGATTATGAGGTAAATGAAATTAACTGTTCAAATGATACAGGGAGTCCTTTTAATCTTGTTTCGGCACAGATATATCCATATGTATATTACGATATAAAGTCAGATGATTTATCTAGTGCAAAAATAACTTGCTGGTGTACAGATGTGTAAAAGAGGAGAAAAGGATGAAAAAGAAAAAAGCATGTTTTTTCATTTTAGCTGTCGGTCTTCTGTTTATAGCAATTTTCGGCGGAATAGAAATTTATAAATATAACACATTGAGATATCGTCTTCTTATTTCGGAGAGCCCAGACAATAGAATCGTGCATCCGGGATTGACCTATGGAGCAAACAGTAACTTTGGGGCATCAAAAAAGGCAGAGGAAAAAGGCGACGAAATCATGAAAGAGTGGGATGAAAAAGTAGCTAACCGGGTTCTTGATATACTGCTCTCGTATGATCATAAAGAGATGACGCTAAAGGTAGAGTACAATGTGGTAGACGGGAAGACGGAGGTCCGTTTATTCGGAGAAGGCATTCCAAAAGGTGAGACAGAGAAGGAAGTGTTTGATGAAAGGATTTTGCTTAACTACTTGTTTGAATTAAATAAGGATGTGGTGTACTAAACGGATGATAATGTTGCTTGATACCAGAATAGACAAATTGTAAAACAGTTTCGTAAACATCTAATTTTGACATAAGGGAAGGTGAATTGGGATGAAGAAAATGGCACTTATTATAATGGTTGCGTTATTGTGTACGGCTCTTTTTCCGATGTATGGAGTTGATGCATCAGAAGAATTGAATACTGCTAATGGTATAGGGAATGAGAATCCGAATGCAATAAAACTGCGTTATACAGAGGCAATGACGGGTGAAACATCTTTGATTGAGATAAGTGACACTATTAGTAAGAATGAAGAACGAGATCGTATTTCGAGCGGAAACATGAATAGTGTTTCAAGGTTTGTGATCGGACAAGATACAAGATTACGTGTAGAAGATGCAAATACTTATCCGTATAGTGCAATTGCATTGGTAGAAGTTGTATATACTAATGGAAAGAAGCGATATGGAACAGGATTTATGGTTTCACGTCAAACAATGCTGACTGCTGCACACGTATTAGTTGAGGGAAATTGGGAAATCGATAAAATTAATGTATATAAGTCATGTAACGGATACAAATCATCTCCTACAGCGCAGGCTCTTTCGTGGATTATTTGTGACGAGTATGATGATTCGGAAACATTAGACTGCGATGATGATTATGCAATCATTAGATTTGCATCAAATATATCTCAAACATGGTTTGGATTGTACGTACCTCAAAATTCACAGAATTTAATAGGAAATGGTAGGCATGTTGCAGGCTATCCGGGGGAGTACTCCAACAAAGATACGGGATTTTTCCCGATGTATAGTGCAGGCGGAGATGTAGTAGACGTCCATTTGTACAGAATTGACCATTTGATTGATACAACAGACGGAGAGAGCGGAGGACCTGTTTATCGTTATAATTACAGTGGTTATCAATGGGAAGCGATGGCAATTAATGTTGCTGGATATGCTGCGTTTGAGAACGCGCCACATGTCAATTATGGATGTAGAATAACAAGTGAATTGTATGATTGGATGCTTGATAGGTCATATATCTATGAATAAGGGAGTGATTGTTATGAAAAAGGTGGTTCTGTGTTTATTTGGTATTGTAATGTTGTTAATTATGGTTGGTTGTAAACAGGAATCCAACGGTCTTTTATTGAATGACATTATTCCGGAACAGGAAAAACGTGTTACGTTATATGAGTATCAGAAGGAAAATTCGACGGTGTATTCTTTGTCAGATCAAGAATTAGCAGAGGAACTTTTACAAGAGCTGGACCAGATAAAAGCAGAACCGACGGAGGAGTGGACAAGTGATTTGGTAACCTTGCCGATTTACAGCCTTGTTGTATGGCAGAAGGGCGATCCGGAGGACTATAGAGATCATTTGGTTTATGGATACTGGAGTAATGGATACTGGATTGAACCGGACGGTAACGCATATAAGTATAAATGGAATACGGAAGAACATAAAAAGGAGTTTTTTGATAAAGAAGAAGTGAGAAAGTATTCCAGTATTACCAGTACAGGCACAATTCGTATGCTTGTGACGGATGAAGACGGATGGAAAAAGGACTTCCTGACAGAGGCCGAACCGGCAAAATCAATGCCGGAATTGATAACCAATGCAATCATGGAGGATGATGAGCTGGTGGTTTTCGTAAAAAATCAGGGGGATTCCTTGTACCTTGGAAACAAATATACCTTTGTGATAGAGGTGTATTTAGATGACATCTGGTATGATATTCCAAGAGATGAATGGGAGATTTATCATAGAGGAGATGTGCCGGGAGTAGGTCCGGGAGAGGAAGGGGAAATCACATATTCTCTTTCGAAGTATAAGGAGTTACCGGCAGGAACCTATCGCCTCGTAACCGGTTCCGGAGAGGATAGGGAAAATCTCGTAGAATTTGTGCTTCCGTAAGTAAAATTGTTGTTTCCCTAAACAAAAATCATTTGACACACAGGGAAAAGAAGCGTATAATAAATAGCGGTATATCACATACCGCTATTTTATTTTTTTGGAGGGAACATCTATGAACAAAGGTACTGTTAAGTGGTTCAACAACCAGAAGGGTTTCGGTTTCATCAGCGATGAGCAGGGTAATGATGTATTCGTACACTACACCGGCTTAAACATGGAAGGCTTCAAGTCCTTAGAAGAGGGCCAGGCTGTTGAGTTCGAAATCGTTGAGGGTGCTAAGGGACCGCAGGCTACGAACGTAACCAAGTTATAATTCAAGAAAGTTTTACGTGTACCTTTTTCTCATATATAAATTTTAGGGATTTTTATACGGAATAAGTTATATTGTAAGAACGAATTGAAGTAAGGGGATATCGGGTTCCGATATCCCTTTCTTACGGTATAGGAAAGAAAGCTTTCCTATACCGTAAGAAACGCTCCGCGGGATGCGCACTCGCGCGATTGGAAGATGTCGCAAGCGACCGCGCTCGGCGCGAGAGTTCCGCAAGCGGAACTCTATGTTTACAGATACTACGGAGGATAGAGATGGAGAAGAAAGAAAAGACAGGTAAGTTTGGGAAGAGCGTGCTTTGGGCAGTCCTGAGCTATTTGGTGATTTCGGTGATTGCGGGTGTTTGTTCCGTGATACGCAGGAGTATACAGGGAGGAAACGATGGGACCGTTTCCTGGTTTATGATTGTGGAGCTGGTGCTGATTCCGGTGCTGTTTTACGTGGCCGGCCGGCTCGGTTCTAAAAAGTATGAGTTTCAGAAGTTTGCTACCTATAAGGTGTGGTTGTTTTCTTTTGTTTTTTCGGCAGCGTTACTGGGGCTTTGGTATGTGTTAATGGTACCGTATGTGTTGCTCAATCTCCCGGCGGCGGAGGGTAGCTATGCCCTGGATTTGTTTTTGCGTAAAACAACGGTGACACAGGAGTATACGGTTTTGTTTTTATCGGAAACCGACGGCTATAAGTATGTGATTTTACCGCTGGTTCATTTTGTGTTCCGTTTTGTATACTGGTTACTCTATGCCCTCGGCAACCGGAACTATGCGAGGGAACAGAAGGAAAGAGAACGGGCAAGGGTGCGCAGATAGACAAAGAGATTGGAAATGTGTTGGTTCGGTAGTGTGCAGGAGAATCGTTTATGAAGCTGATTGTCAGATACTGTAAGCCGTATGCGTGGCGTATGCTGTACGGCTTTTTGATTAAGATTTTGGGTACCTTTGCGGATCTTGGACTGCCTTGGGTACTTTCCTACATATTGGACAATGTGGTGCCGCTCGGAGAAATCCGGCCGGTGCTTTATTGGGGTGCCTTTATGCTGTTTTTGGCGGTAGCTGCCCGGTATTGTAATATTTGGGCGAACCGGAAGGCGTCTTTGGTGGCAAGGGATGTGACACGGGCGGTTCGTCACGATTTGTTTGTAAAGACTATGGGACTGTCGGGCAGCCAGACGGATACCTTACATATTCCGTCGCTGGTATCCCGTATGACCTCCGATACCTATAACATTCACCACATGGTGGGCATGATGCAGCGTCTCGGAGTCCGTGCTCCCATGATTTTAATCGGCGGTATTATCATTACCCTGACCATGGAGCCGGTGCTGACCCTGGTGCTGGTCATTCTGTTGCCGATTCTCGGCGGTTTGATTTTTTATATTTCAAGAAAGGGTATTCCGTTATATAAAAAGGTGCAGTCCTCTATGGACTCCATGGTACGGATTATGAGAGAAAATATTTCCGGTATCCGTGTCATTAAGGCACTGTCCAAAACCGAATATGAAAAGAAGCGATTCCGAAGCGCCAATGATGAGATGCTGGGCAGAGAGCTCCATGCGGGAAGTTTTATGGCGTTATCCGGGCCGATTATGGGACTGTTGCTCAACATCGGTTTGACCTTGGTGGTTATCGTGGGAGCGTACCGTGTCAATGCGGGCGCCAGCGAGCCGGGAAAGATTGTAGCCTTTCTTTCCTACTTTACGATGATTTTAAATGCGGTGATTATGATTAACCGTATCTTTATGGTGGCATCCAAGGCCACCGCTTCCGCGGGACGTATCGAAGAGGTACTGGAGTCCCCAGAGGAGCTGCTTGTAACAAAGGCGGAGGAGTTTGCCCGTCAGGGAAAGGATGTTCCGCACATTGAGTTTCGGAATGTTTCCTTCGGTTATCATGCGACTCCGGGAGATACGGAGAAGTATTGTATCAAGGACATTTCTTTTAAAATTTATCACGGGGAGAGTCTCGGCATTATCGGTGCCACCGGTAGCGGAAAGACGACTTTGTTAAACCTTCTGATGCGGTTTTACGATGTAACGGAAGGTCAGATTTTGATAGACGGAAGGAATATCCGTGAGATTCCGTTAACCGAATTGCGGGAACGGTTCGGTGTGGTATTCCAGAATGATGTGGTATTTGCGGATACGTTACGGGAGAATATTGCCTTCGGAAGGGAGCTTTCGGATGCCGGGGTTTCCCAGGCGGCGGAGCATGCTTTGGCGGCGGGTTTTATTGCCGGTAAGGAGGAAGGCTATGACCATAAGGCGGCCATCAAGGGTGCCGATCTGTCCGGCGGACAGAGACAGCGTCTGTTGGTGGCAAGAGCATTGGCGGGAACACCGGAGGTACTGTTACTTGATGATGCATCTTCGGCCCTTGACTATCGTACCGACGCGCAGATTCGAAAGAATATCCGGGAAAGCTACGGGGATACCACAACGATTCTGGTGGCCCAGAGAGCTTCTTCTGTCATGCAGATGACGCATATTCTCGTGCTTGACGAGGGAGAATGTATCGGCTACGGCACCCACGGAGAACTGATGGAACAGTGTGATGTATATCGCGAAATTGCGGAACAGCAAATGGGCGATGTGGAATAGGGGGTGAGCGAGGATGAAACGATTATTACGTTATATGGCGAATTTTAAATATCATCTGCTGCTTGCTCTGGTACTGGCAATTTCCAGTAATCTGTTTGCGCTGGTAGGGCCGTCCTTATCCGGTAAGGCGGTGGATGCCATTGCCCTTGGAAAGGGCAGGGTGGATTTTGATACGGTCTGGTATTATGCGGGGCTTATGATTGCCTTTTATGTGGTTTCCGCACTGCTTTCCTATGCATTGTCGATTCTGATGCTGCGGATTGCCCAGCGTATGGCGGCGCGGATGCGCCAGCAGGTGTTTGATCGGTTATTGTCCCTTCCGGTGAGCTACTTCGACCGGAACCAGGCGGGCGACATTATCAGCCGCGTATCTTACGATATTGATGTGATTTCCACGTCGGTGTCCAATGATTTCGTTCAGGTGGTGGCAGGCCTTGTTACGGTTATCGGCTCGCTGGTGATGATGGTGATTATTTCGCCGCCTCTTGTGGTGGTGATGTTTTTGATGATACCGCTGTCCGTTTACTATACCCGTTTTATGGCAAAGAAGACAAAGCCGATGTTCCGGAAGCGTTCTGCCAAGGCCGGTGAGTTAAACGGTATGGTGGAGGAGCTGATTACCGGTCAGAAAACCATTCAGGCCTATGCCAAGGAACAGGTCATGACAGATCGGTTTGATGAAAAGAACGAGGAAGCGGTGACGGCATACTACAATGCGGAATATTACGGCAGTATGATCGGACCGACGGTAAACTTTATCAATAACTGTTCCCTGACGGCGGTGACGGTGGCAGGTTCGGTGCTGTATTTGTTAAAGAAATTATCCCTCGGTGATATTTCTTCCTTTGTGCTGTATTCTCGTAAGTTTTCGGGACCGATTAACGAGCTGGCCAATGTAGTCAGCGAAATCCAGTCGGCACTGTCCGCGGCGGAGCGTGTATTCCGTGTCATTGAGGAGCCGGCGGAGGCAGAGGATATTTACGGAGCGACAGAGCTTGCCGGAGTAAAGGGAAACGTTACCATGAAAAACGTGGACTTTTCCTATGTGCCGGAAAAGCCGATTATAAGGAACTGGTCCATGGAGGCAAAGGCCGGAGAACTGGTGGCTATCGTAGGACCGACCGGCGCCGGAAAGACAACGATTATCAATCTTCTCATGCGCTTTTATGATCCACAGAGCGGCGAGATCCGCATTGACGGTCACGAGAACCGTGAGGTAACCATGAAGAGCCTGCGTTCCTCTTATGCTATGGTGTTGCAGGACACCTGGGTATTTGAAGGAACGGTGCATGAGAATATTGCCTACGGCAGAGAAGGTGCCACCAGAGAAGAGGTCATTGCGGCGGCAAAGGCGGCCGGTGTTCATGAGTTTGTAAAGCGTCTTCCGGAAGGCTATGATACCGTGATTACGGAGGACGGTGTCAATCTTTCCAAGGGACAGAAGCAGCTTCTGACCATTGCCAGAGCCATGCTGTCCGAGGCAAAGATGCTGATTTTGGACGAGGCAACGTCAAACGTAGATACGAGAACAGAGCTTCGTATCCGGGCGGCAATGTTAAAGCTAATGGAAGGAAAGACCTGTTTTGTCATTGCACACCGCTTGTCTACCATACAAAATGCGGATAAGATTATTGTGGTGAATAACGGCAATATCGAGGAAAGCGGAACTCATGCCGAATTAATGCAAAAACAGGGATTCTATTATAAACTTTATGCTTCACAGTTTCAGTAAAATGTGATAGAATGGATTAGAATAATAAAGCACAGGCAAATGTGTAATTAGGGGAACGCGTGAACTGTGGCAGGATAAAAGGAAGGATAAGATAAATGGCTAAGTTTTTCAGTGCGGATAATAAGTTTTTTGTTTTAATGAGTAAGATTTTCGATATGTTGGTGCTCAGTGTGACGTGGCTGTTGTTCAGCGTTTCCGGCTTAGGTGTTGCCGGGTACTGCGTCGGTACAGGCAAGGTGGAGGCGGGAAGCTTTGTATTCTACGTTCTTTTAGTGCTTGCTGCGGCCCTTACCACCTTAATCGGTCCTGCCAGCACGGCATTTTATTACACGGTAGTAAAGGTAATCCGTAGGGAACGCAGTTATATGTTTAAAGAGTTTTTCCGTTCCTTTAAGCTGAACTTTAAGCAGGGTGTAATTCTGGGATTCATTTACGAGGTGTTGACCATCCTTGCAATCATTGACTTTTTCTACTTATGGGAGACCTCGGCAAGCGGCTCCAAGATGGGCGGTATGATGCTGGGTGCGTTTCTTGTACTTGTAGTTTTCACCATTTTTTCGGTGATTTATATTTTCCCGGTATTGTCCCGTTTTACGGTAACTATAAAGAATTTAATTAAGTGGGCGTTTTTTATGTCGATTCGCCATATCGGCTGGACGTTGCTTCTGGCGGTGATGTTTATCGGTAGCGGTGTACTGATGTATTTATCGTTCTTTTATATGCCGCCGCTGATGTTTGTTGTGCCGGGGATATATACGATTCTGGCATCGTTTCCGATGGAACGTATTTTTAAGCGTTATATGCCGGTAGAGGAAGTGACCGACGAGGAGTCCGGTATCGATCAGTGGTATAATGAGTAAGTGGCCGACAAGCTTCAGATAGGAGGGTTCTATGGAGAAAAATTTGTACGACATGATGCATTGGGGTAGAATCGAAGCCGTAGTCTATGCGGAAGAGGACAAGCCTTATGATTTTTTGGGCGCACATAGGACTGAAAACGGTACCTTGATTCAGGCGTATTTTCCGGAGGCGTCAGGTGTAAGCGTACTTGCCGCCGGGAAGGAATATCCGATGGAGTGCGCCGATGAAAGCGGTTTTTTTGCCGCTCTTCTGGAGAAGAAGTCTGTGAAAATATACCGATATCGTGTGACGTATGATTCGGGAACGGTAGAGGAGGAGGATGTGTATCGTTTCGGTACGTCCTTGTCCGAAGAGGATATGGCACAATTTTCCGAAGGGACTCACTATGAGGCGTATAAAATGCTGGGAGCGCACCCGATGACGATAGACGGAGTGGACGGTGTACGTTTCGCGGTGTGGGCACCGAATGCGATTCGTGTCAGTGTTGTGGGCGATTTTAATTTCTGGGACGGCAGACGTCTTCCGATGCATCGCCATGAAAAGTACGGAATTTTCGAGCTGTTTGTACCGGGTGTAAAGCCGGGAGATATTTATAAGTACGAGATAAGGGTGAAAGGCGGACTTTCCGTGCTTAAGGCCGATCCATATGCCTTTGCAGCACAGAAGAGACCGGATACCGCATCTGTAGTGGCCGCTTCCTCTGACTTTGTTTGGAAAGATGCGGAATGGCAGAAAGAAAAGGCAAAAGCTACTTCCAAGGAAAAGCCGATGTCTGTTTATGAGATTCACCTCGGTTCATTTAAAAAGCCGACGGAGGAAGACGGCAGCTTTTATAATTACCGCGAACTGGCGGTGATGGTAGCAAAATATGTAAAAGACATGGGATATACGCATATCGAGCTTCTGCCGGTAATGGAGCATCCGTTTGACGGTTCCTGGGGGTATCAGGTGACAGGGTATTATGCACCGACGGCACGATACGGTACACCGGAGGATTTTAAGTTTTTTATAAACTATATGCATGAGAAGGGAATCGGTGTAATATTGGATTGGGTACCGGCGCATTTCCCGCGTGACACATTCGGACTTGCGGAGTTTGACGGTACTTGTCTTTATGAGCATAAGGACCCTCGCCAGGGAAGCCACCCGCATTGGGGAACATTGATTTTTAATTACGGCAGACCGCAGGTGTCCAATTTCCTGATTGCTAATGCCATGTATTGGGCAGAGGAGTTCCATGCAGACGGCATCCGCATTGATGCTGTGGCGTCTATGCTGTATCTGGATTACGGAAAACAGGATGGCGAATGGGTTGCCAACAAGTACGGCGGGAATGAGAATTTAGAGGCTATTGAGTTGTTTAAGCATCTCAATTCCATGATGAAGAAGCGCAATCCGGGTGTTGTTATGATCGCAGAGGAGTCTACGGCATGGCCGAAGGTGACTCATGCTGTGGAGGATGACGGTCTCGGCTTTGACTATAAATGGAACATGGGTTGGATGAATGACTTTACCAACTATATGAAGGCGGACCCGGTATACCGTAAGGGAAATCAGGGTGCATTAACCTTCAGCATTATGTATGCGCTCAGTGAGAATTTTGTACTGGTGTTGTCTCACGATGAGGTGGTACACGGCAAGGGCTCCATGGTGAATAAGATGCCGGGTACCTATGAGCAGAAGTTTGATAATCTTCGTGCGGCGTATGGATATATGATGACTCATCCGGGTAAGAAGTTGTTGTTTATGGGACAGGATTTCGCTCAGTTTGCGGAGTGGAACGAGGCTAAGAGTTTGGAGTGGGAGCTTGTTGATCAGTATGAATCACATCGTCAGATGCAAGCCTACTACAAGGCCTTAAATCATTTGTATACGTCTCATCCGGCGTTGTACGAGGGCGATTACGTGCAGGAGGGCTTTGAGTGGATTGACTGCATGGATGCGGACCGAAGCATTATTACTTTCTTGCGTCGTTCTAAGGATAGTAAGGAGCAGCTTTTGGTAGTATGCAATTTTACCCCGGTGACGCATACGGACTACCGCGTCGGCGTGCCGTTTGCAGGTAAATTTAAAGAGATTTTTAACAGCAGTAAGCCGGAGTTCGGCGGAAACGGAGAGGGAAATCCTCGTGTAAAGACCTCCAAACCGGTGAACTGGAACAATCGTGATAATTCCATCGAACTGACGATTCCGGGCCTTTCCATGATGGTATTTTCCTGTGAAGAGGTAGTGCCGAAGAAGGCTGCGGCGAAGAAAACAACCGCAAAGAAGGAGACGAAATCCGCAGAGAAAAAACCGGCGGCAAAGAAGGAGACGAAGGTTGCGACTAAGAAGGTTCCTGCAAAGAAGGAAGCAAAGCCGACGACAAAGTAGTTTTCGGAAAACATGAGGAATGTGTGTAAAAAGGGGTCGAAACGCTTAGGGAATATACTATTACAAAACAAAGGAAACAGGAGGAACAAAAGATGGAAGTTATTACATCATTTTTTACGGCAGCATGGCCGGTGATTTTTAATGTGCTTAAGGTGATTATCCTTGCGCTTTTAATCTGGTTTATCGGGAAGAAGGTAATTGAGCTTGCTTTAAAGCTGACAAAGAAGGGCTTGGAGAAGAGCAATGTGGATGATGGTGTACAAAGCTTTTTGATGTCTTTGGTTCGTATTGCATTATATGCGATTCTGATTGTGGTTTTGATTGGCACGGTAGGCATTGAAACTACCTCCATTGCGGCAGTGTTTGCTTCTGCCGGTGTGGCAATCGGTTTGGCATTACAGGGTAGCCTTTCCAATTTTGCCGGCGGCGTGCTGATTTTGATTCTGAAGCCGTTTAAGATCGGTGATTATATCGTGGCAAAGGGTCTGGAAGGTACGGTTGTCGGTATCGATATTTTCTACACGAAGCTCCTTACTACGGATAATCGTCTGGTAGTGTTGCCGAACGGTTCCCTTTCCAACAGCGATTTGGTGAATGTCAGCCATGAGCCTACCCGTCGTATTGATTTGGTAGCTTCTGTGGATTACAGCACCGATATTAAGAGGGTAAAAACGATTTTATTTGACATCGGTTCCAATTTGGAGTATTCTTTTGAAGATGAAGCACATCCGGTACAGGTGTATGTGAACAGTTATGAAGCCAGCTCTATTGATTTAGGTCTTCGTTTCTGGGTAAAGGCAGAGGATTACTGGACTGCGAAGTGGGAAGCTACCGAACAGATTAAGGAGAAGTTCGATGCGGCAGGCATCAGCATTCCGTTTAACCAGCTGGATGTTATGATTAAGAATAAGTAATAGACTAAAATGAGGGAGATTACCGGTATGTCAGAAAAGGTAACGGATTTTTTCGGAATTGACGTGTTTAATGACACGGTCATGGCGGAGCGCCTTCCGGAAGAAACATATGCAGCACTGAAAAAGACAATTGAAAACGGGGAAGAGCTGGATGCGCAGGTGGCAGAAGTGGTAGCGAATGCCATGAAGGACTGGGCAATCGAGAAGGGAGCTACCCATTATTCTCATTGGTTCCAGCCGATGACCGGCATTACTGCGGAAAAGCATGATGCATTTATTACTCCGGCACCGGGCGGCAAGGTAATGATGGAGTTTTCCGGAAAAGAGCTCATTAAGGGTGAGTCGGACGCTTCCAGTTTTCCGAACGGTGGTCTTCGTGCGACCTTTGAGGCACGCGGTTACACAGCGTGGGACTGTACTTCTCCGGCGTTTGTTCGTGAGGAT
Source organism: Lachnospiraceae bacterium (assembly GCA_015057365.1). GTDB lineage: Bacteria > Bacillota > Clostridia > Lachnospirales > Lachnospiraceae > SIG307. The sequence continues at coordinate 99,026 of SVEN01000003.1, read as the reverse complement.
GCGGCGGGAGTTACTCTTTGTATTCCGACGGCCTTCTGTTCCTATACGGGTGAGGCGTTGGATAAAAAGACACCGCTTCTTCGTTCCATGGAAGCACTTAATACCCAGGTTCTCCGTATTTTGAAATTATTCGGTAACGACGATGTAAAGAGTATTTCTTGTTCCGTAGGTCCGGAGCAGGAGTATTTCTTAGTTGACCGTGCAAAGTTTTTAAAGAGAAAGGACCTTATCTTTACGGGACGTACCCTGTTCGGTGCTATGCCGCCGAAGGGGCAGGAAATGGATGACCATTACTTCGGTACCTTAAAGGAGAAGGTCGCTTCTTTCATGAAGGAGTTAAACGTAGAGCTGTGGAAGCTTGGTATTACTGCTAAGACTCAGCACAATGAGGCTGCTCCGGCACAGCACGAGCTGGCCCCGATTTATGATATTGCCAATATTGCGACGGACCATAATCAGTTGATTATGGAGGTTATGAAGAAGGTGGCAAATCGTCACAATATGGAGTGTTTGCTTCACGAGAAGCCGTTTAAGGGCGTAAACGGTTCCGGTAAGCATAATAACTGGTCCATTGTAACGGATACCGGCGAGAATCTGTTTAAGCCGAGTAAGAAGCCTCATGAGAACATCCGCTTTTTGCTGTTCCTATCCGCAATCTTAAAGGCGGTGGATGAGAACGCAGAGCTCCTTCGTTATTCCGCGTCCTGTCCGGGCAATGACCACAGACTGGGCGGTCACGAGGCCCCGCCGGCAATTATTTCCATCTTCCTAGGCGAACAGCTTGAGGATATTTTGGCACAGATTAAAGAAAACGGTGAGGCTACCGAGTCCAAAAAGGGCGGCAAGCTTAACACCGGTGTACATACCCTTCCGGCCTTAAAGAAGGATGCAATGGATCGCAATCGTACGTCTCCGTTTGCATTTACCGGAAATAAGTTCGAATTCCGTACCGTAGGCTCTTCCATGTCTATCGCGGGTGTGAATTCCATATTGAATACTATTGTGGCAGAGGCTCTTTGTGAGTTTGCGGATGAACTGGAGCAGGCAACGGACTTTGAGTCTGCGGTAAAGGAGCTGATCGCAAAGACTGTCAGAAAGCATGAACGCATCGTATTTAACGGCAACGGTTACTCCGAGGAATGGGTAAAGGAAGCAGAGCGAAGAGGTCTTCCGAATATCGCTTCTATGGTAGAGTCTATTCCGGCGCTTATCAGTGAGAAGACGATTCGTGTTTTTGAGAAGCATCACGTACTTTCCGAGGCGGAGCTTTATTCCCGTGCCGAGGTGGCTTATGAGATTTATTCCAAGGCGCTGAATATCGAGGCAAGAACCATGGTGGATATGTCCGCAAAGCAGTACATTCCGGCGGTAATTCAGTATACCACGGAGCTGGCTAACTCCATCAACACCATCCGTCAGGCAGTGCCGGGTGCGGATGTAACCGTACAGACCTCTATGCTGTCCGAGATTTCCGAGCTTCTGGTTGAGGCAAGAGCCGCGCAGAAGACTTTGGAGGCTTGTATTGAAGAGGCCGGAAAGAAGACACCGGGCAAGGAGCAGGGCATATACTTTCGTATGGATGTGGTTCCGGCAATGGAGGCACTCCGTGCCCCGATTGATAAGTTGGAGATGCTGGTAGCCAAGAAGGATTGGCCGGTACCGAGCTATGGGGATTTGCTGTTTGAACAGTAGAAATGTGACAGATAGGAGACGGCGGTTGCGTGTAGGAGCGCAACCGCTTTTTACTTTATAGGAAATTTTGTTCCTGGTTTCCGGATAATTAGAATTAGATTAGAATACGGTTAACCCTATTGCAAACGGGAAAAAAGTAGAATACAATAAGGTCAGCTTGAATGACAGAGCAAAGGAACACATAGGAGGCAGGAGTATATGAAAAATGCAAAGCAAATTGTTTTCATTTTAATCGGAACCGCAATGATTTTACTGGCGGTGGGACTGATTATTATGAGAAGGTCGAATGATACGACGAAGGGAAAACCGGGTGAGAGACAGAGCGGTTCGTACGTGTTCTCGGAGCCGGTCAAGTCACTGGTGTTTGAGGCCGGGGCTTGTACGATAGAAATATTAGAAGGCGAAGGAACGGAATACATCGTTGATTTTGAAAATCTGAAGTACGGAACGTTGGAAACGGAACAAAACGGCGAGGAATTGAAGATGTCCTACAAGCAGAATGACAACTGGACCGCAAAGATGTTTATGGAGGATGATATCAATAATCAGAAGATAACGCTTACGATGCCGAAGGGTGCCGAGCTTGACAGCGCATTGTTTGAATTCGGAGCAGCGGAAATCAGTATGGAGGACGTTACGGCAAAGAAACTGTATCTGACGGTAGGTGCCGGAGAGTTAAATGCGGATAGGCTTACGGCTACGGAACTTGCAAGGTTTAATGTGGGTGCAGGCGCCTTCTTTGCGGAGGATGTGGCTTTGATGAACGCAGAGCTGGTGTGCGGAGTAGGAGAAATGAATGTGACCGGTATTTTTGACGGCGATACCACGGCGGATTGCGGCGTAGGATCCATGGAACTGCGGGTTCGTGGTGAGCAGGAGGAATACCGGGGCGAGCTTAATTGCGGATTGGGTGAAATCGAATTCGGTAATATCAATATCGAGGGAAGCGGAAAGCAAAATCACGGAACATCTTCGGCGGAGCGCCGGATGGATATAAAATGCGGCATCGGAGAAGTGGATGTTCGATTTTACGAGTAAGAAAAAGAGAGAGGAGATAAATGTATGGAAATGCAGAATAAGAGATTGGCAAAATCAAGAAATGACAGAAAGTTGTGCGGTGTGTGCGGAGGCTTTGCGGAGTATTTAAACCTGGACCCGACGGTGGTTCGTTTAATCTGGGTGTTGTTGTCACTCTGTGCAGGCGGCGGATTAATCGCCTATATTATTGCAGCACTAATTATGCCGGAGGAGTAAACTAAGGCATAGAACGGGAACTGCCGGTTACTTACAAAGGGACGGCGGTTCCTTTTTTTATTGCAAACCCTTGTACTTTTCAAAAAGGTGTGTTATGCTAGAAAGTGGGTTAAACTTAAAATTAATTTTTGCCCGGAAAGAAAGGGAATTGCTATGAAGAAATTGATTGATATGATAGCGGAAGACGTAAAAGATGCGTTTTTGGCTTGCGGATATGAAGAGAAGTACGGTATGGTGTCCTTATCCAACCGCCCGGATTTGTGTCAGTACCAGTGTAACGGTGCTATGGCTTGTGCAAAGCAGTATAAGGTGGCTCCGATTGAGATTGCAAAGGCTGTGGTTGAGCAGCTTTCCGACAGTGAGACCATTTCGGAAGTGACTGCGGTAATGCCAGGCTTTATCAATATTAAGGTGGATAATGAGTTTCTTGCAGCTTATTTGCAGGAGATGACGGAGCAGGAGGACTACGGCTTTGAGAAGGCAAAGAATCCGCTGACCATTATCGTGGATTACGGCGGACCGAACGTGGCGAAGCCGCTTCATATCGGTCATTTGCGTTCCGCGGTCATCGGTGAGAGTATTAAGCGAATTTGTCGTTATGCGGGACATAATGTCATCGGTGATGTACATCTCGGTGATTTGGGCCTTCAGATGGGTCTTGTTATCGAAGGCGTACGTTTGCGTGATCCGTCCCTTCCGTATTTTGACGAGAGTTTCACCGGCGAGTATCCGACGGAGCCGCCGTTTACTCTTTCGGAGTTAGAGCAGATTTATCCGGAGGCTTCCGCCCGTTCCAAGCAGGATGAAGCGTTTAAGGAGCAGGCACAGCGTACGACGCTGGAGTTCCAGCAGGGTAAGCGCGGTTATGTGGCATTGTGGCAGCACATTATGAATGTGTCCGTGCCGGATTTAAAGAGAAACTACGAGAATTTAAATATTTCCTTTGACCTATGGAAGGGAGAGAGCGATGTACAGCCGTATATCCCGGACATGGTGCAGGATTTGATTGATAAGGGTCTGGCTTACGAGAGCCAGGGAGCAATGGTGGTAGACGTACAGGAAGAAAGCGATACGAAGGAGATTCCGCCGTGTATCGTAAGAAAGTCCGACGGTGCGGCGCTTTATGCCACTTCCGATTTGGCCACCATCGTGGAGCGTGAGAAGCTCTATGAGCCGAACCGCTATATTTACCTTGCGGATAAGCGTCAGGAGATGCATTTTACCCAGGTATTCCGTACCGCAAAGAAGGCAGGTATCGTAGAGCAGGAAAAGGATATTATGTTCCTTGGATTCGGTACTATGAACGGTAAGGACGGCAAGCCGTTTAAGACAAGAGACGGCGGAGTGATGCGTTTGGAGCAGCTCATTGCGGATACTAACGAAGAAGTATTGAAGAAGATGACGGAAAACCGTGATATGGATGAGGCGGAAGCGAAGGAGATTGCAAAGCTTGTGGGACTGGCGGCAATTAAATACGGCGATTTGTCCAATCAGGCAACCAAGGATTATATTTTCGATTTAGACCGCTTTACTTCCTTTGAGGGAAATACCGGTCCGTACATTTTGTACACCATGGTACGTATTAAGTCTATTCTTGCAAAGTATGCGGCGGACGGTGCGGAAAAGAAGCCGGTGGCAATCAATGCCAGCGTAAGAGAATACGGCGCGGATGAGCTTGCACTGATGCTACTTACGGCACGGTTTAATGATGTAATGGAGCATGTGTACGAGGAGACGGCTCCGCACAAGCTTTGCCAGTATATTTACGAGTTGGCGGATGCATTTAACAGTTTTTATCATAACAATAAGATTATTGCGGAAACCGATGCGACAAAGCAGGGAGAGTGGATTGCTCTCATTACCCTGGTGCTTCGCATTTTGGAAGTCTGCATTGATTTACTTGGTTTTTCGGCACCGGACAGAATGTAAGGTGACGAAACGTACAGAGAGGGATTATGTTTACGGGACGTACACAGGAACTGGAACGGCTCGAGGCCTTGTATGCTTCGGAGCGTAGCGGTATCATTGTTCTTTACGGAAGAAGCGGTATCGGTAAAACAGCACTGACGAGACAGTTTGTGCAAGGAAAAAAAGCGGTTTATTATGCGGCACGTCGTGTGACGGCAGAAGAGCAACTGCTTTGTATGAAACAGGAATGGGAAACAGAGGATGCCTCGGACTATTATGAGGCAATGACTGCGCTGTATGAAAGCTACGGATTGGCGGGAAAACTGGTGCTTGTCTTCGATGAGTTCCGAAATCTGTTGGAAGGTTCGGATGTGTTTTTGAATGCGTTTCTTCGGTTTTACGCAGAGCATCACGGTGACGGGACGTTATTGGTGTTGTTCCTTTCCTCTTCTGTCAGCTGGGTGGAAAACGAAATGACGGCTGCGCTCGGAAATGCGGCCAGATTGCTTTCGGGATTTATCAAATTAAAAGAGTTTTCCTTTATGGAATTGGCGGGGTATCACAAGAACAGTTCCGTACAAGAGAACATTTATACAGGTGCGGTACTGGGCGGTGTACCTGCGTACTTGCGACTGTGGAACGAGCGGGACAGCTTTCAGGACAACGTGATGCGGTTGTTTTTATCGGAGGATGCGCCTCTGTTTTCGGAGGCGGAGCATTATCTGAAAAAAGAATTGCGGGAACTGTCCGCCTATAATACGATTTTGGCAACCTTGGCTCAGGGAAATTATAAGTTAAATGATATTTACGCCCGGACCGGATTTTCCAGAGCGAAAATCAGTGTGTATTTAAAGAATTTAACGGAGCTTGATTGTACGGAGAAGCTGTTTTCTTTTGACACCAGTGAGCAGAGAAGCGTGCAAAAAGGGTTATACCGAATCCGAGAGCCGTTTTTGCGGTTCTGGTATCGATTTGTTTATCCGAACCTGTCGGAAATCGCTATGGGAAACGGTGAGGGTGTTTATAAAAAGGCGATAGCACCGTATTTGACGGAGTATGTCAGAGAGGACTTCCGTGAGGTGTGTGGGGAGTATTTACAGGTAATGAACCGTTATAAGCAGTTGCAGGCACAGTACGGTGTCTTCGGTGTATGGTACGGAAAGGTAGGTACCATCGATGTGGTGGCAAAAGCAACCGACGGAGCGTGTCTTGTGGGGTTCTGTGATTGCGGAGTCGCAAAGACGGATGAAGACGCACTGATCGGGTATGCTGCCGTGCTGGAGAGTGCCGGGTTGCAACCGACGGAGTGTTATATTTTTTCTATGCAGGGATTTTCCGCTAAGGTAGAGGCTTTGGCAGTGGAACGGGGAATTACTCTGGTATGTGCAAAGGATATGTAAGGCTGAACAGACACGGGAACGGGTCGGAAAGGCAGAAAAGATGTACCATAAGATAGCAAGATTGATTATATATAAAGATATTGCGGGAGCGGAGATTCTAAACGGAATTGCTTCCTGCATTCGTGAATACGAACAAAAGAAAGCAGATAAATCGGAAACCGTGGAAGGCCTGTATGTGCAGGTGCATAAGCTTCTGGATTTGGCTACGGCTTACGGATTTGACGAGAATTTGTGGCAGGCGTATCTGGCCTATGTACTTGCTATGGCAGAAACACCGTTCTCTCTGCTGTGTGAGAAAAACGGTGCTGCGGAAGGGTCCGTGAATGTGCTTGCGAAGAACGATTTCGGTATTTTCAGAGAGCTGTTGTTTTATGATTTTACGAGGCTTGAGGAGGAATTGGAAATCAACTGCTTTTCTGTGTTGACAAACTATCATTCCATACCGAAAAAGATTCAGCACTTTAACAAAAGTGTAGGAGATAAGGTAAAGGAATTACAGCACGGACTGGCACAGACGAAGGATGCGGATGATGTGTTTACCGTGGTAACCGACTTTTATAAGAAATACGGCGTCGGTCAGTTCGGTTTAAATAAGGCATTTCGTCTGGTGGGGGAAGGAGAGGATTTTTCCCTGCAGCCGATTACCAATACCGAAATTGTACGCTTGTCCGATATTATCGGCTACGAGCTGCAGAAAAAGACGTTGGTAGAGAATACCAAGGCTTTTGTGGAAGGAAGAAAGGCAAATAATGTTTTGTTGTACGGAGACAGCGGTACCGGAAAGTCTACCAGCATCAAGGCGATTTTAAATGAGTTTTACGACGACGGTTTACGGATTATCGAAATATACAAGCATCAGTTTCATCAGCTGTCGGCATTGATTTCGAAGATTAAAAACCGGAATTATCGGTTTATTATCTATATGGATGATTTATCCTTTGAGGAGTTTGAGATTGAGTATAAGTACTTAAAGGCGGTCATTGAAGGTGGCTTGGAAATACGACCGGAAAATATCCTGATTTATGCCACCTCCAACAGACGGCACTTAATCCGGGAAACCTGGTCGGATCGTTCGGATATGTCAAAGGATGAGCTGCACCGTTCCGATACGATGCAGGAGAAGCTCTCATTGGTAGCACGGTTCGGTATTTCCATCAACTATTCCGCACCGGATAAGCGGGAGTTTGAGCGGATTGTAAAAGGGATCGCGGCGAAGTATCCGGAGCTTGACGGAAAGGAAGAAATGTTACTGGCACAGGCAAATATCTGGGAACTTCGCGGAGGCGGACTTTCGGGACGCAGTGCACAGCAATTTATTCACTATATACTGGGGAAAGAAGATTAAAGCGCAAAGCGTATGATTTACTTTGAAAGGAGAATGGGTATGAGAAGAACGGTAGGAAAACAGGTAAAAAGAGTAATGCTTGCGGTATTGTGCGCAGGTCTGTTGCTTGCAAACGGGGAAACGGCGTCTGCGGCAACGACGGCGGTTTATGAATATGATGTGGAGCGCGGGGAGAGCAATGTATATCGCGGTGTAATTACAACTTATGGCCTGAATGTGCGTTCCGGTGCCGGTAAAGGAAATCCGGTAGTAGAGTTTAACGGAGAGAAAGTCACTCTGGATAAGGAGGACGAGGTAGCAATTCTCGACCAGGCAATCGATAACAATCAGGTTTGGTATAAGGTGTCCTTTTTAAAGGATGAGACAATTTTGGTAGGCTATGTTCACAGCAGTTATGTCAATCTTACGGTAGATATCGTACAGCCGCTTGCGACGCCGACTCCGGTGCCGACAGCAACCCCGATTCCGACGCCGACAGAGAAACCTGTGGAGGTAACGGCAACCCCGACCCCTCCGATTGAGAACGAAGGCGGTGAAAAAGACGGGAACGGCGGTGGCCTGATTGCACTTTTAGTAGTAGTTGCCATTGCGGCAAGTTCGTTTGTGGCACTTTGGTATGTAAAGAAGCGCAATGACGATATGAAGGGAAGCGAGACCAGCGAGAAGTTAGACAGTTTAAAGAATGTACCGATTTCCGGCGGACCGTTGTCTGTAGACGGTACTCCGATTCCGGTGATGAAGAGACGTGAGCAACCGGCAGAGGAAAATTTTGAGGAGGTACGTCGTCAACCGGTGGAGCGTCAGGATGAAGCCAGTCTTCTTGCGGACAGAGAGCGTGCCCGTTTGATGAACGAGGAAATGATTCGTCAGAGCCGTAGCGGCGAAATTGAAGAAGAAAATGCCCAGTTACGTGAGATTGCGGCAAACTTAAAGGAAAAGGAAGTATTAAAAGAAGAAATCGACCGTTTGCATATCGGAGATATGGTATATCATGAGTATTTCGGTAAGGGAATTGTTCGAGATAACAGCGATGTAAAGGTAATCGAAATCAGTTTCGGTCAGGATGTACGTTTCTTAAATAAGGCATCCTGTGCATCCAAGAGATTGCTTCGTAAACTGTAAATAGGGCGTGAAAACGCTAAAACAGAATCAGAAAAGGTATGTACCCGGCAACAAAGTGTTCCAATTGTTGCCGGGTTTTTGCGTCTACACGCGGGATGGATAAGACTAGCCTCGTTCCGTGACCGGACTATCGCTCAGATATAAATAGAAGGTGAGCAGATAGAGACCGCTTAAACCGACAAGGGCATAAACGATACGGGAAATCCAGGACATGGAACCGAACAAAAATGCAACTAAATCGAAATCAAAGAAGCCGATTAAGCCCCAGTTGACCGCACCGATAATGGCGATGGTAAGGGCTGTTGCATCCAGTAATCTGTTTCTCATGGTTGCCTCCGTTCTGCCTTAAAGCGGCTGATTACAGTGTATTCCGGAGGGATAACTCCGGCATATTGTAAAGCGAAATTACTTTACGGTTCTAGTGTGGATTTTTCATAGTAAAAATAAACAACCAATTTTTTTCAAAAAAGGGTTGACAGAATTAATAATATAGTGTACTATATAGCTAGTGCACTAAGACAGTGATGGGAAAAGGAGGTATGGCATGGATTTTTCCACAAGTACACCGATTTACTTACAAGTAGTAGAAGAAATCAAACGGATGCTGATGAGTGGGGAATTAAAACCGGGGGAAAAGCTTTGGTCAGCCAGAGATATGGCGGTACGGTATAAGATTAATCCAAATACGGCGGCCAGAGTCTATAAGGAGTTGGAAATGCAGAATCTATGTTTTACGAAACGAGGACTCGGAACGTATTTGACCGAAGAGGAAGGAATCGCGGAACTTTTAAAAAAGGAAAAAGCAGAGCAACTTTTGGCAGATACAATTGCCACGTTTTTAGGATTAGGATACACCAAGGAAGAACTTTCGGAATTGTTTCAAAAGGCACTTTCCGAGTTGTAACAAAAGGGTGATACGGTAGGCAGCAATAGGAAAATAAGGAGGATATTATGGTAGAAGCAAAGCTGGTGGGAAAGCGTTATTTAGGGAAGCAGGCAGTGAAAGATGTGAGTATGGTATGGGAGAAGGGACGAATTTATGCGTTGCTCGGTCCGAACGGCAGCGGCAAGACTACTTTTATGAAAATGGTAGCGGGACTTGTAAAGCCGACGGCGGGCGAGTTGTATTACGACGATAAAAAAATCGGAGTGGAGTCAAAGAAAAAAGTGGCCTATATGTCTACGGAACCGTTCTTTTATTCTTACATGACCGTAAAGCATGTGGGAAAGTATTATGCAGATTTTTTTGAAGATTTCTCCATGGAACGTTATGAGGAGCTGATTGCACGTATGGACCTTAAGATGACGGATAAAGCAAAGGAACTTTCCTCCGGTCTTGCGGCAAAACTTAAGATTGCGGCAACCTTGGCGAGAGATGCACAGCTTTATATGTTAGATGAACCGTTAAACGGCATAGATATTATTGCAAGAGAGAATATTATACAGACCATTGTGGAAGCTGCGGGAGAGAATAAGACCATTGTGATTTCCAGTCACTTGGTGGATGAGCTGGAGCCGATTGTAGATAGTGTGGTATTTATGAAACAGGGCGGTGTCATCTTATCCGGGGATGCGGAAGAGATACGTACCGAACACGGCAAATCCATTGTAGACTTGTACAAAGAAGTGTACGCATAATCAGGAGAGGAGAGAAATTATATGGGTAAATTAATCAAGTATGAGTTTAGAAAGCAGCTGATGTCGAAGCTGGTGGTGGGAGTCGTTATTGCGGTACTGGAGCTTGTGTTTTTTGCCGGCATTATTTTTGATAAAGGTTATTGGGCCGGGATGGGACTCGGATTGTTTGCACTTGTATCGATGATAGCGTTACTTTATTTCAGTTTTGAAAGTATTGTGACATATTCCAATGACCTGAAAACAAAACATAGTTATATGCTGTTTCTGACACCGTGCAATATGTTCCAGATTGTGGGTGCAAAGCTTGTAACCACCATTCTTCAGATTTTTGTATGCGGCTGCGCATTTGTTGCAATTGCTATCGGAGACATTTTCCTGCTTTGTGCAATAAAGGGAGATGTAAAGGATTTCATAGAGGGAGTGAAAACCTTTTTCCAGTTGTTTACCGGAGTGGAGATTCGTTTGAGCGAAGTCATCTATGTTCTGTTGATGCTGTTGATTGCTTGGCTGGTATTTGTTGCAATGGCTATGTTTTCCATTACTCTTTCCGCAACCTTACTTTCCAACTGGAAGTTTAAAGGCGTTGCCAGTGTTGCCATTTTCTTCGGCTTGGACTGGTGTGTGGCAAAGGTGGCGAACCTTGTGACTCCGACCGATTTCCTGGAAAGTGAATATTTGGTAGTGAATTCGGAAGCATGGGCATTCATAGGTGTTTATGCCGTAGCTCTTGTACTGTGCTATGTGGGTACGGCGCTGCTGTTGGACAAAAAGGTCAGCGTATAACTGCGGAAGTTAAGAATTTAAAAATAGTGTGGGGAAACTACGGAAATATTAATAGGAGTGTAAACCAATGAAAAAGAAGGACTATTTTGAGAGCAAAAAGGTATTTGAAGTAACAGAGGAACAAAAGGGTGCGGTTATTACCAAGGAAGAAGGTCAGGCCTGCCGGCACAGACTGGAGAAGCGCTGGTTCAGAAGATTGGTTGTATTGAATGTGCTGATTATAGGTGTGGTATTGGCGATGTTCTTTTCCGGGTTGGATAACATTGTGGATTGGACAAAGCAAGTGTCCGCACAGCTTGAAGAAGAAGCGTCTCCGGATTATGTGGAGGATAAAACCCAGTATCGGTATAATGCCTTGGAGGATGTTCCGTTTGAAGTAACGGCGGTAGGTTACGGAGTTTTCATTTTTGTGGCGATTTTCTTTGTGGTGTATTATATGTATGCCCAATATCGTGTTATGTCACTTCGTATTACGGAGAAGAACTTCCCGGAGGTGTATGCGTTAATCGAAGAATATGCACGCCGTCTCGGTATTCGTGTTCCGAAAGCTTATGTGGTACAGCAGAATGGTGTTTTAAATGCATTTTCCGCATTTTTACCGCGCAGACAATGGATTTGTATCCATAGTGAATTGTTTGAGGTGGCGTACAGAGAACACAAAGATATGGATGCTTTGGCCTTTGTGATTGCACACGAGATGGCCCATATTTATTACAAGCATGCCACATTGGGTTACAATCTTGCTATCTTGTTTTCCGGTGTCATTCCGATACTGGGATCGACGGCCTCCAGAGCCAGAGAGTATAGTTGTGACCGCCTGGCACAGCGACTTACAGGAACGGATGGAATCGATGCGATGCTGGTATTGGTAATCGATCGCCATCTGTACAAAATGGTTGACAAGGAAGATTATGTAAAAGAGATGAGAGAGCAAAGAGGGTTCTTTGTATGGATTTTCAATCTATTGGCTGACCATCCTGTGATGAGCAAGCGAATCGTAGCCTTGGCAGAAGGAAAGGGTAGCGGAAAATTGTATTAATCCTTCGGAATTTAACGTTTTTTTACTCTTTTTTTCGTAAGGCTTTACTTGACGAATAGGTGTAGGAAAAGTATAATGAGTGTGGGGTAGTCTGCCCCACACTCTTTCTGTGTGTCGGCGGACAGCGCAAAGTGCGTGCCTGTATAAGACAGTTACAAGGAGGAATGTGCGATGTTAGAGATTTTTAAGACAGCGGATAACGGCGATTTTACTCGTCTGGAAAAAATTGAAAAAGACTGTTGGGTATCTTTAACAGCACCCAGTCCTAAGGAGCTGGAAGAGGTTGCAGGGATGACCGGCGTGGAGTTAGATGCCCTCAAGGCACCTCTTGATGAAGAAGAAAAGGCACGTATCGAGCTGGAAGATAATTATCACTTGATTTTGGTTGACTCGCCTGAGATAGAGACGGAGCTGGTGGATGAAGTGGAACGGAAGCGTTATACCACCATGCCGCTGGCGATTATTACCGCAAAGGATATCGTGATTACGGTAACTTTACGGGAAACTCCGATTTTACAGTATTTTAAAACCGGAAAAATCAGAGATTTCTGTACCTACAAAAAGACACGCTTTATTATGCAGGTGTTTTACAAGGTGGCAACGGTTTTTCTGCAGTATCTGCGTGTGATTAACCGTGAGAGTGAACGGCTGGAGGATAAGTTAAAAGAGTCCCAGCGGAACCTGGAAATTATGGAAATGCATGAGCTTGAAAAGGCACTTGTGTACTTTACCACCGCAATTCGTTCCAATGAGACGGTGTTCGAGAAACTTCTTCGCACCGAGAAGGTGAAGCGATATCCGGAGGATGAGGATTTACTTGAGGATGTTATTATCGAGAACCGTCAGGCGCTGGAGATGGCCAATATTTACAGCGGTATTTTAAACAGTACCATGGATACGTTTTCCTCGATTCTTTCCAATAACTTAAACAATGTCATGAAGGCATTGGCGACGCTTACGATTGTATTGTCGATTCCTACTATGATAGCCAGCTTTTATGGTATGAATGTACCGCTTCCGGGGCAGAATCAACCGTACGGATTTTTATTTGTTCTGGGAGGCGCACTACTGATTGCCTCGATTATTGCTATTATTTTCAGAAAGAAGGATTTGTTTTAATGAAGTTTTTTAATCGGTTGGAGCGAAAGATGTGGAAGCATGCTATTCCGAATCTGATGCTTTACATGATTGTGTTATATGCGGCAGGTTTTATCTTGAATATGGTGAAGCCGGGCTTATATTCTCAGTGGCTTGACCTGGATGTGTATCGTATTTTACACGGAGAAGTGTGGCGTTTGTTTACCTTTGTACTACAGCCGCCGAGTAACAGCCTGTTTTGGATTTTTTTGGAATTGTATATTTACTACTCCATCGGACGTTCTTTGGAGACGATGTGGGGGCCGTTCCGGTTTAATGTGTATTATTTTTCCGGATTGCTCTTTCAGATTGTATCGGCCTTTGTGTTTTACGGAATCGCCTGTCTGATTGTGGGACAGGGCTTGGTTTATATCAACATGGAAGGCATCGGCAGTATGTATTATGTGAACCGTTCCATGTTTTTTGCCTACTTTGCAATGGTGCCGAATGCGACGTTTTACATTTATTTCCTGATACCGATTAAAGCGAAGTGGCTGGGGATTTTATCGGGAGCTTTGATGGCGTATGAGGCGTTTTGGTATATTTCAAATTACGGTTTGGTAAAAGGAGGACCGTATGCCCTTGCCATTGTGGTATCGGTGTTAAATTTCATCATCTTTTTCTTTGTAACAAGAAGCGCCCGCAGGCTTTCACCGTCGGAGATAAAGCGGAAGGCGGATTTCCGGAAGAAAATGTATGACGCTAAGTGGGAGTCCGGCAATGTGGTGGAGTTTAAGGGGAGGAATGTCATTACGCGGCACAAATGTGCGATTTGCGGACGGACGGAGCTTGACGATGATTCGTTAGAATTCCGGTTCTGCTCCAAGTGTGAAGGAAATTATGAGTATTGTTCGGATCATTTATATACCCATGAACACGTAAGAAGGGTGAAGGGAAATACGGAAGAATAGGAAGGTTTTGTATGAATCAGGAATTAATAAAGGCGCGGAAGGAATTGCTTGCGAAACGAGATGTGGAGTATAATCTGCCGTGTTATTTAAGAAATCTGGCCGGTGTATATTACCGAATGGCAAATTATAATCTGGCCATGCTATATACTTCGTTTACGGAAGGTTTGACGGAGGAGGAAGCAGAGCTTCCGGAGAAAGCAAAGGTGTATGCCGATAAAGTAAAGGCATATATGAATGAATTGGCAAAGGGAGAAACTGTGGCATCGGAAGAGATGCTGACCGGACTTGGTGAGTTGCGTCGGGAGCTAACGGCGGCAATGCAGGCATTGACAGCCTATACCGACCGTTTGTACTTGCATGAATATGCTCTGTTGCGACTGGAACCGGGGATGGAAGGCACCGTTGAGGATGTGGACAGTAATGCGGCATTGGAGGAAATCAGTTCCTTTTTATTCTTTGACGAGGAGCAGGAGGGCCTTCTGGCCCGTGTATCTGCTACGGTGTCCGAGCTTCCGGTGCGTATGACGAAAGCAAAGTTTATGGAATGGGTAAGAAGTACGGCCTCTGTTTATAAAGAGGCGGACGCAGAGACCCTGGACCGCGTATTTTACATGTTATACTCCGCGTCCGGTTTATATGAGCCGGAGGGGATGGAGTTGTTTCCGGAGTGTAAGGAGGCGTTGGAGTCTTTAAATGCCTTGGATTACCGCAGCCTTACGGAGGAGCAGTACCGGGAGGCAAGAAAGACGCTGGAGGATGTTACGGAGTTTATTACGGCTGTCAGCGAAGTGTATTTCAGTCTGACGGAGATTACGAATAACCTGATGACAGTAATGTTGACAGAGGGATATGTCATGCCGGCGGATACAGAGGCAACGGCATGCTGCAGGGATATTTACCGGATGCTTTTTGAGGGAAAAGATTTTACCGATGTAGAGTTGGTAGAGGCCTTTGAAGTATTCGAAGGCATCCCGGAGGAAATCGAAGAATTTTTATTTACGGAAGAGGCTTATTTTGATGAGCTTCCGGTAGAGGATAAGTTGTTGGAGGCCATGCTGCAGAAGGTTCTATATACCAGAGTGGCTTATGCAAGACGCCTGCACACCACCAGTATTTTTGTGACGCTGGAAGAGGAGACAAAGAAGGAGGCTTCCTTCGAGCAGATGTTGGATGAGTTCTGTGAGGCAGTAACCAAAGTTTTGGAAAGCGGACAAAGAGCGGTTAATCGCGGAGTAATGGCGCGTGTAATTCAGAATCTTCCGCTTCCGTTTACGAGAAAGTCCGATATACAGAAGTATGTTTTGGCAGCACTTGAGAATTGTCACGATATGTCGGAGAAAACAGCAGCAATGCGGGCAATTCGAGAATTGGCAGAGGGGATGTAGTACATGGTAGTTTGGAAGGAAGCGTTATATGTAGCCGGGATACCGGAAAAAAGACAAAAACGCATTATGAAAGCCATCGGGAAAAAACGTCCGGTTAAGGATGTTTATCTTTTGACGGCTCCTTCCAATGAGTCAAATTGTCTGGAATATGTAAAGGCAAACCAACTGCTGCAGCCCTACTACCGGAAAAAAGAGATTGCGGTGTACGGACTGGCGGGAAGTGAAGGCGCGGCCCAGGAGCTGGCGGCGGCTATGCTGTGCGATACTTATATGGCTACGGGAGAGTTTCGGGTCATCCCTCATTTGGAGCAAAAATGCGGTAAGGCGGGTGATGGCTCATGACGGCTGTGTTGCATGCACTTTTGTTTTTGCTTAAGTGGATCGGGATTCTTTTGTTGGTGCTTTTGGGGTTGCTGCTTCTTATCGTGCTTTTGGTACTTTTGGCACCGGTACGGTACCGCGGACGGCTTGATAAAAAGGAAGCTCCCGAGGAGATTTTCAGGGCCGACGGTCTGGTGTCGTGGCTGAATCCTTTGCTACGGGTAAGGGTGCGTTTTGCGGAAAAGAAACTGCATTACACGGTGCGGATATTCGGAATCTGTTTGTTGAACAGTGACAAGCCGAAGAAGGAAAAGCCGGTAAAAGAGAAAAAGAAGAAGATTAAAAAATCGAAAAAAGAGAAGAAGAGAAAAGAGAAGCCGGGAAAGGAAAACGGCGGAGCGGCACCAACGGAGCAGGTGGTCGGGGATGGAGACGGTACAGTAGAAACCGTAACGCAGAATCTGCCGGAGGCAATCGATACGTCGGATACGGTCGGAGATGAGATGTATTCGGAATCCGTAGAGACGGCGGAGCAGGGAACCGGAGATACAGCGGAAAATGCCGACGAGGTCCAAGGAAAAAAGAAAGTATCTCTGCTTACAAGGATAAAACAAATCATTGAAAAAATAAAGGCGATTCCGGAGAAAATAAAGCAAAAGGTAACCCATATCGTAGAAACGATAAAGCTCTTGTGGCATAAGAAGGAAAAAGTTGTGATTTTCCTGCAGGACGAGTTGCATAAAACTGCAATCGGTAAGGCATGGGACACGATAAAACAAATTCTTCGTCATATTTTACCGGGAAAAATAAAGGGTCAGGTAGAGTTCGGTACCGGAGATCCCGCATCGACGGGGAAGGCTTTGGGAGTGCTGGGCATGCTGTATGCTTGGTATGGCAAGGGAGTTACCGTTGTACCTGATTTTTATGAGAAACGTGTGGTGGCAGAGCTGGAGTTTAAAGGAAGAATCCGGTTCGGAACATTACTTATAAAGGGCTTGCGCCTGATAAGGGACAAGCACGTAAAGCGTTTGGTAAAGAATTTCAAAAAGTTACTGAATGTATTGAAGCAGAAAGCAGAATAAGGAAAGCGCAAGGGGCGCGGAAAGGATGTTACGATGGCAGAAAACAATTTTAATGCAACCGTGGAAGCTTTATTTAAGGGAATGGACGGATTTTTAACTACAAAGACCGTAGTGGGAGATGCCGTGAAGTTTGACGACGGAACGATTATTTTACCGCTTGTAGATGTAAGCTTCGGCGTAGGCGCCGGTGCGTTTGCGGGGGAAAAGAAGAATAATGCCGGCGGCGGTATGGGAGGAAAGATTTCTCCGAGTTGTGTGTTGGTCATTAAGGACGGTCATGCAAAGCTTGTCAATGTGAAAAATCAGGATGTGGTAACGAAGGTAATCGACATGGTGCCGGATGTTTTGGACCGCTTTAAGAAAGACAAGACGGAAAAAGCGGATATGGATCAGAAAATCAATGAGGTAGTAGAAGGCTTAGAATAGCGGATTTATCGCGGTTTTTGAAGAAAAATAAAAAAATTAAAATTTTTCTTGCATTCTGACGCTTCTTCTGCTAGAATAGATTTGTTTGTAGGCCATAGCCTTGAATTTCTATTAAGGAGGTGCAATTGACATGGCTAGATGTGCGGTTTGCGACAAGGGAGCCCTGTTTGGTATGCAGATTAGTCATTCCAGAAGCCAGGTTTCCGGAAGAGCTCATAAAATGTGGAAGTCTAACATTAAGTCCGTTAAGGTTAAGGTTAACGGCGGCGCAAAGAAGATGTACGTATGTGCAGCTTGCTTAAGAGCCGGCAAGGTTGAGCGCGCTTAATTGATGCTCACATAGCGGAATGAATATTAGGGATTTTGCAGGGCCGGGTGTTTTGCAAAGTCCCTTTTCGCGTATGGGGCCTAACGGCAAAACAGGTGATACCCCAGTACAAGGAACAACACAATGAGTAAAACGGTGAGAAGGGCACTGCGCAGAAAAAAGGTCAGAAGCATGCCGACTGCAATCCAGAACAGAATAAAACCGACTACTTTTCGCATGAAATCTCCTTAAAAGCCCTGAATTAATACAGGGTATGCAGGATTTTTGCATGTGTTCGCGGTTTTTTTGAAAAATAGGTTCACTTTTTAGTAAAAATGAGGTATACTAGAATAGATACATAATCCTAGGACATAGGAAATGGGTAAAAGGAGGGGTAATAATGAACGCTACGATGAATACGGAACTCGGAAATGTGGTAATCGATACCGAGGTAATTGCAAAGTATGCGGGCTCGGCAGCAGTAGAGTGCTTCGGTGTGGTCGGTATGGCAGCGGTTAACGTTAAGGACGGTATCGCAAAGCTTCTTCGCAGAGAGAGTTTGAACAGAGGCGTGAATATTACGGTAAACGATAATAAGATTACGGTTGATTTTCATATTATTGTTTCTTACGGTGTAAGCATTTCCGCAGTGGCTGATAATCTGGTCAGCAATGTGCGGTATAAGATTGAGGAGTTCTCCGGTCTTCCGGTAGAAAAGATTAATATCTATGTAGAGGGTGTCAGAGTCATTGATTAGAAATTGTGCATCTTATGCATGAAGGAGGATAAACGGTGAGTATGATGACGATTGATGCGGGTATGGTTCAAAAGTGTTTTCTTTCGGGAGCTAAGCGCATCGAGGCTAATAAAGAGTATATCAATGAATTAAATGTATTTCCGGTTCCGGACGGTGATACGGGTACCAACATGACGCTTACGATTATGTCTGCGGCAAAGGATGTTGCGGCTCTTGAGAATCCGTCCATGGAGCAGGTTTGTAAGGCTATTTCAGGAGGTTCCCTGCGTGGAGCAAGAGGTAATTCCGGTGTTATTCTGTCTCAGCTGTTCCGTGGTTTTACCAAGGAATTAAAGGAGCAGAAGGATGTAAACGTAACGGTACTTGCTTCTGCTTTTGAGCGTGCGGTGGAGACTGCATATAAGGCGGTTATGAAGCCGAAGGAGGGTACGATTCTGACTGTTGCGCGAGGTGGCGCAGAGCGTGCAAGACAACTGGCGGACGAGGGTACCACGGATGTTCTCGTATTTGCGGAAGAGGTTGTGGCACATATGAAGGAGGTTCTGGATATTACTCCGGAGCTTTTGCCGGTATTAAAGGAAGCGGGAGTGGTAGACTCCGGCGGACAGGGACTTCTGACGGTTATGCAGGGTGTGTTGGATGCACTTACCGGCAAGGAAACAGATTTTACTCTTACGGTATCCGCGCCGAGTACCAAGGCAGCAACCGGTGCGGCAAACGATACTATTTCTACAGCGGATATTAAGTTCGGTTATTGTACCGAGTTCATAATCATGGTGGAGAAGCACTATGATATGGATGAAGAATTAAAGTTTAAGGCTTATCTGGAATCCATCGGTGACTCTATCGTAGTGGTTTCCGATGAGGATATCGTAAAGGTGCATGTACACACCAACGATCCGGGCCTTGCGATTCAGAAGGCATTGACCTACGGTTCTCTGACCAAGATGAAGATTGATAACATGCGCGAGGAGCATAACGAGCGCGTGATTCAGGGAGCAAGTCAGGCGCAGGCAGAGCAGGCTGAGCAGGCTGAGGAAAAGCCGGTTGCACAGGCACCACGTAAGCCGTTCGGTTTTGTAACGGTTTCCATCGGTGAAGGTCTCAATGAGATTTTCAAGGGAATCGGTGCAGATTATATCATCGAGGGCGGCCAGACCATGAACCCGTCCACCGAGGATATGTTAACTGCTATCGAGAACGTAAATGCGGATACGATTTATATTTTACCGAACAACTCCAATATCATTCTTGCGGCAGAGCAGGCAGCAAGCCTTACGGAGGATAAGGAGATTGTGGTGATTCCGTCTAAGACCGTTCCGCAGGGTATTACGGCGCTGATTAATTTCATGCCGGATAAGTCTGTAGAGGACAATACCAAGCGTATGACCGAAGAGATGCAGAATGTAAAGACCGGTCAGGTGACCTATGCGGTTCGCGATACGTCCATGGACGGCAAGGAGATTAAAGCCGGAGATTACATGGGTATCGGTGATAAGACCATTCTTTCCGTCGGTGGGGATATTGCGGATGTTACATTTGAACTGTTAGAGTCCCTGATGGATGAGGATTCCGAACTGGTAAGTCTTTACTACGGTCAGGATATGACGGAAAAGGAAGCAAACGCTCTCGCGGACAGAGTGATGGAAGCACATCCGGACGTAGATGTTGAGGTACATCCGGGAGGACAGCCGATTTACTATTATGTACTTTCGGTGGAATAATACGGACAATGCACGAATGTGTTGTCATAGATGAAAATTAGGAGGATAATACAATGGAAAAGACAAAGTTGGGAATTTCTGTAGCTTTATTCAGTGCGCTTACCTTTTTGTGCGGTTATCTCGGACTTACCGCTTTAGTATTGGTAGCAGGCTACATCTTGCTTCGTGAGGAGAATAAGTCCTTAAAGAAGACTGCGGTAGGTACGATTGTACTGTATCTTGCATTTGCTGCATTAGGCATTTGTGTTGGCCTTTTGAGCAACTTCTTCAGCCTCGTTAACTTCGGTGGTTGGATGTATGGCACCACGATGTATACAATTACCAACGGTTTCACTTCTACCTTAAGTACCCTTTTGGATATTGCAGAGAAGGTAGTATACGGCTTATTGGCATTGTTCGCATTACTCGGTAAGGAAGTTAAGATTCCGGTAATCGATAAGTTCGTAGAAAAGCATTTCTAAGAAGAACGATAAAGTACGAGGGGCTGTCGCACGCCGTGCGGGAGCCCCTCTTGCGTGTAGGCACGTGGGCAAGCGCGAAGCACGATGCCTACACGGCTAAAACATGATTAGGAAAGGGGGGGACGGTATGCGACATACAGATCAAATCACCTGTATCAAAGGAATCGGGGACAAGACGGCCCAACTTTTACGAAAGCTTGGTGTGGAGACGGTAGGGAATTTGCTTTCATATTATCCGCGGACCTATGAGACCTATGAGCTTCCGACCCCTATCGGAGAGTTGAAGGAAGGAAAAATCTTCACCATCGAGGCATCGGTCATTAAAAGTGCCGATGTGACCAGGTACCGGAATTTACAGGTCCTGACCTGTGTGGTAAAGGACCCGTCCGGAACTATGAAGCTCACCTGGTATAACCAACCGTATATGAAAAACCAGCTGACCATGGGAACGAGACATTTATTCCGGGGCAAGGTTGTGAAGAAAAAGGGTGCCCTTGTACTGGAGCAGCCGAAGAAGTATTCCAGGGAAGAGTACGGGAGACTGTTAAAGGTATTGCAGCCGGTATACGGGTTGACGGAGGGACTACGAAACGGTATCATTTCCAAAGCGGTAACGGCGGCTTTGGCAGAGTGCGAGAAAGAGCCCGAGCGTCTGCCGGCAAAGATTGCAAAGGCCCATGACCTGATATCCCACCGTGCGGCGGTGGAGGAAATTCATTTTCCAAAAAGTATGGAAACGCTGACGGAAGCAAGACGTCGGTTGGTATTTGAAGAGTTTTTCCGGTTTATGCTGTTGCTGACGCATCATAAGGAGCAGAAGGGGAAGGAAATCAATCATTGTCCGATAAACGATACTGCGGCCTGTGAACAGCTGATTGCCTCTCTTTCTTACGAATTGACCGGTGCCCAGAAGAAGGTTTGGGTGGAAATTAAGAAGGACTTAGCAGGTGGAGGCACCATGGCCCGTCTGGTACAGGGTGATGTAGGCTCCGGTAAGACTATCCTTGCCATGCTATCCATGCTGGCAGCGGTAAAGTCCGGCTATCAGGCGGCATTGATGGCGCCGACGGAAGTTCTGGCCAGACAACATATGGCGGATGCAGTGGCATTATTTACGCAATTCGGAGTGAAGTGTGCATTGCTCACCGGTTCTATGACCGAAACGCAGAAAAAGAAAACGAGACTGGAAATCGCGGCAGGGGAAGCGGATATTATTATCGGTACCCAGGCCTTGTTTCAGGAAAAGGTGGAATATCAAAACCTGGGGCTTGTGATCACAGACGAACAACACCGGTTCGGAGTACGGCAGAGAGAGCTGTTTTCCGAAAAAGGTGTACACCCTCATATTCTGGTCATGAGTGCCACACCGATTCCTCGGACTTTGGCAATTATTTTATACGGTGATTTGGATATATCGATTGTGGACGAGCTGCCGAAGGGCAGAAAACCGATAAAAAACTGCGTGGTAGGCACGGGATACCGGGATACCGCGCACCGTTTTATACGAAAGCAGATAGATGAAGGGCGACAGGCTTATGTGATTTGTGCCATGGTGGAGGATTCCGAGACCACAGAAGCGGAAAATGTACTGGATTATACGGAAACGTTAAGGGAGGCGCTGGGTGCGGATATTTGTGTGGAGTACCTTCACGGAAAGATGGCGGCAAAGGAAAAGACCGCACGTATGAACCGGTTTGCGGAGGGAGAAATTCAGGTGCTGGTATCCACCACGGTGGTAGAGGTCGGTGTAAATGTACCGAATGCTACGGTGATGATGATAGAGAATGCAGAGAGGTTCGGCCTGGCGCAGCTTCACCAGCTCAGAGGACGCGTGGGCAGAGGCGACGCGGAGTCTTATTGCATTATGATCAGTTCTTCCGATGCGCCGGAGACCATGGAACGATTGGAAATATTGAATAAATCCAACGACGGTTTCTTTATTGCCGGAGAGGATTTGCGTCTTCGGGGGCCGGGAGACTTGTTCGGAATCAGGCAGAGCGGCGAACTGGAGTTTGCAATCGGTGATATATATACCGATGCGGCATTGTTAAAAGAAGTTAGCGATACTGTAAACGGTCTGGGAAAAAAAGAGGCGGAGGAATTGTATCGCGTGTGGTTCTCGGAGGAGACAGAAGGGAAGATACGTGATATGGCGGAGTCGATTTAAAAAACATGGCAAGTGCCATGTTTTTTTGTTACGGAATATTGAAGAGATTCGTTGCTTTTTCAATATTTTCCTTTTCTTTTTTGAAAAATGTGGTATACTTATTATGTGACTTTATGCGCATGAATCAAGGAGAAAGGAGAGGTAATATGCAGAAGCAATATTCCAATGAACAACTGCATCGGATTGCGGGAGATAATTACCGTCTTCTTTCGGAGTATTGTGCGGAACTTGACAGCGAGGGCTACTTTTCCGACGCAGGAAAGGTATTACACTTATCGATAGATGAGGTGCTGGATTTCTACGTGCAGTCTTTGATGGTACAGTTTTTGGTGTTCGGCAAACGTTTAAACGAAGAGGAAGTGTTGTTTGCGGCGGGACTTACCGGGCAGGATATGCTGGGGCTTCGGGCGGCCTGGATTGCGGGAGATTTAAGTGATGCGGTCAGCCGTTCCGCAAAGTTCTTGGAGGCACCGCCGATTCTGTTGCAGTTGCTTTGTTTAAGAGACCAGAAAAAGCATATCGGAGTCACCGGATTGTTTTTCGATTCGTTGCTAAATGTGATGATTTGTCTGTCGTATCTGAACGAGATACGAGATACGAATGTGTCAAAGTTTATCGGATTATATTTTGATAAGGTGGCGGTATTTTTAGAAAACCGGGAGGATGAGTCACGTACGGTGGACGGGAAATACATATTCAAGAAGCTGTGCTCCGGAAATCTTTCCGAAGGTTGCCGGATGCTTAGAGAGGCGGGAGATGATTTTTCTGCCTATAAGAGTAAGTATTTTTACTACCGGCAGAGTACCGGGACCGCAGTGGCAACCGAGCATCCGAGTGAACAAAAAAGCAGGGAAGAGGATGCACCGGGGTATCTTCCGGAGGCATTGGCAGATGCAGCGGAAGAAGCTGTGGAAAGTATGAAGGAGAAAAAGGCAGAGGCGGAAATCGACCGGCTGACGGAGCAGCTTACCCGCATGGTGGGACTGTCAGCGGTGAAGGAAGAGATTCGTTCCCTGATTAATTTGATAAAGGTAAAGAAGTTACGTGAAAAGTACAAGCTTCCTCAGATGAATATGTCCTATCACATGGTGTTTACCGGGAGCCCGGGTACCGGTAAAACGACGGTAGCCCGTTTGGTAGCACAGATTTACAGAGAGCTCGGTATTTTAAGCAAGGGAACCTTGACGGAGACGGACCGTTCGGGACTGGTGGCCGGCTATGTGGGGCAGACCGCACTAAAGGTAAAAGAAACAGTGGAACGTGCCTTGGGCGGTGTGCTGTTTATCGATGAGGCCTATGCATTGGCACCGGAGCATGCGGCTAACGATTTCGGCGGAGAGGCTATTGATACGTTGGTGAAGCTGATGGAGGACCACAGAGACGATTTGGTGATTATCGTTGCGGGTTATACCGATGAGATGCAACGATTTTTAAAGGCAAATACGGGATTACAGTCCCGGTTCAACAAATATATTACCTTTGAGGATTATTCGAAGGAGGAGCTTTTGGCGATTCTGGATTCCATGGCGGCGGAGGCGGGTTTTTGTCTGACCGACGGTGCGCGGACAAAGGTGAAAGAGATGTTAGATGCAATGGATGAGACAGCCCGGAGAGAATTTGGCAATGCCAGAGGTATTCGGAATTTGTTTGAACGTTTGGTCAGTAACCAGGCAAATCGTATTATTGCGTACAATGCGCAGTCCATCAAGGATATTACCGTACTGACGGAAGAGGATGTGACTGTGTAGAGGAGGATTTATGGAAGGTGAGTTGCAAAAGCGGGTTTCCATTGTGGTGCCGGTTTATAATGAGGCGGCCCATATCAGGACATCCATGGCTTGTGTAGGAAAAATATGTGATGATGCGGCAATTCCCTATGAACTGGTGTTGGTAGATGACGGGTCCAAGGACGAGTCCTGGAATATCATCAGCAGCATGGCGAGGGAAGATGAGCGTGTAACGGCAGTGCGCCTTTCCAGAAACTTCGGAAAGGAGCCGGCCCTTTGTGCAGGGCTTGATGCGGCATCGGGAGATGCGGTCATTGTCATGGATGCGGATTTGCAGCATCCGCCGGAGTTTATTCCGGAGATGGTACGACTTTGGAAGGAGGGCGCCGAGGTAGTAGAGGGCGTGAAATCCTCCAGAGGAAAGGAAAAGCGTACCTACCGCTTTTGTGCCAAGGTGTTTTACGGTATGATTAATAAAGCTACCGGCATAGATTTTGACAATGCGTCGGATTTCAAGCTTCTGGACCGGAAGGTGGTAGAGGCCATGAAGCAGATGCCGGAGCGAATGACCTTCTTCCGTGGGATGTCCGCATGGGTGGGCTTTGAACGGAAGACCTTTGAGTTTGAGGTGGCGGAACGTGTGGACGGTGCGTCCAAATGGTCCTTGAAACGCTTGATTACATTGGCGGTAACGGCGGTGACTTCTTATACTTCGGCTCCGTTGCACTGTATAACGGTGCTGGGCTTTATTATGTTTATCGGGGCGATTATTCTGGGCATTCAGACACTGTACATGAAGATTGCGGGGTATGCGCAGGACGGTTTTACTACGGTCATTTTGTTGCTTTTGTTAATCGGCAGTATGATTATGATCAGTCTCGGTATTATCGGGCTGTATTTGATGAAGATTTATCATGAAATAAAGGGAAGACCACGTTACCTGACCTCGCGTGTCATCCGTGGAAAAGAGGAGGAAAAGTAGGATGGGCAGTATATTATATCTGGCAATCGGTGTCCTGTTCGGATATGCGGTGTGCGAGACGATATTCCCGAAGTTAGGCGAGTGGGGAAAGACGTCCTTTGACGGAAAGGCACTGTCGCTGTCGTCTTATTTTGTCCGCATACCGGCCTGGGTATTAGCCGGCGTGATTCCGCTTACCTGGACCACCTATCTGACCGCCTATGTATTAAAGGTTGTAGGCGGTAAGGAGTACCCGCTTTTGACGGCAGATATTATTGTGATGGCGTTGTTTTTCGTGCTGACGGCGGGCTTACTCTTTTTGCGGTACCGTAAGGCCAAGAAGACGCAGACATTACAGCAGAAGGCCGCTTGGTTTACGGTAGGTGAATGGATTTTCTTAGCTGTGCTTTTTGTGTTTTTCACACAGCTGATGTTTGATACGTTCAGCGTAAAGGACGGATACTTAAATGTAGGCTTTTCCGTGTACAGTGATTTTGCACCGCACATGGGAATGATTCGTTCGTTTTCTTACGGAAATAACTTCCCGACGGCATATTCCCATTTTGCCGGGGAGGATATTCGATATCATTTTATGTTCCAGTTCCTTGTGGGAAATCTGGAGCTTTTGGGAATGCGTGTGGACTGGGCGTTTAATCTTCCGAGTATTTTCGGATTGGTTGCTACCTGTATGCTGTTGTACGCATTGGGAGTACGTCTGACCGGAAAGCGTGCGGTGGGGTATCTCACCACGGCGTTTTTTATCTTCCGCAGTTCTCCGAGCTTTTTCCGCTTTTTGGCGGAGCTGCCGAAGGAGGAGATATGGGAGACCTTAAAGACGCAGCAAAGCTTTATCGAATTTACCCAGAATGAAGGCTGGGGGCTTTGGAACCTGAATGTATATTGTAATCAAAGACATCTGGCCTTTGCCATGGCGGTGATGCTTCTGGCAATACACTTTTTCCTGCCGTATGTGTTTGAAATGGCGGAAAAGTTAAGCAGAAAGAGGGAAGCGTTACAGGCAAAGAAGGCAGGAAAGGACCTGTTATCCGGCATAAAACGTATTCCGGAGTATTTGAAGACGTTTTTCTTTACGAAGACTGCCTTTGGCGTAAAGCATCCGGTACAGGCGTTGTGCCTCGGAATTTTACTGGGAGCGCTGGCGTTCTTTAACGGTTCGGTATTAACGGCCTGCTGTGCTATGCTGTTTTTTATGGCAGCGGTATCGGATCACAGACTGGACTATCTGATTAGTGCAGGTACCGCTTTGGTGTTATCCCTGTGTGAGTCCAAGCTCTTTATTGTGGGTTCGGCGGTGTCTCCGAAGTATCAGTTCGGCTTTTTGGCAGCCAACAAGACGCTGTTCGGCGCCATTGACTATATGTGGCAGCTGTGGGGCATTTTACTTTTGTTTATCGGAGCGTATCTGCTCTTAGGCAGGGGCGTAAAGCGCTACCTGGTATTTGTATTTGCGGTGCCGCTTCTGATGGCGTTTACGGTATCTTTGACACCGGATATTACGGTGAACCACAAGTTTGTCATGATGGCGGAGATGCTGTTGTCGGTGTTCCCGGCCATGATGATTACGGGCTTATGGGAAAAGGGCTGTGTACTTGCGGAAAATCAGCCGGTGATGCGCAGAATCGTAGCGTCGTTGCTGGTGGTATTCTTAACTGTTACCGGTTTCTTTGAATACTTCATTGTACAAAGACAATATCAGGCGGTGTATAATCCACAGGACCCGAGAACGGTGTGGTTTAAGGAAAATACGGATTCCCAGGATGTGATTTTATCCGCTCCGTATGCATTAAACGAGGTAGTATTGGGCGGAGCCATGCTTTACTACGGACATGCCTATTACGCAATGTCTGCGGGATATGACACTTATACGAGAGAAGAATACGTAAAGCAGATGTACGAGGCAGTTTCCTCTGCGGAATTGGATGCCCTTGTGAAAGAGCACGGAATCACCCATATTATTGTGGACCGGGATGCCAGAGAAAGCTATTATTTTTACGCACGTGAGTATGTGATTGCAGATACCTACGAAGCGGTATTTTCCTACGGAGAAGACGAGAATCGGTTTACCGTATATGATACAAGTAAAAAGTTGGTAAAATAAAAGAGAAGGAAACGGAAGGAGAATAGGGATGAAGTTTGATTATGTAGTGGTTGGTGCGGGGCTTGCGGGCCTGACGGTGGCGGAGCGTATTGCCAATGTTCTTGACAAAAAGGTATTGGTAATCGAAAAGAGAGGACATATCGGCGGTAACGTCTATGATTCCTACAATGAGGACGGCGTACTCATTCACAATTACGGGCCGCACATTTTCCATACCAATGACAAGGGCGTTTACGAGTATTTAAGTCAGTTTACCAAATGGAACGATTTCTGGCACAGAGTACTTTCCTACGTGGACGGCAATCTGATTCCGATGCCGATTACCGTGGAGACGGTAAACAAGCTTTACAATCTGAATTTAAATACCTTTGAGGTGGAAGAGTTTTTTAAAAAGCAGGCGGTGGATATTCCGGAGATTAAGACCAGTCGTGATGTGGCACTCAGCAAGGTAGGCGAAGAAATCTATCAGAAGTTTTTCGAGAACTACACAAAGAAGCAGTGGGGCTTAGACCCGGCGGAGATTGATACTTCCATTATTTCCCGTATTCCGGTACGTACCAATCGCGATACCAGATACTTTGCGGACAAGTACCAGGGTATGCCGCGCCACGGTTACACGAAGATGTGTGAGAATATGGTAAAGAATCCGAACATCAAGATTATGTTAAATACGGACTATAAGGAAGTCATCGGGGATTTGGAATACGATGCCCTCATTTATACCGGTCCGACGGATTACTTCTACGATTATAAGTACGGTAAGATGGCATACCGCAGCATCCGCTTCGAGTTTGAGACCCTGGACTGTGAGTCCTATCAGGAGGCGCCGGTGGTGAATTACCCGAACGATTATGATTTTACCAGAATTACCGAGTTTAAGAAGATGACCTGGCAGAAGCACGATAAGACCACCATTTTAAAGGAATTCCCGAATTCCGACGGTGAGCCGTACTACCCGTTCCCAACGGCGGAGTACAAGGAGCAGTTCGCCAAGTATCGTGCGGAAATGGATAAGGAAACCAATGTATTTTTCATCGGACGTCTGGCGGAGTACCGCTACTACAACATGGATGCGGTAGTGCGCAGTGCATTGAATCTGTTTGAGGAAAAGCTTGCAAAATAATATTATTAAGGAGAAGGAAGAAATGGACAAGTTATATATTGTAATTCCTGCATATAACGAGCAGGAAACCATTCAGAGTGTCATCGAAGATTGGCATCCGGTGGCAGTGAAGGCCGGAGCGGACAGCCGTCTTGTTATTATTGATGACGGCAGTAAGGATAATACTTATGCGATGTTAAAAGAGGCGGAATCGAAGTATCCGCAGTTGATAGCGTTAACCAAGCCGAACGGTGGTCACGGTGCAACCCTTTTGTACGGTTATAACTATGCATTGGATCAGGGGGCGGATTTTGTGTTCCAGACCGACTCCGACGGACAGACTAAGGCAGAGGAGTTTGATGAGTTCTGGGAACTGCGTAATCAGTATGCCATGGTTATCGGACATCGCAGTAAGAGAGAAGACGGTGCTTCCAGAGTATTTGTAACAAAGACCTTAAAGCTGGTGTGCTTCCTTTTATTCCACGTAAAGCTGACGGATGCCAATACACCGTTCCGTTTGATGCAGGCGGGGGAACTTAAGAAGGTACTTCCGCTCATTCCGAAGGATTACAACTTGTCCAATGTGGTAATCTCCGTGATTTTTGCAAAGAAGAAGCTTCCGGTAAAGTATATTCCGATTACCTTCCGTCCGCGTCAGGGTGGTGTCAATTCCATCAACATGAAGCGTATCTTTAAGATCGGTAAGAAGGCCGTAGGTGACTTTATCAAGATAAACAAGATGGTGAATCAGGCTTGTAAAGAAGAGAAGTAATAAAGAGAGTTGGTACAGAATATGAAAAATAAGACAAAATGGATGTGGGAGGCAGGATTTGCGATTCTCGGAATCATTGCGTTTGCATTGGTATATGACCGGGCCGGTAAAATGTTCCGAGAGGAGGAACTTACACCGATCAGAGAGTGGTGGACGACCCTTCTGGTACTGGGAATCGGATTTTTTCCGCTGACGGCATATATATTCCGGAAGTTTTCGGATAAGGGATATATTTTCGGAAAGATTTTAGGTCTCGTAATCAGCGGATGGCTTGTATGGGTTTGTTCCTCTCTGCATATCATAAAATTTACCGGAGCGGGATGCTTGGTGATTCCGGCAATATGCTTTGTGGCAAATTACGGTTTGGCGATTTTTTTCTGTAAAAAGAATAAAGTGAAACCGGGAGAGTTTTTCGGACTGACCGACGGTTCCGCCGTGATTCCGAAGGCAATCTGGTATGAGGTATTGTTCTTTGCGGTATTTGCAATGCTTCTGTACATGAAGTGTTTCCGTCCGGATTTCTCCTGGCAGACAGAGGGCGGAATGGACTACGGTTTTATGATCAGTATGCTTAAGTCCGATTATATGCCGCCGGAGGATTTCTGGTATTCCGGAACCGATTTGAACTACTACTATCTCGGTCAGTATTTCTGTACGTATCTGACCAGATTGTCCGGTGTGAGTATTAAGCTTGCGTACAACCTGGCGCTTATGACCGTAGGTGCATTCAGTGTGGTGCTTTCTTATGCACTGGCGGCTCGCATTTTCGAAGTGTATATGATAGAACGAAGCGAAGAATTCCGGATGTTGGGTAAGCGTTCGGTGGCTTCCGTACCGTTCCTGCAGCAGGTGCTTCCTAGGTTTGCGGGTGTTTTGGCAGGTTGCGGTGTGACCTTTGCATGTACTAACCACTATTGGGTATATCAGAAGCTGGGTCCGGTATTGTGTGAGATTATGGGTGTGGAGGGTGATTCTTCCTACTGGTTCTCTGACCCGACCCGTTATATCGGATGGCAGGGGGATGCAACGGACCAGACCATTCATGAGTTTCCGGCCTATTCCCTGGTACTGGGTGACTTGCATGCTCATGTTACCAATATTATGTTTGTACTGACCCTGCTCGGGGTGTTGTTTGCATTTTTACTGGTACGCAAGGAGCGGATGAAGCTTGCGGTGGCGGGAACGCTTGAACAGGTAAGCTATAAGAAGGAGCTTTTAAATCCGCAGATAATTATGCTGAGCTTCTTAATCGGTATTTTTCAGATGACGAACTATTGGGATTTCCCGATTTACTTTGTGGTGTGCGGTGCGGTGATTTTGGTATCCAACGCGGTGGTATGCGGTTTTACGAAGAAGACATTTATATTGACCGCGGTACATGCGGCGGAGTTCATCGTACTTTCTTATGTGACGGCATTTATGTTTAACATTCATTTTGAAAGTATGGCCAGCGGTATCGGTATCTGTGACAGACATACGGTACCGTATCAGATGATTATTGTATGGGGAATGCCGATTGCTGCGGTAATTGCATATCTGGTCATTACCATTAAGGAAGAGCAGAAGAGAAGAGAAAACGGTGTAACAGCAACCGAGCATAAGAATGTGTTCTTTGCGTGGCTGCAGAATTTAAAGGCTTCCGATTTGTTCCTTCTGGTACTGGGATTATGTGCCATCGGCTTGATTTTGATGCCGGAGCTTATCTTTGTAAGAGATATTTACGGCAGTGATAATCAGCGTACCAATACCATGTTTAAGCTGACCTATCAGGCATTTATTCTTTTCGGCGTTTGCATGGGAGTCATTATTACACGTTTATTCCTGCTTCCGAAGACAGGAAAGCAGTTTGTGGCCGGTGCGTTGATGTTGTTCTTGCTGTATCGAAGCATCGAGTACTTCCCGTATGCATGGGAGGCATGGGCCGGAGATTACAAGGACAGGGAGCGTTACAGTTGTTTGGATTCTACGTTAAGTACCGATATTTCCGATGCGGATATGGCAGCGGTGGAATGGATTAACGAGAATCTGGAGGGGCGCCCGACCATCCTGGAGGCTCATGGTTCCAGTTATCGTACCAACGGCGTGGTATATGACCGTATTTCCGCATTGACCGGTTGTCCGACCGTTATAGGCTGGCGTACCCATGAGTGGCTGTGGAAGGGAGATATTGCGGCAGTGGATGCCAGAGCAGCGGATGTAGAAGCTATCTACGGCTGTGCGGATAAGGAATTGGGCACCATGCTGTTACAACAGTACGATGTGGATTATTTATATGTAGGCGAAGTGGAGTATATTAAGTACAAGGATGCGGAAGGCAACTCGTTACTGGATTACGATTATTTAAGATCTTTGGGTGAAGTAGTGTACGAGGGTGAGTCGGAATCCGATTACTTCCAAACTTTTATTGTAAAAGTGAAATAGTCCGTTTTATTGGACTCTGTGTGATGTATAGTAAGAACCGTAATAAGGAACAGTCCTTGTTACGGTTCTTTTACTGACTATAATCATTTTCGGAGGACAATACTATGACAGCAACTCTTTTTACAATTATAATTATCGGCGTGATTTTCTGGCTTGCGTTTCAGAACGGTGTGCTTGCTTTTTTTGCGGCTCTTTGTATTCTAGGTCTGATTGCGCTTATTGTGGACGAAGCGCGGAAGGAAAAAGAAGAAGAACAGTATTTGAAGGAACAGGAACAAACGGTGTAATCTTCCAGTTTATTTTTCTGCAAGGGACATATAATAACACCGTAATCAAGAGGTACACACACAGCAAAAGCGGTGCGGGTACGAAGATTATAAAACTTTGAAACATCCCGCATCGCGGGAAATGAGGAAGGAGTGTATACTATGTCCAGAGGTAGAAATCGTGTAGAGGTTCCGGAAGCAAGAGAAGCTATGGATCGTTTCAAGATGGAAGTTGCATCTGAAATCGGTGTTCCGTTAAAGCAGGGTTACAACGGTGATTTAACCAGCGCTCAGAACGGTTCTGTAGGTGGCGAGATGGTTCGTCAGATGATCAAGCGTCAGGAAGAGTCTATGTCCGGTAAGTAAGAATCCGCTTGGATTTAAGAAGACGGCATAGAATACGGATATGTTTCCGAACGTCTGAAATTAGGGGTGTCACTTGAGGGTGACACCTCTAGTTTTTTTGTCCTAATTCACAAATAAAGGTTGCAATTCAAGGGAGAATGCGATACACTAAACTTATATCAGTGTGCATGTTTGGAGGATGAGCGATGAGAGTAATTGCGGGTTCCAGACGAAGTATTCGTCTGACCACGGTAAAAGGAGACAAAGTTCGTCCTACCACGGACCGGATTAAGGAGACGCTGTTTAATATTTTGCAGCCGGATATTCCGGGCGCGTCTTTTTTGGATTTGTTTTCCGGGAGCGGTGCCATCGGTATCGAGGCACTCAGTCGCGGAGCAAAAGAAGCGGTACTGGTGGAGCAGGACAGAGAGGCACTTACCTGCATCCGGACCAATTTAAAAGCAACGCGCTTTGAAGCAGAGGCGCAGGTAAAGCCGGGAGATGTGATATCCGTACTTCGTACCTTGCAGCATGCGCCTTTTGATTTGATTTTTATGGATCCGCCTTACGACCTCGGTTTAGAAGAAAAGGTACTGACTGTCCTTAGTCAGGTGTCTTATGTGGACGAGTATACGAAGATTATTGTAGAGGCTTCCGTAGATACGGACATGTCCTATGCGGAGTCTTTGGGTTTTTCGATTTACAGAGAGAAGAGCTACGGGTCCAATAAACATATTTTTTTGGAAAAGAGGCAGTTATGAGAAGAGCACTTTATCCGGGGAGCTTTGACCCGGTGACATTGGGACATCTGGATATTATAAAACGGGCGTCGGAAATCGTAGATGAGTTGATTATCGGCGTATTGAGAAACAGCACGAAGAAGAATATGTTTTCTACGGAGGAGCGTATCGAATTATTAAAGCGCGTAACCGCGGATTTACCGAATGTACGAATTATTTCTTTTGACGGGTTGCTGGTGGATTGCGCAAGAGAGTACGGTACCCGTACCATTATCCGTGGTCTCAGAGCGGTTACGGACTTTGAGTATGAGTTGCAGCTGGCCCAGACCAACAAGCGGTTGCGGCCGGATATCGATACCGTATTTTTGACCACGAATGTGGAGTATGCATATCTCAGTTCCAGTATTGTGCGGGAGATTGCCGGATACGGCGGGGATATCAGTCATTTTGTACCGCAGTGTATTATGGATGATGTATATAAAAAAGCGAAGCGAGGAGAGTCAGTATGAGTACAAAGCGAATCGAGCAGTTGATTGAGGAGATTTTTGAGTTTGTAGAGAGTTGTAAAGCATCCGCGTTTTCCGGTTCCAAGGTAATCGTACCGAAGGAGGAACTGTATGATTTGCTGGATGAATTACGCTTAAAGGTGCCGGAGGAGATTAAGCGTTGTCAGAAGATGATTGCGAACCGCGACGCCATTATTGCGGATGCGGAGGATAAGGCTTCTGCCATTGAGCAGGCAGCGAGAGCGCAGGCTCAGATGCTGGTAAACGATAACGAGATTACCCAGCAGGCGTATTATCAGGCAAATGAAATGGTGCGTCAGGCAACGGAGCATGCGGAGATGCTGGTTGCGCAGGCGCAGGAGGAGGCTGACCAGATCCGTCAGGGCGCTCTCGGATATACCAACGAGATGCTCGGTCGTGTGGAGCAGTTACTGGCTTCTACCTTTGAGATAACAAAGAATCGTTCCGAGGCAATGCTTGAGTCCATGCATCAGAATCTTGAAATCGTTGCAGCTAACCGCAGAGAGTTAAACGGCGAGGTGCAGCCGGAGGAGATTCCGAACCGTCAGGAGCAGCCACAGGAGCAGCTCGACGATGATTTCGAGTTTGATGAGAATTCGTTCCTTGAAGGTGTCGACGAGGAAGAGTAATTCCTATGATGTGCGCTAAAGGTGCGGGCTGTTCAGCCAAGTAGCCGTACATAGACCGTCATCAGAAGTCCGGCAAGTAGTCCGGCTACCGCTTTTGTGAGAAGATAGTGTGCGAACGGGAACTTGGTTCCCGTCAGCACACTTTTTGTTTGTGCTGCGGCAGAAAGCCCGCCAAAGGTAACAAACCCTGTAACAAGCGGAAGAAGCACGGAGGAAGGAAGGGGAAGATTGGCCAGAGAGGCACTTCCCGAGGTGATTTCCAAAGCAGAACCGGCGCAGGAAAGAATCGGAGCCGGAAGGGGCAGACCGGCAAGTAAAGAGGCTAATACAGAAAAAAGGATAATGTATCCGCCTACTCTTGTAAGGACTGAAAAGGCTTGTTCAATGGCTGCGTCCAGCAGAAGGAAAGAAAAGGTAAACTGCGGCTTTGAAGAAGCACAGAGGGTAGAATCGGAAACGGAAGCTTCCCCGGATTGTTTGAGGAAAGCATTTTTCCGGAAATTTGCTTTAGGAGCAGCGGATGTCCCGGTGCGAGGGCTAAGCAGCATAGCAGCCAGAACCGAGGATACGGTTACGATAAGAAAAACGATATAGCGAAGGTCCGGTCGTTCCAGTATGGATACGGAAATAAAGCCCAACAAAAACAAAGGGCTGGGATTGTTGCAGAGAGGAAGGAGGTATTGTCCTTCTTTTTTTGTGATTTTTCCGGAGCTTACGAGGGCTGCTACCGTTTTTGCGCCTACCGGAAGACCGGCTACAAGGCCGATAATGACAGCGTAGCAGCCGGAAGGAGAGCAACGGAAAATCGGAGAGAGAACCGGCGACAGACGATTTGCAATACTATCGGACAGGCCGGTAGATAAAAACAGAGCGGATAGAATTAAAAAGGGAAGGAGGCTGGGCAGAACCTGGTTGAACCAGAGCAGGAGCCCGCTTTTAGCCCCGGAAAGGGCTGTGGAGGGGAAGAGAAGCAGACAACACAAAAAGAGAAGCATAGCGCTTTTTATGAGGCGGGAACGCGAGTGTACGGACAAAGTCATAGGAAGGTCTCACTTAAAACCTGTCATTTGAAAAAGTATATGAAAAGTCATCCGACAAAAGAACGCCGTGTTTTTGGAAAACTATGGTGTTGTACAGGTCGGTGGCGGCAATATCATAGGAAAGAAGAGCGTTTTCCGAGGCATTGCAACGCTTTGACTTTTGGGCAAGCTTGGTAAGGACCGGCAAAGATGCGGTCTTTTTCCATGTCTTTAAAAGAGAGGTTGCGCTTTCTTTGAAGCCCAGAATACGAGCATAGCATACCTCGTTTTTACGGAAGGTGTCCAGAGCGGACTGTTCCAAATCCAATAGGATGTGTACAAAGCACCGCTCAATCCGGGTGCGGGTATACTGCTTTGTCTTGATATGGTCAAGAAAGGTCTCGTAGTCACAGGACGGAAAACGCTTACGAAGGCGCCCAGCAAGCTCGGAAGAAACATCCGCAAAGGAAGAAAGCCGGTCGGCCTTTGCGGCAACGGCATAACGATATAACGAAAGAAAATCTTCCGCAAAAACCGGTGCATAAGGCTTTTCGGAAAGAAGCGCAGCTGCAGCCGTGGGAAGTTCAGCAAGAAATGCCGCCGGAAATGCGGTCCCCGGTGTCAGTAAAGTACGCAAGGCCGTGGCCGAAGAAAAGCGCTCCGAAACGATTGATTCTTCGTGGTAGCCGGCACCCACTCTGCCGATGGCATATGGGGTGATAGTACTCTTTCTGCGGTATAAAGCCTTACAATATTCCAAACCTAACAGGGCGTTCGGGGACTCCAACAGAGCCAAAGCCTCCCGGGACAGGTGCGGTTGTGCGGCTGCAAGACGTGCCTGCGGAAAAGTAAGTCCGGCACGAAGTCCTTCCTGTAATGTTTTTTTATAGGCGGCCGGTTCCTCACAAAGAAAGGCAGCGGTTTCGGTATAAAGAGAGATCGGGACATCCGCCTCCGTACCGAAGCAAAGGCTGTCCACACAGCCCAGTTTATCTAAAACAGTAACGGCACCCTCCGCAAAATACTCGGCACTGCCGGTGGCGTAACAAAAAGGAAGCTCCAATACCACATCCGCACCGCAGGCAAGAGCACATTCCGCTCTTGTGAACTTATCGAGACAAGCCGGAATCCCTCTCTGGGTAAAGTTTCCGCTCATGACCGCCACCACACAATCCGCCCCGGTCACGCGGCGTGTCTCAGCAATGTGATATTCGTGTCCCTTGTGGAACGGATTGTATTCTACGATTATTCCGGCAACTTTCATGAGTCGGTCCTTTCCGGTACACTATTTTTAACAACAGACTAAAAAATGCGCTAGTGTACGTGCTTATAATAATAAATGGCCAGCTGGGTGCGATCGCGAAGCTCCAGCTTTTCCAGTGTACTGCTTAAATAATTCCGTACGGTACCCTCGGATAAGAAGAGGGTCTGTGCGATTTCTTTATTATTCAATCCTTCTGCCACCAGCTTCATGATTTCGATTTCTTTTTCGTTTAAAGGAAGTCCGGATACATCCGGTTCTTTTGGAGTGGAGAGGATATCCGGAATCTTTTTTACAACCTCGCTTCCGAATACATTTTGGCCGCCGTATACGGCATGAAGGGCAGGGACAATGCTTTCAAAGTCTTGCTTTAAAAGATATCCTTTTGCACCGAGGCGTAGCGCACGGACAATGTATTCGTCATCGGAAAAGGTAGTTAAAAAGAGGATGTTTGCGGCCGGATATTCCGATAAAATGGAGGTAGCTGCGTCCAGGCCGTTCATTCCTTCCATGCGGATGTCCATAAGAAGGATATCCGGCTGATACTCCCGGTACAAGGAAACAGCTTCGGCACCGTCTCTGCCCAGAGCAGGAACGGTAATGTCCGGCTCTGCCTCTAAAATGGTTTTTAAGGAAATACCGACTACGCGGTCATCGTCTACAACTAAAACTTTCATAAAATCCTCCTAGTTATGGTCCTTCGGAATAGATACGAAAATGTGAAATCCGTTCTGAGTGGAGAAACGGATGGTTCCTTTTAGAGAAGCTACTCGTGCCTGCATATTTTCCAGTCCCATGCCGGTATTACCTTCCGGAATCCGCACATCGGTACCGTTATCTCCGATGGAGAGTTGGTATAGGGACGTGTATTCCTTCATGCTGATGCGAATGGAGTCTGCATTGCTGTGCTTTGTGATATTTGCCAGTGCCTCTTTCATAATGGTGAGGAAACAATAGGTCACGGGAACCGGAAGTTCCGGTGCTATGTCGTATTCAAAGGAAGTCCGGTAGGAAGAATAATCCGCCAGAAGCTGCTTGGCGGAAGTTTCCAAATCCAGCGCATCATCCCGCAAATCATGGACGCTGCTACGGATGCCCTGCATGGCGGCATCCAGGCTTTCCTTTAAGAGAAGAAGAGACTCGTCGTCTTTTTTTACGGTCAGCATGGCACCTACCTGTAGGATAGAACGGGACAAGAGATGCCCTACATTATCGTGAATCTCTCTGGCAATACGGGTGCGTTCCTGCAGGGTGGCGATTTTGATTCCCGCGTCCTGATTCTCCATTAAGGTCTGTGCCTGTTCCTGTAAGGAAAGCTTTTCCTCCGTATCGGTGTCCCGCAGCTTTATTAAATCCGAAGAAGCTTGCAATAGCTGTCGTTCTCTGTAGGAGAGAAGCAAAGCAACAGTAAGCAGGAACAAAACAAGGAAACAAGTGGCAATCTCGTCAAAGGTAAAGAAGGATCGAATTACCGGAAGTAGGGAAGCAAGCAACAGCGGCGTCGGACGCTTCACACATAGCGGATAACAAAGCACCGGAAGGAAAAAGAGTACATCCGGAAAAAAGATACCGAGCAGTACGCCAAGGCTGAACAATCCGTAGGAAAAGGGCAGGGAGGAAACCAGTTCTTCTATCGTAAGCGCAATGAATACACAGAGCAGGAGAATAATCGGCTTGACGGACGGATTCGTGGTTAATAAAAGTGTCAGTCCGAAAAACAACAGTACCAGTTTGTCGATAATTCCTCGCATATTCATTCCTCCTTTCTTTTTCGGGCGTAGTGACAAAACGTAAGAATCGCCACACCTGGGTCACCGCGTAATATATATGGCATAATTTCATCCAAATTCTATAATCCAGTTTATCACATATTTAGTAGAATGAAAAGCCAAAAACCGATGACATTTGTCACATTCTTCTTCTGACAAACGACACTGGAATGTGAGTTTTGTCTTTGGTATGATAGGGGCATAAGATGCGAAACCGTGTTTGAAACGAAAGGAGACACTATGAATACAGTAGTTAAGATTGAGAATCTGGTAAAGCGGTATAAGGAGCTGGTGGCGGTGGATCACATGAATCTGTCCATTGAAAAGGGAGAGATTTTCGGGCTGTTGGGACCAAACGGCAGCGGCAAGTCCACCATCATTAATTGCCTGCTTTCCCTGACGGAGTATGACAAGGGAGAGATTACCGTATTCGGGGAAAAGATGCGGGCGGACAATTATTCCGTGAAGGGCCGTATCGGCATAGTGCTGCAGAATGTAGCGGTATTTGATGAGCTTACGGTGTATGAGAACATCGATTACTTTTGCAGCTTGTATGTAAAGGAGAAAGAAAAAAGAAAGGCGCTGGTGCAGGAGGCAATTACCTTTGTAGGGTTGGAGGAATTTACAAAGTTTTATCCGAAGAAGTTGTCCGGCGGACTTCTCCGTCGTTTGAATATCGCCTGTGGTATCGCACATAAGCCGGAACTGATTATTTTTGATGAGCCGACGGTGGCCATTGATCCACAGAGCCGGAACAAAATCTTAGAGGGTATTAAGGAGTTGAACCGCCAGGGAGCGACGGTAATCTACACCTCCCACTACATGGAAGAAGTGGAGCAGCTTTGTTCCAGAATTGCTATTATCGATAAGGGTCAGTTGGTGGCAACCGGTACGAAGGATGAGCTTAAGAGTATGATTCAGACCGGTGAAACCATCCGGGTGGAGGTGCCGGAACTGACCAGCGAGGCAATGTTCGGGTTAGAGAAGCTTTCCCATGTAACCTCTGTGGAGTATATCGATGGTATGGCTACCATTAAGTGTAACGGCGGAAGACATAACGTACTGCATGTGCTGGAGTATTTAAACAATGCGGAGATTTCCTTCGGCAGAGTGTTTGCGGAGCAGCCGACCTTAAACGATGTGTTTCTTGAAATTACCGGCAAAGAGCTTCGTGACGAAGTACAGTAAGGGGGATGACCATGATACATTATGTTTATCGATTAAAACGATTGCTACGGATGCGACAGTTGTTTTTCTGGTCCATTTTGTTTCCGCTTCTTTTGGGAACGGTATTTAAGGCAGCTTTTTCCGATGCAACAAACAAGGACTGGGGCTTTATTACGATTCCGGTGGCTGTGGTGACAGAAGAGGGAAACCCGGAAGACGAGGCGTTTGTTACTTTCCTTGCGGAAATGAAGAATGGGGACACTCCGTTTTTTACGGTTACGGAAGGTGACAGGGAGACTGCCGAGACTCTTTTGACTGACGGAGAGGTGAGTGCGGTCATTGTGACCGGAGAAGAGACAAAGGTGCTTCTCAAAGAAAACGGACTCAACTCCACTGTTGTAAAGACGGTAGTGGATGGATATTTGCAGAGTAAGGATATGTTTATTGAGGCCGCAATGAAAGGGAAACTCCCGGAGGTAATGGAAGCCTTTTCAGCGGAGGTTACCACCCTTTCCGCAAAGGAATTCGAAGGTGCCACAACGGACCCGTTTGTACAGTATTTCCAGGCACTCATTGCCATGGCAAGTCTGTACGGTGCCATGTACGGACTTATGAATACCAATGAGCTGAATCAGAAGCTTGCCTATGTATCCGCAAGACGTCTGGCGGCGCCGATGCGGATTGTGCCGACGGTGATTTGTGATGTGGCAGCGGCCTTTACCATTCAGTATTTACAGTTTTTGATTAACATTGCGTATTTTATCCTGATACTGAAGGTAGACTTCGGTAACGTAAACGGATGGCTGTTTTTAGGCGGGGCGTTCTACAGCCTGCTTGGTGTGTTAAACGGATATTTTATCGGAACCGTAGTACAAAAAAGCGACAGTTTGCAGAATTCTATAATGATGGGAACAACCATGTTCAGTTGCTTTTTGGCAGGCCTTATGGTAGGAAATATCCGTATGGCAATTGAATTGACGGTACCGGTAGTGAACAGGATTAACCCGGCAACGCTCATTGCGGACTCCATGCAGGCCTTGTGTATTATGGGGGATACAGAGAAGTTTGCAAGCTGTCTGTTCGGTGTTTTCATTTGGTGTGTTTGCTTGACAGTCGGAAGCATGTTTGTTGTTATGCTTCGCCAGAAAAGAGCAGGAAGGAGCGTGTCTAAGGCATGAAAGTAGTATTAAAGATTGTGAAAAAGGCATTACCTTCTGTAAGTGCGTATTTCGTGATTTTCTTTGGGCTTATCATTATAATGTCGTTCTTTTCGGGAAAAGATCAGGAGAAGATGTATCAGGCCACAGAACTGACCATCTATGTAGAGGATAAAGAAGAATCGGTACTGTCAAAAGCACTGATTGCCTATCTGGAGCAGGAAAACGAAGTGGAGACGGAGTATGATGAAGATCTTTTATCGGAGCTTATTTTTACCGGTATGGTAGATTATGTGGTGTATGTGGAAGAAGGCTTCGAGGAAACTTTCCTGGCGGGGGAAATGGGTGGAATCGAGCGCCTGAGTATAAAGCCGAATATGGCCTTTGTGGATCAGAAAATCGAGCTGTTTTTCCAATATGTGAGAGCGGAGCTAGCCATGGGAAAGACGATAGAGGAGGCCTGTGAATCCGTATTAAAGAATACGGAACATCGTGCGGTAACCGAGGTGCTGTCGGGGCGTGATGCCATGAGTACACGACAGGGGTATTTCTTCTTTACTTTCCTGGCCTATGTCATGCCGTGTATTTTGATTATGATATTGGGGCCGGTGATGCATGTTTTTTACCGGAAGGATATTAAGATGCGCACCGATTGCGGAATGGTGAGTGTGCGCAAGCAAAATGTCGAGATGGTAAAAGGGATTGTAATGGTGGCTATTTTGGTATGGGCTTTGTTTATGGGACTGGGAGCAATCATCTATCACAGAGATTTCACAGCGGCGGAATATTTACTCGGTACTTTAAACAGTTTTACCATTTTGCTGTTCTCCATAGCGGTATCCGTATTGTTTGGTGTGTTGTTGCCGAGTGTGGATGCTTTAAACGGTGCCAGCAACATCCTGGGCCTTGGTATGTCCTTTTTTAGCGGAGTGTTTGTGCCGGCGGAGCTGTTGCCTGATTATGTGAATATCATCGGTGAGTTTTTACCGGCGGGCTGGTATATGAAAAATGTCAGATTGTTGAACATTGAGAATTCGGCGACAACTCATTTTTCGGAGTTTTTGGTAAACTGTGGAATAATAACAGCCTTTGCGGTGGCAGTGTTCTTTGTATTTTTAGTGGTGGTAAAGAGAAGAAAAGCGGCGTAAAAGGAAGAAGAAAGCGGTTGTGTGAAAGGCTTTTCACAGCCGCTTTTTTGTGGATAAAAGTGAGGAAGACACAGGGATAAATCGTATTTTGGGACTTGGATTTTGGTTTCTTTTGGGGTATAATATATCTAAATAAATTAGGATTCGAATAAATGGGTGAGAGACTTGTGTTACAGGATACAACGGAGAGTTGTATGTGTGCATTATACGACAAAGGAGAAGAAACTTATGAAGTACAAAGAACTGTTTACCCCGGTGAAAATCGGTAATGTGGAGATTAAGAACCGCTTTGCCATGGCACCGATGGGACCGTTAGGCCTTTCCGATGCCGAGGGCGGTTGGAACCAGCGTGGTATTGATTATTATGTAGAGCGTGCAAAGGGCGGTACCGGCCTTATTATTACCGGTGTTACCTTCTGTGACCAGCAGGTAGAGCCGCAGAATCAGTCCATTATTCCGGTATCTACTCACAATGCGGTGCATTTTACAAGAACCAGTAAGGAGATGACCGAGCGTGTACATGCTTACGGCAGTAAGATTTTCTTACAGATGTCCGGCGGCTTCGGGCGTGTTACTATTCCGACCAACCTGGGTGAGTTCCCGCCGGTAGCACCGTCGGAGATTCCGCATCGTTGGCTTGATAAGATGTGCCGTTCCATTACGAAGGAAGAGATTCGCAGTATCGTAAAGTCCTTCGGTGACGGTGCGTACAATGCCATGCGAGGTGGGTTTGACGGTATTCAGATTCATGCGGTGCATGAGGGCTATTTATTAGACCAGTTTGCGATTTCCATGTTTAACTTAAGAACCGACGAGTACGGCGGCTCCTTAGAGAACCGGCTTCGTTTTGCAAAGGAAATCGTGGAAGAGATTAAGTCTCGCTGCGGTAAGGATTTCCCGGTTACCCTTCGTTACAGCGTAAAGAGTATGATTAAGGACTGGAGAAAGGG
This sequence comes from Lachnospiraceae bacterium, assembly GCA_015057365.1. Taxonomy (GTDB): domain Bacteria; phylum Bacillota; class Clostridia; order Lachnospirales; family Lachnospiraceae; genus SIG307. The sequence goes on along the minus strand of SVEN01000003.1, from coordinate 56,087 downwards.
TGCCCTTCCGGGAGAAGAGTTTGAAGAAAAGGGCAGAGATATCGAGGAAGGTATCGAGGCTGCAAAGCTTCTGGCACAGTACGGTTATGATGCCCTTGATGTAGACGCAGGTTCTTACGATTCCTGGTGGTGGAGTCATCCGCCGATGTATCAGGAAAAGGGCCTGTTCCGTCCGTTCTGTAAGATTGTAAAGGAAGTTGTGGATATTCCGGTAATCTGTGCTGGACGTATGGATGATCCGGATACGGCACTGGAAGCCCTTCAGAACGGTGAGTGCGATATGATTTCTCTGGGAAGACCGCTTCTTGCGGACCCGGATTACTGTAACAAGCTTCGTTCCGGCAGAACCTGTCAGATTCGTCCGTGTATTTCCTGTCACGAGGGCTGTATGGGACGTATTGCGACCTATTCTCTTATCAACTGTGCGGTAAATCCGCAGGCGGCAAGAGAACGTGCCATGGCCTATGAGCCGATTTTACAGAAGAAAAAAGTACTTGTGGTCGGCGGCGGTGTAGCCGGATGCGAGGCGGCAAGAGTGCTTGCCATCCGCGGACATCAGCCGGTACTGTTTGAGCGGAGCGGACGCCTGGGCGGTAACTTATTACCGGGCGGTGCGCCGAAGTTTAAGGAAGACGATATTGCGTTGGCGAACTGGTATGCCCAGGAAATGGACCGCTTAAAGGTTGAGGTGCATTTAAACACCGAGATTACCAAGAAGGATATTTTAGAAGGCGATTACGATACCGTTATCATGGCCACCGGCTCCACTCCGAAGGTATTCTCCTTAGGTGACGATGAAAAGGTATATACCGCGTCTCAGGTACTGTTAAAGGAAAAGAATTGCGGCGACACCACGGTTGTGGTAGGCGGCGGTCTGGTGGGTTGTGAGACTGCATTATGGCTGGCAAAAGACGGCAAGAAGGTGACCATTGTAGAGGCACAGGATAAGATTATGAAAGTAAACGGCCCGCTTTGTCACTCCAATTCCGACATGCTGGCGGCATTGCTTCCGTTCAATAACGTAGAGATTTTGACCGGTGCAAAGGTAACCGGTTATGCAGGCGGTAAGCTTTCTGTGGAGACCCCGGAGGGCGTAAAGGAACTGGCTTGCGACAGCGTTATCCTTTCCGTGGGATACAATGAGGAGAATTCCCTGTACCACGAGGTAGAGTTCGATGTGCCGGAGATTTATCTCCTTGGTGATGCCAAGAAGGTAGCCAATATTATGTATGCAATCTGGGATGCCTTTGAGGTGGCAAACCATATTTAATACAAAATAAGCAGAGCCGATAGATTGCTTTGATGTAGGAAGAGGATGTTGCATTTTACTATGTGACATCCTCTTTATTTTTTTCAAAGTGTTGTGATTATATGGAAGATATTGTATAATAAAAAGAGATTTATAGGGAATTTCGCAGAAAAGGCAGAATGATGGGTATCATTACAAAGGAGAGTAGAGGCAATGAAAAAAGTGTTTATGATTTCCGGAGTGATTATTCTTGCGATTATTGTCGGAATATTTGTGATTACAACCCGTGAAACGGAAACGATGGTAACGGAAGAAACTACCAAAGTCGGAGTGATTTTAAACGGAAAGAAAGATGACCGGAACTGGTGTCAGTCTCATTATGAAGGATTGGAGAAAACAGCAACACAGTTAAATTTGGAGTTGATTTATAAAGAAACGGTTACGACAGAAACCATATGCGGTGTAATCGATGAACTGATACATTCCGGATGTGAGATTATCGTAGCGAACTCGTTTGAATTCGGAACCGGAATGGAAGAGGCAGCGGAGAAATATCCGGAGATTTATTTCTTTCACGCAACGGGCGTAGGAGAAGGGAAGAATCTATCCAGCTATTTCGGGAGAATGTATCAGATTCGCTATTTGACCGGGATTGTGGCAGGAATGCAGACAGAAACCGGACGTATCGGATATGTAGCGGCGTTTCCCATTGCTGAGGTAAATCGAGGGATTAATGCCTTTACCCTCGGTGTTCGCAGTGTCAATCCGGAGGCAGAGGTATACGTTTGTTGGACGAATTCCTGGAATGATGATACGGCAGCGGAACAGGCGGCCGAACGGTTAATCGATGAATATGAAATAGATATCATGGCTATGCACAGTGACTCGATAAAACCGTTGGAGGTGGCTGAGCGTTGCGGAGTAATGTCTATCGGTTATAATGTAGATAACAGTGCTCATTATCCAAATACCTTTTTAACGGCGGCGGTTTGGGATTGGGAGAATTTTTATACGCCACATATTCTGACCTGCCTGCAAGGGAAATTTGAAGGTCACCATTATTGGGAAGGTGTGGAGACAGGGATGGTGTCTATGGCTCCGTTATCTGCCGTGGTAAAGGCAGGTGTGCAGGAAGAAGTGGATGTCAGACAACAACTTCTGATTAGCGGCAATTTTGACGTGTTTTACGGTCCGATTCGGGACAACAAAGGCCGGATTCGGGTGGAAGAAGGAGAAAGTATGACCGATTCCGCTATGCTGAACAGTTTTGACTGGTACGTGGAAGGGGTGGTGATTGATGAAAAACAGTAAGCTGTTTCAAAGAATATTGCTTGTGGCAATCGGTGTGGTACTGGCGATTTTGTTGATCGGGATTCTGATTACCGGAAACAAAAAGGAAAAAGCAATGAAGGTAGGCTTGATAATTACGGGTTCCGTTGATGAACAGGGCTGGAACAGTGCGCATTACCGGGGAGTACGATATGCGTGTGAGAAGCTGGGTACGGAATTGCTTGTGAAAGAGCATGTGCCGGAGGATAGTGACAGCTGTGCGAAGGCGGTACACAGTCTGGTAAAAGAAGGTGCCTCTATGATTATTTTGTCAAGCTATGCATATCCGTCATTGATGCGGGATGTGATTCAAAGCTATCCGGACGTGGCATTTTACGGGATATCTGCGGAGTATTATGCAGATAATATGACCTCCTATTTCGGACGGATGTATCAGGCTAGATATTTATCGGGTGTCCTTGCCGGCAGGATGACACAAAACAATTCGATCGGTTATGTGGCGGCGATGGCCAACAGTGAGGTGAATCGCGGAATCAATGCCTTTACATTGGGGGTACGAAGTGTAAATCCGGAGGCACAGGTACATGTGATATGGACACAGGCATGGGATGATCGTGAAAAGGAAGAAGCGGCCACAGAGCGACTCATTGAGGAATTTGAGGTTGATTTGATAACCTATCATCAAAATCAACACTTTGTGGCGATAGCAGCGGATAAGGCAGGCGTGTATTCCATCGGATACAACGAGATGGAAGAAGGTTTATCGGAACGCTATTTGACGGCCAGTGTCTGGAATTGGGAGGAACTGTATTGTAAAATTGTCCGGGAACGTTTGACCGGAGAAGCAAACAATATAAAGCGACATTGGTTCGGGATTGAGACCGGAGCGGTAGGTCTGGGAGAGTATTCTCCGCTTGTTCCGGAAGAACTACGACAGGAGATAGCGCATGTAAAATCTTTCATGGCGGAAAACAGTGTGTTTTCTAACGTGATATACGATAATACGGGGCAGCTTCGCTGTGATAACGGAGAAAGTCTGAGTGATGAGGTGCTACTTGAGAAAATGGACTGGTATGTGGAGGGGGTAGTATTACATGAGTAAGAAAGGAAATACCGCGAAACTGAAAAACACCGTATTTCTCATGGCAATCAGTTTTGGCATACTGATCCTCGTCTGCCTGGTTATGTGGGGAAAGATGCGTAATATTATCAATGAACAGCTGGAGCATCATGTAGCGGAACAAGGGAAAGCAATCTCGGCAAGAATCAACAGCAGTTTCGGAGATGAATTACGTCTTTTACAGGATGCGACGGTCTTTGTCCGGTTATCCGACGGCAGTATTCCGGAGTTCTTCCGGGAAGAGGAAGGCGTAACATACGGCGTACTTCGAATTAATGGGGAAGCAGCGTACGGAGAAACGCTGGATTTTAAGGAGTATAGTGGGATTTTTGATGCATTGCACGGGAATGCGTCGGTGTGTAGCGGCAACAACAATTCGATGCTATTCGCCGTGCCGGTGTATAACGGTGCAAATGTAAAGTATGTACTATACAAGTGTTACGACAGCGCCGCAATGGCACGGAAGATTGACCTCACCTGTTATGACGGACAGGGCGAATGCGTACTTACGGATGTTGACGGCAATATTGTGTTGAGGGAAGAAAACAGTAGTCTTACAAAGGATTTTTTTCAAAATGAGGCACACCGGGAGGCGTTTCGGGTAATTGCCGAGAAGATGAGTATAAACTTTTCGGCAGCGGTATATGAAGAGAATGCTTACGGTGACAATATTCTTTTTGCGGCAGAGACCGATTATTACAACCTTTATATCCGGGGGTATGTACCGGCGGAAACCGTATCCGGAGATGTTTCGCTGATTATTCCGTTGGTACTTTGGTGTTTCGGCCTTCTCTGGTTGCTTTTGGTTATCGTAATTGTGTATCTTATGAGTGCGGAAAAGAAAGCCAGAGAAAGTGATGAATTCCGGCAGGCAAAGCTCATTGCGGAAAAGGCAAATCAGGCAAAGAGTGATTTTCTGGCCAGTATGTCCCACGAAATCAGAACGCCGATTAACGCCGTAATCGGCATGAATGAGATGATTCTCAGAGAGAGTAAGGACAAGAGTGTTTTAGAGTATGCGTATAACATAAAAAGTGCCAGTCGGAATCTGTTGAATATCATTAATGACATTTTAGATTTCTCCAAAATCGAGTCCGGGAAAATGGAAATCTATGAGCACAACTACAAGTTGGAGGAGCTGTTAACCGATGTCATCAATATGGTGGACATTCGTGCAAAAAAGAAGGGACTGGTATTTGAAGTAGAGGTGGAAGAAACGCTTCCGGAACGGTTATTCGGTGATGACAATCGTATTAAACAGATTATGCTGAATTTACTGAATAATGCGGTAAAGTATACGAAAGAAGGGACCGTACGGCTGAAAGTAAAGGGGGACCGGGGCGAAAAAGAACAAAGGATAGTACTGAAGGTGGCGGTAGAAGATACCGGAATCGGTATTAAAGAAGAGGAGATGAAAGCGTTATTTAAGGGCTTTCAGCGTCTTGATCTGGAGAAAAACCGGAACATAGAGGGAACCGGTCTTGGACTTGCCATTACACATAAACTGGCAACAATGATGAACGGAAAAATTGATGTGGAGAGTGTTTACGGAACTGGGTCCGTATTTACTCTGACATTGGAACAAGAGATTGTAGGTGACGGGGTAATCGGCAACTTTAGTGAAAAAGGACGGAGACAGGAAACAACCGAATACTCCTATGAAGTTTCTTTTCATGCGCCGAGTGCAAAGATTTTGGTAGTAGACGATAACAGTATGAATCTTTTGGTTGCAAAAAAATTGTTGGAACTTACCGGAGTACGGATTACGGAAGCTATGAGCGGCTTACAGGCATTGGAACTTCTGGAGAAGGAGACCTATGATTTGATTCTTCTGGATCATATGATGCCGGGAATCGACGGAATAGAGACGTTAAAACGAATAAGAGCGTCCGAAAACGACACCGGTCGCAGGACACCGGTAATCGCTTTGACAGCCAATGCATTTTCCGGGGTAAGGGAGATGTATTTATCGGAAGGTTTTGATGATTATTTAAGTAAACCGATAAACGGAAAGAGATTGGAGGAAATGCTGCTTGCGCATTTGCCGGAAGACAGAATTGAAGTAAACGATGAGGGGAAGACTCCGGATTCGCTTCAGACGGTGCCGGAGACAGATGTGAAGCACGTATCGGAAGAAACGATGATTAACACAAAAAAAGGTCTGGAGTATTGTGCCAACAGCCCGGAAGTGTATTGCGAAATACTGACGATGTTTTGTGAGTTGAGAAACCCGGCAGAAGAAGAACTTGCCGGATATCTTGTCGCAAAAGACATGAAAAACTATACCATAAAGGTGCATGCGCTGAAAACCAATGCAAGGAGCATCGGAGCAGACCCGATGGGTGAGTTGTGTTATGTGCTGGAACTGGCGGGGAAAAAGATACAGGCAGGAGAAGAAATCGAGGCGAATGAAGCATTGATTGCCCAAAAACATCCGGAAATGCTACGGATGTTTGATTGTACCGTAACGGCGGCAAAAGAATTTATGAAAAGTAATTAAAGTACATGGGAGGATATATGAAACGAGTTCTTGTAGTAGATGATGATTGGATGAATTGTGTTATGGCAAAGGGAGCGTTGGGAGATACTTACGAGGTAGATACGGTTAGCTCCGGCGAGGAAGCACTTACGTTTTTGGAACGCCAACCGGTAGATTTGGTATTGATGGATATCATGATGCCGGGGATGAGTGGAAAGGAAACCGCACAAAGAATCAAAGAAAGAGAAGATTGGAAGGAGATTCCGTTGATTTTTCTGACGGCAGACTCCGACCCGGCAACCGAGGTGGAATGTTTGAAATGGGGAGCCGACGACTTTATTATTAAACCGTTTGTTCCGTTGGTCATGAATACCAGAGTCAGCCGGATATTGGAAATATATGAGCTTCGTCGGGAATTGCAAATGAAGTTGGAAAAGCGGACCAAACAAATGGAAACCGCAACGCTGAAGTCCCTTACGGATGCACTTACCGGCATTCACAACAGAGATTATCTGGTTAAGCATTTGACGGAGTGGCTGGAGATGGGCGGCGTCGGAACATTGTTCATGATCGACCTGGATAATTTTAAGACGATGAACGATACTTACGGTCATATTATGGGTGATACGACACTGCAAAAGTTTGCTCAGATATTAAAGGAGTATTCGAAGGAAGGAGATATGGTATGCCGTCTTGCGGGAGATGAATTTGTTACCTTTTATCCGAATCTTACGGACCGCAAGGAAGCAGGAGACAAGGCACAGAATATTATCCGGAAATTCTCTGAAGAAATGGGAGAAATGGGGTATGGCGGTATTGTATCCGTGTCCATCGGAATTATGATGACGTCAGGCGGAGAAGACTTCCAGACGATTTACAATCAGGCAGATAAAGCATTGTATGTTGTGAAAGAAAACGGAAAGAACGCATATCTCTTCTATGGTGACAGCACAGAAACTATGGAAGAAATCACTACCACAGTGGATTTGGAGTATGTCAGAGGAGTGATGGAAAAGGGAATCTCTGAGCAGAAGGGCGCATTTCATATGGCATTTGAAGAATTTAAAAATGTGTATGACTTTATTTTGCGCTGTGTCAGCAGAAAGCATCAGAAGGTTCAAATTGTCTTGTTTACCATGGAAGAACTGAAAAAGCCGATGACCGTGGGAATGGAAGAAGTGATGAAGCGTTGGGAACAGGCAATGATAAGTACACTTCGCTCTATGGATACGGGAGCAAGGTATAGCAACTGCCAGTATTTGGCAGTCCTTATGGATACTAACGACGAACACGGAAGAATAGCCGCAGAACGGTTGATAGAACGGTTCTATGAAAGTAACCGGGCGATGCAAACAGAGGTTAAGGTGACTTACGACGTCAGAACGATGTAAGTCGGAATTGATTCGATCAAAAAACGGGGGTAGTGCATATGAAGCGTATTTTGGCAGTAGATGACTCGACAATGAATCTGAAGCTGGTGGAAAATATGATAAAGGGAGAATATCAGTTGGAGTTGTTGGGTTCCGGCTTTGATGCTCTCGCATATTTAGAGAACAATACGGTAGATTTGGTGTTACTGGACCTTCTTATGCCGGAGATGGATGGAATGGAAACCTACGATCGGTTACGGGAATTGGAGAACGGGAAGAATGTGCCGGTTATATTTTTGACGGCGGATACGGACATTGAAAGTGAAATAACCTGCCTGAAGAAGGGGGCGTCGGACTTTGTGCGTAAGCCGTTTATGCCGGAAGTGATGCGAAACAGAATACGGCGTGTACTGGAATTGGACGAACTGACCCATTATCTGGAACGGAAAGTTATGGAGAAAACGGCGCAGATTGAGAAAATGACGTTTGAAACAATCGCTACCATATCCAGTATGCTGGAGGCAAGAGACAGCTACACAAAAGGACATTCTGTCCGGGTAGCAGAGTATAGTGTGATGCTTGCGGAACGAGCCGGTTGGAGAGAACAAGCGATACTTAATTTGCAACATATCGCACTTTTGCACGATATCGGCAAAGTAGGTATTCCGGATCATGTCTTAAATAAACCGGGGAAATTGACAGAGGAAGAATTCGCGATTATTAAGTCTCATACGATTATCGGAGCCGATATTTTGAAAGAGATTAAGTCCATACCGGAGATTGAAGCAGGAGCAAGGTATCATCATGAACGATATAACGGAACCGGCTATCCTTGCGGTCTGGCGGCAGAAGAGATTCCGGCAGTGGCACGCATTATCGGAATTGCCGATGCGTTTGATGCCATGAACAGTAAACGAATTTATCGTGATAGTTTAAGTTCGGAGGTGATCCGAAAGGAACTGGTCAACGGAAAAGGAACGCAGTTTGACCCGTATTTTCTGGATATTTTTCTTCAGTTATTCGATGAGGGAAAACTCAGACGAAGAAAAGAGTCGGAATGATGTTTGATTGCAGAAAAAGGGTAGGCAAGATGCCTACCCCTTAGTTTTGCTATTCCTGTGCCTTCAACATCTGCGCATAGATTCCGCCCAGAGCCAGCAGTTCTTCATGGCTTCCTTGTTCCTTAATTTCGCCTTCATGAATGACCAAAATCAGGTCTGCATTTTTTATGGTGGACAGACGGTGAGCGATGGCCACGATGGTGCGTTTGCCGGCCATGTTGTTAATGGCGGCCTGGATCTGGCGTTCGGTTTGCACGTCAACAGAAGCAGTTGCCTCGTCTAAGATAATAATAGGAGACTGGCGGAGGATGGCCCGGGCAATGGCAACACGCTGTTTCTGACCGCCGGAGAGGCGCAGACCCCGTTCACCGACTTGGGTTTCGTATTCTTCCGGCATATGTAGGATGTCTTCGTGGATGTTTGCTGCCTTTGCGGCGGCGATGATTTCCTCACGGGTGGCATCCGGCTTTGCGTAGCCGATGTTGTCGGCAATGGAGCCGTGGAACAGGAAGGTATCCTGCAATACCGGGGAAATGTTTTTACGAAGACTCTCTAAGGTGACATCGCGGACGTCCTGCCCGTCTACCAGTACCGTACCCTCTACCGGGTCGTAGAAGCGGGAGATAAGCTGGGTAATGGTGGTTTTGCCCACACCGGTCGGACCTACGAGGGCTACCATCTGGCCCGGCTTACAGGTAAAGGAAATGTCCTTTAATACCGGCACCTTGTTGCTGTAGTGGAAGGAAACGTTCCGGAAGGAAATCTCGCCGGAGACATTTTCTAAGTCTTTTGCATCTTCTTTATTTTCAATAGCGGATGGGGTATCCAGAATCAAAGTCACACGCTCCGCACCGGCCAGAGACTGCTGGAGGTTTTCAAGCCAGCTTGCAAGGCCCGAAATCGGTGCGTAAAACAGTCCTAGGTATAAAACGAAGGCTACGATATCTTCTACGGATAACTGGCCTAAATAAGCCAAATAACCGCCCACAGCCACCACAAGCACCGTACCGATGGAGGAAACAAACTCCACGCTCGGGTGGAAGATGGCACTGGCCCGCAGGGCCCGGAGCATGGCACGGACCTGAGTGAAGTTACTTTCGCTGACAAGGGCTGCCTCTTCCGCCTCCTGTCCGAAGGACTGGATTTCGTGAAGACCGGACAAATTGTCCTGAAGCTTTGCATTTAATTCACCCATACTTTTCTGGGACGCCTTAAAAAACGGGCGTACTTTTTTTGCGAAAATCACGCCGGAAATGAGGATGAGCGGAATCGGGAAGCAGGTAATCAGAGCCAGCTTCCAGTTGATAACAAGAAGGATGGTTAGCACGCCGCCGAAGGTCACAAGATTTGTAATCATATCCGGAATCATGTGTGCGTACAGAAGCTCGAAGTCTCTCGTATCATTCACGACACGGCTCATCAAATCACCGGTCTGCTTGTCGTGGAAAAATCCCAAATCCAGGCTTTGGAGCTTCTTATACAGGCGGTCGCGCAAATCGCCCACCAGGTACCAGGCAGCTTTGTGGGCCAGATAATTATTCATAAATCGGAACACGATGCGAAGTAAATAGAGCACCAGCAGTCCGATGGCAAGATACACAATCTGCTTTAATGCGGCATCATCCACGCCTTCCCCCACGATACCGGTCATCTTGGACAGCAGTTTCGGAGCAGTCAGGTTCACACCGGTCAGTAGTAGTGTGGACAGGATTGCCAGAATATAGAGGACCTTGTAGCGGGCGGCCTCCTTGGTCAGTTTCCATAACATTTTCATAAAAAACTCCCTTCGAGTATGTAAATATCAATGGTTTGCGCATCGTAACGGAGTTCATTTTATCATATGCGCAAGGAGAAAACAAGATATGCGAAAGAAATGGTTATTTCTTGAAATAAAATGTGAAAAAAATGATGTTTGCTTGTCATGGAACCTACTTTTTGGTATAATGAAAAGAAAAGGAAATTACGGTACGGAGGTGGTCGGTAACAATGAAAAGCGGGAGTGAGCAGAAAGAAAAAATACTGAAGTACGGTTTGGGAGGAATCCTGCTTGTTGTGCTTCTTTTTTTCATTGTGGGAGAGTGGCTTACACCATCGGATGTTCCTACACGGAAGGGGAGCCGGAACGAACTGGAGGTCCGATGGGAACGGGTATATCCGGACGGAGCCAGAGAAGATGTAACACTTCCGGGCGTGTGGGAGGCGGAACGGGGAGAGGTTGTCCGTGCGGAAGCGGTGTTGCCGGAAACCATGACGGATCCGTGGGCATATATTCGAGGCTCCCAACAGGACGTCCGTATTTATGTAGAGGGTGAGTTGCGAGAAGAATATTCTACCAAGGAGATGCGGCCATTCGGAAAAACCAGTGCCAGCGTCTACGTGTTTTTTCCGCTCTATGCATCTGATGCAGGGAAAGTACTGGCAATAGAGACCGTAAGTGATTCGGCCTATACCGGTCGTATGAATCAGGTGTACACCGGTGAGAAACAGGATATTGTAAATCAATTTATGGAGGAAAGCGGGCTTTTACTTTTGGTTTCGTTTACTACGGTAATTCTGAGCCTGCTTACGGTGGCAGTGAGCCTGATTCTTTGTGTCATACATAAAAAAGAAATTGATATTCTTTATCTTGGTCTGGGTACTTTTTTGACCTCTTTGATTTTGATCGTAGAGTCGGTCATCCGCCAGTTTTATTTGCCGAATATTACCGTGGCCACACTTATGGGCTTTTGTTTGACGATGCTGGCACCGTATCCGTTTGTGATTTACGCAAATCTGATACAGAAGAAGCGGTATCGGAAGTTCTACATGCTCGTGCTGGTATGCGTAGCGGCAAACTTTTTGATTTCCACCGGTCTGCATATTACGGGGATTGTAGATTATATGGATTCTATGTTTGCGGATTACCTGGTTGTGGTGTTGGCGTTGCTTGTGGGAGCAGGAACTATGGTTGCGGATATCAGGAGCCGCAGAATGAAAGAGTATTGGGAAGTGGGGGTAGGACTCGGAGGAATTATCGTTGCTGCTTTTTGGGAAATCTATCAAGTTTACCGTCCGGGAGAAAACGGCGGCGGGTTTGCTTTTTGCGGAGCGCTATGTTTTCTTCTGTTGATGGCTTCCTTAAAGACGGGACGCGATTTGCAGGCAGTGGAAAAGGAAAAGCAGAGAGCGGTGGTGGCAGGAGAAGCCAAGGCGCAGTTCCTGGCCCAGATGTCGCATGAAATCCGAACCCCGATTAATACGATTATCGGTATGAATGAAATGATTTTGCGGGAGAATGAGGATGAAGTAATCCGGGAATATGCAAATAATATCGGGAATTCCAGCCGGCTTTTGTTGGGATTGATTAACGATGTGCTGGACTTTTCGAAAATAGAAGCCGGTAAACTGGATTTGACAAATACGCGATATTCTCTTAAAAAAGTGTTGAGTTCCATTGAACAAAACCTGCGGTTCAAGGCAGGAAATAAGAATTTGCAGACGGTGGTAGAAGTGTCTCCGGATCTTCCGGAGGAAGTCGTGGGTGATGAACTCAGAGTAAATCAGATTTTGACCAATCTGTTGTCAAATGCAGTAAAATATACCCATCAGGGAACCGTTACTTTTGCAATACACGGGGAACAAGCCGGCAATACAATCGTTCTGTGTGCATCTGTAAAAGATACGGGAATCGGAATAAGGAAAGAGGATGCAGAGCGTTTGTTTGACAGTTTTCAACGTTTGGAAGAACGGAAAAACCGCCATATTGAGGGAACCGGTCTGGGTCTTGCAATCACAAAACAATTGCTGGATTTCATGGGCGGAAGCATTACGGTAGAGAGTGAATACGGAAAAGGTTCTTGCTTTACGGTGAGGATACCGCAGCAGTTGCCGGAGGATACTGCATCGGCAGATACAGGAAAGCAGGAGAGCGGTATCATAAAAGAACCGGTAGAAAAAATATTGCGGGCACCGGAGGCAACGGTGCTGGCGGTAGATGATAATGCAATGAATCTAGCAGTGGTGAAAGCATTATTGAAGCGGACGCAAATCCAACTGGAGACGGTAGAAAGCGGACAGGAATGTATGGAAAACTGTCGACGGAAGAAATATGATTTGATATTGATGGACCATATGATGCCTGAATTGGACGGAATCGAAACGTTGCATTTGCTTCGCAAGGAAGAGACACCGAATCGAGAGACAGAAGTGCTGGTGTTGACGGCAAATGTGATTGCCGGGATGGAAGAGATGTACGAAAAGGAAGGATTTGCAGGATACTTATCGAAACCGTTGGCGGTAAGCGAACTGGAAGAAATGCTAGCCCTGCATCTTCCGACGGAGAAGGTACATTGGACGGAAGCGAAATGAGTGCCGGACAGAAGAAAAGAAGGCAAGGGAATCCGATTATGGGTTCCCTTTTTTTTGGCTTTGTGGTATAATCACCTTGTTTTTGTGTCGGGGAAACAGGTGTAACTCCTGTACGAGCCCGTCGCCGTGAGGCATGATATAACCTTTTTTCTACCGGAGGTGCCACAACCTTCGGGACAGGCCATTGGAGTGATCCGAGAAGGTGAAAAAAGCAATGCCGAGTCGAAATACCCGGACAGAAACGCTCCTCTAGAGATGTACGCCGCGAGTGCCGGCAGGATAGAGAGGAAATACAAATAAAAGGAGAAACGATATGCAAAGAAAAACAAGAAACACGATGTTAACGCGTATCCTTTGTATGATGCTGATTGTGGCTATGGCATTGTTTACGGTAGGATGCAAGAAGGATGAGAAGGAGACCCCGCAGAGCGGTCAGGAGACCAAGGTCACCGCACCGGCCAAGGACAATCAGGGCGACGCAGCCGGCGAGGGTGCGGAAGGCGGCGAAGCTACTGAAGACGGTGAGGATGTCGGACAGGCAGGCGAGACTGAGGATGGAGTGACCGAGCTTGGCGAGGGCAAGGCAACATTTAACTTTTCTGTAGTGGATAAGGACGGAAATGAGACGAAGTTCGTGATTCATACCGATGCAGAGACAGTAGGTGCCGCACTTTTGGAGCACGGCTTAATTGAGGGAGAGGAAGGACAGTACGGCCTTTATGTGAAGAAGGTCAACGGAATCCTGGCGGATTACGATGTAGACCAGACCTACTGGGGCTTTTATGTAAACGGTGAGTACGGCATGAGTGGCGTAGATTCCACCAACATCGAAGAAGGAGCAAACTATTCCTTCAAGGTATCCAAGTAATGAAGCTGACAATTCGGGAAATGGCCATATTTTCCATGCTGGGAGCATTGATGTATGTCTCAAAGATGATTATGGAATGGGCGCCGAATATCCACCTGTTAGGCGTGTTTACCATTGCCTTTACAGTGGTGTACCGGGCGAAGGCCTTGTATCCGATTTATATTTATGTGCTGTTAAACGGTATCTTTGCCGGTTTTGGGACCTGGTGGATTCCGTATCTGTACATATGGGCCGTGCTCTGGGGAATCACCATGCTGCTTCCGAAGAAAATGCCGAAGCCGGTGGCGGTGGTGGTGTATTCTTTGGTAAATGCGTTGCACGGATATGGGTTCGGAATCCTGTATGCGCCGGCCCAGGCACTGCTGTTCGGGCTGAATTTTAAGGGAATGATTGCCTGGATAGTGGCGGGATTCCCGTTTGATGTCATACACGGTACCAGCAATTTGGTGTGCGGACTGCTTATTGTGCCGATTGTACTGGTACTGCAGCAATTAGAGCGAAGTACAAATACACCGTAAAAGTAAGTAAAAGAAGCTGTTTTATAGGAAACGGCTTCTTTTTTTTACATAAAAATCAGAGAAAAGCTGATGAGAAATGAAAAATTATTAATATTTTATCAAAATACTTCACAAATAACTGAAAAAGTAGTATGATAAGAGCATGGAGTGAAACGCTTTAATATAGCTAGAATATTGCGGAGGTCAGGGGTTATGAAACAAACGAAAAAAAGAATCAGTATCCGATTGAAAATTCTGTTACCGGTAGTTTTTCTGGTTGCGGTGCTTTGCGTGATTCTGGGAATCAGCTCATACCGGAAAATGAATGACGGTATGGTGGCCATGGGTGTAGAACAGGCGGACATGGTTTCCAAGATGGCGGTGAAGGTGATTGACGGAGATGTATTAAAGACTCTGGAGCCGGGCTGTGAGGACAGCGCGGAGTATCAGGAACTGCGTGATGCCTTGTGCGATATCCAGCAGTCTTATGGTATAGCGTTTTTGTATACGCTTCACACGGACGGAGAAGCGGTGTATTACGGCATTGATACCGATGCATCGGAGGAGTGTGCCGATTTCGGCGATGAGTTTGAAGTATCCTATGAAGAACTGGCGGATTGCTTTGTCGGAGAAGAATATGTACAGGATTATATTGATGAGACGGTGGACGGGGATTTGATATCCGTGTACAAACCGATTTATGATAGCACCGGAGCGGTGGTAGCGGTATTGGGATGCGACTACGATGCGGGACATGTTTCCGAGCGCCTTGCGGATTCTTCCAAGCAGATTGTCTTGATTGCGGTAGTGGCTCTGGTGGTAGGTGTGTTGGTACTTTGTCTTGTGATTAATGCGATGTTGAACGGCTTAAAGCAGGTAGAAGAAAAGGTATACGAACTGGTCAGCAGCGAGGGTGATTTGACCAAGCAGTTGGAGATTAAGAGCCGGGACGAGTTGGAGAGCATTGCCGAGAATATTAACAGTCTTTTGGCATATATCCGGGGAATTATGATTACGATTTCCGATAACTCCATGAAACTGGACGGATCCTCGGGAACGATTGTGCGGAAGCTTTCTCAGGCGGAAATGAGCATCTCCGATGTGTCTGCGTTTATGGAAGAGATGAGTGCGTCCATGGAGCAGACAAACTTCTCCTTAAATCAGATTACGGAGTCCGTCGGACAGGTATACACGTCTCTGGAGGCGATTTCCGGACAGGCAGAAGAGGGAAGCAAATCTTCCGAGGAGATTCGCGTAAATGCAGAGGAAATCTACCGGAATGCTGCAGAGGAACGTGCGGTTGCAAAGGGGAAAGCGGACGAGATGGCGTTGGAAGTAAACGAGCGGATTCAGAAGTCCAAAGCGGTGGAGGAAATCAGTATCCTCACCTCAAATATATTAAACATTTCCTCCCAGACGAACCTTTTGGCGTTAAATGCAAGTATCGAGGCGGCAAGAGCCGGAGAAGCGGGCCGTGGCTTTGCGGTAGTTGCGGATGAAATCAGTAAGCTGGCATCCGATTCCGCAGAGGCTGCTACCTCTATTCAGAAGGTAAGTGCGGAGGTAATCAAGGCTGTGAACGATCTTGCAAAAGAGGCAGGAGAGATGTTGACCTTTATGGAAGAAACCGCTATGAAGGGCTACGAAAAGCTCCTTGACATCAGTGAAAGTTATCAGGGTGACGTAGGCAGCTTAAACGGTCTGATGCAGAATTTTGCGGCAGAGAGTGCACTGTTAAAGCAGAACATGGACGGTATTGTTGCTTCCGTAGAAGCGGTACGGACTGCGGTGGGTGAGTGTACTTCCGGTGTGGCGGATGTGACGGAGCGTTCCGTAGATCTGACCATGAATGTGGGAGAGATTGAGGAAGAAGCGAATGTCAACAAGGAGATTGCGCTGAATCTGAATCAGGAAGTAAATAAATTTAAGCTTGCGTAAGATTATGTGGAGGTAAAATAATATTTTGCTTGTAATAGCAGAAAAAGTGTGATATACTTTACCGTGTTAACAAACCACATTAAGGGGGATATTCAAATGAATTGTGAAAGTTGCGGAGGAAACCTTCAGCCGGGTGATGAGTTCTGCCAGAGCTGTGGCGCAAAGGTTGAAGCAAAGAAAGAAACTGTTGAAACTGTAGAAAAGGTTGCACCGGCAACGGAGACTGTATACACTGCAGAGGCACCGACTTCTCAGATTATGGAGCCGGCAAAGAAGACTGCAGCACCGGTTGCAGATAAGCCGGGATTCGCAATTGCGGGTCTGGTACTCGGTATTATTACTCTGGTTGCATGGCTTTTAATGCCGCTGATCGGTTACATTACCGGTATTGTAGGTATCATCCTGAGCGTAAAGGGAATGAAGTCTTCCCGTAAGAACATGGCAATCGCAGGTCTTGTAATGTGTATTGTCGGCCTGGTAATCACCGTGGCATGGCACTGCGCGGCTACTTGTTTGATTATGTCTGCAATGCAGTAAAGTCCGTTTTATGGGACACCATATGATGTAAATTAAGAACCAAGATAGGAGACATCCTAGGCTTGGTTCTTTTTCTTTTGTGCAGACAAAGTGAGCATGCAAGCAATCTGCGTGAGCTTGCTCACAAGCAGTTGCGGTGTCATGCGAACGCGCCCACGACCGAAGAAGACCGCGCTAGGATAGTGTCAATAGTTTTTCGCGCTGGGGAGCTACAGAAAGGAGCATCATTATGGAAGTACGCAACGTAAACGGACACTATGAAATCTATATGAACGGAGCTTTTGTATGCTCCTGCGATGCAAATGAGTTAAAAGAGGTTATGGAGGAGATGGGTGAGTAAAAAGGCATGCACCGGAGCAATGTGGGAAGTGCTTGTAAGGCGGCAGGGAAGGAAAGAAGCTTGCATGACAGATATGGAAAAGGTATAATAGAGGAAAGAGGAAACGGTTCGGTTTGATGCTTTGACATAAAAGGGAGGTGCAACATGTCTTTTCAGAAGATTCACGACGATATCACCCGGATGCGGGTACGGAGCCGGTATCCGGAGTTGGAGGCCTATATAGACAGTCATTATGTGGAGGAAGCGGACACGTGGGACGAGAGCGCCGGGGATTGCAGAAAAGCGCGACCGGCGGAGCGGAAAGAACGCAGCTTTTGTTTGAAGGCGCCAAAGTTCTTTGCCAAGGCAAGTGCGCCTTTGGCAGAGGAAGAATCCGTAGCTCCGAATATCGTCGACTATAATGCCTTCATCGAGGAGAGCGAAGCTGCCATAAAGGAGCGTATCGCCCATCTGTCGGATACCTTTCAGGAGTATTTGATGTACCTTATCGAGACGAAGGGACTGACCAATGCGGATGTCTATAAGCGGGCGCTGCTGACAAAGCAGCTGTTTTCGAAAATTAAGCTGAATCCGGAGTATCACCCGGACAAAGCTACCGCCATGCGGCTTTGTGTCGGGGTGAAGCTGAACTTGGACGAGACCAAGGATTTGCTGGCCCGGGCCGGATATGCGCTGTCGCCGTGCGAGAAGCGGGATGTGATTTTCTCGTACTTTATCGAGAAGGGCGTGTACGACATGATCGAAATCGACATTGCGCTGGAGGAGCACGGGACGGAGTGCTTTATCGAATAATACAGGGTCGCCCTCACGGCGACCTTCTTTTGAAAAACATATGGTATAGTTACCTCAGAACCAAGAAAACACAAACAAACGGAGGTAACGACCATGAGAAACGGATTGACGGAGCTTGTATTTATTTTGGACCGGAGCGGCTCCATGAGCGGCCTGGAGGCGGACACCATCGGCGGTTACAATGACCTGATGGAGAAGCAGAAAAAGGAAGAGGGGGAGGTGCTGGTGTCTACGGTACTCTTCGACGATAAAATCGAGGTGATACACGACCGTGTGGCGCTGGACCGGGTGCCGGCTATGACGGAGAAGGAGTATTACGTGCGGGGCTGTACAGCACTTTTAGACGCCTTGGGCGGTGCCATCCACCACATCGGCAACGTCCACAAATACGCCAGAGACGAGGATCGGCCGGAGAAGACCTTATTCATCATCACCACCGACGGGCAGGAAAACTCCAGTCACACCTACACCTACGAAAAGGTGAAGAAGATGGTGGAGCGGCAGAAGGTGAAGTACGGTTGGGAGTTCTTATTTCTGGGAGCGAATATCGACGCCATTGCAGAGGCGGGGCGCTTCGGCATCGCACCGGAACGGGCGGTTCGTTATCAGTGCGACGAGGAAGGGACTGCGGTAAACTTCAGAGCCTTGGGAAAAGCAGTCAGCCGGGTGCGGAAATGCTCCGGAGCGCAGATGAGCGCAGCACTGGCAGAGGACTGGAAGAAAGAGATTGAAGCGGATTACAGGAAGAGAGGAAAGTAAGGAGGATCTACCTATGGAAAAAACAATGAGAGTTACGGGAAAAGGCAAGCTGTCGGTGAAGCCGGACATGATCCGGCTGCTGCTGGACGCCACAAAGGTGTGCGAAACCTACGAGGAGGCACTGCGCCAATCCTCGGAGCAGACCGAGACGTTAAAGAACTGCTTTGAAGAGCTGGGCTTTGCCCGCACGGACTTAAAGACACTGCGCTTTTCGGTGGATACGGAGTATGAGAACTACCGGGACGAAAACAACGTATGGAAAAATCGTTTTCTGGGCTACCGTTTCAACCACAACATGAAGCTGGAGTTTGACGCGGATAACGAAAGACTGGGACGGGTGTTGTACGCTCTGACACAGACGGAGGTTTCTCCGGAGTTCCGCATCAACTACACCATAAAGGACACCGAGGCAGCCAAAAACAAGCTGCTAGCCAAGGCGGTGGCAGACTCCAAGGAAAAGGCCAAGGTACTGGCGGAGGCCGCAGGGGTCACCCTGGGCGATATCGTAAAAATCGACTACTCCTGGGGCGAGCTGGAAATTGTCTCAAGGCCTGTGGAACGCTGCATGATGAGCGCGCCGAACGCCGCTGCGGACAGCTACAAGATGGACATCGAACCGGATGACATCGACGTGACGGATACGGTCACGGTGGTGTGGGAGATTGGGTGAATAGGAAGAACGAAAAAGAGGCTGAAAGGCCTCTTTTTGTGTGCGGAAGAAGGAGATTAAACTTGAAATTTGGGGACAATGGGCGTATAATAGTAGATAGAGTCGGAAGGCGTTAAAGAATGATGAAAATAGAGTGAGAATGAACCGGAAAGTATGGATTCTAAGAAAGACTTTGGTGTGAAAAACGGAGGAAGATATGACATTATCACATGTAGAACTACAAAGATTGTATGATTATTTTCTTGGTGAGAAAATCAAGGAAGGAATACAACAGTTTATAGAACAAGATTTAGAGAATCCTGATTATGAATATATCACGGATTGCATATGGAAAACAGACTCGATGATAGGTGGAATCGGAGGATATTTTATGCCTGCAGATCCGGTGAAGAACCCATTCCCGGCAGGAATAAAGAGAGAGTTATATAGACCGTTGCAATATGCAAGAAGTGATATTGACTTATGTGATGTAAGAACATTTGCGAGATATGTGATTGAAAGTTCCGGTATGCATTTAGAGTCAGCATGTCGTCTGTTTTTGAGGGAAAAACTACCGTTGGGTGAATTGAGATTTAATAGTACGACCTTAGGAAGGGCTGTACAAAAAATTGAAAGATTGGGTGAATTTGAGGAACATATTATTCAAGCTCTTTATGATTTTGTTGCAGTATATAACAGGTCGAAGCATGAGATTAATCAAGACCCGTCGCGAGACAGAATGTTTAATGCGTATGATGCTGTAGTAAGCTATTTTGTGGTTCGAGTGCTTGGGAGTATTATTCTACAGCATTTGGGAGAACAAGAGAGTTTTATTTGTTATGAAATAAATAATGATTAAATGAGAATCTTATTGAAAAAGACTATGTTACACAAAACATCAGAGATACATGCATTTGTTGTTGGATGTACAATTGGTGATATTGATACACATAAGAAAACAGAAAGTGGTGTTGTTGATGTAGTAACTTATGGACATTTGGTTGAAACAGCGAGTGCGAAGTTATTTGGATTACGTCAAACGTTAGAAGAACACTATAATAATTTTGAGGATGAGACTCTTGTTGAGAAGGCATTAAAGGAACCTTCCCAGATGAAATTGAAAGTGTAATGTTGAAATGATATACGCAAAGGAGAAAAACTATGGCAAACAGAGTCATTCTCAACGAAACTTCCTACCACGGTTCCTGCGCAATTGCTGCAATCGCGGAGGAGGCAGAGGCACGGGGCTTTAAAAGAGCCTGACGGCGGCGACTGGTATGGATGCTCTGACCAATGCCATCGAAGGCTATATTACCGGCGAGGCTTGGGAACTGTCCGACATGTTCCGCTTAAAGGCAATCGAGATTATTGCCCGTTCCCTGCGCTCTGCGGTAAAGGGCGAGGCTGCCGGTATGGAGGGTATGGCTCTCGATCAGTACGTGGCAGGTATGGGAATTTCCAACGTAGGCCTCGGTATTGTGCATTCCATGGCCCATCCGTTGGGTGCGGTGTATGACACGCCTCACGGTGTGGCCAATGCGATTATTTTGTCGATAAAAAGCTCTTGTCGTCGGTTGCGGATGATGCATCCTACGGCAAGAGCTTTTGGTTTTATTTAATAGTGGTTGTTCTAATCAGTGATGAGTTTTTGCATATCTCCAACAGTCATACCGGCCCGCTTTGCGGCCTCCTCTATAGAAAGCAGGCCGTCCTGAACCAAGGCAATCAGGGTGGTCAGTTTGCCTTGTTCAATGCCTTGTTTGATACCTTTTTCAATGCCTCTTTCTTCTATCAAATCGCTTAAGTTACACATTTCGCGTAAGCCTCCTTCCATTTCAACGGTTGTTTCTATATGGTAGTCGTTGTATAAGATATTTTCTTTTTCAAGTGGTGATAATTCTTGTGAAAACAAGGTATCTAATAGACCGTGAAGCTCATTTCCTTTGTTTTCGGCGTCCGAAGTCCCTAAGCAAACCAGGACCAGTTCCAGCAAATCGTAACGCTTTTTCTTCGGCAGTACTCCATAAAGCGGGTGTTCACTCATACGGTAGGAGGTAATTGTATGCTGGGCATACTGCGGATTTTCCATACTAATCCAGATGGAATATACCTTTTTGATGGAATCGTAATCAGAGCCTTTAAATTCGGTCTCTTTTTGTGCCGCCACCATACGGGTACAGTAAAATATGCCACGGGTTACGATGTCGTAGCCGGGATTAAACTTTTTCTGGCTTTCTACGTTGATAATCAGTTTGATACGCTCAGCGGCAGGCGTAAGTACAGTGAAACGGACATCGTAGGTGACTTCGCCTTCTCCCGGGACTTTATTCACGGTATCTAAGCCGGTAATGGCTTCCGGGAATGTATTGTCTGGATTTGGGCCGGAGCTTTCCGAGTCTTCCGAAATATCTGGAACAAGATTTGGGAATACTCTATGGGTACCTACTTCCGGTTCTCCTTCGAAGCAGGTCTTGATTAACTCTATCGGGTAGTCTTTAAACTCCGATGTAGTATACTTCAGTATCCATGAAAGTATTGTTTTGTCACTGAGGATTTGTTTTGCCTGTGTATCATACCGGTCTTTGTAGTTGTTACGTTCCAGTACATTGGCAATGTGTGTCTTTTGTTGCATAAATTCTCCTTTCCCTTTGGTGTTGCAGAAAGAAGCACATATTCCTTTGCCTTTATTATAGAGGCACTCTGCGGAAAATGCAAGGCAAACGTATTGTTTTCTTCCTTCTGCGCTATAAATGTGAATCTCCCGGCAGATCTCCGCCGAAGAAACAGAGTGAATGTATGCCTCGACACGCGCGCTGCGTCGGAAAAGCAGTTCTCTGTTATAAGACTATTATACTTCAATCTTTGGACGAAAAGCAAGAAAAATCCCTTCGTCGAAAGTACCGAAATTTCCTGCTTTTTTTGTGAAAAGTGACCAAAGAGTAAAACAGCAAAAATTTGCAATAAATATTAAATTAGATTTCAAATTAGTGATTGAATCCGCTCGTGTTTTGTGGTAAAATATCCCTCGGAGGCAAAGCCGGTATGCAGGAGGCTCCGTAGTGGGGCCCGGGCAGAAAAGAGTGGCTTTGTCAATCATTAGAAGGAACGATTAGGAGGAAGGTTTTATGGGTATTATGGAGCGTCCGTTGGTGACGAAGATGGCCGACGGTGGTAAGTATTGGGAGCACACCTATGAGAAGTTTTATTTGAAGGCGTATTTGCCGGCAACGGAGATTGACGGCCAGGTGAACAACTACACCTTCCGTGCGCCACTGCTTCTCGTGTTCGAGGAGAACAGACAGAGCATGGAAGATGCGATTGCGTTTGCAAAGTCGAGCGGTCTGGCGGATATTGCGTCTGCTGTTGATTCCAGCGTGCTTTTTGTGTATCCGACCTGTGAGGGCGGCTGGGCCAATGCGACGGAGGAGTTGTATGCTTCTCTTATCGCTGAGGTGAAGATGGACCCGCGTTATGAGGACGGTATCGTGGAGCAGCATGATTTCTTTAAGAGAGAGTTCAAGGGCTTCTTTATCCGCGGTGCGATTTTTAGAGCGGATATTTACAGCTACGGTGCGTCGGCAGACTTCGTGGCAAAGAAGTTGCTTAAGACGCTTAACGGTGAGTATTTGTGGGGACCGGGCGAGATTACCCCGGCTATGTGTTCCATGGAAGGTCTTTCCGTGGTGCCGCAGGTGGAGCGTACCGATATCGGTATTCTTAGTGTAGGCAATTCCGATGAGGTGAATGCCGCATTTGCAAACTGCGAGAATCTTTTAGTGAAGGCTGAGGCTGACTATAAGGCTGATTTTAAGGCGTTTGTACGTAAGTTTAAGATGTGGTGCGGTAAGATGGAAATCGAACCGGATTTCCCGGCCATGAATATGACCGAGGAGGCAGGCTGCGTGGTGGTGAAGACCTCTCCGGATAACATGGGCCAGTTTAAGGGTACCGAGACCCATCCGGTAGGCTATTTTGCATATTACAACAATGATTTGTTCGACAAGGGTCCGGCACCGCTTATGATGGGCTTCCACGGTGGCGGAGACACCTCCATGTACTTAACCTTTGTGGCAGGCTGGTATGAGATTGCCCACAGATACGGTTTCCTGTTCGTATCTTTAGAGAATCACCAGAACGTAACCGCTACCGAGGTCATGGAAGTCATCGAGGACTTAAAGAAGAAGTATAATATCGATGAGAAGCGCATCTATGCGACCGGTTTCTCCATGGGTAGCGGCAAGACCTGGAATATGTACCAGGAGTACCCGGAGGCTTTTGCGGGACTTGCTCCGGCCAGCGCGTTGTTCCCGGTAAAGAACAATCCGATGGCACAGTCCAACAGCGGACGTTTCAATACGACCGTGCCGGTGCCGATTTTCTACTCCGGCGGCGAAAAGTCTCATTTACCGGAGCTTCCGTTCCAGGCAGAGTCCGGACTGGAGCGCATTCAGTACTGTGCGGAGACCAACAAGGTAAAGAAAAAGTTCGACGTATCCTACGCTGACAAGGACAACTGGGCGCAGCCGATTTGGGGTATCGAGGGTGACCGCGTGGAGGTGGTACACGACGATTCCCGCGGCAGCGATTTGACCATTCACTACTTTGACAGTGAGGACGGCGTGTGTCGTACTGCATTTGCCAGCGTCAGCGAGCAGGTGCATGAGTGCAGACATCACACCAACGAGAACGCGTGGAAGTTTATTTCTCAGTTCACAAGATAGGTATTCAGAGGGGATATTTTTATACAGCCCGGAGGGGGCAAAGGACAGCCGTCACAGTACAGTGGCGGCTGTCCTTGTACTTTTATTGACATCAGCTCCAAAGAAGTGTATGATAGAAAGTACGAGATGTGTGATAAATGAGGAAGTGCTGGGGCACTCTGTCATAGATTTGAGGAGGATTTTATGGAAGTTAAGTTTCATCTGCCGGGGTTGCGCAGAAATTACCCGTTAAATGTGATGTTTTTAGGTATGTTAAAAGGTCATCAGGAGTTTTTCAGAGAGGGTGTGAAGATTGCCTCCTGTTTCGGTGAGTTTCCGACGTCTCTTTGGAACGGCGGTCGGAATTCCAGAGCGGATCAGTGCAGTCCGGATTACATCAACGGTGTGATTCGGTCCTTGAATCAGTGGGGAATTCCGGTACGTTTTACTTATACGAATATGTTGCTGGACGAGACCGATTTGCAGGACCCGTATTGTAATTTATGTCTGAAGGCGGCTCACAACGGTATGAATGGTGTGATTTTAGTCTCCCCGCTGTTGGAAGCGTATGTCCGTGAGAATTACCCGGGGATGAAGATTACCAGCTCTACCTGTAAGCAGATCAAAGGCGCGGAAGGGGTTAATGCCGAGCTGGCAAAGGGCTACGATTTGGTGGTGCTGGATTATAACATGAATAATCAATTCGAAGAGCTGGAAAAGATAACGGATAAAGGCAGATGTGAGATTTTGATTAATGCGGCCTGCGAGCCGAATTGCGCAAGACGCGGTGCTCATTACCGTCACATTTCCGAGAATCAGAAGAATATCGTAAAGAATATGTCGCTTCCGCCGGAACAGCAGGTGGAGTTAAAGCCGTGGGAGTGTAAATTCTGCGCCGGTGCGCAACAAAACGTGCACACCATAAAGGATTTCTGCACCTACGTTTCTCCGGAGGATATTTGGGAGAAGTATGTGCCGATGGGCTTTAACAATTTCAAAATCGAAGGCCGTACCGACGACTTTTTTGTGGTATTGGAGGCCTACTGTCACTACATGATTAAGCCGGAGTATCAGGGCCAGGTGCGCCTGCTTTTGCTCCGCAATCTGCAGGAGGCGAAGATTGTCCAGGTGGCCCAGCCGTCGCAGATGAGGTAGGGGGAGTGCGAAAATGAGAGAGATAATCAGGATATTATTCGTTTGCCACGGCAATATTTGTCGTTCCACCATGGCGGAGAGCGTCATGACTTATTTTGTGCGTCAGGCTCACTTAGAGCACATGTTTGAGATTAATTCCGCGGCGACAAGCCGCGAGGAAATCGGCAATTCGCCCCATTACGGGACGGTGAATGAGCTACGGTATCGTGGCGTGCCGGTGGTACCGCACCGGGCGGTGCAGATGACCAAGGCGGATTATGATTATTATGATTATCTGATCGGCATGGATACCGCCAATATCCGTAATATGAACCGGATTGCGGACGGGGACCCGGACGGAAAGATTTATAAGCTTCTGACTTTTGCGGGGGAGAGCTTTGATGTGGCGGACCCGTGGTATACCGGGGATTTTGCGTCTACCTACCGGGATGTAACCAAAGGCTGTCAGGCGCTTTTGAAACTATTAACCGAAAAGGCAGAATAACGGGAAAATCAGATAAATGTAGTGAATTGGAGAAGGGGTGTCGGCATGATTTGTAAAAAGTGCGGAAATCACATTGCAAAAGGAGAGCGCTTTTGCGGAAAGTGCGGAAGCGGTGTAGGGATGAATGATACGGTGTACCGTGTGGTTTGTGAGGTAAAAAAAGCGGTGACCGGTAAAGATGATTGTATCAAAAAGGCCTTTGCGGCGATTTTATCCGGAGGACATATTTTGATTGAGGATGTGCCGGGGGTAGGAAAGACGACGCTTGTGATGGCTTTTTCCAAGGCTCTTTCCCTGGATACACGGCGGATGCAGTTTACCCCGGATGTTATGCCGGCGGATATTTTAGGATTTAACATGTATCAAAAGGACACCGGAACCTTTGTGTATTATGAGGGTGCCGTTATGTGTAATTTGTTTCTGGCGGATGAGATTAACCGTACCTCACCAAAGACCCAGTCGGCGCTTCTGGAGGTAATGGAAGAGGGAAAGGTGACGGTAGACGGCGAGAGCCGCAAGGTGCCGGAGCCTTTTGTGGTAATGGCTACCCAGAATCCGAAGGGGAGTGCCGGTACCCAGCTTTTACCGGAATCCCAGTTGGACCGTTTTATGATTTGTATGAGTATGGGATATCCGGATGTGGCGGATGAAGTGGAGATTTTAAAGGGAAAGAGCGGTACCCTGGAACAAGAGGTGCGTCCGGTCATTGACCGGGAGCAGCTGCTTGCTATTATGGAGCAGGTGAACAAGGTGCAAGTCAATGATGCGATTTATGCGTATGTTGCCCGGTTGTCCAAGAGCACGAGAGAGCATGCATATATCGATTTGGGCTTAAGTCCCCGCGGTTCCATTGCAGCGGTACGTATGGCAAAAGCCTGGGCATACCTTGAGGGCAGAGATTATGTGCTGCCGGAGGATGTGGTGAGTATTTTTGCCGATATCGCAAAACATCGTATTGTTCTGAATACGAAGGCCCGTGTGGCCCGTGTGACGGAGGCCGCGGTGCTTGAGGAGGTTTTGGCGCAGACACAGCAACCGGCATCTTACATGAAGAGGGAAGAGTATCGTGGGTAGTTTTCTTGTATTGGCAGGAAGTATCCTTTTAACGGGATATTTTGCAATGATGTATGAGAGTGCGGAGTTAATGTTACTTGTGTATTTGCAGGCAGCACTTTTTGTGCTGTCTTTTTTTACGGTGATATTCCGGAAATGTACGATTCGCGGCAGTCTGGACGTGCCGGTGGGAATAGCGGAGCCGGACAAGGAGAATCTGGTAAAGTTGGTAATTACGAATAAAGGCTTTTTGCCTATGACACGGTTGGAGGCCCTTGTGACGGTGGAGGATGAGTGTACCGGGAGACGGACAAAGGAATGGATGAAGACCGGTACGGTGTTGCGGGGAGAGACGGTCTTTGTGCGGTCTGTGGCATTTTCCGGAACCGGTACCTATAAGGTGCGGTTAAAGAAGCTTAAGGTGTATGATTTTACCGGACTTTTTTCTGGAAAAGTGCGGGCAAAGGCGGAACGGAAGGTACAGGTCATGCCTCGACTGCATCAGATTCCGGTGCGTCTCAGCCTTTCTGTTCGAAATTTTTTCGGGGAAGCGGAAGCCTATGATGACATGTTTCCGGGCCACGATAACAGCGAGCTGTTTGATGTGCGGGAATACCGGAAAGGGGATCGTCTGCAGAATATTCACTGGAAGTTGACGGCGAAACAGGATGAACTGATGGTGAAGGAGCATTCCCAGCCGAAGGCCTGTCCGGTGGTACTGTTTCTGGATGTGCATTCGACTAAGCGGATGAAGCGGAAGGAGCGGATGCTTCCGTATCTGGAGGCGGCTGCCGCGCTGGTATTTTCCCTGGTGGATGCGGAATGTCCCCATTATGTGGTCTGGTTTGATAAGGCGTTGCAGGACATTGTGCGGTTGCGGGTAGATGACGAGGAGCTGCTGTTTTACTTTTTAAATCTTCTCATGGATATCGAGTGGACGCAACCGAAGGAAGATATCATACTTAGGTATCGGGAGAAGTATAAGAGAGAACCCTATGTGTGGGGGATATCACTGGATGAGACGTTGGTGTTGAAGAAGGATGATGAGGTGCTGGCGCAACTGTCCGAAAAGGATATCGTGCAGTCGCTGTCACAGGTGGAATTGGTGTTGTAGTAAAGGGCGGATACAATGAAAAGAAAGCGGAAGGTACGATGGGGAAGCCCTGTCGGAATCAAACAATTTCATATTGCGCGGTTCGGAACGGAACGCTCTTTTGCGGGAGAGTTTTCCCTGTTTTTGTTGTGCACGCTTTTATTTTTCGGAGCGGCCCTTCACATGCTGCAAAGTATGTTTGAGTGGCAATTGTTTACCGGAGAGATGCTGTTTCGGGTGTTTTTTATAACGGTGCTTGTGAGCGGACTGACAGAGGCTGCCGGTCTGTTAAAGCAGCGTTATTGTACATTGGCACGGGCAGGGATTTTTGTTGCCGGTACGGCATGGAATCTGTTTTATTTGTTCCGTACAAAACAGGGAGAGAGGATTTTATACGGGCTACAGGCCGTGGCAAGTGAGTATGTGAGCTACTGGAACAGGTATTATGGGACTTCCTTTCGGGTGGCATCCGGAGAAGTGCCGCATTTGGAGGATGCGATAGGCTTTGTGGCCGGTTTTTTGTGCTTTCTTTTGGTGTGGTACGGAAGGGTCCGGAGAAAGTCCGGGGGAGCGGTGCTTGTACCGTTTCTTTCCCTTGTGGCAGGACTGTTGGTAGGAGTGACACCGACGGGACTTAGTATGCTTGTGGCGTTGTCAGCGGTGTTTTTGTCCAATGGGGCCTCCTTCCGGCGGCCGGAATTTCTGGCGGCACCGGATAAGCACGGACGAGGGGAAGGAAGAATGCTTCCGTTTCTCTGGCTACCGATGGCTTTTGGCCTGTTAGTGATTTGTATCCTTGTTACCCGTGCAGGTGGGGCTTTGGCTTCGGAGCGGGTGACAGACGGAAGACATAAACTGAAGCAGAAAAACAAAGAGATTTTACAGGAGATTACCGAATGGACCGGCTGGCAGGAGGTAAATGTGGCCAAGTCGGTGGAACGGGCGGTACGGAAGTTTTTAGACAGACAGGAGGTTAAGTCAGGAAATGCTCCGGAGGCGAATTATGCCAGATTGGATAACGAAACACCGGAGTACGAAGAGGTAACGGTAGTAAAGGCGGTTTTGGAGAAAAAGCCTTCTTCCGGTGCGTATTTGATCGGTTTTTATGCCGACGCCTATGAGGACGGTGTTTGGGATACGGATGTAAGAGCCTTCGAGAAACTTTGTGAAAAGGCGGGATATGATCCGAAGCTTGTGGCAGATCGACTGATTACGCTGGCTGCCGACCGGATTGCACAGCATTACGGGAAGGAATCGCTGGCCGAGTTTTCCTACCGGGGGATTAACGGATGGATGTATTACGCTAAGGCCAATCTGGTTAAGACCTATCTGCCGTATTTTGCGGAGGTGACGGCCGCGGAAGGTGTATCGACAGAGGGAGACAGTCGCTATATCAAGGAGAAGAATATAACGAAGATACCTTTTGCCGTCTGGAATTACGATGTGGATGATTTGGTCGGCGTAATGTTTCGCGGAACCGAAACCGACAGTGCCTGGGAGAAGGAAGCATGGGAGAAATGGTACGAGTCCTATGTGACGCAGGCGTATGTGAAGGTGCCGGAGAATATGGTCCGGGTAAAGGCTGTAGCAGAGGAAATCGAGGATTCGGACCGGGATTTCTATGTGATTAAGGACCGGTATTCCGTGAATTTTGATCGTATCAATAAAGCTTATCAGGTGGCGGACTGGATGCGTCGGAATACGACCTATAGTTTGGAATTGTCAGAGCTTCCGAAGGGGGAAGACCCGATTGAGTATTTCCTGGGAACGAGCAGACAGGGCTATTGTATGCATTATGCCGGAGCCTCCGTAATGATTTTACGCCAGCTGGGTGTGCCGGCAAGATATGTCTCCGGTTACGTGGCGGCAAGCTTTTTATATAACGAGCAGAGTCGTATGTATGAGGCTGTTGTGAAGGATAGTGCCGCGCATGCCTGGGTGGAAATATATCTGAATGGCATCGGCTGGGTACCGGTAGAGGTGACTAAGGGATACAGTGTACTTCCTTCCGGAACGAGCATTTATGAAGAAACCGAGAGTGGAGCCTTTGTGGTGAACAAGGAAAACTGGCCGGAGGATAAGAATCAGAACGGAGGTTTTTTCTGGCATCATACCCTGCCGTTTGTAACACCGGCGCCGACTGCGACACCGGACCCTTCCGTGCCGCCATCCGGAAACGCAGGAACTGTTCCGGGGACGCCGGGAACACCGGGAAGCAGTGTGTCTCAGGTGGGTGGTACGGAGGCTCCGGCGCCGACTCCGGGGGCTACACCGATAGCACCGGATACGGAAAAAAAGCCGGATGAGGCGAAGGTAGATCTGAGTTTGAATCCGGTGATCCTTTTGTTTGCATTGCCGGTTATCGGTCTGTATTTCGGTGTGGTCTTGCCATTATCCGATGTATATCGGAAAAAGAGAGGCGAGGCGGATGAACGAAGATTGCGCAAGAAGACAAGGCACTTTGGTAATCGACAGAAAATTAAACTGTTGAACCAACGATTGTATCGGAAGCTTCGCGGAAAAGGAAAAATCTCTCCGCGGTTCCTGTCGGATGAGGAGTATGATGAAGTATTACGGAAATACAGCGCGGTGGTATCCAGAGAAGAAAGAGAACGATATATGCATCTGGTAAAGGCGGCGGCGTTTTCCTATAATGAGTTTACGGACGAGGAAGTGGAGTTCTGCCGGCAGGTATATCATAAGGTCTTGTACGAAAGGGCGAAAGAAGACGACAGAGAATAGAAATGAGGCGTAGGAAAATCCTGCGCCTTTTTCCATGCATCTCCTATGTACTTTGTGGGGAAGGTGTGGTAGGATAGCGATGTGGCGGGGAACCCGTACCATATAGGGGAATGTGTAACAGGATGGAGAGTCAGAAAGGAGAAACTTATGAGAAAGATAGGCGTATGTGCAATTGCGGCAGCGCTGTTGATTGCAACGGGAGGTGTATCGGAAGCTCAGGCAGCGGTATTTCCGGTAAACACAAGCAAGATTAGCTGCGATACTATCGAGGAGTTGAAGGATAAATTACTTCAGATGAACGGCTGTGAGAATATTCGGGATTTCATTTCTAAGTGGAACTGCGGCAATCTGCCGGAGCAGCCGGAGGCACCGGAGGAGAATGTACCGGAGCAGCCGGGTACGCCGGAGGAAGCACCTGAGGTGACACCGGAAGTACAGGATCAGGCCTATGCATACGGGCTTCGGATTACGGAACTGGTGAACGAACATCGTGCGGCAGCAGGTCTTGCACCGGTGACATATTCTGCGAAAATCAGTAAAGCGGCCCAGGTACGTGCCGTAGAGATTGAACAGTCCTTTTCTCACACCCGTCCGGACGGAAGATATTTTTCCACCGTGTTTGCGGAGCATGGGATTACCTACCGCTACTCCGGAGAAAATATTGCATGGGGACAGAAGTCGCCGGAAGAGGTAGTGACCGCATGGATGAATTCTGCCGGACACAGAGCGAATATCCTGAACGCGAAGTTCACGGAGCTTGGTGTCGGCTACCGTCAGAATGCCCGTGGCGTGAACTATTTTACTCAGTTGTTTATTTACTAAAAGATTATCGGTTTCCTTAAACGGAAGCACAGGGACCGTCTTTTTCGAATACACTGTAGGGTAAGTGTAGGAAAGGGCGGTCCCTTTTTATGAAAAAAAACAGACGGAAAGCGGAAAATTCCGGGAAGGGTTCGGAAAACCGGATTTTAGTTGCGTTCCTTTTAAATTTATTTTTTACCTTTGTGGAGGTTGTCGGAAGTATGCTGACCGGCAGTGTAACGATTTTATCGGATGCCATACACGATTTCGGAGATTGTATTGCCTTGGGGATGGCATGGCGGATGGAAAAGCTGTCAAGACGTCCGGCCAACGAGCGGTACCAGTTCGGATATCGGCGTTTTTCCGTTGTGGCGGGACTTATCAATAATATGATTTTGCTTATGGGTGGTGTGGTTTTGATTGTAACCTCGGTGCAGCGTTTTTTTGACCCGCGTCCGATTAACGGAAGAGGAATGCTTGCATTTGCGGTATTCGGAATATTAATAAACGGCATTGCCATGGTGTTGACTGCGCGAGGGAAAAGTATTAACGAGAAAACCATCAGTATGCATATGTTAGAGGATGTGCTGACCTGGGTAGCGGTTTTTGCGGTGGGAGTGGTGATGTGTTTTTATGAGCTGCCTGTGCTGGATTCGGTGTTGTCTGTCGGAATGACCTTTGTTATTTTTGTAGGAGTTTTGCGGAATTTAAAGAAAATTTTCGGGATTATTACATTACGTTCTCCGCTAACGCTGCGGGAATACCGGGATTTGCAGGAAGCCTTAACACAATTAAATGCCTTAGGGGTGGTAGAAGAGCTGAGGGTTTACTCTTTGGACGGAGAGGACAAAAATGCGGAGGTATGTCTGGTGCTGTATGAGGAGGTGGCCGCGGAGGATTTGATGCAGTTGGATATGCAGACAAGAAGGTGCTGTGAATCCTACGGAATAGCAAAGGCTGTGATACAGGTTCGTTATGAGATAAGTAGGGAGAACGAGAGTGTAAGATAGTCGTGAGTGACCAAACTCGGTGCGAGAGTCCGCAAAGCGGACTCTTTGTTTTGCGGTTGTTTTTTGAATTGAAATTTTCGGTAGAATCGTGTATAGTAAATGCTATAGGTATTATGAAAACGTTTACATAAACGTGTGGATGCGTGGGCATAGGATGGCCGGAGCATTCGGAAAGGAAAAGGGTATGAGTAACGGAGGACCGAAGGCACCGAAAGACCCGACGAAGAAGCGTCCGAGTATTTTTGTGCTGTATGATAAGACTATTGAGGCCTATAAGATGCCGGAGGGAGGCAGTGCAAGTCCGCTGTTTCTGGATAACAAGCGGTTGGCCAATTATGCAAAGACGATCGGCAGAGTAGAAGAGGAAGCGACGCTGGAGCTTTTAAATTCCGCGGAAGGGTTTCGGAAACTGGTGCATTCGATAGGAGTGTCCGTTGCCTGTGAGAATACAACGCAGGAAGCGGAGTTTGTATTACATATGAACGGTGCGTCCGATATGTTTGAGAGCGGGACAAAGCACGTGACAAAGGTAGTGACCAACGGTTCGGAGGTAGAAATCCCTTTGTCCGATATCGACTGGTACGGGGATGATGTTTGCGTGGGGCGGTTTTTGTTCCGCTTTGCAAGCGACTGGGAAGTGGCTACGATTAATGTATGTCTGTATTTGAACGACGGTTATACGGCACCGGAGTTTATTCCGGATGCGCCGGTGGATTTTGAGAGCGGGGCATACAAGGAAATGATTGCAAAGTCTTTTGTGTCGTTAGGAAATAATGTCCGTTTAAAGCGTGCCATCGAAAAGGCAAAGGCAGGCGAGGATGTGACGGTGGCCTTTATCGGCGGCTCCATTACGGAGGGTGCCGGTGCCACGCCGAGTCAGAAGACCTGCTATTCCAAGGTAGCCTATGACCGGTTTTGTGCACGGTTCGGAACGGGCGATAACGTGCATTATACCAAGGCCGGTGTGGGAGGTACGTCCTCGGAACTCGGCATGATTCGTTACGAACGGGATATTCTTAGCAGAGGCGCTAAGCCGGACATCGTAGTCGTGGAGTTTGCGGTAAACGACGAGGGAGACGAGACAAAAGGAGATTGCTACGAGACGCTGGTACGCAAGATTCTATTTTCCGACAATGCCCCGGCGGTGATTCTATTGTTTTCTGTGTTCGAGAACGATTGGAATCTGCAGGAGCGTTTGTCTCCGGTAGGTGTTCGTTACGATTTGCCGATGGTAAGCGTACGGGATGCTGTGGTAGAGCAGTTCTACCTTCCGGCAGAGGTCGGACGTGTAATCTCCAAGAACCGGTTCTTTTATGATATTTATCATCCTACCAGCGACGGTCATCGTATTATGGCGGACAGTCTGGATTATTTGTTTGCTCAGGCGGATGCGGCACCGACAGGAGCAGAGCCTGATTATGAGGCGCTTGAGACTGTGTTCCGGCCGGAGTTTGTGAATGTGCGTCTGTTAGACCGCAAGGACGGTTTTGCGGGTGCGGAGATTTCCTGCGGAGGATTTACGGAGACGGATGCGGATTTGCACTACGTAGAGATGAATCTGGACAATTACCGTACGCCGGTGCTTCCGCATAACTGGATGGCCACGGAGGAATCCGGAGACGAGCCGTTTGTCATTAAGATTAAGAGTCCGTATTTACTGGTGATTACAAAGGACAGCGGAAAACTCGAATTCGGCAAGGCGGACATTTACGTGGACGGCGAATATGTGTTGACGGCAGACCCGCAGGCGGTGGGCTGGACCCACAGTACGGCACAGATTGCGTACCGCGGTAAGGAAAATACCGTACATACGGTGGAGATTCGTAGGAATCCGGAAACGAAGGATAAGAAGTTTACGATTCTGGGCTTCGGTTATGAAGCGCCGGAAGTGTAACTGCTTATAGAGAAGAAAAAGGAAAGGATTAGTAAAATGAAAAAGAAAGTTTGGATATTGCTTGCCTGCGTGGCAGTATTAGCCCTCGCAGCATGTAGCAGTGAAACAACGACAGAACCGGAGACTACGGCAACCCCGACAGTAGAAGCAACAGCTACTCCGGAACCGACTCCGGAATCGACGGCCACCCCGGAACCGACGGCTACCCCGAAACCGACCGCTACCCCGACTCCGGATGTAGACTGGTATCAGGAGATGTTGGAGAAATCCGTTAAGTCTACCGGCAACAATGCCCGTTTGAAGAAGGTTCTTGAAAAGGCAAGAAGCGGAGAAACCGTGAATATTGCTACACTGGGCGGGTCTATTACCGAGGGCGGTAATGCAAAACCGATGAGTGAAGGTTATGCGTATCTGTTTGCAAAGGCTTTCGGTGAGACCTACGGTGTCAACGGCGGTGAGAACATCAACTTCGTGAATGCGGGCTTAAGCGGTACCCCGTCTTCCCTCGGCGTGATCCGTTTTCAGCGTGATATTGAGGAAGCTTTAGGTGCAGAGCCGGATTTACTCCTGATTGAGTTTGAGGTAAACGATTATGCGGAAGTAACCAGGGGCCGTGCTTACGAGAGTATCGTATACGATGTGCTGACGCAGGACAACGATGCGGCAGTGATTATGATTTTTGCGGTAACCAATGATGAATGGAATGTGCAAAATGAACATTTGCCGATTGCGAATCATTATGATATTCCGATTGTCGGCATGAAAGAAGCTGTATTCGGTGCGGTAAGAGCAAAGTATATGACGACAAATAAATATTTTACGGACAGATATCATCCGAATAACTACGGTCATACCGTAATGAAGGATTGTATTATGCAGCTTTTAGCTACCATTGATGCGGAGGAGCCGGAAGAAATGAATGCGATTCCGGAAGAACCGAAGAAGGGCAGAGATTTTTCCGGTATGGAGATGATTACCGCGAAGTCCGAAGATGTTACCATTGAGCTGGGTGCGTTTACCCAGACGGATGCGGGCGGACAGGGATTCCAGGTAAAGGGCGGTCATTCCTTCCCGGACAACTGGAAGCGTGATGCCTCCGCAGGAAACGAGCCGTTTAAGATGACGCTGACCTGTAAGAACCTGTTGCTGAACTGTAAGCAGGGTGGCAATGAATGCGGTACTGCGGATGTGTATGTAGACGGTGAAAAGGTAATGAGTGTTAACGGCGCCGGCGGCTGGGGAAGCTCCAATGTAGTACTTCTTATCGATGAGAAAGAAGCAGCGGAGCATACCATCGAAATCCGCATGGCAGAAGGCCAGGAGGATAAGATGTTCACGATTTACGCGTTCGGTTATACAAAGTAGTAAGCCATAGTAGAGGAAAACGCAGTCCCGAAATCGCAAGAGTGGGACTGCGCTTTTTATGCCTCTTTAATATCATGTAATTCCCAGACGTGGATGTTAATCGGAATGACCTCCGAGCCGCAGTAGTCACAGAACTTCCGCCCAAGGTCCGAGATGGCGGCACCACAGTGCGGACAGTCGGTTGCAAAGCCGCTTGCATGGCCGTATTCGTTGGCATCCTGTACATACATCATGTGGGTGTTGTAACGGCTCTGCACTTTTTTTGTGCCGGTCAGGTACTGGACGCCGGACTGGAACACAATAACGCAGGTACCGGATTTTTTGACGTAATCTTTAATTTCGGTCCGGTGAATCCGGATGCTTGCATAGTTCTTCTTCTCGGAGAGGAACTTTTTTAAGTGGCCTTCCGCAATTCCTTTGAGCTCCGCCAGATTAAGCTCCGGGAAGTCCTCTTGGATAGCCGGGGCATAAACAGCGGTCATGCCGGCTACCGACTTTGGCGTGTTGGCGATTTCTTCGTTTCTGGTTTCGATTAACTCGGTCAAATTATCCGTGCCGAACAGATCATTCATGGTACTTTTTGCCCGGCTTATGGTGTTTTTTGCCTTTCTGTAAAAGTAAAAGACGGTACAAATCAGTATAATCAGGGCAATTCCGCCGATTGCCATGCCCAAACCCAGTACAAATCCCATAATGACCTCCCTGCATGTATCCTTTTGTCGAAAAAAATCTCTAGGGAGAGTATAACAGAAAATGATACGGATTGCACGTTTTTTTTACGGAAAAATTACGGAGAGGAATATTGACACTGTTTTAAAAATCGTGTAGACTAGATTTTATGTGATGGAGGTTTTTCAATGGGACTGTTTGACTTGTTTGTAATTGCCGTGGGACTGTCCATGGATGCCTTTGCGGTAGCGATTTGTAAAGGGCTGTCCGTAAAGAAGGTAACTGTAAAGCACGGTTTGATTGTAGGCTTGTATTTCGGCGGATTTCAGGCAGCAATGCCGCTTCTTGGTTTCCTGCTGGGCAGTAGCTTTGCAAAGTACATAGAAGCCTTTGACCATTGGGTGGCCTTTGTTTTGTTGGGAATCATCGGTATTAATATGATTCGTGAATCGAGAGAGAAGGAAGAGGAGATAAATGCTTCTTTCGGCTTAAAGGCAATGCTTCCGATGGCCGTGGCTACCAGTATCGATGCACTGGCGGTAGGTATTTCTTTTGCATTTATGCGGGTGCAAATCGGTTGGGCGGTTTTGTTTATCGGAGTGATTACTTTTACGTTATCCGCCATCGGTGTAAAGCTTGGCAATCTGTTCGGTGCAAAGTATAAATCGGCGGCAGAGTTGTCCGGCGGTATTATTTTGATTTTGTTAGGGACGAAGATTTTGCTGGAGCATTTGGGCGTGTTATAGGAGAGTAACGTTTGACGGATAAGGGTCTGCGACGACAGTGTTTGCAGGACCGGAATGAGTAGTGAAAAGAGAGGGCAAACGAGATGAAAATCGGATTTGACAATGACAAGTATTTGAAGATGCAGTCGGAATACATTATGAAGCGTATCGAGAAATTCGGAGATAAGCTTTATTTGGAGTTCGGCGGAAAGCTGTTGGATGACTATCACGCATCCAGAGTATTGCCGGGGTTTGAGCCGGACAGTAAGTTGAAAATGCTGTTAAAGCTTGCGGATCAGGCGGAAGTCATTATTGTCATCGGTGCGGATTCGATTGAACAGAATAAAAAACGTGAGGACCTCGGTATCACCTATGACGAAGATGTGGTACGTCTGGTAGAAGGCTACCGTGACTGCGGTTTGTATGTAGGCAGTGTAGTTGTAACCAAGTATGCGGGACAGGCTGCGGCAGACATGTTTAAGGAGAAGCTGGAAAAGAAAGGAATTAAGGTATATCGCCACTATGTAATCGAGGGGTATCCGACGAATGTTTCCCAGATTGTCAGTGACGACGGTTTCGGAAAGAATGACTACATCGAAACGGACCGGCCTCTTGTAGTGGTAACGGCACCGGGACCGGGTAGCGGAAAGATGGCTACCTGCCTTTCCCAGTTGTATCATGAAAATAAGCGAGGAATCAAGGCCGGCTATGCGAAGTTTGAGACCTTCCCGATTTGGAATTTGCCGTTAAAGCATCCGGTGAATCTGGCCTACGAGGCGGCCACTGCGGATTTAAACGATGTGAATATGATTGACCCGTTCCATTTGGAAGCATATGGAGAGACCACGGTCAATTATAACCGTGATATCGAGATTTTCCCGGTGTTAAATGCGGTATTCGATGAGATTTACGGAGAGAATTTGTACAAGTCGCCGACGGATATGGGCGTTAATATGGCAGGAAACTGCATTATAGACGATGAGGTATGCTGTCAGGCGTCCCGGATGGAGGTGATCCGCCGGTATTATCGTGCCATGAACAAGCTGGCAAAGGGAGAAGATACGGAAAACGAAGTATATAAGATTGAGCTTTTGATGAAGCAGGCAAAGGTCACTACCGATGATCGCGCGGTAACGGTAGCGGCGAAAAAGCGTGCGGAGCTTCTCGGTGTCGGTACGGCTGCTATCGAGCTGGCGGACGGTACGATTATTACTTCCAAGACTTCGGATCTCTTGGGCGCCTCTGCAGCGTTGTTGCTGAATGCGTTAAAGTATCTGGCCGGTGTGGACCATGATACTCATTTGATTTCTCCGCAGGCCATTGAGCCGATTCAGGATTTGAAGGTGGGATATCTGGGAAGTAAGAATCCGCGACTTCATACGGACGAAGTGTTGATTGCCCTTGCGATTTCCGCAATGGATGACGAGAATGCGCGACTTGCTATGAGCAAGCTTCCGGAGCTTTGTGGTTGTCAGGTGCATACCTCTGTCATGTTGTCGGAGGTGGATTTGCGTATTTTTAAGAAGTTGGGCGTGGATTTGACTTGTGAGCCGATTTTGAAAAAGGTAAGATAAAAGGCAGAGTTCCGCAATTTAATTGTGGGACTCTTTCTTATTTGCTTTACATTTGTCGGAAAATGAGGTATACTGTTCATAAGGGTAAAATTCGGTTTTTATGCGAACAAAGAGGGAACAACGGAGGTGAGTGCCATGAAGTTGAAAAAGTTCATCGGAGTGTTATTCGGGGCCTGTACATTGGCAATGCTGGCCGGATGTTATGAGCCGCTGGATATTACGGACAGTGAGATGGATATGGTTGCGGAATATGCTGCGGGAGTATTGGTAAAGCATGGCACAAATGCGACGGATGCTCTTTTAAATCGGGAGGAACAGGAGGAAGCATTTGCAAAATTGGCGACTCCGACTCCGCGTCCGACGTATGCGCCGGCAAAGGAAGACAAGGACCCGGTGCAGGGGGGAGATGCGACAGATAAGGCGACTCCTACCGCGAAACCTACGGTGACGCCGGTACCGGACAATACCGAGATGACGATGCAGGATTTGACCGACCTTATGGGAAAGAAGGACTTTTTCTTCCGATATACCGGTTATGAGACCACGCTTTTGTATCAGGGAGCCGGAGATTTGTTTGCGGCAGCGGGAGAAGGCAAGCAACTGGTAGTATTGGAGTTTGATGTGACCAACCGGTCCGATTCCGGTGCCACGTTGGTGTTAAATAAGGGCGCATCCAAGGAATTTGTATATACGCTCCATGGGGATGGTAAGGTGATTCGTCCGAGTCTTACCTTATTGGAAGAGGATTTTTACACATCATACGAAAAATCTTATAAACCGGGCGAGACGAAGACTTGCGTTCTTGTGTTTGAGTGTGATGAATCTTTTACAGAGAAGGCACTCATGCTTTCTGTTTTAAAGGATGTGGAAGGCAGTGAGGATGCGGTTTTGATAAAAATAAAATAAGTGCAAGAATATTTTTAAAAATCTTGGAAAATGTTTGATTTTTTTGCTGATTTGAAGTATAATATAACCATAATATACGCTATAATGTAGCAGTCAGGAACGGAGGTAGCATATATGGAAACGGGTATTTTATTAGAAAGCGGAACAAATGAGTTGGAGATTTTGGAATTCCGTATCGGTGCAAATCATTACGGTATTAATGTGGCAAAGGTACGTGAGATTCTTCCTTTTAAGGAACCGACACCGATTCCGAATGCGCATCCTTGCATCGAAGGTATTTTTATGCCGCGTGACGAGATTATTACCATTGTAGACTTGGCGAAGCATTTGAATATGCCGGCATCCGGTGGTAATTTGGACATGTATATCGTTACAAATTTCAATAAGTTGAATATCGGCTTTCACGTACATAACGTAGTCGGCATTTCCCGTGTTTCCTGGTCGGATATTTCAAAGCCGGATGCTACCTTAAGCGGAAACGGTACGGGAGTTGCTACCGGAATTATTAAGTTGGACGGTAAATTAATCATAATTCTCGATTTTGAGAAGATTATTTCCGATATCAGTCCGGAGACGGGACTTAAGGTTTCCGAAATCGATCAGTTGGGACCGAGACAGAGAAATACGGCTCCGATTTTGATCGCGGAGGA
The DNA here is from genome assembly GCA_015057365.1 of Lachnospiraceae bacterium. Classification (GTDB taxonomy): domain Bacteria; phylum Bacillota; class Clostridia; order Lachnospirales; family Lachnospiraceae; genus SIG307. Next base: position 15,970 of record SVEN01000003.1, on the reverse strand, counting down.
TTCCGCATTGTTGGGTAAGTTAATCAGCGAGAGCCTGAGCAAGGCCGGATACACCAATCTGACCATGACAACCAACGGCCAGGAGGCTTGGGACAGGCTGAACCAGTATAAGAGCGAGGGTGTTCTGGACCAGAAGGTGCGCCTGATTATTACCGATATCGAGATGCCGCAGATGGATGGGCATCGTTTGACAAAGCTGGTAAAAGATTCTACAGCGTTTTCTCATATCCCGGTTATGATTTTCTCTTCGTTGGTAAATGAAGAGATGAGAAAGAAGGGAGAAGCGCTCGGTGCGGATGCACAGCTTTCCAAGCCGGAAATCGGTCATTTGGTAGAAGCAATTGATCGTATTTTGTGGAAATAAAACGTATCTTGAAAGGTGCAGTATATGGCAAAATGCAGAAATTGTGGTACAGCGGTTCCGGACGGAGCGGATTACTGTGCGGAATGTGTAAGCAAATTGAATACTGCGAAAGATTCGGAATCATATCTGGATAGTTTACTTAATGCAGTTATGACAGATGAACCGAAACGAAGGGAGATTGTTTTTCCGAAAAAGGAAGCAAGCTCTCTTGTTTCCGTGCCTGCAGATGAGGAAATGAAAGATTTTGCACCTGTGGAGGAAGAACCGCAGGAGTTTGACGGTATGTCGGTAACGGAAGAGTTACAGGAAGCGGAAGAGGTGTCCATGGAGGACGCTTTCGACACCTTTTTCCGGGAAGAAGACGAGCTCCCGGATTTAAAGAGCTACAGTATTTTCGAAGATGTGGATGAAGGTACGGTAGATCGTATGCTTGCGGAGGATTTGGGTGAGAACGATGCATGGATGTCGGCGGAGCCGGAAGAACCGCAGGAGGAGATGCTTTTCGAGGAGTCGGAAGACGAGCAAGAGGATATCGGACCGGATGACCTTTCAGCTTTTTATTTGGAGGACGACCCGGAAGAGGGTGCGCCTGAGGAAGAGGAGCATGAAGAGGTACCGTTATCCGAAGTGGATGATATTGAGGACTTGTTCGGCTTGTTAGAGGATGAGCGCGGAGCGGATGCTCCGGCAGAACCGGAGATGGCAATACCGGAGGTGATATCTGCCGAAGAGTTGGATGCGGCAGCGGATACCTTCAGCGGCATTGTGGAGACTCCGGAGGAAGAAACGAAAGCGGATTTTCCTGATTTTGGAGATTTTGCGGATTTGTTCGGTAGTACGGAGGACGATGTCGGTGAGGATGAGCCGGAGCCTGTGTCGCAGCCTGCGGATGAATTTGCGGATTTGTTTACCGGATTGGATGGAGAAGACGGTCTGTTTGAATTCGGAGCACAGCCGGTTGAGTTGGAAGAAACGGCTGAGGAAGAGGATTTGTTGGCTTCCATAGCTGCGTCGATTCCGGTTGCGGATGCGCCTCAAACGGAAGCTGTTGTAGAACAGAACGGAAAGAAGATAAAAAAGAAAGGACCGTTCTCCAAGCTGTATCATAAGCTGTTTGACAATGTAAAGGTAGACCCGTCCAAGGTGAAGCAGCCGCCGACAAAGGAAGAGCTTGAGGCGAAGAAGCGGGAAAAGGAAGAGGCAAAAGCTCGCGCCAAGGAAGAAAAGGAAGCTCTGCTTGCGGAAAAGAAGGAACAGGAGAAGCAGGTACAGCTGGAAAAGCAGCGTGTAAAGAAGGAAGCAAAGGCGGAGAAGAAGGCCAAGAAGATGGAAGAGGCCAAGCTTCTGCTGGAGGAAATGGAAAAGACCCGAATCAATCGTGCGGGTGCCTCCATTGTGTTCATCTTCTTTGCAATGATTGCGGTGGTGATTATTGTGGGAACCAGTATTTTTTCTTATTCCCTCAGTATCAAAAATGCGGAGCATGAGTTTAACAATGATCAGTATACGGCAGCGTATAACGAGATTTACGGTTTGGACGTAAAAGAAGAAGATATTATGCTGTATGACCGGATTATGACGGTTATGTATGTACAGAAGCAGTTAAATTCTTATGATAACTATTACAGAATGAATGACAAGCCGAAAGCGTTGGATTCGTTGTTAAAGGGATTGCAGCGTTATGAGAAATATATTGAACTGGCAGTAGAATTGGAAGTAGATACGGATTTGGATTCGGTTCGAAAGAAGATACTGGAAAAGGTCAATGAAAGTTTTATGTTGACCGAGCAGGAAGCGATGGATATTATCCAGTCGGATAATCAGGCGGAATACAGTAAGAAGGTGTATGATGCCGTGGAACGCCTGGAGGAGTAGGTTTGTACAGAATCGGGATGTAATGTACTGTTGTCGGGGGATGTCCCCGACAGCAGTTTTTATCTTAAAAGGAAAGAGATTTTGCAGTAGGAGGAATTATGATAGCAATTATTGATTATGATGCCGGTAATTTAAAGAGTGTGGAAAAGGCATTGATAAAGGTGGGAGCAGAGCCGGTAGTAACCAGAGACGCTGACCTGATTTTGCAGGCGGACAAGGTAATCTTACCGGGGGTAGGCGCCTTCGGTGAGGCAATGGAGAAGTTAAACAGCTTCGGACTGGTGGATACGATTTATAAGGTGGTGGAAAAGGGGACGCCGCTTCTCGGTATTTGTCTCGGTTTGCAGCTTTTATTCGAGTATAGTGAAGAGAAGGAAGGCTGTAAGGGACTTTCGATTCTAAAGGGTGGCGTAAAGCGTATTCCGGATGCTCCGGGGCTTAAGGTGCCGCATATGGGCTGGAATTCCCTGACCGTAAAGGAGAATGCAAAGTTGTTTCAAAATCTTCCGGCAGACCCGTATGTATATTTTGTCCACTCCTATTATTTGCAGGCGGAGGACCCGGAGGTGGTGGCGGCCACTGCGGAATACGGCGTGACGGTGCATGCTTCCGTGGAAAAGGATAATGTGTTTGCCTGCCAGTTCCATCCGGAAAAGAGCGGTGAAATCGGACTGACTATTTTGAAAAATTTTGTAGAGCTGTAAGGAGAAGACTATGTTTACAAAGCGTATTATTCCGTGTCTGGATGTACATAACGGCAGAGTGGTAAAGGGAATTAATTTTGTGAATTTAAGAGATGCCGGTGACCCGGTAGAGGTAGGTGCGGCTTATGATGCGGCCGGTGCGGATGAGCTGGTGTTTTTGGATATTACAGCATCCTCCGATGCCCGTGCCATTAAGCTTGACATGGTGCGCCGTGTGGCGGAGCGGGTGTTTATTCCGTTTACTGTAGGCGGCGGTATTCGTACCGTAGATGATTTTAAGGAAATTCTTCGCGAGGGTGCCGATAAGATTGCGGTAAATACCGCGGCGATTTTGAATCCGCGCCTCATTGCGGATGCGGCGGATAAGTTCGGCAGCCAGTGTGTTGTGGTAGCGATTGATGCCAAGAGACGCGAGGACGGCTCCGGCTGGAATATTTATAAAAACGGCGGACGTGTGGATATGGGAATCGATGCCATCGAGTGGGCCATGGAAGCGCATAAGCTGGGCGCAGGAGAGTTCCTTGTGACCAGTATGGATAAGGACGGCACCAAGGACGGTTACGATTTGGAACTGACCAGACAGATTGCCGAGGTGGTATCCGTTCCGGTGATTGCATCCGGCGGTGCGGGAACAAAGGCACATTTTTACGATGCTTTGACGGAAGGAAAGGCAGATGCCGCATTAGCTGCGTCCCTGTTCCATTATAAAGAATTGGAAATTAATGAGGTGAAGGGCTATCTTCGTGAAAGAGGCGTCAGTGTGCGTTTGTAGGGAGTTTGGAACGGTGCATGCAGAGATTTTGCAAAGAGAGTGTCAGAAAAGAAACGCCTGTCCGTAGGGACAGGTGTTTTTGGGGTTAACAGAATTGATTTGTGTCACTGTTATAATGATAATCAATGGCTTCCAGACTGCGGATAATATCTTCCGGAGAACAGCCGTTAGCGGAACAGAACTCGGAGAGGCTTGCATAGTTATCGCGCAACTGGGTATTGATATAACTTAACAGGATAACCGGGTCTTTCGGTAAATTCATACAGGCTCCTTTCTGGAAACGGCAAACGGTGGGACCGGTACCGTAGGATTGTGATGCGGCTAAATTGTAGCACAGGTTAGGAAAAATGTAAAGCAGAAAAGCTTTGAGGAAAGGATGGACAAGAAATGGAACTGGCCGGAATTCTTACCAATCAGGTCGTCGTTATGTTTTTGTTATTGGCGACCGGTATGCTTTTATATAAAATAGGGATGATTACCGACGAGGGAAACCGTCAGATGGCGGGTGTAGTATTGTATGTGGTAGCTCCGCTATTGATTTTGGATACCTACAGCATGGAGTACGATGCGACAATCACCAAAAATATGTTTCTGGGCTTTGTTCTCTCTGCCATCAGTATTGTAATCGGTATTTTGGTTTCGTATGTGTTAAAGGTGAGAAGCAAGAAGGAAAGCTTTCCTACGGAACGGTTTACGGTGATTTTTACGAACTGCGGCTTCATGGGGATTCCTTTGGCGGAGGCAGTGTTCGGAGATATCGGTGTAATTTATTGCACTACCTATATTACGATGTTTAATTTGTTTGTATGGACCTACGGATTGGCATTGATGAGGGGAAAGAGTACGGAAAAGCGGAGCCTGAAGGAAAAACTGAAACCGTTTTTAACACCGACCATGTTTTGTATCGTAATCGGACTTTTGGTGTACTTTTTGCAGATACCGATGCCGAAGCAGTTGAAGTCTGCGGTAGGGTATATTTCTTCCATGAATACGCCGCTGGCGATGATTGTCTCCGGTATTTATATCGCCCAGGGAGATTTGTTTGGGGCGCTCCGGAAGGGAAGAGTATATGCGGTCAGTGCTATGAAGTGTCTTGCGGTACCGTTCTTTATGATTTTTGTATTGATGTTTTTGCCTTTTGACGAGAAGCTGAAAACGACGATTTTGATCTTATCGGCATGTCCCAGCGGGGCCAACGGGATGTTGTTTGCCAATCGGTTCGGAGGCGATGCCAAAACAGCATCCAATGTATTCACGGTAACGACCATTGCCAGCATCGGCTGTATTCCTCTTATGGTCATGGCGTCGGAGTGGATTACCAAAGCGGTAACAAATCTGTTTTGACAGAAAAATCGCGAATTGTTCGAAATATTTAAACTTTTAATTTATTGTTGACAAATCTATGCAGATGATGTATAGTATGAGAGTACCGAGCAACAAGCAAGGTACCTCATAGGAAATGCGCAAGTGGCTCAGTGGTGGAGTATCGCCTTGCCAAGGCGAGGGTCGCGGGTTCGAATCCCGTCTTGCGCTTGTAAAAAATAAGAATCGGTCAAACGACCGGTTCTTATTTTTTTGTAAGCGCAAGCGCTTACGAACCAATACGTTCCGTATTGGTTCGAAGTCGTCTACGTTTCACTACGGTCTGTCCCATAACCGACATCCACCGGATGTCGTGGGACGCTTCGCTCCGGTCGGCGCATTACCGAGGTCCACCGGACCTCGTGCGCCCTGTCTTACGCTCACAAACTTAGGCGTGATTCTGATGGTAGAACATTGTCTTGCGCATCTCTTTCGTGTGTCAAAAAGTTGTACCTACTTGTAGACACACACTGGGAAGTGCGTTTTCCTCCTTTATTTATGCCTATTGGTTCGAACGTCTACGTTGCATTCTGTTTTGCTATACACAATGATAGAAGTATGATATACTGTTTTTGTTAGTTCTTTATAATGATTCCGGTTTCAGACAATGTACGATAGTGTACTGTAAGCAGATGAGCAAAGGAGAGCGGTAATATGAAGAGAAGACTATGGGGTGTACTGGTACTTATGGGAATGTTTGCGGTTGCAGGCTGTGAGGAAGAGAATATAGGGGATTTCTCCATGATAACACCGGGAATTGATTCGACAATGAATGGGGTTGAGTTGCCTTCGGAATCGGATGAGTTAGTGGCAACTATGGTTCCGGAGTTGACACAAGAACCGGAGCCGACAGCGATTCCGACGCAGGAAGTAATGATAACGCTGGAGCCGGTTTATTATAATTTTTCGGTGGAATCGGAACCGGAAGGTGCGGGAAGCTTTAGCTACGGTGAGAACGGAGTATATGAAAGCGGAACGGAAATACGGGTTGTCGTGCATCCGAAGAAAGGCTATAGCTTTGACGGGTGGTATGACGGGGAAGAAAAACTGGATTCTGCAAGGAATATTAAATTCAGTTTAACAAAGGATACACATTTAACTGCGGTTTTTATTGCCCCGACACCGACTCCTATGCCATCCTCCATTCCGTATGTACTACCGTATAAGGTGTTTAGCAAAACGGACATTTGGGATGACATAGAAAAGGTGAGCCTTGCGGAGGCAAAGGCCGGAACTATAGTTTCGTTCGGTAACTATGAGCAGGACAATGATTTTAAGAACGGGAAGGAACCGATTGAATGGATTGTACTGGAGGTTCGGGACGGAAAGGCGTTTTTGGTGAGCAGGTATGTTTTAGATGCGCAAATGTACAGCTATTGGCAGCCGACCGCTACATGGTATGCATGTGAGTTAAGAGAATGGTTAAATACGGAGTTCTATGAAACAGCTTTTACGAAAAAAGAAAGAGAAAAAGTACAATTGACGTATAATGTGAATGAGGATAATGCAAAGTATGGGACGGACGGAGGAAAAGATACGGAAGATTATGTGTTCCTGTTAAGCGTATCGGAGACGAAGCATTATTTTAATGAGGTATTTCCTCAATTTATATTGGAGTTCGTAGAGAATAGAACGAATAAGGCATGGGCAGCAAGGCCTACAAAATACGCCTATGCAAAGGGAGCCTATTCTGCCCATGGCCGTTCTGTCAAGGGATTATATGAATATGAGGAAGATAACACAGAGTACTTTTTAAGAACACCGGGGAAAGAGGCTAGATTAGCTTCAATGGTGCAACCGTGGCTGGTTATTAATGAGTACGGAATGAATAAGACACTTACTTATGTTAAACGTGATGGAGAATTGATAGAAGTTCTCGGAGGAGTACGTCCGGCACTGTGGGTAGATATTGCGGAATAAAACGGGTGTTGTGAGATGAAGCCGGGAAAAGGAGGAAAATAATGGAAAAAAGAATCATCCGAAGGGCAACCTTAGAGGATGCGGCCGCAATTCTCGGGATTTATGAAACGTATATTACCGATACGGTAGTGACCTTTGAAATCGAGGTGCCGCCCCTTGCGGCGTTCCGGGAACGAATGGAAACGATTATGGTGCAGTTTCCGTGGCTTGTATGTGAGGTTGACGGAGTAATTGCAGGATATGCTTATGCATCAAAACACGGAGAACGGGCGGCTTACCGGTGGTCGGCGGATTTGTCGGTGTATATAAATGAGAAATATCATCGGAAGCACATTGCGTCGGAGTTGTATGATGAGGTAATCCGGTTGTTACAAAAGCAAGGCTATTATACCGTATATGCCGGTGTTTCCACGCCGAACCCGGAGAGTGAAGCCTTTCATGAAGCGTACGGCTTCCGGAACCTCGGTGAATTTAAAAATGTGGGATATAAGCTGGGAAAATGGCTCGGGGTCACATGGTACGAGTTACCGATTGCAGAGTATGCGAAAAGTCCGACGGAACCGTTATCCGTGGGGCAGTTAAATGAAGAGACCGTGTAGGAGTTTTCTTGCACTTTTTGCGAGAGTGTGGTATGATAAGTCGTGGGTGTTGAAAGAATCGGAACCGTGGAACAGCTGTGTCCGCAGAGGTTCCCAAACCATAAGGATAAAGGAGATTAAGGTATGAGTGTAAAGTTTCATCTTCCGGGACTTCGTGCGAATTTCCCGCTTAATATGTTATTGGTAAAAATGATGCAGACCTATCCGGAGTATTTCCGTGAGGGTTTGGAGATTGCGTCTTTTTTCGGCGAGTTCCCGACGTCTAAGTGGAACGGCGGACGGTATTGCGGCGGAGACCAGTGTAATGTGGATTATATCCGTCAGGTGATTAAGGCAGTGAATGCAGAAGGGATTCCGATTCGTTTTACTTATACGAATCCTTTGATTACCGAGGAAGATTTGGCGGATCCGTATTGTAACTTCTGTCTGCTTGAGGCAAACAACGGGATGAATGAGGTTATCGTGGTTTCTCCGCTCTTGGAGGAGTATATTCGCGAATGTTACCCGAATTACAAGATTACCAGTTCTACCTGTAAAGAAATAAAGGACATCGATGCAATCAATGCGGAATTGGAAAAAGATTATCATATTGTGGTACTGGATTACAATATGAATAATAAGTTTGACATTCTGGAAAAGATTAATAAGAAGGAAAAGTGTGAGCTTCTGGCAAATTGCTGCTGTGTACCGAACTGTCCGCGCAGAGGAGATCATTATAAGTTTATGGCGCAGCAGGAAGCAATCGCTTTAAAAAATCGTGAGCTTCCGGCTAATAAGCAGCTTACGATTCCGAGTTGGTATTGTGAGTATGGCGAAAATACTTCGGTGTATGTATTTAAAAACTATGAAACTCATATTTCACCGGATGATATCTGGAACAAGTATGTACCGATGGGATTCAACCAGTTTAAGTTGGAAGGAAGAACCGCAAATTTGTTCCTTTTAATCGACACCTATGCGTATTATTTTGCAAAGCCGGAGTACAGAGATGAAATGCGTTTTGTACTGACCACGAATTTACAGTCTAATAAGATTATTACCGTGAATAAGCCGAGAAAAGAGACTTGGCCGTAAACAGGAGGATGTGACGGATGCGGAAACGTTTTTTTGCAGCTGTGGCACTGGGGATTACGATGTTGTCTCTTTGCGGCTGTGGGAAAGCGGAGGAATATTACGAGAGCGGTCTTGTAGCTGCCAAAGAGGCGGATTATGAGACTGCCCTTCTGTATTTTTCCAAAGCTTTGGATGAAAACCCGAATAAGGCAGAGTATTATCTTGAACAGGGCTATGCGTATGCGGCACTGGGCCGGTACGAGGAAGCCAGAACGGCGTTCGAGGCTGCTGTTGTGGAGCAGAACCTTGAACTGACCAGAAAGAATAACAAGCGGGCATGGCGTGCCATCGGCATTACTTATTATGAGGAAGGCCGGTATGCAGAGGCAAAGTCCTATTTTGAAAAGGCACTGGGGGAGGAATTGCTTCCGGAGCTGAGTGCCGATGTCCGTATGTATCTGGCGGATGCCCTAGAGTGCGAAGGCGATTATGCCGCAGCCATTGCCATGTACGATACATTGCTTGCGGAACAGAAGGATTATGCGGCAGGGTACCGTGCCAGAGCCTATATGAGTTATGTACTGGGGGATTATGAAAAGAGCCTTGCGGATTACGATGAGGCAATCAAACTTACGCCGGAGGATTTTGACCTGTATTTCGGAAAGTATAATGTACTGGAAAAGCTGGGCAAGGCATCGGAGCAGGCAGAGCTTCTTAGCGTTATTACAACGATTGAGAATCCGTCAGCCGAGGATTCTTATTATATTGCAAAGGCACAGTATTTCAGCGGAGCGTATGAATCTGCCCTTGTCAGTCTGACGGAAGTTGCAGAGAACGGGTATGATGACGCTCATTATTATATCGGAGAGATTTACCATTCCCGCTCCGCATACGGAGAAGCGGTATATCACTATAAGCAGTATATCGCAGGTAGCGGTGCAAAGGATGCGGCAGCCTACAATCAGATGGGAATTTGTCTGATGAAGCAGACACAATATGCGGACGCCTTGGAGGCGGTACGGGCAGGGCAGAAATTGCCGGACCCGCTTCACGGGAAACAGCTTTTCTTTAATGAAGTTGTAATTCTTGAAAAAATGGGAGAGTATAATACCGCATATGAAAAAGCGTTAGAGTATAGGAGTCTGTATCCGGAGGATACAAGAATTCGCAGAGAGTTGGATTTCTTGGCCACCAGGGTACGGGAAGATGCATGAGGTAGTTATGATAGAGAATAAAGAAGAAAAGGAACGGGTGATTTTAGTCGGGGTCTGTGTATCCGACGGAGATGATACGGAGGTTTCTTTAAAGGAACTGGAGGAGCTTGTAAAGACCGCAGGTGCCGAGACGGTGGATGTGATCATACAGAACCGTGAGGCGGTGCACCCCGGAACTTATGTTGGAAAGGGAAAAATCGAAGAAATCGGAATGATGCTGGCTTTGCATAATGCGGACGGTATTGTTTGCGATGATGAACTTTCACCGGCCCAGATGAAGAATCTGGAGGATGCACTTCAGTGTAAGGTTATGGATCGTACCATGGTGATTCTGGATATCTTTGCCCAGCATGCCCGTACGGGAGAAGGTAAGCTTCAGGTAGAGCTGGCGCAGTTAAAGTATCGTGCCACCAGACTGATCGGTAGCTACAGTGCCATGTCCCGTATCGGCGGCGGTGCGGCAGGTGCCTCCGGTGGTATCGGTACCAGAGGTCCGGGTGAGAAGAAGCTGGAAGTGGACCGTCGTCTCATTAAAGCCCGGATTGCCCAGTTAAACAGAGAACTTGAACAGGTAAAGAAGAACCGTGAAGTGGCCCGTGCTATGCGGGAAAGGAATCGTACGCCGGTCATTGCTATTGTCGGTTATACCAATGCGGGAAAGTCTACGCTGTTAAATATTCTGACGGATGCGGGAGTATTGGAAGAAAATAAGCTGTTTGCTACTCTCGATACCACTACACGTATTTTAAAGCTGGAAAGTAAGGAACAGGTGTTGTTAACCGATACGGTAGGATTTATTCGTAAACTTCCGCATCATTTGATTGATGCATTCCGCTCTACCCTGGAGGAGGCAAAGTATGCAGATATGATACTACATGTTGTGGATGCCTCTAATCCGGATATGGACGGTCAGATGCATATCGTATATGAAACGTTACGGAATCTCGGAGTAAAAGACAAGCCGGTAATAACTGCGTTTAATAAGCAGGACCTGGTGAGAGAGCCTGAGACTTGTCGGGATTTAAAGGCAGACCGTGTGGTAAAAATCAGTGCAAAGCACGGACAGGGCCTGACGGAACTGAAGGAGATTATTGCAGATTTGCTTCGGGAAAGCAAGGTATATGTTGAGAAGGTCATTTCCTATGCCGACGGAAACAAGCTGGCACTGATTCGCAAGTACGGAGAGCTTTTATCGGAGGAATATGTGGCGGAAGGAACCGCAGTCAAGGCGTATGTACCGAAGGATTTATACGGTCAGTTGTTTGGGAACGAGTAAGCTTTGACAGGGAATGAAACGAAGGAAAAACAGGCGTCATTTCACTTTGAAAAGTAAATAGGACTTTAGTACTATCTTTTGAAAACAAACCACTATATCTAGAAAAAGATTTTAAAAAAATTTCTAGATATGGTGGTTTTCCTCTTGACTACCACAAGAGATAATGGTAATATTATGAGTGTACGGAGATAATATTTTGTAGAAGTACAAAAGATAACATAATGTTACGAAGGGAGATATAAGCATGATTAATGTAGTAAAACGAGACGGAGAGATCGCAGAATTTAATCTTTCCAAGATTAGTGATGCGATTACGAAGGCATTCCTTGCAACCAACAAGTCCTATACCGATGAAATTATTAACTTGCTTGCATTGCGTGTTACTTCCGATTTCCAGGAGAAGGTGAAGGATAATACGGTGTCCGTGGAGGATATTCAGGATAGCGTAGAGCATGTATTGGAGCATACCGGCTATACGGATGTGGCGAAAGCCTACATCTTGTATCGTAAGAATCGTGAGAAGATTCGTAACATGAAGTCCACTATTCTGGACTATAAAGATATCGTAAACAGCTATGTAAAGGAAGAAGACTGGCGTGTAAAGGAGAATTCCACCGTGACCTATTCCGTAGGCGGTTTGATTCTTCACAACTCCGGTGCCATTACCGCAAACTACTGGTTGTCCGAGATTTATGACGAAGAGGTTGCAAATGCCCATCGTCAGGCGGATATTCATATTCATGACCTTTCCATGCTTACCGGTTATTGTGCGGGCTGGTCCTTAAAGCAGCTGATTCAGGAGGGCCTGGGTGGTATTCCGGGTAAGATTACCTCTTCCCCGGCAAAGCATCTTTCCACGCTTTGTAACCAGATGGTGAACTTCCTCGGTATCATGCAGAATGAATGGGCAGGTGCTCAGGCATTTTCTTCCTTTGATACCTATCTTGCACCGTTTGTAAAGATTGATGACCTTTCCTATAGAGAAGTAAAGCAGTGTATTTCTTCCTTCATTTACGGTGTAAATACACCGAGCCGCTGGGGTACCCAGGCACCGTTCTCTAATATTACCTTAGACTGGACGGTTCCGGCAGACCTTGCAAATCTTCCGTGTATTGTCGGCGGCGAGGAGCAGGATTTCACCTACGGTGATTGTAAGAAGGAAATGGATATGGTGAACAAGGCCTTCATCGAAATTATGGTTGAAGGTGATGCCAACGGCCGTGGTTTCCAGTATCCGATTCCGACCTATTCCATTACCAGTGATTTTGACTGGTCCGATACGGAAAACAACCGCTTATTGTTTGAGATGACGTCGAAGTACGGTACTCCGTATTTCTCCAACTATATTAACAGTGATATGGAGCCGAGCGATGTTCGTTCCATGTGCTGTCGTCTCCGTCTTGACCTTCGTGAGCTTCGTAAGAAGACCGGCGGTTTCTTCGGCTCCGGCGAGAGTACCGGTTCCATCGGTGTTGTTACGATTAATATGCCGCGTATTGCATACCTGTCTAACAGCGAGGAGGAGTTCTATACCCGCCTTGACCGTATGATGGATATTTCCGCCCGTTCCTTGAAGGTTAAGAGAAGTGTTATTACGAAACTTTTGAACGAGGGCTTGTATCCGTATACAAAGCGTTACCTCGGTACGTTCGACAATCACTTCTCCACAATCGGTCTTCTCGGTATGAACGAGGCCGGCCTTAATGCAAAGTGGATTGGCAAGGATATGACGAACGAAGAATGTCAGGAATTTACAAAGCGTGTACTCAATCATATGCGTGATCGTCTCAGTGATTATCAGGTAGAATACGGTGATTTGTACAACTTAGAGGCAACACCGGCAGAGTCCACCAGTTATCGTCTGGCTAAGCATGACAAGAAGAAGTATCCGGATATCATTACCGCAGGCAATGCGGGAGATACTCCGTACTATACCAACAGTTCTCACCTGCCGGTAGACTATACCGCAGATTTGTTCGATGCATTGGATATCCAGGATGAGTTGCAGACGCTGTATACCTCCGGTACCGTATTCCATGCGTTCTTAGGTGAGAAGCTTCCGGATTGGGAGGCTGCGGCAAAGCTGGTTCGTACCATTGCAAAGAATTACAAGCTGCCGTACTATTCCTTATCCCCTACCTATTCCATTTGTAAGACCCACGGCTATCTTGCCGGGGAGCAGTGGACTTGTCCGCACTGCGGTGCAAAGGCGGAGGTATACTCCAGAATTACCGGTTACTATCGTCCGGTACAGAACTGGAACGAGGGTAAGGCTCAGGAGTACAAGAACCGTAAGTTGTATGATTTGGCACAGTCCAGAACCATGGCGGATCCGTTAAATAAGGCAACGAACCGTATTACACTGGATAGTGAAATGCATACGCAGATGGAAGAAATTTCCGCACAGGAAAAGAAGGGTGACGGTATTTATCTCTTCACCACAAAGACCTGTCCGAATTGTAAGCTTGCCAAGGAGTTCTTAAAGGATGTTTCCTATGAGACCGTGGATGCGGAGGAAAATCTGGCAATGGTAGATACGTACGGAATTATGCAGGCACCGACTCTTGTGGTAGTAAATAACGGTGAAGTAAAGAAGTATGTAAATGCATCCGACATTAAGGGATATGCGCAGAGCTTACGCTAATTTCTTGAAGTGTAGCGGAAGGCTTGCAAAAATGCCGAAAAACGTGTAAAATAAGAAGCAGGGGCTGACGCAGGATACGCAGGCGCGACAGCCCCTGTTTTTTCTTAAAGAAAGTGATTTTTAAGAACAATAGTCAGAAACGGGAGAATCGATATGAAGGAATCCATGGAGCGGACTGCCTATTTAATCGGCGAGGACGGTGTGACACGGCTTGGGAGTAAGCATGTTGCATTATTCGGTGTCGGCGGCGTCGGCGGTTATGTGGCGGAGGCATTAGGCAGAGCCGGGATCGGAACGCTTACGCTGGTAGATAAGGACACGGTCAGTGTCAGTAATATTAACCGCCAGATTATTGCTACTTATGATACGGTGGGACGTTCAAAAACCGAAGTAATGGCAGAACGCCTGCGGTCGATAAATCCGGAGATTAAATTGGAGTGCAGGGATTGCTTTTTTTTGCCGGATACAGCGGATACCTTTGATTTTGCAAAGTATGATTATGTGGTGGATGCGGTGGATACCGTAACGGCGAAGTTGGAACTTGTGAAACGGGCGCAAGAGGCAGGAGTACCGATTCTCAGTTGCATGGGGACGGGAAATAAGCTGGACCCGTCGCGGTTTGAGATTGCAGACATCGGAAAGACATCGGTTTGTCCTTTGGCTAAGGTAATGCGCCGGGAGTTAAAAAAACGCGGAATCACCAAGTTGAAAGTATTGTATTCGAAAGAAGAGCCCATAAAGCATGAGGCGGGAACGGTACCGGGGAGTATCTCTTTTGTGCCGTCGGTGGCCGGGCTTATGATAGCGGGAGAAGTGATAAAAGATTTGTTACGAGAGGAGAAAACGGATGATTAGTGTAAAGGAGTTATTTCGCAGAAGTAAGGAAGCGGAACTGGCACAGAAAAATGAAATGAAGTCTGCCGAAAAAAAAGCAGCCGGGAAGAAGGAAGGAAGAGAAAAACGCTGTTCTTTTTTGGTAGAGGAAGTATTTGAGTCCGCCCGTATACAAGGAGTTATGGTAATCGGTAACCTGCACGGAAGAGTCAGAGAGGAGGATACCATGTATTTGTACCAGCCGGGAAAGCCGGTTAAGGAGGTACAGGTAATCGGTATCGAATTGGGACCGCGTGAAGTAGTTGAAACCGCAAAGGATTGTCAGGTAGGTCTGGGATTGGATATTGAGGATATTAACGAGGTATCCAGATTTGCTGTTCTCAGCAGCGTGAAGCCGGCAGAGGGGGAGATGGCTCAGCGTGTCATTGAGAATCCTCGTATGTTCGGTTTGATGATGGAGTATAGTCGCTTGTATCAGAACGCGGATTATATGGATGAGCTTTTGTACGAGCTTTGTTATGCAAAGTTTGTGATTCCGCTTTATATGGAGCGTCCGCCGGTACCGCAGGAGGATGGTACTATGGCATTCGGAGAAGAAACGTTTGTGGGATTCCGCTCTTTAAAGAAGCCGGGGGATAATTCTCAGGCGGTTTTCCCTGTTTTTACGGATGAAGTAGCTACCTTAGGCTGGAAAGATGCGTTTAAGGAAGGACAGCCGAAGCGTTTTGCCACTATGCAGCTTCCGCATTTGCTGGTAGAAGTAAACAGAGGGCATGCAGGAATTGTAGTAAATCCGTTCGGTCCGGTTCCGGTATATTTTCCGAAGGAACTGCTGGCACAGGTGGAACAGTCCAAGGTATTTGAGGAGCGCTATGTGCGTCCTGCAGAGATGAATAATCCGGAAGATACTTCCGGGAATACTGCGGAAGAATAAGGGATTTTTCTGCTTTCGGAAGTAAAAAAAAGGAAATTATTTGGACAAAGATGTTGCTTTTTTTATGGCTTTGCGCTATAATAAACGCAATGACGTTGATGAAGACTAAGAATTGCGATGCTTTTCAGAGAGTCCGCGGATGGTGCGAGCGGGCAGGCAAAGGATTCCTTCCACCTTCGGAGTCTGGGTGAAAGCCCGGGGGACGCCCCGTACAGCGTACACGAGAGGCCGGGAGACCGGCAACGTGGGTGGCAACGCGGAGTTTATTCCGTCCCATGGCTTATGCTATGGGACGTTTTTTTTCGAGTTGGCAAAGTGAGCATGGAGCCGACGGAGCAAGCGTAAGATTGCACAAGGCGGCGGATATGCGAACGCGCCCGCGACCGAGCGACTGAGTCGCGAGGTGCGGGGAAGCGCGA
>SVEN01000035.1 GCA_015057365.1 Lachnospiraceae bacterium | reverse complement strand
ACTTTCCCTTGTTTTCGCTCATAAGGGCAAAAACAAGGGAAAATACATTAAATATGAGTATGAAACTGCTGAAAAATCCAGTAAAATCAAGGGTTTTCAGAGAGTTAGTTAGATAAACTTGAATTTATGGGAGAATAGAACATGAACTATCCTCGGATGATTATTTTTGATTACGGACATACACTTCTATATGAACCTGGTTGGGATTCCGTTAGAGGCAATGCAGAACTCTTAAAATATGTTACGAAAAATCCAAACAACTGCACTCTTGATGATGTCGTAAAAGGTGTAGAATTGATTCTTGGAAAGAACATTGAAAATGTACGTAAAATTGGATATGAAATTAGTGGACAAATTGGTAATAGAGCATTATATGAATATCTTGGAATTGAATTTTCGCTCACCCCTTTGGAAATGGAAACCGTATTTTGGAATGGGGCATCAATGGGGGCGATTATGCCTGATGCGGACAAAATGCTAGACTATTTAAATGAAAAGGGTATCAGAAGTGCTGTCATAAGCAATCTCTTGTGGTCAAGCGAGGCTCTGACAGAACGATTGAATCGACTTTTACCAAATAATCTTTTTGAATTTGTTATGACCTCAAGTGATTACTTTATGCGAAAACCAAATCGTATTCTGTTTGATATTGCCCTTCAAAAAGCAGGACTTCGTGCAGATGAAGTCTGGTACTGCGGTGACAATCCGAAAGCCGATATTGAAGGTTCTTCTCAAGTTGGCATTTATCCTGTTTTATATGATAACGATACAGAAAAAGAATATAAAAAACATTTAGATAATAAAACACTGCAATGTGAGTATTTACATATTCATGAATGGAAGGAATTGATAGATGTTTTAGAACAGCTTGCCTAAAGTCCTATAAATTCCAATTTGTCTACCTGACTGGTATGGTTTCACTTTCCGCACCATGGTTTCATTTTCAAGTGAAACCAAATGAAACCTTTTGAAACCGTATCATTATTATCAACATACTTCAAGAAAAAAACTCCAAAACCGCTTTATTTCTCGGCTTTGGAGTTTCTTTTCTAGTGTTGTCCCCTGGAGGCTCTCCATTTGTTTATCATGGTTTCGATTTCTTCTTTGGTCATTTTCGATGCTTTTTCCCATGCCACAGGGAATTTTTGTTTGACGAATTCTGTATACTCTGCATTTCTGTTTTCTCCCTCCGGAAGAAGCACCTTCTGCATATGGATAGCACGGATGGTGTTCTCTTCGATGGTTTCCTTTTCTTCCGGACTTAGGGTGGCATATTTCTTTATTACAATGTTTCCCTTTTTCTCTGCTTCCAGAATGCTTTCATATACATTCGGAATCACCCGCTCTTTCACCGGTGTTATTGGCTTTTCCGAGTTGTAAACGCCCTTCACATGGGTTAAATAGATGTCCGGATTGTCTCCGTCGCATTCATATACGCTACCGCTCACCTGCTTGTAGAACTCATACAACTGATTTTCATACCATTCCGTATAGACAACCCTTCCGTCCTCGTTTTCTTCAAAGGTCACCCACTTATATGGGCGATTCCATATGTAGAATAATGCCAGCTCCGCATTCGGCGTCAGGTAAATCACCGACTTTTTTATTGTATTCTGCGTACTGAAAAACGGATTCAATACAGCAAGGGATTGTTTCTGTGTTCCGTGATAAAACTTCATGTCACCAGCACCTCACATTCATTTATTTCACTCCCATTATACACCTTTTTTATATTCCACCAAGTACCAATTTTCAAACGGAACATAATCGGTTCTTACCAGTCCCGCTTCCGTGGCCAGTGCATCAAACTGTTCAAAGTCCGCGTATAAACGCACCTTCCGCATTAACTCCAAGGCTTCGTTTTCCCCGATATCGTAGCTTTCAAATATTTCATGGCGGCGTCGCCATGCATTATGTCTGGATACAGAAACAAATTTTCCGCCCGGTTTCAGTACCCGTACCGCTTCCTTTAAAATCGTCGGAATCTCCCGGCATTCATCAAATCCGAAATGAGAACACCCCACGTCAAACAGGTTATCCGAAAACGGCAGGTTCCACAAGCTGGCGCAGATTCCGATAGCGTTTTTTCCGTAATATCTTCCGATGGCGTCCGCGTTTTTTGCGCAAACAAAATCGATATCCACACCGGCATAAAACATCTTGTCTGTCATGGAACGAACAATGGCGTTGGTGCCCACGCCGCAGCCTACCGTCATTTCCATGATTTTATGCTCTTCACCGGTTGCCGAACATACCTTTTCGGCATAAGGAGCCAAATGCTGTGCCGCCCAGCCTAATCGTGCTTTCTCCGAGACTTCCACACAATATTCACCGTTTTCCCGGGTAACATGACGGAAGGAATCCATCAGCTCCTCCCTTGTCAACTCATTCATGGTTCGGTGATGGCCCTCAATCCAATGTGGCTTTCCGTGAAGCTCGTAATACCGGAAACGTCGGATAAACTCTTCTTTGTCCGGGATTGTCTGCTTATAAAAGTCATAATGTTCCTTATGCCAACTCTCGCCGTTCGCAGGGTCATCGCCATACTTCCGCTCCAGCTCCTGCAGCATTTCGCGACACGGCGCATAATTCTCCCAATACAAAATATCGTCCCATTCGTTATTTACCATAGCACAGCCCTCCGTTTTCTTTGGTGAATCTACTATAGCAAAGGCCCGCGAAAAGTGCCAGTCTTGTTCTTTCGGGCAAAATGTGGTATAATGTATATGGAAAGAAAAGGCTGCCGCACCCACATTTTTCTCAAATGTGAGTGCAACAGCCTTTTTACTTAATCTTTTCCCTTGATTTTAGAAACTACCTTTCCGTCAACACCGCACAGATAATTGCCCGTCCTGTGGCATCACCAATCGGATTCCCGGCATAGTCACCGTACTCCTTTTCAATACGAAAACCTTCTTCTGCCAGCCAACCATGCAGTTGCTCGATTGCCAGGTAACGCTTTATGGACGGCATTTCTTCCCGGATTTTTTCACCGTCTGCCGTTTCCAGCTCATAGCACCTGGTAGCACAAATAAGCCTGGTTGCCTCATCGTAGGTACTGCCACACAGTAACATCCTTCCGCTTGTCCCGTAGCTGTCGGTTCCTTCCCAGATGACACGCTCGCCCGCATGTACATACCACTGCTCCGGAAAGAATGTATGGTTGTAATCAATGTAGAGCATTCCACCCGGCTTTAATGCACGTTTTGCTTTCTCAAGCAGTACCCTTTGTGCACGCTCCGGTCCTTCTTCGGACACAATGTTCATAAGAAAGTTCCCTGCAATGACCACCACATCATAACCACTTCCCCAGTCATCGGCAATGGCATCCCCAATCCGCCAGATGATATTGTCCAAGCCCTCTGCTTTCGCCGGTATTTTCGCAAGCATAGCTTCGTCCAGATCCAATCCAACCACCGTATGCCCCGCTTTTGCAAGGGGCACTAAAATACGTCCGCTGCCACAGGCAATTTCCAAAATGCGCTTCGGTGTCGTGCCGAGGCAAGCTAACATACACTCCACATCATAGGTTTCGGTTTCGTCAATCTCATACATATCCGCAGACCAATCTGCGATTATTTTTTCTTCTTTTAACACTATAAAATCCTCCGTTTTTAGGCAGGAGGGTTAAATTATAGTCGCCCTCCTGTTTGTTGTTCTGTTCTCCATTATCTTTCCCATATGAAATCATCCTTTCTGTTGTTTATTGTTTTATTATAGCATGTGTTTCTCCGACATGCAGATTTAAAACCCGCCTGCCTGATACGCACGTGCAATCACATAAGACGGCTCATAAAACGCACTTCCGTTATAGTTATCAATTACTTCACAGATATCGTCATTGTAAACACGAATAAGTCCTTCCACATAATCCTCTGTAGAAGTCATCGTATCTACAATCAGTCTTTGGTATACTTCTCCCATTTCAAGAGGAGTCGGAACAATCGTTGCAAGCTCCTTATCCACAGCCGTCACATCATAATCACTACTCTGTAATTTATACTCATCGATCCAATCTGCTTCTACCTTTAACGGGTTTTCGCAATGAAGCACATTTGCACAACTAATCAAATGATACAGTCCATTCTTTCCGATAGTGTTCACCACATATTTGTTCTTCTGATGAATGTGTCTCGCCACACGTTCAATCATATAACACATAAAAAGCAAATCGTTCAACTGTATCTCTTCTTCCGGGAAGTACTTATTTCTCATAATACCTCACTCCCTTCAAAGGTCAATGCTCTTATCTTAAAAAACTTCGTTTCCATCCAACTACAATTTTAGCATATTCTTTTATGACAATCAATCTGTATCGCTCTAGCTTTTACTATCACCAAAGTGATACTTTCCTAAACTACCATTGACCAACTATCACTTTAGTGATACAATCAAAGCATAAGGAGGTGTAAAACATGGATAAGCTGATTACCATATATCACGGTTCCGAAAAAATCATAGAACATCCCACCTTCGGGGAAGGGAAACAAACTAATGACTTCGGTCTCGGTTTTTACTGTA
This sequence comes from Lachnospiraceae bacterium, assembly GCA_015057365.1. Lineage (GTDB taxonomy): Bacteria > Bacillota > Clostridia > Lachnospirales > Lachnospiraceae > SIG307. The sequence continues at coordinate 27,096 of SVEN01000035.1, read as the reverse complement.
CCGCAAGCGAAGCTTTGGCAAAGGAATGGGCAGTCTCTTCCTTGCGGGACGGTTTTTCCAACCGGTATACGTTAGACACGGAGCACTTAAATATTCTGAACCTGAACAGCCCGGATTACACCATTCTGAACTGGATTGCGGTACTTATCGAGCATCGACTTTTTTCCATCAAGACTCCCGTTGCAAGACGGGCGAAACAATATTTAATCGACAATTTCAGTATTAATGTTAATGCCTATGACTTAATTACCGGTTATCGTGCCGACGACTCTTACTTTGATTATGCCGAAGCCTTCCTAAACAACGGAATTTCCGTGGAACAGCTTGCCCGTGCCATGCGTCTCGGAAAGCTTGGAGAACAAATTGTACTCAAGTCAAAGTTTGCCTTTTCCCGTTTGCGCTACGAAGGATTTGACCTTGCGGAAAAGAGTCTGTACTATGTTCTCCGCAAAGCCCGGAACGACGAAGCAAACAAGCTCTATCTGGATATGTTAGAGGAAGAAAACGACGGTTTATACATTCAGGATATTATGAGAGGAGGTATTACAAGCCATGACCCACGCATACCACGAAATGTATCTGAGTAATGCGCAGTCTGCCTTAGGCACTGCCTTTGATTATGCCGTAAACACCTGCCATATCCCCGGAGAAGATTTTGTAAAGCTGTTTGTGGCCAGCTCCGTAAGCAAACGGATGGAACGGGGAGAGCCTGCCTGTCTTGCCGGAAAAAGCGGCATTGAACTGACTATGGATATCGTAATTGAAACCAAGGGACAAACGCTTTGCATCGAGCAGCAGACCTCCTTCCACCGCTCCGTGGAATACTGGATCGGATGGGCGGTTGCCTATTATCAGTGGTACTCCGGCAGAACCTACAGCGAGATTTTCAAAGTACTTTCCTTTGAGGATTTGTATCAAATGTACCACCCGCTTCACGAAGCGGATATCTCTAAGTTTGCGGACATCGCAGACGCAAAAATGAAGGAGCATTTTCCGGAAACCAACTTAAAACGCATCCGTACCGCCTACGGTTGTACCCAGGCGGAACTGTCGGAGCGTTCCGGCGTTTCTCTGCGCTCCATCCAGATGTACGAGCAACGGAACAAAAACATCAACAAGGCAAGCGTCGATACCGTATACAACCTTGCGAAGGTGTTAGGCTGTACCATAGAAGATTTACTGGAACGGTAAAAGGCCGGACACAATGACGCCCGGCCTTTCGTCTACAGCTCCTACCTTCCAAACAAATACCCATAAAGCTTTTTCTAAAAAGCACATAAAAGGACCTCAAACTCCACATTTTTCAACATTTGGTCTGAGATCATATTTTTGTCCTTATATTGTTTTAAATTTCTTCCGGTCTAATGTTATCTTCAACTGTCACATCCTCACAACCGATGGTGAGATAATGAAGCTTCCGACTCGTCAATAAGAGATGAATCTCATACCCTGTCCCGGCACGATATAATTCATGATAGAGATACACACAATTGGACTCCCATTCCTCCGATTGTCCCATTCTCTTCCGAATGACCAACCCCTTTTCCCGTTCATACAAGGTAACATTCTTACAGCGTAACCGGATGTACGGCGTTCCGTCCGGCCATGCACCATCCTTACTCAGGCATAATTCCACGTCGGAACCGATTCTCTTTAAGGATAACAAATGCGCATCATGCAGGCAAAAAGCCTTTTTGATATCCTCCGGAATCTTCTGTTGCTCCAAATCTGCCTGTGCCTTTTTCATAATCCTTTCGAAAGCACGTTTATTTTTTTGCTCCTCTTTTCGCAACTGTCGGAACACGCCTTCCGGCAAATAATCAAGTGCCAGCAAGCGTATATCCACATCCCGTACCACCCATTCGGGCAACCATGGAAATCTCCAGCGTAACTTATCCCGGTAGCATTCTTCAAAAAAGCGGATTGTTTCGGTCGGATCAAAGGCCGGTCGATTTTCAAAGTTTTCCCACGCTTTCCGGTATTCCTCATCAACATAGTTCTTTGCAATCTCCACAGTTTCCGGATGAAACCACTCTCCGGTCTCCTGATTTACAATAAGGAAATTTTCCGGGTCAAATCTGTCCGGCTCTAAAAGTGTATACTTCCATTCAAAAGACGGAGGAGTATTGTAGCTTCTTCGGGCATCGACTACTTCCTTTTTCAAAGCCCTGTCATACAGTTCCCTGATTTCCTCTGTGGAATACTCTTTATCGGAAATCTTCTTCATCCCACAGGTATAATCCAGTCTCTGCATCAGATCATACCATTCTTTGGTAAAATATCTCATACTCTCCCTCCTTTTCCTTCCTTTGTATAAAAGGGTGCCTCAGGACATTCCTCAGACACCCTTTTCAACTTTACATATTACTGATTCACTGTATACTCAATCATCTGAACCGTCTCTACTTCCATGACACGGGCCCATCCTGCCAGGTGAATCTTAACAGCCTGTACATTCACCACATTTCCGCCGGCAAACTCAAAGTAGTTCAGTACCTTTCCTCCGGTTAAGTGGTTACCAAGTTCTACCCACTTGCCGTTTTCATCCTGATAGGAAATCTTGTAGGCCGCCGGAGTCTGAACACCGGTTAACGTATCCGTAGGTATTACACCGTCATTGTTATTGTCTACGGAATCCTGCATTCCGGAAAGGATTATACCGGTCATCGGCAATGCGGTATCAAAGGTTACCGTCATATTACTTCCCATATCTGCGATAAAACCGTTTCTGTTCTTCGGATGTCCGATACGGTCACCATCCGCAGTCTTGGTCGGATCCGAGCTCGGACGATCCGGATTATTACCGCCGGTTGTATAGGTCTTATCCTTCTCCAACGTCCAGTTCATATAGGTATGCAGTCTGACTTCGTTTAATCTGCTTACCGTTCCGGTAAATACAAATCTCCACTGGCTTCCCTTATATGCCTTGGTACTCTGGAAATATACATTACTGCCGCTCACCGGAGTACTGTCGGAGGAATATACGGTGGTCCAGTTGCTTCCATCTTCCGTTGTCTCTAACTTATAGCTTGTTACGCCGGACATATCACCGGTCAACGTGAAGTAATCTGCATATGCCACCTCGCCCAAATTCAAGGTGAGGGTCGGATTCTTCTCCGTAGGCTGCCATGCACTGGAAGCCTTACGGTCCGCCGCCTTATATGCCGCTTCTGTATCCCCGCCGGTACCTGTTACCGTAAGCGGACGTCCCTTGGTGTCATCGTAAATCTCAGACATCACATTCCATATTAAAGCATCGGAAGAAACCGTTATTTTTACTACATGCTTTCCGGTAGTAAGCGCAAGCTCTTTGCCGGACTCAACCATGCGTTCCTCCGCTTCAAGTGCAAAACTCATTACTTCTCCGTCATCCACCTGAACCGTTGCGGTTGCGCCGCTTTCGGATAATCCGGTCAGGCTGAAGATATATCTTGCATCTGTCGTTACATTTACATCATATACATAGGTTGTACCGCTTACCGCCGCCAATGCTCCATCGGAGATTAACGCATCCTCATTGGTGCAATCCTTTGCCATAATACTTCCCGGCATGAACATTGCTTCTCCTGCCTGATAGTAAACTGCCTGCTTCTGCGCTACGGTACCCATGCCGGCATAGTAACTCTGCTCCGGACCTGCGAAAGAGGTCTTCGGATCATTGTCTCCGTTTACAAGTACCAGCTTCTGTAACAGAACATTCTGGTCCATACCGTAAATTCGGATGGTATTTTCTCCCGCATTTAAACTTACGGCTCCGAAATTCATCGTATGACCTGCATTGAAAATATTGTTGTTCCATTGCCAGCTGTCACCTGCCACATAACCGTTATCCAGACAGTTCTTTGTAACAATATCACTTCCGTTTATCTGAAGGCCTACATTTAAGTGGTTACCTTCATCAAAGGAAATATTATTACTCTGTCCGAAATATGCAGTCAGGCGGTAGTTGCCGGTCGGCTCACCTGCCGGAACATATACTTTGTATTCTACCCACGGGCCTTCCCCGGATGCATAATCATCGGTATATACCGGAAGCATCTTTATGGAGGAACCGGTCTTTCCGTAGTTTTCAAGAACCGTCCACTCCGTGCCGTCTGCGGAAGCACCCTTTGCGGCATAAACATCCGCTCCCACAGATACCATACCGTTTAATACAACCGCTGCATTCTTATCCACATCAGAAGGTACGGTAACTACTTTCGCATTTACGGTAACCGTAACGGTCTGACTTCCGCTTGTAACGGTAAAGCTGCCGGTGGTATCCTTCGACACCTTATTCCAGTCAACAGAAACACCTAAAACCTTACTTACATAAAATCCGCCGTTTGTCGGTCCGTCAATCTTTACCCAGGCCGGAACACCGGAAATCTGATAAGTCAGGTATTCACCGCCACCGTTGCTGAGGGTAAGTGCATAAGCCTCCTTGTTCAGATTGTAGAACGTAGGCATAGTAACGGTTCCGCTGGAATAGCCTTTTTCGTCGCCTTCCACATCCACGATCAACTGGGTTCCCACAACACCCTGTACATAGGTAGGAACAATCTTACTACTGGACTCATGATTCCAACTGGAGTAATTTAAGTGGGCATGTCCGGTCAGTCCGCATACCTTTTCGTAACTGTACGGAGCCGTCACCATCATCCGGTACCACTTATTTTTTCCGTTCAGGTCATCACCCAGCGTGTTATAAGTCGCTGTCAGTGCACGATCCTGTTCAATTGCCGCTTCTACCAAATCTCCGTACATATTCGCCAGCAAACTGCCGCGATTTGCATATAACTGGTTCAATGCCGTAAAGCACCACAGTTTATTTACATTTGCGGTTGCCGCTGCCGGATAGTACACAAGCTGATAATACGCATCATACAATTCCGTATTCTCAAACTTCTTCAAATACTTATCTGCCAGCTTCTCAAGAGCGATAGCCTCAGCCAAATGCTTCTGGGTCTCGTTATAGTTTACAGCATGATAAGTGCTTGCGCTTAAGGATTCCGGCTTGGTATTACCGTTCATGTCGGTATAACCCGTCAGAATATCCTCAATTTCCGCTACTTCCGCATCGGTCAGATTTCCTGAAGCAAACTGCTGTCTTACCCAATCCTGCGTATACTCTTCCACGCTGTTCGGATTACTGCTTCCGTAGGTCTCGAAATCGTATGCCAAATCGAGGAAATAAGATAACGGTAACTCCATCGGCTTCAAATCACCTACGTTTACAATCCATGCATCATCCGCACCGTACTCAAACGCTGTGGTCATATTATCCCAGGTACGCTGCAGCGGCATCGTGTTAATCCACATGGAAGTACGCGGACCGCCTACATAGTCGAAGTGATAATACAAACCGTAGTTGAAGTCATCCTTGGCACCGTATTCTGCCATGGTACGCAAGTATCCGTTGTTATCCTCACAGAACATTACAATGTTGTTGGTATCCGCACCGAGAATCTCCTGTACATTCGGGTCCTTACGAAGGGCATAACTGTCATCCGCTGCCGCCGGATTACTTCGGCTTCCGCCGTACCAACAAGTCTCTACTTCTTTGTAAACGCAGAACAGTCTCGGAGTATCTCCCTGACCGAAGCTCTCCAGAATCTCATCCTGCTTCTGTAAAACATCCTTTAACAACTGTGCATTTTCTGCCATCGTCAAAGTCTTTCCGCTTGCATTGGTTAATGCGGTATCATTCTCACCACGCATACCTACCGTATACAGGTTGTTAGAGAAATTACCGTTTCTGGCAATCGCATCACTCCAGAAATTGGAGATATTTGCTACGTTCTGATAATAATTCCATGCTCCGGAATTTGCTCCCGGCTCCAGCCCCTTGGAGTAGAATGTGCGCTTATACTTACCCCATTCTACGCCGGCACGTGCCATCGGCTCATGATGGGAAGCTCCCACCATCACACCGTAATGGTCAGCAATTACCGCATTTGCCAGGGACATCGGATAGAATCCGTCTCCGATGGTTCCGTCTTCGGTTCCGCCCTTGGAGAGCGCCACCTTTTTTCCGTAAAGTGTATTCGCATTCACAACACCCTTCTCGTCACCGTGGGTATCGATATACATCACACCGTTTAATCTGTCATGGTATTCTTTCTCCAGGTCCGCGAACTGACCGGTAACACCTTCCATACCGTCCGCATTGAAGCCGTTGGACCACATTGCCGGCCACAAATAGTTACCCTTAAGACGTAACATCAATTCACAAACATGGCTGTAGAACATATAGTTCAAACCACCGAAATGGCTGTCCGCAAAACCGTCCAGAGACGGATTCTCATCGTTTAAGAAGAATCCTCTGTAATTTACAGACGGACGCTTGGATGTTACTTCCATTTCTGCCACGGTAAAGGACAGGGAATCCTGATGCTCAGGCTTCACATCTCCCCACCAGATCCACGGACTTACTCCGCATAAATCCTGTGTAATATGGAACAAACCGTAAATCGTACCGCGCTTATCCGCACCGGCTACAATCACTTTGGTTTTCTCTCCGTCTTTCTTTACCTGAATCTGATACCGCTCAAAATCCTCGGATTTAAAGCTGTCACCGCTCGGCTGGATATCCCAGGTCAAGCCCTCTTTCGTAATCAACTCTTCATCCACCAAACCCGCAACAATCATAACACCGCGTTCCGGTTCCTCGGTTACTACCGCAGGTCTTTGTCCGGTAACAGCTTCCATATCGCCTGCCACCGCATCTCCGATTAAACGAAGTCCCGCAAAAGCCGGTCCGTTCAAATCAATATAAACCGGTGCCGCACCCTCTTTGTTTGCCAGCACAACCGTACCTTCCGTCTGGTTGGCCGGTACAAAAAGCTCGCATCCCTGTTTTTTCGATGCCACCACCGTTTTCGGCGGATTAATCGGCGGGGTTACCGGCGCATCCGGTTCTTCTACCGGCGCACTGGTCGGGGTAACCGCCTGTGTCGGTTTCGCTTCCTCTGTCGGCTTCACCTCTTCTGCCGCTTTCGTCGGTGTAGCCTCTGCCGGCTCACCGGTTGGCGTAGCAGTCTCTTCCGGCCCGTTTGTCGGGGCAATAACTTCATTTCCCGCCGGCGACCCGCAGCCTGCCATCAAAAGCAGTGCCATCATAAGACAAAGCACACGTCTTATCCTATGTTTCATTGTAACTCATCCTCCTCGTTCTCATTTTGTATTCATTTGCACCCTATCCCATTCTATTATATCATAACTTTAAACCCATTTTATTGCTTTTTTCGTTTAAAATATTGCGTGAAATGACGATTATGCTAATTTCCCGTAAAATAATGACACCCTTCACAGACAATGCTGTTTGATTTCACCTTCCTTTTGTGGTACACTACTTTTTAAGGTGAACACATGTTACGTTTTCACCAGTTTCGTAAGGAGGCTTCTTTTGTGAATAAGAAATGGTATCGCCGCCGCAAGCGGCTCCTTGAAATATTAGAGGTAGGCAATGATTTGGACATTTCCCGCCAGTCCATTATTGTTTTGGTTAAACGAAGAAATAAGTCCCTCATTCCAAACGGTAATATGAAACTGGAGACCGGCGACCGGGTATTTATTTATACAAAACTGCATTTATCTAACGCCAATGATATTGAAATATAAACGCCAAGCGACCGCTTACAGCCTCTTAGGCTATGCGGCCGCTTTTTCCTTGTCAGATTCTTTCCGAAAGTACCATAGCACCTCTGCATCGCTTCATATAATCACTACCCCAAAGCAGTGATTTTAGCCTTTTTTACTATATTTCCCATGGAGTTTCCTAAGTTTTAAGTAGTTTTCAACAATTTTGCGACTTTCAGAAAATTGTGCTTTTCTTTTTGACTACACCTGTGCTATAATACTGTTTGCGCCCTCATTCGACAAAGATTTCACATAGTGTTTTTGCGTCGTATACGGCACACAAATCAAAGGAGCTGTTTCAAATGGAAGCAAATAACAAAGTACAGATTTTTGAACAAAGATTAAAACAATTGGTTGCTATGGCACGTAGCAATAAAGATGTTCTGGAAGTTGATAAAATCAATGACTTTTTCAAGGAAATGAATCTGGAAGTCAGCCAGATTGATAAAATATACGAATACCTGGATGCCCACGGTATCTTAGTCATGTCTCCGATGAGCGATGACATGCCGGATGACGAGGAACTGTTGGAGCTTGATGATGCGGAAGAGGCATTAGCCGAGCTTGAGGACTTAAACGCTTTGGCAAATGTCATGTCCGACGACCCGGTAAAGCAGTACTTAAAGGAAATCGGTAATTACCCGCTTCTTTCCATTACGGAGGAAATCGAACTGGCTAAGCGTATTGAAAACGGTGACGAACACGCGAAGAAGATACTCGCAGAATCCAACCTTCGTCTTGTTGTCAGCATTGCAAAACGCTATGTAGGTCGCGGTCTTTCTTTCCTGGATTTAATTCAGGAAGGTAATCTCGGTCTTATCAAGGCTGTGGATAAATTCGACTATAACAAAGGATATAAATTCAGTACCTATGCAACCTGGTGGATTCGTCAGGCCATTACCCGTTCCATTGCGGACCAGTCCCGTACCATCCGTATTCCGGTGCATATGTCTGAGGTAATCAATAAAACCTATCGTGTTTCCCGTACCCTGTTACAGGAACTGGGACGTGAACCTACGGAACACGAGCTGTCTCTTGCCCTTGAAATGCCGATTGAAAAGGTACGTGAAATCTTAAAGATTTCCGCAGACCCGATTTCCTTAGATACTCCGATCGGTGAAGAGGACGACAGCCACTTAGGCGATTTCATTAAGGATGAACGCATTATGGGACCGGAGGAAGCTGCTTCTTATTCTGTATTGCAGGATCAGATTACCAGTCTTCTTGACACCCTTACCGACAGGGAACGTCGCGTATTAATGCTTCGTTTCGGATTAAAGGACGGAAAAAGCCGTACCTTGGAAGAAGTAGGCAAAGAGTTCAACGTAACCCGTGAACGTATCCGTCAGATTGAAGCAAAAGCACTTCGTAAGCTCCGTCATCCGAGCCGCGCAAGAATGTTAAAAGGCTTTGACTTCAATTTATAAGAACTACACAGCTTTCTATAAAACAAATAAGGCTTCCCACATGGGAAGCCTTTTGTTATTTCCTTACTTAAAGGACTTGCTGTTCAAAATCAGCGCACTGTATAAATACAGCACATCTTTTCCTTCAAAGTCAATAAAACGATCCAACAAATCCGGCATCACATAACGAATATCTACCAGATATACGCTCTTATAACCCTCCGCAAGAAGCGGTGCAATACTGGAACCGAAAGAATCTCGAAAAAGAATAAGTTCCTCGTCCGTAGTTGCGTTCGGATTGTCGATACGAAGAAGTGCTTTGGTACCGGAAAGGAAGAACTCGTATCCGTCCTTACCTTCAAACCTCTCAAAGTCATAAATTCCGAAGGTTTTTCCGGATTCATAATCATACACCGTACAAGCATCCAAAGTATCACTGGTAAGGTAGGTAATGGTATCCGGCGTAGGATTCAGTGCGCTCTGTCCGTAATAAACACCGTAGAACGGATATAATGTATTTTCTTTATATTCACCGGTCACACGGTCTGCCGCACCCAGCTCCGTAAGCAGCTTGTCCGCAACCGCACCGATTTTATCCTGACTCCAATGGGTATCGGTCCGGTAATAATCAGAAAGCTCCAGCAAATCAAATAACTCAACATACTCCATACCGGACAGCTTCTCTCTTACAATCTCCTTCAAAGCCTCGTAATCCGGTGACGGATAACCGTATTCCGCCCCAAGGAAATAATTCTTATCCGGAATCAGAGCCACATACTTGTCTCCGCCGTTCTCTTTCAAAAACTTCTCATACACATACTGCAACCGTCCCACAGAATATTCCACAAGTTCCTCGGTAAACTCCGGTTCAATCTTTGCAATATAGTCATCCTTTACCGCAAGACCGTTATTTTCCTCCAGCCCCAGCACATTTAACTGGAACTTTGCCTTTAAAGAACGAAAAAACTCACGGAACGGGAACTGATCCACGGAATAATCCTCAAACTTCTCGATAGAAGTCCGGTCTACAATGCTTTCCCAGGTAATTTCCGCAGGAAACTGTGCCAAGGGCCGTCTCTCACTTTCGGAAATTTCCACAGGATTCAGATACATTTTTACACACATGCCCACCAAAAGAGCCAGGGCAATTAAAAACGAGAACGTTACTGCAATATTTTTCACTTTTTTCTGCATCGTAATCACCCTCCTTTAGAATCTGAAATAAAGGAACGGGCTAAAGGACCCATCCACAAAATATGCTGTTACCACAAGAAGCATCACCACTACAAACACCGGCTCTAACATATCACACACAAGCGCACCAATGCGATTTTCTTTAATTTTTTGCACCGCCGTTTTTACAAGCGGGGTGGCTCCAAAAATCGCTGCCACCAATACGATACCGTAGCTTCCCAGATAATATCCGGTCTCTCCGGACCAAAGCGGAATGCCGCCCGCACCGAACATGGCACCTAAGTCTGCCATGGCACCGGACAATCCGTTTCCGCTAAAGATAACAAAACTGATTAAAATCGCAAGCACCACATAAATATGGGACACAAATTTCGGCAGCTTTTCAAACACCTTGTTTAACACAAACTTCTCCAGAAGCAAAAAAGCCGCAAAGTACAATCCCCAGATAATAAAGGTCCAGTCCGCACCGTGCCAGAACCCGGTTAAAAACCATACCGTCAGAATATTAAAAAACCAACGTCCCTGAGATACTCTGTTTCCTCCCATGGGAATATACACATAGTCACGGAACCAGGTACCGAGAGACATATGCCATCGTCTCCAGAACTCCGCAATGCTTTTTGAAATAAACGGATAGTTAAAATTCTCAAGGAAATGAAATCCGAAAATACGTCCGAGACCGATTGCCATATCCGAATAACCGGAAAAGTCAAAATACAACTGAAGGGAAATCGCCACAGCATACATCCAATATCCCACTACCGTTGCTTCTTCCATGCCGTGCATGATTTTTGCAAGACCACCTAAAGTATCCGCAATCAAAACCTTCTTCGAAAGACCGATAATAAAACGGGTTACACCGTATCCGAAATTTTCAAAGGAATGGGTTCTGTGAGAAAGCTCTTCCTCTACGGTAGTATAGCGTACAATCGGTCCCGCAATGAGCTGCGGAAACAATGCCACGTAGGTAGCCAGACGAATCGGACTTTTCTGCACCTTTGCCTCATCCCGGTATACATCAATCGTGTAACTTAAGGTCTGGAAGGTATAGAAACTGATACCGATCGGAAGTGCCAGTCCAAGGAGCGAAAACTCCGTCTTAAAAATCGAATTCACATTACTGATAAAGAAATCCGAGTACTTAAAAAACCCTAACGCGCCGATACTGGTAATCACACTGGACCAGAGGAACACCTTAGACCATACCGTACCGCGAAACTTGTCTATTAACAATCCGTGAATATAACTGGACAGAATTGTCGCAATCATAAGTAATGTGTACACCGGCTCTCCGTAAAAATAGAAGAACAGACTGGCCGCCAGCAACACCAAATTCTTTAATTTAAACGGTACAATAAAATAAAGTAACAGTACCGCAGCCAAAAAGTAATAAATAAAACTAATCGTGGAAAATAACAGAAGAATCCCTCCTTCTTTCTAAACTGTACGCCTCTCTCCGTATTCCTACGAAAGATTGGACAAATCCGCCCTTTCAACTTTCATAAAACAAGGGCACCTCTGTATAAGAAGTGCCCCGTTACATCCTTAATTATTCACCCTGGTTGGAGTTCGGACACATAAGGAAGAATACCATATTGTTGTAAGCTCCCACTACGGTCTGGTCTGCCGATACACACTCGTTCCAGTCCGGATTACAATTTTCGGTAAGTTCGGTCATGAACGCATTCACATCCGCACCTTCCTCTAACTCAAACACATAACCAACAAATGCAATAGAACTCATCTGCGGACCGAACATTGCACAGCTCTTAAATCCGGTAATTTCATTTTCATCAAAACCCGCAAGAAGTCCCGGCATCATTTCAGCAGCACCAAACATAGCATCACTCGGATTAGACTCGTGCATAGAAACCATAAATGCAGCATCTACCGCAGTTGCGGACGGATTATCATTCATCGTAGTCTCAAATGCCTCCCAAAGAGTCTCACCCCAGGTATTCTCTTCTACATCCGGGTAAATTACAGTTGCCTCTTCTGCACCTTCACCACCCACAGCGGAAGCATTGTCCATCTCTGCCGGATACATTAAGAAATGTACCGTATTCTCGTAAGCACCGATCTGGGTATAATCCGCAGCCACACAAACATTCCATCTCGGATTTGCATTACTCTTTAATGTCTCAATAAATGCCTTTACATCCGCACCGTCAGCCAGTTCAAAAATATAACCCGCAAATGCAATGGAGCCCATCATCGGTCCGTACTGTGCACCCTTTTCAAAACCGGTAATATCTGCGGAGAATCCTGCAAGGAATCCCGGTTCAACTTCCATCGCACCGGCCATAAACGGAATTACCGGGTTGGCAGAAAGGCTATTTGCCATATCAAACGGTGCGGTTTCCGGATTTGCCTCCATCGTCTCAAGGAAAGCATTCCAAAGAGTCTCGCCTGCGGTACCTGCCGCAAATTCCGGAGTAATAATACCATTGCCCTTCTCTTCCTCCGGTGCTACGGTAGCGGTGATATTCTCACCTTCACCGGCATTCTTGTTGTCATCCTTCTTACCGCATGCAACCATACTAAATACCATGGCAACAGAAAGTGCTACAGCTAAAAATTTTTTCATTCTCATACTCTTATCTCTCTCTTTCTTTTATTTACGTTTTTAGTTTCTTCGGACCCCGTCTCCCTTCACGGCACCGTCCGCTTTCTGTGGTCTTTCATCATCCCACTGATACATTGACGAAGCGTGTCACATTCCGGTTCCAAAAAACTAAAATTATTTAAAATCTTTTTCCGCACTCTGTTCTTCCGGTGCACCGCTGTAATACAAATTGCGATAAAATCCACCCTTTGCCAAAAGTTCCTCATGAGTACCCTGTTCGATAATATCGCCGTCCTTCATGACCAAAATCATGTCCGCCTCCCGAATCGTAGACAAACGATGTGCCACAATAAAACTGGTTCGTCCCTTCATCATCTTGTGGAATGCCCGCTGAATGCGAACCTCCATACGAGTATCAATGGAAGACGTTGCTTCATCCAAAATCAACATCGGCGGCAGACAAAGCATTACTCGTGCAATACAAAGAAGCTGCTTCTGGCCCTGGGACAGATTCCCTCCGTCCTCCGCAATGACCGTCTGATATCCGTCCTTTAAACGTCGTATAAAATTGTGGGCATACGACGCCTTGGCCGCCTCTTCAATTTCCTCCATGGTAGCATCCGGCCTTCCGTATGCAATGTTTTCCGCAATCGTACCTGCCTTTAGCCAGGTTTCCTGCAGTACCATACCGAAATTACCCCGTAAGGATTCTCTTGTCAAATCCCGGACATCCGTACCGTCCACCGTAATCATTCCCTTATTCACATCATAGAAACGCATTAAAAGATTAATGAGCGTTGTCTTACCGCAACCGGTAGGACCTACAATTGCCACCCGCTGTCCCGGTTTTACGAAAAGAGTAACATCCTTAAGGAGCGGCACTTCCGGCACGTAAGAAAATGCTACATGCGTAAGCTCCACCGTTCCTTCCGCGCTGTTAAGCACCACCGCGTTTTCCTTATCCGGTAACTGCTCCGGTTCATCCAAAAGGTCAAACACACGCTTTGCGGAAGCCAGTGCATTCTGTAACTCCGTAATCACGGAAGATATTTCATTAAAGGGCTTTGTATACTGGTTGGCATAAGATAAGAAGCAGGACAACTGCCCAACGGATAATACCGTCGGTCCCGCCGTCAGCGCTACAAATCCGCCGAAAATACCGACACCGGTGTACACCAGGCCGTTTACAAAACGGGTACACGGATTGGTAAGGGAAGAAAGAAAAATCGCCTTAAGTCCCACTTTTTGCAAGCGGTGGTTCACATCACAAAACCGTTCTTCTGCCTTTTCTTCATAATTAAATGCCGTTACTACTCTCTGATTCCCTACCAGTTCTTCCACCAGGGACGTCATCTCCGCCCGCACCTGTGACTGTGCACGGAACAACGAATAGGTGCGTTTTGCGATAAATGCCGCCACAAATAAGGATACCGGAGTCAGTAATACCACCAAAAGCGCAATTCCGACATGAATGGAAAGCATAAAACCTAAGGTTGCCGCTATCGTCACCACACCGGTAAAGAGCTGGGAGAATCCCATCAACAGCCCGTCGGATAACTGGTCGATATCCGTCACAATCCTGCTTAAAGTATCCCCGTTGGAATGGGAATCCAGGTAAGCAAGGGGCAGGTTCTGCACATGGGCATACACTTTGGTTCGTAAATCCTTTACCACATGAAATGCAATCCGGTTGTTACAAAGATTCATCATCCAACTTGATGCCGCCATAATTCCCACTACAACCAGGAACCGAACTAAAATCGGCGTAATCGCTTTAAAATCCACATTCCCTTTCGCCACCACATGATCAATGGCCTGTCCGGTTAATACCGGGGCATACAACGTTGTTACCACCGTAATCACAGCAAACAACAGAGAAAGCCCCATTAACCACCGGTATGGCCGGATCAGCTTCAGTACCCTTGTTAATGTTGCAGAGTTTTCGGATTTCATTTTCATACTCCCACCTCCTCTGCAGAAACCTGAGACTGGCAGATTTCCTTGTAAACATCACAAGTTTCGGTCAGTTCTTTGTGGGTTCCGATCCCCACCACTTCACCGTCTTCCAATACAACAATGAGATCGGCATTCTGAATGGTGGTAGTTCGTTGGGATACCATAAACACTGTCATTCCCTTCGTCCGCTCGGACAAAGCCCGGCGCAGTGCCGCATCTGTGGCAAAATCCAACGCCGAAGAGCTGTCATCCAAAATCAAAATCTCCGGATTTCTTACTAAAGCTCTCGCCACGGTAAGACGCTGTCTTTGTCCGCCGGAAAGATTCTTTCCGCCCTGGGTCAACTTATAGTCCAAACCACCCTCTTTTGCATCTACAAAATCCTTTGCCTGGGCAATTAGAAGTGCTTCGTTGATTTCCTCATCCGTCGCATTTTCCTTTCCCCATTTCATATTGTCACGAATGGTACCCGAAAACAGGACTGCTTTTTGCGGCACCATACCGATTTTACTGCGAAGTTCCCTTTGCGGATAATCTCTTACATCCACGCCGTCCACAAGCACTGCACCCTTCGTCACATCATAAAACCGCGGTATCAGATTTACCAAGGAAGATTTCGCGGAACCGGTACCGCCGATAATCCCTACCGTCTGTCCCTTTTTTACAGAAAATGTAACCCCGGTCAACGCTTCTTCCTTTGCCCCCGGATATGCAAAGGAAACACCGGAGAACTCCACTGCCGGCGCATCTGCGCATACCTTAATCGGCCCATCCTTATCCAGTACCGTCGGCTGCAAATCCAGCACCTCATTGACACGTTTTGCCGACGCCATCCCCTTAGTAGCGGTAACAATAAGTACCTGCAACGCTACCAACGCATTTAGAATCTGGGTCATGTAATTTACCAGTGCAATCACCTCACCCTGGGTAATCACACCGGAATCCACCTGTTTTCCTCCCTGCATAATAATCGCTGCAATGGCGAGATTTACTACTACAAAGGTCAACGGATTCATGGCCGCGGACACTTTACCCACGCGCTTCTGAAGCTTTAGCAAAAGACTGCTGTCCTCTGTAAATTCCTCCGTCTCATCCTTCTGCCGTCCGAAAGCACGAATCACTCTTGCACCGTTTAAACCCTCTCTTGTAGCTAAAGAAATCCGATCTAATGCTTTTTGTACTTTGGAATACATCGGAATAGTAAGCACCATAATGCCGTAAATAATGAGTGCAAGAATCGGTGCGGCAATCACAAAAATTACCGCCACCCTGGTATTCACCAAAAACGCCGCTGCAAGCGCACCTACCACAATAAACGGAGAACGCAAAAACAAGCGAAGTATCAAATTCACCCCTGCCTGCACCTGATTCATATCACTTGTAATTCTGGTTACCAGTGTAGAAGTCCCCGCCTTATCAAGCTCTGCGTAAGAAAAACGGTTCATATGGGCAAATAAATCATCCCGGAGTTCCGTCGCAAACCCTACGGAAGCCTTTGCCGCAAAAAACTGGGCAATCAAAGAACAGACCAGTCCCACTACCCCTAAAAGCACCATAATAAAGGCTGCTTTGTAGATATAAGACTTATCGCCTTTTGCAATTCCGTTGTCAATCATATCCGCCACCACAAGCGGCACCAAAAGCTCAAAAAAGGCCTCCAGCATCTTGAACAACGGACCGATAATACTTTCCTTCTTATAATTCCTTAAATATCGTATCAGTCGAAACATCACATTGCTCCTTCGTTTTATTAAATTCGATTATAGCAAACATTGGAAATAGTGTCAACGAACCGGTACACCCCCGTTACCTCATTATAATAATGAACATATTCTTCCCATCCCCCACTACATTTAGTCTTAGGACGAAATACCTATACAATTTTTAGTATATTTTCAAAAAAAGGTTAAGTACATAAAAAAAACTGCCGATAACATAATCAAACAAATGAATGACAGTTGTGCTGAAAGGATTCAGTAACTTCTCGAACGGACTCGAAGACTGTATTTCATGTTAGAAAAATACAACCTATCAAATTAATCCAAATTCGAGGAGGGACCTATTATGGCAATGATTGTTCAACACAACATGCAATCCATGAATGCCAACCGTATGTTAGGCATTGTTTCTACCAATCTTCAGAAGTCCACGGAAAAGCTTTCTTCCGGTTACCGCATCAACCGTGCAGCAGATGATGCCGCAGGTCTTGCAATTTCCGAGAAGATGAGAAGCCAGATTCGTGGTCTTTCCCAGGCATCTACCAACGCAGAAGACGGTATTTCTTTAATTCAGACCGCAGAAGGTGCGTTAAACGAAACCCACAGCATTTTACAGAGAATGCGTCAGCTTGCCGTACAAGCAGCCAACGGTACCGAGACCGATGACGACCGCGGAAATATCCAGGACGAAATCGAGCAGTTACAGGACGAGCTTGACCGTATCGCAGAAACCACCGAGTTCAACACCATGAAACTCATCGACGGTTCCTTTGACGGTATCTCCGTAACCAATACCACCTCCGGCCCGAAGTACAGTGAATACGACGGCGGCCTGGGTGCATTTATCACTTCCGATGTGGAAGGTGTCGTTGTAAAATCCGATACTTCCGCTACCGTAGGCGGCGAATCCGCTATCTGGGATGCAACCGGCAAGACTCTCACCTTAAACCTTGCGGAGCACGTTACTTACACCCAGGAAGATATCGATGACTTAATTAAGAACGCAAAGCAGGAAGACAGCGGTGCAAAGAATACCCCGGCAAATGTAACCGTGAAGTTCTCCACCGGTGTTTATACCGCTGACAATAATACCGACGGTGTTGCTACCATCGCAGGCAAGAAAGCTTCTACCGCAGCAAAGATGACCTATGCAAGTACAGGTGCCACAGCCGGTACAGATGTGTTCGCCACAGCTTCTCAGGGCGATAAAATTACCGTATCTTCCAAAGATGCCGGTTATTCCCTCGTCTTTGCGACGAATAACGGTTTAGGAGAAGGCGATGAAACGGTCGCAGCAGGTGCCACAGATGCGAAGGAAATCACCCTTACTCTTGCAGAAAATAAAGAATATACCGATGCAGAAATCAACAAACTGCTGGCTGATGCCGGTTATGAAGGACTTACCGTTTCCACCGAAAACGGTACTCTTACTACGGCGGATGTTGGTGCAGCAACGACCCAAACCGCAATTGCTGCAAATCAGGCTGTTGCGGACAAGTACACCGGCTATGATGCCACTACCGGCATTGGTTTTGAGTCCACCATTAACGGCGCAAAGCTGGTAATTGCAAAAGGTACTAACGGAACCGCAAGCACCGCAGCTTGGGACGGAACCGACACCTTAACTCTTACACTCGAAATAGGCGATGGCACCACAGATAAAGTATATACACAGGCCGACATCGACAGTTTAGTTGCACAGGCAATCAAAGATGCCGGTCTTGATAAGGATGCCTTTAAAGTAACCGTTCCGGAAGACCTTGTTTATGATGATACCAACGGAACCACTCTTGCTGCCGGCGATGCCGATGCTACGATTCCGGTTATGGAAGACGGTGTAAAGATTACCACCGATCCGACGGAATACATCGGTGCAAATACGATTCATATTACATCCAACAAGTACGGTGCGGATTACAATATCTCCATCGAATTGAAGTTTACCGCAGATGCCGGCAAGGAAGAAGCAAAGATAGAATCCGGTGCTATTTATGATATGAACGGTGAAGACATCAACGGTGCCATCAAATCTCCGGCAAAGTATTCCTTGGCATTACAGTCCGGTAAAGAATACACAGCAGAAGAGATTGAAGACCTTTTAGCTACTGTTGGCTTAAATGTTACCGTAGAGCTTTCCGGTAATGAGAAGAACAACGGAACCGACAGCCCGAACACCTTGTTCATCTCCAAGAGTACCATTACAAAGACTCTGGAATTAAAGGGCGGTACCGGTCTCGGTGACGATGATGCTTTCCTTACCCAGAACAGCTATGACAGCGTAAATTCCACCGGCGGTATGGTATTGCAGATCGGTGCAAACCGCGGTCAGACCATGGAATTCAACATCGGCGATATGAGTGCGGCAGCACTCGGTGTCAGCGGCCAGAGCGTTCGCGTGGACGAGCAGGACAGAGCTTCCCAGGCAATCACCACCATTGACAACGCTATCAGCATTGTATCCAAGCAGCGTTCCGCTCTCGGTGCGGTTCAGAATCGTCTGGAGCACACCATTGCGAACTTAGATACCTCCGCTGAAAACTTACAGACCGCAGAGTCCCGTATCCGTGACGTAGACATGGCAGCAGAAATGGTAGAGTACAGTAAGAACAACATTCTCTCCCAGGCTTCCCAGTCCATGCTTGCTCAGGCAAATCAGGCTACGCAGGGTGTACTTTCCCTCTTACAGGGCTAATTTAACTTCATAGTTAACTCCACCTATTCGTTACTTATGCTGATATCCGAAAGGATTAACTGTGTCCCGATAGGTTGAAAATAGCCAAGAGGACCACTGCTCCGCAGTGGTCCTCTTGGCATGTGCGCATAAATGCGCACATGAATATGACGAAGTCATATCTATTTTCATGAGCAAGGAGCGTAGCGGATTGCGAATGACCGTATCACTTTACTATCCATTGCGTAAAATCTGCAAAAAAAACCTATATTTTGTAATTTTTTTCACTTTTTCTATAAAGTCCGCGTTTTTCTAAGCCGATATAGTTAACAAGTGAATGAAACACAGCCATACTGAAAGGACTCAGTTATCACCCGAACGGATTCGAGGGGCATGTATTCATCGTAAAAATACAACCTATCGCAATTTAAGACATGCTCATACAGAAGAGCAAATTCAACTATCGGGAGGTAACGACTATGGCAATGATCGTTCAACACAACATGCAGGCTATGAATGCCAATCGTATGCTGGGTATTGTTTCTAACCAGCAGGCAAAATCTACAGAAAAACTTTCTTCGGGTTACCGCATCAACCGCGCCGCTGATGACGCAGCAGGCTTAGCGATTTCCGAAAAGATGCGTTCCCAGATTCGCGGTCTCACCCAGGCTTCCACCAATGCAGAAGATGGTATTTCCATGATTCAGACCGCTGAAGGTGCATTAAATGAATCCCACAGCATTTTACAAAGAATGCGTCAGCTGGCTGTACAGGCTGCCAACGGCACCGAAACAGACAGCGACCGTGACAATATTCAGGATGAAATCGAGCAGTTACAGGATGAACTTGACCGTATTGCAGAGACCACCGAGTTCAATACCATGAAGCTTCTCGACGGTACCTTTGACGGAACCAACACATCCACTACCACCGCAGGTCCGAAGTACAGCCAGTACGACGGTGCTTTAGGTGCTTTCATCACCTCCGACATCGCAGGTGTTACGGTTACCACCAACACCAACGCAACCGTAGGCGGCGAATCCGCTGTTTGGGACCCGACCGGTAAGACTTTAAACATCAGCCTTGCAAAGAACAAGACTTATACTCAGGCTGACATCGATGACTTAGTAAAAAATGCAAAACAGGAAGACAGTGGTGCTACCAATACTCCGGCTAATGTAACCGTAAGACTCGCTACCGGTGTATACACCGCCAATAACGATACCGCAGGTGTGGCAACCACTGCAGGCATTAAGGCTTCTACCACTGCAAAGCCTACCTATACAGGAAACGGCAAGGAGACCTCCTCCATTGCCGAAACCACAAAAGACATTACCGTAAATTCCACCGAGAAAAATGCTACCGTAAAAATCAATACTGTAGGAACCGGTGTGGAATCCGCTACTTATGATCCGGATACAAAAGCTGTCGTTGTTACTCTGATTAATGGCAAATCCTATACTCAGGATGATATCAATTCCTTAATTCAGAAGGCTGGCACAGAAAACGTAGATGTTGCTTTTGACGGTACCATTACCGGTAAAACCGGCACCGGTGCCACCACTCTTACCGCAGGTACCATTGTAGCAGATCACTACACCACTTACGATGCTACTACGGGAATCACTACAAAGGCAAAGCAGGATGATACCGCTGTAGATATTAAGGGAGACAATACCATTACGGCCGGTCAGGAAACCGCTGTATGGGATGCTACTAACAAGAAAATGACCGTAACCCTTGTTGCTGACAAAGTGTACACACAGAAGGACATGGATGCAATCCTTGCAAAGGCAGTAGATACCACCGGTGTTTCCGCAAAGGATGAAGTCAGTCTTACCTTAGGCGGTGATTACAGTGTTGCAAACGCAGCTACCAATGCTGTAGCAACCGCAGCTTCCACCTATACTCCAGGCATGGATTCCGGTGTGAAGATTACCACCGACCCGACCCAGTACATCGGTGCAAACACCATTAACATCACCTCCAACAAGTATGGAGCAGATTATAACATCGCAATCAAATTTACCTTTACCGCGGATGCCGGAAAAGAGGAAGCTGTGTTAGAAAACGCCCCGGTTTATAATATGAACGGTGCAGACATCAGCGATGCCATTGATTCCACCGCAACCTACAAGGTATCCTTACAGTCCGGTAAAGATTATACCGCAGAAGATATCGAAGATCTTTTAGCTACCGCAGGCTTAAGTGTTACCGTAGCATTATCCGGCAACACCGAGAACAACGGTACCGACACTCCGAATACCTTGTTTATTTCCAGCAGCAACGTAAGTGCTACCGTACAGCTTACCGGCGGTGCGGGCCTTGGTGATGACGATGCTTTCCTTACCCAGAACAATTACGACAGCATTGCTTCCGCCGGCGGCATGACCTTACAGGTAGGTGCAAACGAAGGTCAGACCATGACCTTTAACATCGGCGACATGAGCGCAGCTGCCCTCGGTGTCAGTGGAAACAATGTCCGCGTTGACCAGCAGGATCGTGCATCTGCTGCCATCTCGGTTATTGACGAAGCAATCAATAAGGTGTCCAAGCAACGTTCCACCCTCGGTGCTGTGCAGAACCGTCTGGAACACACCATCGCAAACCTGGATACTTCCGCAGAGAACTTACAGCAGGCAGAATCCCGTATCCGCGATGTGGACATGGCAGCAGAGATGGTGGAATACAGCAAGTACAACATCCTTTCTCAGGCTTCCCAGTCCATGCTGGCACAGGCAAATCAGTCCACACAGGGTGTTCTTTCCCTCTTACAGGGCTAAACAATCAAATTGCATACATAGGAAATTTCTTGTCCATCCTGGGATGCCGTTCACGCTACTGCGTGGGCGGCATCTTCTATTTCATCCTTCACACTATTTTTCATCATTTCCGGTGCATTTCGCATGATTTTTACACTTCTTCGTATTATTTCTTATTTTTTGTAGAAATTTCCATATATCTGTGTTAAAATGATAGACAAGATATTATTTCAGTTTTCAGGAGGTTTCTTATGGAGTATAATGAAGAATATTTTAAAGCACGGGCCAATAAAAGTGCATGCAGTCTTTGGCTCATTATGAACCTTGTCTTTACCGCTCTTTATATTCTGGAGCTGATCAAAGGAGGACGAACTCCTCAGTATCTGGCAGTCTTTTTATGTATCTGCTGGATTCCGTTCTTTACAGGCCTTTTGGTTATGAAAATCAAAGGGGCAAGCACCTGGGTCTATCGTGAAATCATTGCAGTAGGCTACGGTGTTTTTTACCTGTTTGTTCTCATGACCACAAATACCAACGTCACCTACGGCTACATTTTCCCGATAGCCAGTATGTTGATTTTATACAAAAACCGTGCATTGCTGATACGATGCGGCATTGCAAATGTTCTTGTCATCCTGGCATATTTATTGAAAATTCATCTGACCACCGGATTTGATGCGCACTCCGTAACAGACGCAGAAATCCAAATCGGTGTCATTATTTTTTGCTATCTCGCCTATGTTCTTGCGATTAATCACATCAGCAAATCCGACGGTGCCTTGCTGAACTCGGTACAGGCAAACCTTGACCGGGTAATTCTCACCATCCAACAAGTAAAAAGCGCCAGTCACTCCATTGTGGACGGTGTCACTGTTGTCAACGAACTTTCGGATGAAAACAAGGAAAGTGCCGACATTGTTGTAAACAACATGGAACAATTAACTCTAAACAACGGAATCCTCCACGAACGTGCCGATTCCTCATTGGATATGACCCGTCAGATTAACCTTCAGGTAGAAAACGTGGCTACCCTGGTACAAGATATGGTCCGCCTGGTAGACGAGTCGGTAAACGACTCCCGCACCAGTTCCGAACAGTTAGCCGATGTAGTGGCTTCCACCAATGAAATGGCACAGCTTTCCAAGGAAGTAGAATCCATTTTAAAGGCTTTTCGCACCGAATTTGACATGGTAAAAGCCGAAACCGGTACCATCGAAAAAATCTCAGGGCAGACCAATCTTCTTGCTTTAAATGCTTCCATCGAAGCAGCAAGAGCGGGCGAATCCGGTAAAGGCTTTGCGGTAGTTGCGGATGAAATCCGTGATTTGAGTACCGGCACAAAGAATTCCTCCACCAGTATCATGAGTGCTCTCGCTAATTTAGAGGTAACAGCGGACCGTATGACCGACTCCATTACAAGAACCCTGGAGCTGATTCAAACCACATTGGAAAAGGTTTCCCTTGTTGACACCAGTGTCGCACGAATCGCTTCAGATGCCACAAAGCTGGGAAGTAATGTTCAGGTCATTGATTCCGCCATGCAGGAAGTAGAAAGCTCTAACCGCAACATGGTGGACAATATGAACCGTATTTGTGATGTTATGGATACCATGACCGCCAATATTACCCAGGCAGACGAAAGCACCCGCATCATGCGTAGCAAGTATGCCGAAACTACCGCAAACGTAACTACCATCAGTTCCATTGTAGGACAATTAATCGAAGAACTGGGTGACGGTGGCTTTATGAGTACCGAAGATGTCAAGCCCGGCATGTACCTTACCTTAGAAGAGGTACAGGGAACCGATACAAAGGAATACAACGAACAGGTTGTAAAGGTAACGGACAATCATATCACCGTAAAACACTTGCACGGTACTCTTACCGTTTCCAAATCCGCCTCTTATCATGTTACCATTGTAGTTGACAACGGTATCTATCAATGGAAGAATATCAAAGTAACCCAGGAAAAAGACGGCACTCATACCTTAACCGTTTCCGGCAACCCGAAGGTATTTAACCGCAGAAAGTACCGTCGTATGCCGCTGTCCAACGCCTGCTCCCTTTATTTAGAGGGTATGGAACACCCTATTATCGGCAGAATGGTAAATATCAGTGCCGGTGGCTTTGCATTCTCCTCTACCTCAAAAGAGTTGCAAAACGCAAAAGAAAAGCAAGTCCGTTTGATTGTAGATGATTTTGAAGTACTACAGGAAAAAGAAGTGGAAGGTTCAATTATCCGAATCACCGACAACAACGGAACTTACATTGTAGGTTGCCGTATGTTAGCGGATAACAAAGCCGTAAACGATTATGTTGAACAGAATTACCGTGTTTCATAGCCATTTCTCATTACTAATATACTCCTAACAAAGAAAGCCGCAGGGACATTCCCTACGGCTTTCTTACAGCTTATGGTTCTAACCATCCATATTACATATAAACCAATGCAAACTTCAATACGAACAAGATAGCAATAATCGTAACTACGATATCCTTCTTCTTATACTTACCGGTGAAAAGAGCAATCAATACATAAGAGATTGCACCGATACCGATACCGTTGGAAATAGAATATGTAAGCGGCATCATTACTAAGGTTAAAAATGCCGGAACCGCAGAAAGCATGTCCTCCATATCTACCTTGGCAAAGTTCTTAAGCATCAGAACGCCTACAAAAATCAACGCCGGAGCCGTTGCACATCCCGGAACGATACTTGCTACCGGGCTAAGGAATAAGCAAACCGCAAGACAAACCGCAGTCGTAATACTGGTAAGACCGGTTCTTCCTCCCTCCGCAACACCGGAAGCAGACTCTACAAATGTGGTAACCGTACTGGTACCGAGAACCGCACCTGCCACCGTACCTACGGAATCGGCAGTCATTGCTTTGTTTACATTAATCGGGTCACCGTTTTCGTCAAGCATACCTGCCTGCGCACTTGCTCCGTAAAGGGTGCCTACGGTATCAAACATATCAACAAGGCAGAAAGTAATAATTAACATTACTGCATTAAATACACTACCGATATGTGCACCGGTGAATGCCTTCACCCAAGCATCGCCGTCAAGCAAACCGGTAACACCCACAGCACCGAAATCCTTAAATGCCTGACCCACACCTGCAATATCAAAATTCGGAGTCTGTCCGGTAAATACATAATAAAGTACAGTGGAAGCCGCAATACCGATAATAATGTTACCCTTTACCTTCAACTTATTCAGAATAGCAATGATAACAAAGCCGATAAATGCAACCAGTGCCGGTGCAACCTGTGTTACCCAGTCACCGTCTTTAATATTAACAAACTGTACCAACGTATACTGATTTGCCTGAATCAGCCCTGCATTCTGCATACCGAGAAATGCAATAAAAAGACCGATACCTGCCGGAATCGCCTTCTTTAAACAATCCGGCATTGCCTTTGCAATATACTCTCTCAAACCGGTTAAACTTAAAACTAAGAAAATAATACCGGATAAGAAAATGACAACAAGACCGGAATGGTAACCTGTCATAATATCTTCGCCTGCAAAGAATGCACCGGATACGAAGCAGGTACAGAAAAATGCATTCAGACCCATACCGCATGCCAACACAAACGGCAACTTAGCATAAAGTCCCATAATTAATGTGGCGATAATCGCTCCCAATAAAGATGCGATATACACAGCATTCCAAATCTGTCCCAATACCGCTCCGTCAGCTCCAAGACCTGCAAGCCAGCCGTTGGTGCCCTCCGCTGCTACCTGATTCGGATTCACAAATACAATGTACGCCAACGCAAAGAACGTCGTCAAACCTGCCATAATCTCGGTACGTACAGTAGTATTGTTTTCCTTCAGTTTGAAAAACTTCTCCAACATCGTTAACTACCTACCTTTCCTTTTTTTGCGAAAGGAACCTTGTCCCTTTCCTTATTTTACTACACTTTTATTATAGCGGTTCTATAGAGGGATTGCAAGCCGAAGAATGATTCTTTGTTAATAAATTTTTAAGAATTAGAACCCGTTCAAAGCGGAACCTCGCGTTCCTTCTGAACGCTCGGTCGCTTCGCTCCTCAAGAGAATAGAAAAGCTCATGTACTTGCAAGCTTGCAGTACATGAGCTTTTTATTCTCTTACTCCGCTTTGTACGAAGATTAGTCAAGAGTGTACGGCATGAGTGCAACGTGACGAGCGCGCTTTACAGCAACGGTCAATGCTCTCTGATGCTTTGCACAGTTTCCGGTAATTCTTCTCGGAAGAATCTTACCTCTCTCGGAAACGTATCTCTTTAACTTATTTACATCCTTATAATCGATGCCTGCGTTAGTCTTGTCTGCACAGAAAGCACAAACTTTCTTTCTTCTGCGAACTACGCGTCTCTTAGCACCAAGATCTGCCTTATCCGGTCTTTCCATTTGGTTCTACCTCCTTATTCAAATCGTGCGGCTTCGCCGCTTCTTATCTTTTGCTTCCTAGTTAAACGGAAGCTCTTCGTCGATACCGTCAGGGATATTCATGAATCCGTCACCTGCTGCAGACGGCTCCGGTCTTGCGCTCGGACGATATTCCGAACTCTCACCTGCCGCATTCTTGCTCTCAGCGAACTCTAATTCATCTACCATAATACGTGTTCTGTAAACCTTCTGGCCGTCTTTGTTTGTGTAGTTGTCATTCTGCAGTCTGCCTACAACAACCATCTTCGTTCCCTTTTTCAGGTAACGTTCTACAAACTCTGCCTGCTTTCCGAAAGCAGTACAGTCAAAGAAGTCCGCATCCGGCTCACCGTCACGCTTAAAACGTCTGTCCACAGCGATACTGAAAGAACCTACTGCGGTAGAGCTTGCGCCCTGCGAATATCTGATTTCCGGGTCTCTGGTTAATCTACCGATTAAAATGACTTTGTTCATTAAGGAATTCCTCCTTTACTCCTCGTCCCGTCTAATGCATAAGAATCTGAGCACATTGTCCATAATACGAAGTCTGGATTCGATCTCCGCCGGAACAGTTGCCTCAGCATCGAACTGAATGAAGTAATAGTAACCTTCCTTCATCTTCTGGATTTCGTAAGCGAGTCTCTTCTTGCCTGCGTCTTCAACGTTGGTAACGTTACCGCCGAATCTTGCAATGAGCTCCTTTGCTGCCTCAACAACAGCATTCTTTACGTCATCCTCGACTTTTGCATTTACAACTAAGGCTAATTCATACTGATTCATAG
>SVEN01000034.1 GCA_015057365.1 Lachnospiraceae bacterium | reverse complement strand
GGGGCGGCAAGAGAGGTGTTGACCATTACGGCCTATGACGTGGTGAGCGGGAGTTTGTTTCGGGAAGCATCCTACGGATATACGGTGGATGACAGAATAAAGCCGGATCTGGCGGCACCGAAAGGAGAAGTCCTTTACGAGGGGACCGGCATGGCAACGGCCTTTGGAGTCGGATGTGCGGCACTGGTGTTTGAAGCGGCCGCAAGGCAGGAAAACTATATAATTTTAGATACTACGGTGATGAAACGATTGTTTACCGCCTCCGCAAAACGGGACGGGAGAGAGTACCCGAACCGGGAATGGGGCTACGGAAAACTGGATGTATACGGAGTGTTTGTCCGTACGCCGGGAAGGGCTTTGACATAAGGAGGCCGTATGCCGAAAATATCGGATTCCTAGCGTACGGGAACGGCAGCCTCCTTTGTACAAAACCTTGAGGGGGAAATATATTTAAGAAAGAAAATCTTCTACAACATCGCGAAAATGACAAGGAGATACCTGGGCACGATTTAATCGCTCCAAAAGACGATTCACTTTTTCGATGCGGGTGGAAATTCCGCGAATACAGTCCACCTTTTCGGAACCGGTGAAATCATGACGATAGACCTCGATGCCGTAGGCGAGGTAAGAGAGATTATCCTCAGTGTTTAAAATATGGGTAAAAGAACGATATTCATAGGTTACGGCATCTAATGCGTATGCTAACGACATGGCAGCATCCTCCTGTATGTGGTTTATGCTGCTATTATATGACAGTGTTCTAACAATTATTGGACAAATTTATTTTTTTTATGCATTAAGGTGGCAACCGTCGGTTCTGCCCAGCTGTAATCCGCTAAATATTCATCGTTAAACTCCTGTATAGCGGAAATATCGCCTTCCAAGAAGCGATAATAATCGCAATCTAACATCGCCGGATTGATGGCGTTCTGATTGCGGTTACAAATAAGCAGGGACTCGATGCCCGCCTGCTTTAATGTCTTTTTTAAATCGCGGAGAACAACGTGAAAATAGGCCTTTACGGACTCGTCGTAGCGCTCTTCCCAAAGGGAATCGATAATCTGCTCTGCGGTTACGGCACCGCCTCTGCGGTCCACAAAGAAGGCCAGAAGCTCCTTGCACTTTTGACGCGGGAATTTTAACAATGTGTTGTTCACAAAAATATCGAAATGTCCGAACGTGCGCACCTTGATATGTATCTTTTTCTCGGAACAAAGTAACTTTGCCCGCTCCACCGCTTCGTAGATGTCGGAGAAGCTGTAAGGCTTGGTGATATAGGACACTGCCCGTCTGCGGAAGGCGGACAAGGCAAATTGTTCGCTGGCGGTGGCAAAGAAAATCAGCATGTCCGGATTGGTTTCGTACAACCGGTCCGCTAAAGTAATGCCATCCTGTATCGGCATGATGATGTCTAAGATGGCTGCATCTACAGGATTGTTTTGGGCAAACAAAAAAGCTTCTTCGGCATCAGAAAAGCTCCCGGCCACCGTAATGTCCGGAATCATTGTGCAAAATCTGGTGATCAGTCGTAAAGAAGCTAAGTCATCGTCTACTAAAATAATATTCATGGTTTCTCCAAAAAGGGGATTTAAGCATACTAAATTGTTCCAGTATTAAGAATAAAGAGAAAACGGTAAAATGTCAATAGTGATTTATGTAAAAATTTTGTTCCGTTAGAGTGGTAACGTAGTGTTTCTGCGAATTCCTACTTGCTTTTTAGGGAAAAGGAGTCTACAATAGAATCAATCTTGGGAAAGGAGGCGCCCTATGTCGTTTCGAAAAACACTTTGGAAGCTTTTACCGAAAAAGAAAATTCAAATCGGTAAGACCACTCATGAGCTGGAAGGAATTCCGGAGGAATATTTTGATGCGAAGGACAGTGTTACGGTAGTGGCGAAACAGACGGCGGATTGCGAACATCCGGTGCTTGTGCGAGAGATTCCGCCCACCAGAATACAATGTTCCGTCTGCTATGAGACGACCCTTGCGGGATTGTCCTATTGTGACAAATGCGGCGCGGCACTGAGAAAGAACGAATCAACGAAAAGTGAGGATAGATAAATGAAAAACTGGGAAAAGAATTTAAGAGAGATTACCCCGTATGTACCGGGAGAGCAGCCGGATTTTCCGGATATGATTAAGATAAACACCAATGAGAATCCGTATCCGCCGGCACCGGGGGTAACGAAACTGTTAAAGGAAATGGATACAAGTAAGCTTACCCTTTATCCGAATCCGAGTGCAAAGCTTTTGGTGGATGAGTTGGCGAAGCAATATAAGATTGCGCCGGAGCGTATTTTTGTCGGTGTGGGTTCCGATGATGTATTGGGGATGATTTTTATGACCTGTTTTTCTTCGGACAAGCCTGTTTTGTTCCCGGATATTACTTACTCTTTTTATGATGTATGGGCGGATTTGTTCCGTGTGCCGTATATGAGAATGCCGCTTGATGAGAATTTCTGCATCAAGAAGGAGGATTATCTCGGTGAGAACGGCGGTATTATCCTTGCCAATCCGAATGCGCCGACGTCTATTGCGGTAGGATTGGATTTTATAGAAGATATCGTTAAGAATAATCAGGACTCCATTGTTGTTGTGGATGAGGCATATATCGATTTCGGAGGAGAGTCTGCGTTCCCGTTACTGGACAAATATGAGAATTTGTTGGTGGTACAGACCTTTTCCAAGTCACGTTCCATGGCAGGCATGCGTATCGGCTATGCCTTCGGTAGTGAGCGGGTGATTTCCGCGATTTATGCGGTACGCAACTCTTATAATTCCTATACCATGAACTATCCGTCCATTATGTGCGGTGCGGAAGCATTGAAGGATGTTGCATATTTTAAGGAATGTACGGCTAAAGTAATCGCAACGAGAGAGAGGATGAAGAAGGAACTGGCAGAGCTCGGTTTTTCCTTCCCGGATTCTAAGACAAATTTCCTGTTTGCAACGCATGAGAGTGTGCCGGCGGTAGAGCTGTTTGAGATGCTGCGGGAGAAACGCATTTTTGTCCGCTATTTTAAGACGCCGCGCATTGATAATTATTTGCGAATCACCATCGGTACGGATGCCCAGATGGACCGGGTGGTTGAAGTGTTGAAAGAGTATCTTGGAAAGTAAGGTGTACATAAGAGGCAAAGACCGGGGGAAGGACCCGGAGAACGGTGGCTTTCATGCAGATGCAGAAAATCAATTACCAAAAAAAGTTGGAAGAAACCATTGCAAAGGAGCAAGATGGGGGAAGGGTACCATCCCTTTTGCTTCACAGCTGTTGTGCTCCTTGCAGCAGCTACGTACTGGAGTATCTTTCGGAATATTTTAGAATTACGGTGTTATACTATAATCCGAATATTTCGCCGGCAAAAGAATACGAGGCCCGCGTAGCGGAACAGGAACGTCTGATTGGGGAGCTTCCGACAAAGTATCCGGTGTCTTTTCTGGCGGGAGATTATCGGCCGGAGGCGTTTTATGCTGCGGTAAAAGGCTTGGAGGATTGTCCGGAGGGCGGAGAACGTTGCACGGTTTGTTATGAGATGCGTCTTCGGGAGGCTGCGGAAACGGCGAAAAAAGGTGGGTTTGATTACTTTACCACAACGCTTTCCATCAGCCCGTTAAAGGATGCCGAACGGCTCAATTCCATCGGAGCACGTCTGGCGGAGGAGTGCGGAGTGTCTTATTTATATTCCGATTTTAAAAAGAAAAACGGGTATAAGCGTTCTACGGAGTTGTCTGCCCAATACGGGCTGTATCGTCAGGATTACTGCGGTTGTGTTTTTTCGAAGGAGGAACAGGCAAGACGTCGCACGGGACAGGATAGATAGCAGGCGAATGCCGGAAACGGTAGGTTTGCAGAAAATAGTATCAGATAAGATATGAAAAGCGGAGCATGTCCGGGCAAGGTCCCGATAGCGTTCGCTTTTTTCTTTTGCCATCGGTGTATATTTCACATAAATCGGGTGAAACTATACTTGCGAAGAAAGAAATTGCGGGGTGGCCAAGGCTTCCTTGCTGATAGGAAGAAAGAGAGGCGTGGAAGAGATGAAAAATGCGACGGAAGGTCAGGCGAGAAAAAACGGAATACAATTGGTAGCTACGTTCGGCGCGGTAACTTTGATTGCGTTGGTGGCGTTGGCGATAGGAATGATGAATCCGAAGGACGGAAAATCACCGAAAAATATCGACTTGAACACAACCCCGACACCGGGAGTGCAAAGACAGGCAGATATCGGAAAACAGGATTTGGCAAATCAGGTAACTCCGGTACCGACGGTAGCACCGCATCAGGATGCAACGGGTGAGCAGATACAGCCGGAGCAGCAAAAATCAACCGTACAGACCGCGGATGCTACACAGGTTGCGGATGGTGATGTGCCGGAGGATGCGGCGGTGTTAAATCCGGACGGAGTGATTAAGGGATTGAATTTTTCTGCGGAAACGGGGATGCTTTGGCCGGTGAGCGGGGATGCATTGATTTCCTTTAGCCCGGATCATGCGATTTATCATAAGACCTTGGATTCCTATCGTACCAGTGACTATGTGTATCTGGCAAGTGAACAGGGGACTCATGTGGCAGCGGCAGCGGACGGTATTGTGACAGAGGTGTCGGAGGAGCTTAAGACCGGAACGACGGTTACCATGAGGGTGTCCGAGGATCATGAAATTGTGTATGGAATGCTTTCCGATGTAACGGTAAAGGAAGGTGATTTTGTGGATGCGGGGACGGTGTTTGCTACGGTTGCGGCTCCGACCAGATATTTTGTGGAGGACGGAACCGGTGTGTATGTGCAAGTGCGTCAGAAGGGCGAGGCTATAAATCCGATGTTATTTTTGCAGTAAGGAGTAAATGGTAGGAACAAATCCAAGCAAGGTATCATAGATTGAGATATACGGGGAGCGGCAATGGGGCTGCTCCCACAGGCGGGGAGAAGGACAGAGCCGGAAGGCGGTACATATTTCAAGGTGAAAATATGCAGTCGGTATGTTTTACTGGAAATATGTTGCGCGAGCATGGTAAGGTACAAGATTTGCCGACTGCTTGAGCATAGATAGGTGGGGCTGCCGCAGATATAAATGCGCAGCCCCGCTCTTGCGTTTTTTCGGAAAGGTTAAGTTTTTGAACTTATCAGCCGATATATCTTATGGGATAGTATGTCCTATAGGAGGTGCGGCATGGGAAATAAGAAAAGAAATTACATGGGCATAGGGGGGCTCTTATTTATATTTGTGGCGCTTGTGTGGATACTTCCGGCAGGGAGGGCCGACGCAGCGGAAAAGAAATTGTCTTCTATTACGGCGGTTTATACCGGAGATACGGTGACGGTAGGCCACTCCATTGATTTGGAAAAGCTGACGGTTATGGGGTTGTATTCCGACGGAAGCTATGTGAAATTAAAGGATTATGTGTTATCGTCTTATACGGTTACGAAAAAGGATGATAATAAGTTTACTGTTTATTGTGAAGGGGTAAAGGGAGAATTTACTGTAAAGGGGAAGGCAGTTCTGCGCCTTCATGCGTATTATACGCAAAGCAGTGTAACGGTCGGAGAAAAACTGGACCGTGAGAAGCTTACGGTGATTGTATATTATAGCGACGGAACCATTGAAAAACCGAAGGATTACGAACTGTCTCATACTTTGGTGGATGCATTGGGACCGAATGAGTTTATGGTATCGTATGAGAATGAGACCGTAACTTTTACAGTAACGGGAAAGGAGGAACGGAAACCGCGTTCCGTCTTTGCACGTTATAACGGACCGGCGGTAATTGTCGGGAATCCTCCGAGCAGGGATAATTTTTATGTGACGGTGGTCTTTAATGATAATACGGTGGAACGTATTACGGAATTCGAACTGACGCCTTCCGTGGTTCAGAAGGAAGGAAGCAATGTGATGGTAGTATCCTACGGAGAATTATCCTCCGAGGTAAAAATACAGGGCTTGGAAAAGTCGGTAGTGAGTATTAAGGCGGAGTATACCGGATTGCCTGTTGTGGTAGGAAAAGCTGTGGCATCGGAGGATATTAAGGTGACGGCTACCTTTAATGACGGAACAAAGGATACGGTAACCAACTTTACCTTGTCCAGCTCCGTAGTGTATAAAGTCGGAGACAATCTGATTACGGTGTTTTGTAACGGAAAGATAGCTCGAATTAACGTGCGCGGTGTGGAGGCGGAAATCATTGATTACTCTGCCGGTGTGCAGGAACTGATTCGGGAAGGAACGATTTACAGCCGGGTAAGGCTTGCGGTAGGTGCAAAGGCAGATGAAAGTGCCATTCACATAGAAAAGGTAGATAAGAAGCTGGTAGAAAAGGCGATGCATCGTTTGTTGCAGACCGACGAATATATGGCATATGAGGTATCCTTTGAGGATCCGGAGATGGATGCGTATTTGCCGATGACCATGAAGGTTTCCGTACCGGCCGGCTTTGACAGAGAGAAGTTTGCTGTGTTTTATACGCCGAACAGGAAAACCATCATGGCCGAAATGAACGGTGAGTTTTTAAAGGACGGCTATTTTGAATTTAAGATGTTCCAGCCGGGCACCTATATTATTGCGGATTGTACGCCGATGATTTATGTGGAGTCCTTGAGTTTGGAGGAAGAGACATTGACCCTTCGCCTTGACCGGAGCTATTCTCTGGACCCGGAGATTTTACCGCATACGGCGACGAATAAAGAGGTGACCTATACCTCGTCCAGACCGAATATTGTTACGGTTTCCGAATACGGTACCTTAAAGGCACTGCGAACCGGTACATCGATTATTACCATAGAAGCAAAGGACGGCAGCGGCAAGAAGTGTAAGCTGCGTGTCAATGTCGTACGGAAAAAAGGAAAGTATGATGCGGATATTGCGGTGTTCAGCGATGCGTTAAACGAAGTAAAAGATGCATATGATTTCGTGGACTTCCTGGATTATTTGGAGGAAGAAGCGGAAGAGAGAACCTCCGGAATGTCGGAGAAGGCCGCAGAAGCATATGAGAGAGAGTTGGAATCCTGGATCGGCGGTTGGGATGAGAAGGAAATTCAACTTGATGCGGAGGAGTGGCTGCTTGTTCTGGAGCTTCTGTATGAAAGGGGCGATTATTCCCATGCATCGTTATTGTTCGGGGACGGTGCCATGTTTAAGCCGGAGCTGAGAGAGTTATCGGCGCAGCTTCAGGAAATAAAGACGGAGGAAGAGTTTTTGCTGTTTAGTGAAACCTTCTTTATGGAGCTTGAGGCGAAACTGGCAGAGCTTGAGGAAAAGGACGCGATGCTGTATATGATGGCACTGTTTGCATGGATAGAGGAAACAAATACGGATGGGTATGAATGGGAGGAAGCGGTTTTTGAACGCTATCTTGACTGGTGTGAGGAATTGGAAATGTACGGATTTTAGAAAATGAAGATAGAAGAGGGGCTATCGCATGACCGATGCGTAGCCCCTTTTGCTGTGCTTATAAATTTTTCACGAAGTTGTAGAGACCTTCCACGGTTTTGTCGATGCCGAACAGGCTACTGTCAACGGAAAGGTGATAGTTGGAAGCAATGCCCCATTTTTCGCCGGAATGGTAGTTGTAGTAGTTGGCACGGCGTTTGTCGTTCTTTAATACGACTTCCTCTGCCTTGGCCGGGTCGATATGCTCTACCCGGATGGCGCGTTCGATACGGAACGGCATATCCGCATGGATAAAGAGGTGTAATGCATTCTCCAAATCTTTCAGTACGTAGTGGGAACAGCGACCGATAATAATGCACGGGCCTTCTTCCGCTACCTTACGAATGACATTGGATTGAGCCAGATAGATGCGATCGTCCAAGGAAAGGTTGGAAAAGCCCAAATCCTGGCTGCCGTAGGAACTCATGCCCATGGCAATGGAATACAGAAGACTGTTGGTGGCCTTCTTCTCCGCATTTTCGAATACGGCCTCCGCAAAGCCGCTTTCTTGTGCGGCACGGGTAATCAGTTCATTGTCGTAAAACGGAATGCCCAGCTTTTCGGCTAATTTGGTACCGATCTCTCTTCCTCCGCTACCATACTGTCTGCTGATGGTAATTACTTTATTCATAAAAAGCCCCCCTTTCGGATGCTATAAGTTGTGTAAATAACAATCTTTTTTTACACTATAATTATACACAATTTCGGAGCAAAAATCAAGGGAGAGACAACCGTGAAAAGAGAGCTTCTTAAAAATCGTAAGAAATAATTAAGAATTTACATAGCAAAATGTTTACAAATGTGTGTTAGAATAAATACTGTAGTAGGTTAAGAGCGAATAGGTGGGATAGAAAGACTGTAAATAAATGAGGTGTAGGGTGGTAACACATCTCACATAGGCGGAGTTGTGTTGCCTCCCGGTCACCCCAGGTCTCGAAAAATTAATTATGTTCTCTCTTTTTTTGTGTAAAATAAACGGTACGGGCATAGCGGGTTCTCTTGTGAAAGCAGGAATGACAAGAGAACTCTCCGTGATACCGTTTATTTTTTTGTTTGCGTATTTAACGAAAATATGATATATTTTTAGTAAGAACAGAGAGGAGGAAGACGTATGCGACTGGTTTCGATTGATATGCTTAAGCCGGATATGAAAATTGCAAGAGCGGTGTACAATCAGGGAGCATTGGTTCTTCCGGCCGGCCGTTCGAATGTGGCAAAGTATGTCCCGAATCTGCGTAACATGGGAATCGAGTATGTCTATGTAGAAGATGGAAAGAGTGAAGGAATCGAAATTCCGGATGCGATTGCGGAACGTACGAGAAACAGCTGTAAACAGCAGTTGCAAAGTGCCATGCAGCAGTTTTCCATTACGGATAAACTGGAGACGAGGGAGCTTGAGAATTGCGTCGCTTCTGTTATTTCCGAAATATTAAGAACGCCTGATGTACAGGTGAGTCTGAATGATATTGCCTCTAATGATGAATATACCTATACCCATTCCGTAAGTACTATGGTATATGCCTTAATGATTGGGCGAAAGCTGAATTACAGCGAACAGAAAATGACTATTCTTGGTATGGGGACCCTGCTTCATGACATCGGAAAGATGTTAATTGACAGAGAGGTTATGTTTAAAGAAGGAGAGCTGACCAATCAGGAGTACCAATATGTAAAGATGCACGCGTTGTACGGGTATCAGGCTATGCGACGGATTACTTCCGTACCGGAACAGGTACGTCAGATTGCGTATATGCATCATGAGCGTCTGGACGGTAGCGGATATCCTCAGGGACTGATGGGCAGTGATTTAAACGAATATGTACGGATTGTTTCCATTGCGGATGTTTACGATGCTTTGACAACGGACCGGTGCTATCGGAAACGATGGCCGGCCAATAAAGCGATGGACTTTTTGATGGAACGAAGCGAGAAGGAGTTTGATCCGGAGCTGGTAGGCTTGTTTACGCAGCAGCTGGCGGTATATCCGAACGGTTCTCTGGTGCGGTTGTCCAATCAATATTTAGGAATTGTGGCAGAGCAGAATCGAAGTATGCCGTTGCGACCGATTGTGCGTGTGATTCAGGATCCGCAGGGGTGTGAGATTACACCGTATGAAGTCGATATGATGAAGGAACTGAGTGTGACCATTACGGAGTCGGAGCTTGAGATTACGTTAGACAAGCCGCCGATATCACCGGATGAATTATAAGTATTGCTATAAAATAAAAAGGCTGTTACAGATAGAAGAAAGCTTGTATCTGTAACAGCTTTTATTCATGTAACAGAAAAAAGACACAAGTGGACGTTCTATTCGAGTTCTGTGCTTTCCGGGTCAGGCTGTGATGTAGGTACAGGCTGTGGAACCGGCTCCGGGAAAGGTGTCGGTTCCGGTTGCGGAAGCGCAGGTGTGGTCTCTACAATGTGGAAAATGCATTGCTTGGATAATCCGCTCGAAGTACGAACTGTGACGGATGCGGTACCCGGTGCCAGGGCGGTCAGGGAACCGTCCTCTGCAATGTAGAGAAGCGTTTCGTCACTGATTTCATGGGAAAGATAATCGGTGGACGTAAACGGCAGTATCAGCGGAAGCAGTCGGGTGCTTGCACCTACCGGGACAGTACATTCCAAAAGGTTTAAAAATAAGGACTCTGCAGGAATTCTCTTTACCTCTAATGTATAGGTGGACTTGTTGCTTCTGTAGTCTGCGGCATAAATCGTATAGGTGGTCTCTGCCGGGGCTAAGAAGGTGTAGGAGGTTTCCGAGTGCAGGTTTTCACCTGCGGCCAAAAAGGCGCTTTCCGGCTGAGTTCCTTCCAAATAGCGGACACGTTTGATACCGCTTTCGCCGTCATTGACAGAAACCGTTACCGTAAAGGTACCGTCTGCATTTTCTTTGTAGGTGGCAGACAGTTCCGGCGGGGTTATGTCGTCCTGTACAGAATAGACATATACGGTTTCATTGCCGGCATAGTCACTGCAATAAAAGGTATAGGTACCGGATTTGTTTAAGGAAAGAATATTGTCCGTTACGGGGAGTCCTACGGTACCGTTGCCGAAATAAGAGGCATCCAAAGCACCGGACGCATACCGCAGGGTACGAATACCGCTGCCGCCCAAATCCTCCGCATCAATCGTAACAAGCAGTGTGGTTTCGTGATACTGCGTAGAGGCGGTCAGAGTCGGTGCTGTAGTATCGTTAGCGAGAGAATCCAGTGCACTCACGACACGGAAGGCATCCGGAATACCCGGGTACCGGACGTATCCGGTCAGGGAATCCATCGGCTTTAAGGTCTGCAACAGAATCTCTTTGATGTTTTGCGGATATGGGGCTTCTCCGTAGGCGTACAGCAAAGCGGATACGCCGGAAACCATCGGAGCGGCCATGGAAGTGCCGGAAAGGTAATGATATTCTCCGTTTACGGTAGTACTGAGAATATCCTGCCCCGGTGCCGCAATGTCAACGGTGGAGACACCGTAGTTGGAATCGGAGGCCAGGGTACCGGTCTGGGTAATGTTGGCAACCGAAATCATATTGTCTAAAGTATAGGAAGCCGGATACAGCGGAGAAGAGTTATTGTTGTTTCCGGAGTTGCCCGCCGCTACAACAAACAGCATGTCGGATT
This sequence comes from Lachnospiraceae bacterium, assembly GCA_015057365.1. Taxonomy (GTDB): domain Bacteria; phylum Bacillota; class Clostridia; order Lachnospirales; family Lachnospiraceae; genus SIG307. Next base: position 20,951 of record SVEN01000034.1, on the reverse strand, counting down.
CGCGCATGACCGTTTCCAGAGCTTCGCTGTAAAGGGTGGTACCCCAGCTCAGATTGCAAATGTCGGCATTTGCGGTCTGGGCGTATTTGATTGCTTTAATGGCATCGGAAACGGAACCGGTGTTGCGCTCGCCGCCGTGAATTTTTAACGGAAGAATTCGGACATCAATGCCGGAAGCGACACCGAATACTTTTTCGGAGGCGGCAATAATGCCGGCACAGTGAGTACCGTGGTTATCGTTATCCGCCGGGTCCGCGCCGGTAAGCCCGCTGTCAGGCGCCGGATAGTGGCATACGGTAGAATCGCTGTTGTAGAAGTCCCAACCGTGAGTATCATCGATATAGCCGTTGCCGTCATCGTCGATTCCGTTATCCGGAAGTTCCGCCGGGTTGGTCCAAATATGGTCCGCCAAAGCCGGGTGGGCGATATCCACACCGGTGTCGATAATTGCAACGGTAACCGGGCGAAGTGTCGGCAGACCGTCTAAGGCGGCATAAGCTTCCGGAAGATTTATATCGATATCCGCAATGGCGGTACGATGAACCGGAAGTTCATTGATATAGTAAATATAGTCGCCGGTATTGTGAAGACCCCATAAGCCGTCAAAATAGGCTGCGTCACTCATGGAGTAACAGAGAGTAACGGAGGAATTACGTTCCGCCACACGGACGGAGGTATCGGCGTTTAAAAGCTCCAGTTGATGGGTAAGGGAGTCCGGAATGTTGCTCCGGCAGATACTGAAATCGTCCAAATGGTCCGTTAAGACCAAATCAGGACAAACAGAGGATAAGCGGAGGGCCGCTTCCTCGGAAGAAATGTGATCTTCCCAAAGAATAATGAGTTCACAGTCAGCAGAAAAAACACTGTCTCTCTGCGGTGCTCCGGAAAGTAACGGAAGCGACAACAAAAGAAACAGTGCCGGGATCAATTTATGTATATTGCGTTTAAAAAACTTAAGCATAACCGGCCTCTTTCTATTCTACTACTGATTGCAGTACATAGACTATCGTGAGAAAGTGGCAGTTCTGTGGCAAAATGATTACAGATTGCTTAAAAGGGCTAGCAATAATTGTTAAAAAGCATACCGCTGTAGATGGAGGTGGTATAGGGACTGGTACGTTCACTGACAGGCGCACTCGGGTCCGGGTAAGCCACCAGTTTTTTATCTACATAGCGCATCGGATTCAGAATAATGGATTCCAATCGGTTATCCAGTGCCTTTAAGAAGGAAGAATCCGAACGGAGGACGAGCTCCGCATCACCGGAAACCGCAGCCTGATTCACCTTCTCCGGGTCCAGAGTAAGATATCCTTCCTCATCGGCGGTAATTCCGATGGAACTTAAGGCGGAGTAGTGGGATGCTACCAGATGGGAAAGCCCACGCAGTAAGTAGGCAGAACTCTTATTTTCCCGAACGGTATTCCGGCCGGCCTGTATGAGGCGGTTATAGGAAACGGTGAATTCCTCCAGTGCGTCATAAACCGCTGCGCGGTCCGGAATCGGACGAACGGTAACCGGGGTATCGGTAACACCGCGTAAAGTCAGCAACAGTGTATCCTCATAGGTAACCGTATTTTCCGGCGCTTCGTAAGCAACACCGTTGATACGATAGCGGGCATTTTGTGCGGAAGAAGCCTCCCGGTTGAGACCGAATACTTCTACCAGTCCGGCGTCGGCGCTCTCCGGCATACCGGTGTCCGCTAAGGAAAAGGAACTCTTGCCGTAAATACCGGTCTGACGAGCGGTCAGCTCCATACGGCTGACACCGGATTCCTTGTGATATCCGACCTCGGCTTGTAAGCCGATGCCGGTTTTATTGATAAAATCGGATAATTTACTTTGTAAATCAAATGCGGTAGAGTCAGCAGCTACATTAAAACGGAAAGAATATTGCTCCTGTTCAAAAGAAACGGTAAAGCTGTAGCTACCCTCCGGGAGCGGCGTCTTGTCCGATGGCAGAAGGTGCCCCACATTCTTTTGACCGGATGCGAGATTTGTAACCTCTACATCATACCGGGTATGTTCCGGAAACTCGGACAGTTCCATGCGGTGAAGCAAAGAAGCCTGTACCGTATCCGGGGACGACGAATGAACCCCGGCGTTATGTAGCATCGGAGTATCCTGCAATCTGCGGTTCACATCTTTTAAGGTAAGGGCACTTTCTTTGATGGAGAGGGCGCAAGCCTGTTTGCTCTCCGAAAGGTCTATTTTGTAGAGAGGTTCGGAGGCCGACATTTTCACGATATTTTTGTAGATATCGCGAAGCTCACGTTTTTTATGGGTAGAATAACGGGGACTACGGGAAACGTAATCCTGCAAATAATAATTATACACATTCAACATAAGCAAGCCTCCTTTCTCACTTAGTCTCATAAAGAGCGATAGAATATAGAAAAATCGTTAACACCGGGCCTCCTGCCGTGGGTGTCCGGGATGGTTGCTTGATAAAAAACGACAATATCCCATATATATTATACACCCGGAAAAGAAAACTTGTAAAGTATTTTTTGGGAAAATTCGGCTAAGCCTTGAAAAAAATGGGTATTATCAGTATAATAATGATATTGTAACAAAGGGAGGGCAACACAATGTGTGGAATCGCCGGATATGTTGATTATAAAAGAGCAGAAGCGCACAGGGAAGAGCTGCGGAAGATGACGGAGGTCATCATTCACCGCGGGCCGGATTCCGTGGGCTATTATGAGGATGATGCGGTAGGCTTGGGCTTTCGACGCCTTAGTATTATCGGTATCGAAAACGGACAGCAGCCGATTTTAAACGAAGACGGCAGTATGGTTTTAACCTTTAACGGTGAGATTTATAACTATGCAGGCATTCGTGAAGAACTGCGTGCGAAAGGACATGTATTTACCACGGACAGCGATTCCGAGGTTATTTTGCACGGTTTTGAGGAGTATGGGCAGGACATTCTTAAGAAGCTTCGCGGTATGTACTGCTTTGTGGTTTGGGATATTAAGAAGAAGTGTATGTTTGCGGCAAGAGACGGTTTCGGAATTAAGCCGTTCTATTATACGAAGCCGAACGGGGACGAGCTTGTTTTCGGTTCGGAAATTAAGTCGATTCTGCAGCATTCTTCCGTAAAGAAGGAGTTAAACGAAGAGGCGATTTACAGCTATCTTTCTTTCCAGTTTTCCGCAAGAAGCGAGAGCTTCTTTAAGGGGATTTTTGAGCTTCCGCCGGGACATTTCCTCACCTATTCCAAGGAGGAAGGCGTATGCGTGAAGGAGTACTGGGATCCGAAGTTTGATACGGACGAAAGTCTTACCTTAGAGGAAGCGGTAAAGAAGATTGAAGATGTGTTTGACGATTCCGTAAAGGTACATTTGACGGCGGATACGGAAGTGGGCAGCTTCCTTTCCGGCGGTATTGACTCCAGTTATGTGGTAAGTACCGCAAAGTGTCCGAAGACCTTTACCGTAGGATTTTCCGACGGCGGTTACAGTGAAATCGCTTATGCAAAGGAGCTGGCGGAGATTCTCGGCGTAGAAAATCACAGTAAGGTGATTACTCCGGAAGAGTATTGGGATGCCATTCCGAAGGTACAGTACCATATGGATGAGCCGGTGGCGGATCCGTCGGCGGTGGCGCTGTTCTTTGTCAGCCAGTTGGCAAGTAAATATGTTAAGGTAGTTTGCTCCGGTGAGGGTGCGGATGAGTTGTTCGGCGGATATAATGTATATCAGACGGTTATCGCAAATCGTGCCATGGATTGGATGCCGAAGGGGCTCCGTGCCGCTGTGGCTAAGGTGATGAAGTGTATTCCGTTCCGGTTTAAAGGCAAGGAGTACCTGATTCGTACCGGTACGCCGTTATCCGAGCGTTATATCGGAAATGCGTATATTTTCCGTGAAAAAGAAATTGACCGTTTGCTTGTGAAGCCGACGGGAAAAATAAAAACCAGTGAGCTGACGGCACCGTATTACGAGCGTGCCAAGGACTTGGATGATGTACAGAAGATGCAATACATCGATATGAAGTTCTGGCTCAGAGGTGACATTCTCCGTAAGGCGGACCGTATGAGTATGGCTCATTCCTTAGAGCTTCGTGTGCCGTTCCTTGATTATGAAGTAATGAAGGTGGCGGGGACCATTCCGCTTTCCTTAAAGGTAGATAAGAATACCACGAAAAAGGCACTTCGTCTGGCGGCACTTAAGAATACGCCGAAGGCATCTACCGAGCGGAAGAAGCTGGGCTTCCCGGTGCCGATTCGTGTATGGCTTCGTGAGGAGCAGTATTACAATCGTGTGAAGGAGGTTCTTTTTCGTCCTTATATGACAAAGCTCTTTAAGGAGCAGGAGATGTTGGAACTTCTGAATACACATTATGCCGGCAAGAGGGACTACTCCAGAAAGCTGTGGTGTCTGTACTGTTTCGGACTGTGGTATGCGGAATATTTTGAAAAATAAGACCGATGGGGCTGCGTAGGAATGCGCAGCCCCACTCTTGCTTATCGCTGTCGGAAGATAAGTCGGTCTCTTATATTTTCTTTTTACCAGATGTGAATCAGCCGGTGTCCTCCGCAGTATCCTCTTTTCTCGTACTCCGGATAGAGTCTTTCTAATTACTTCGGGAGAGTATTTGAATAAGTAACGCAACCGCCCTGATGCGGCATCCGTGCCTTATGGCGGGCTCGCCCGGACATCCTGTCCGGGCGTTGCTGACAGCTAACGAAGTAATAAGAAAGTCTACTATCCTGCGTAAAGTTCAAAGAGAATACTGCGGAGGACACCGGCTATATTCAGAATAATGTAGTAGAAAATATAAGAGACCGACTTTTGTTTCGACGCAAGGACTACGCAAGAGTCCGCCACGCCCGGTGCCGCTGCGCATTCATTATGCGACAGCTTCTTTTTCGTTTTTGTTTGCTTTATATCTCTTTCTTATGGTATAATCTTTTTATAGGGCGGTGTGTCAATTTACCAATGAGACAGGGGGCATTTGCTATGGGCGAAGTATTGGGTATTTTTCTGGATAATCTATTGGGCTTTGACGGACTGATTTTGCTGGCGGCGGCCTGCAATGTGTTCGCATATCTGAATACGCGGAACAAGACCAATCGGGTGTATTATCATTTTAATGCCCAGGACAAGTTGGTGAATCTTACGGAAGACGTGAAGGAGGCTATAAAGGGTACCGCAAAGGCAGAACGGAAGAAGCTGACGGTAAACGAACTGTTGGAGTACAGAGAGCAGATGAACCGTAGTTACGCCTTTTATTGTAATTTTACCACTATGTTTCCGCTGTTGGGAATGTTAGGTACGGTTATTTCCCTGATTCCGATGGTGAATCTAATCGGAACAGAAACTACGGGGGCTTTTTTTGCGGCACTGACTTCCACCTTCTGGGGTATTGTGGCAGCGCTGGTATTTAAGTTTCTGGACTCCTTTTTATCCTATAAAATCGAAGACAATGAGAAACATATGGAGTTTTTGTTAAACCCGGGCAAGCGGGACAAACAGGAGAATGGCGAATGAAAAAAAGAGAGTTGATATTGGACTTCACTTCTTTGTTGGATGTCATTATGATTCTTCTGTTTGTGGTAATCAGCAATATGAGTCTGGTGTCTGCAAATGCCAATGCGGCAGCGAGAGAGGAAACGGAGGCCGCGAAGGAAGCGTTGGCGGCGGAGCAGATGCAGGCGGAGGAAGCGGCAGAGAAGATAGCGGAGCTTAACGCAAAGCTTGCGGAACTGGAAGAGGTAAAACAGAATAATGCGGACTTGGAGTTGGAGCTTAAGGTACTTTTGGAAAATCATACGGCTCTTTTGGAGGAGTACGATTATCTGAAGATTATTACGGACTTTGACGCAAGTGACACTTCGGCCTACGGACAGGTCATAAAGCGGATGACGAAGGTGCTTTTGTTGTGTGAAACCGGAGAAAATGAGGAGACGGGATTTCCGGAGGTCCGGGTGGGGATTTACCGGTCCGGCGGAACAGAGGAGGAAAAGACCTATGTGACTTCGGTGGTATTGGTCCATGATTTTTCCCTGACAAAAGACGAGCGGGCAGAGCTTGCGGCCGGACAGGTGACGGAGCTGACGAAAGCACTGTCGGGGGCACTTAGGGAGAATACGGAAGAGGTGGTCTGGTGTTCCGTGCAGTATGCCTATGATGATGAGAATTTTTCTCAGTCCGATTTAGAGGTAATCGGGGAAGCAATCGGGAATTTGGAACGTAGCTTTTCAAAGACCTGTTTTATGGAGAAGATAAAAATTTATTAAGAAAACTACTGAAGGAGGCAATGGTATGGCAAAGAACAAAAAGAGTAAAAAGGGTAAGGTGGTAGGAGGAGTCGGTGTTGTTGCGATTCTTGCTGCACTGGCGTTGCTTGGAGGTAAAGGTCTGGGCCTTGGCGGAGGCGGCGGACTGGGTCTTGATTTCGGAAAAGACACAAATGTGAATTCCGATGCACAGAATCCGCAGGATGAGGAGAAAGAGCCGATAGAAAATAAGCAGGAAGAGCTTCCGGAGGAGAAAGAAACAAAAACCGTATCCATCGAGGTAAAACAGGGGCAGTACCTGATTGACGGCACGGAGAAGAGTCTGGCGGACATTGAGGCGATGCTTACGGCAGAAAATGCGGCTGATTTTTCTTTTGAGTTGGTAGATAATTATGCGGCTGCCAAGACTTGGGATGATGTGAAGGCACTGTTTACCAAGTATGAAATCGATGTGGTAGAGCAAAAGAAATAAACGGGAACGGTTCCGGGAGGATACGGCAGGCATATCCCGCCGGGTTCGTACATAATTTAATAGAAAACGGAAGGAGCGATACCGATTCGGGCGATGTTTGGCCCGGCTTGGTATCGTTTTTGTTTATGAGGATGCAGTACGGAATAGCAATTCGAAATGTATGTGTGAGGACAGAACCTACATTAGAGCCTCTGAGAAAATATCGGGGAGATGTGTGGGATAGAAGGCAGGAGAGCAGGCTGAACGTAGGCGAGCCGGTAACGGTAAAGAGGATGGACGGCGGTTGGCTGTATGTGACTTCCGAAGCCACGGAGGGATATGTACGTGAGGAGGGAATCTTTCTTTGCACAAGGCGACATTATGAAAGGTACCTGGAAACTTTGGAGAGGGAGTACTGCGTGGTGATAAAATCCGGGAGGTATCGGGACGGACAGTATTATCGGGTAGGAACTGTTCTTCCGGTGTTTGAAAAGGGGCCGGAGTACGGATGCAGAGGAGATGCACCGGTGTTTATCCGAAGTTATCTTCCGTTTACGGAGCGTCAAATCCGGTTGCAGACGGAGCGCATGTTGGATATTCCGTACAGTTGGGGAGACGAGCGCTTAGACGGAATGGATTGTTCGTCTACCGTACGGGCATTTTATGTGTGTTTCGGGTTGTCACTTCCGAGGAATTCCGAAGCACAGAGAAGCTGCGGAGAGACTCTTTCTGCTATGAATCAGGCGATATATGAGGAGTTATCGGGCAAGTCACCGGAACAGAAGAAAGAGGTCATTGCTCGTATGGGAGTGGGTACAATCTTACATATGCCGGGACATGTAATGCTGTATGCGGGGGAAAAAGACGGATTTCCGTGGATTTTTCATAATGTGGATGCCTATACCATGGATGGTACGGAGTATCTTGTGCGGAAAAGTATCATCAGCAAGTTTTTGCCGAAGGGGGAGGGAACTTATCTGGATTATCTGACGGCAGCGTGGAGGCCGATTTTATAAGAAATCGAAAAACATCGGAGATGTGAGACTTGGAAAAAAGTGCTTGCATTCCCTGACAACCTATGTTATAATGAAAAACTGTGATATGCAAAACACAATATTATTCCTTGCTCTTTCGTGACGGGAAGGGCCGGAGACCAGAAGGAGGTGCACGCAACTATGAATCAGTATGAATTAGCCTTAGTTGTAAATGCAAAAGTCGAGGATGACGTAAAGAATGCTGTTGTTGAGGCAGCAAAGGAGCTCATTGCAAGATTCGGCGGTAACGTTACCAACGTTGAAGATGCAGGCAAGAAGAGACTCGCATACGAAATCCAGAAGATGAAGGAAGGTTTCTATTTCTTCATTCAGTTCGATGCTGAGGCAACTGTTCCGGCGGAGATCGAATCCAGACTTCGTATTATGGACAATGTGCTCAGATTCTTATGCATTAGACGGGACGAGGAGTAAAGGAGGTAATCCTTAATGAACAAAGTCATTTTAATCGGTAGATTAACCAGAGACCCGGAAATCAGATATTCGCAGGGCGCAAGCTCTACCGCAGTAGGTTCTTTCAGTATCGCTGTGGATAGACGCTTCAAGCGCGACGGTGAGCCGGATGCAGACTTTTTTGACTGCACTGCTTTCGGAAAGCAGGCAGAGTTTGTAGAGCGTTACCTTAAGAAGGGAACGAAGATGGTTGTTGTGGGCAGACTGCAGAACGACAACTACACAAACAAAGAAGGTCAGAAGGTTTACAGAACACGTATTATGGTAGATGAATTAGAGTTCGCCGAGAGCAAGAATGCGGCAGGTGAGAGTTCGGAGTATCGTCCGAGCGCAAGACCGGAGCCGTCTGCGGCAGGTGACGGATTCATGAATATCCCTGACGGTATCGACGAAGAGCTTCCGTTTAACTAGGAAGTACAAGATAAGAAGCGGCGAGGCCGCACGATTTGAATAAGGAGGTAGAACCAAATGGAAAGACCGGATAAGGCAGATCTTGGTGCTAAGAGACGCGTAGTTCGCAGAAGAAAGAAGGTTTGTGCTTTCTGTGCAGACAAGACTAACGCAGGCATCGATTATAAGGATGTAAATAAGTTAAAGAGATACGTTTCCGAGAGAGGTAAGATTCTTCCGAGAAGAATTACCGGAAACTGTGCAAAGCATCAGAGAGCATTGACCGTTGCTGTAAAGCGCGCTCGTCACGTTGCACTCATGCCGTACACTCTTGACTAAGAGTCGTACAAAGCGAAGTAAGACACACAAAGCCCATGTACCGCAAGTTTGCTTGCAAGTACATGGGTTTTTCTATTCTCTGAAGGAGCGAAGCGACCGAGCGTGCCGAAGGAACGCGAGGCTCCGCTTTGTACGAAATGTCTAACTTCTATCAGAAAATTCTTTCATTTTCCATGCATTTATGATATAATGTACCTAACTACACCGATAATTGGAAACAAAATAATGCATAACGGAAAGGAAAATATCCTTGGAAAATAAAAAGTGGATGAAGAGAATACCGGCTATGGTCACCATACTTTTGGTGACTGCGGTGCTGGTGTGTTCTCACCGTGGTTTGTTGTGGCCGTTAGAGCAGGCAGTGGCAGATATGCTGTATTCCCGGAAATATCAAATAAACAATTCGATTAAGATTATTACCATTGACCAAAAATCCGAGGCCGAGTATGGCTTTTTTTCCGAATGGACCAGAGCCAGGGCGGCACAGTTGGTAGAAACATTGACGCAGCAGGATGGGAAACCTGCCGTAATCGGGTTTGATGTCAATTTCATTGCGGAACGAGACGAAGAAGGAGATGCGGCCTTTGTCAGGGCGGCGGAAGCCCATGGAAATGTAGTAACGGCAGCCAGGGCTGAAGTATTTGAAGCGGTGGAAGAACGGGATGGGGAATATGTAAAAGATACGGTGCACGTGAACAACATAGAATATCCGTATGAGGCATTACGCAAGGTATCCTATCACGGATTTACGAATGCGATAATGGATGAAGATAATTATGTACGACGCGGTATGCTATCGCTTAAATATGCGGAAGAAACGGAATATCACTTTGCATATGAAGTATATAAAAGGTATTCGGAAGCAATGGGAAGGGATTTGAATCCTCCGGAGATAGATGAGAAAGGGAATTTCGGAATCCGATACATCGCGCCGCCGGGAAGCTATGATTCATATGCATGGAGTGATGTGGTAAACGGAGAGCATGACCCCAGGATATTTGAGGATGCAATTGTTTTGGTGGGTGCTTATATGCCCGGAATGCAGGATGAATTTTTGGTTCCGGTATCCAGAGGCGAGCATATGTACGGAGTGGAAATACATGCTAATATTGTAGATGGACTGTTACGAGGGTACTCTTATCAAACGGTTCCGAAAATATGGGTTACTTGTGCAAATTTTCTTTTGTGTCTGATATATTTTCTGCTGCTGAGGAAAACGGGACCGCTATTCGGTGCGATTGCGGGGGGAGTGCTGGCGACGGGATATCTGGCGGCGGCAACCTGGTTGTATTCCAAGGGGTGGTATTTGTACCCTGTTGCATTTGTGCTTTGTATGATTTGTATGCTGGCGGTACATGTTCTGGGACGATATGTTTGGGAATGGCTCAGTAAGCGGAAGCTGTTAAAAGAATTTAAGAAATATGTGGCACCTCAGGTATTGGCGGAAATGAGCCGTTCCGGTGAATTCTCCGTAAAGCTGGGAGGAGAATGCAGGGACATTGCGGTATTGTTTGTGGACATTCGTGGATTTACAAAGCTATCGGAAGAGCTTGCACCGGAGCAGGTGGTAGAGATGTTGAATGAATATCTTGCGCTTACGACAGAGGCTGTTTTTGCAAACGGAGGTACGCTGGATAAGTTTATCGGAGATGCAACCATGGCAGTGTTTAATGCACCGGTGGATTTACCTGATTATAAAGCCCGGGCGGTAAAAGCGGCACTTGATATCGTACACGGAGCGGAAAGGATAAACGAACGTATTAAGAAGAAAATCGATCGTGAGGTAATGTTCGGTGTCGGTGTGCATTGCGGGACGGCGATTGTCGGAAATATCGGTTGTGAAACGCGAATGGACTATACCGCGATCGGGGATACGGTAAATACCGCATCAAGATTAGAAGGAAAGGCGTTGGGAGGTCAGGTGGTCATCAGTGAGACGCTGTATCGTGATTTGGCCGACAGACTGATAGTTGAGCCTTTAGGTGTGGCAGAATTAAAGGGAAAGGCGGAGCCGATACAGATTTATTCCGTACTGGAATTTGCGGATATAACGGTGGGAGAGGCGGAATCACACAGGTAACAGGAGGTTGATGCATTGTTAGATGTAGCTAAGATACTGGAGATAAGCCTAGCGCTGACCTCGGAACACGATTATGACGAGATATTAAAAAAGATTATTACCGGAGCTATGGAACTGACGAACTGTGAGGGCGGAACATTGTATTTGTACCGGAATGACAGTTTGGAGTTTATGATAATGCGAAATATAGATCCGGACGTGGAACGTCGGGGCGGAACGGTGCCCCCGGTTGCAATGGATGAAAGTAAAGCTTGTGCTTACAGTGCGATTCATCGGACTCTGGTCAATATTCCGGATGTATATGCGGAAGAAGGGATGTTTGATTTTTCGGGGCCGCGAATATATGACGAAAAGTTCGGCTACCGTACGAAGTCCATGCTGGTATTTCCACTGGTAAATCACGAGGAAAAGTTGGTAGGAGTCGTACAACTGTTAAATGCAAGAAACAAAGAGAATGAACCGATTCCTTTTACGGAAGAGCATGAAAGGCTGATTCGGGCATTGGCTTCCATGGCGGCGGTTTCCCTTTCCAATATGCAGTATATTAAGCAGATTAAAGGGTTGCTTCACGCGGTGGTGAATGTATTTACCAATGCCATCGACACCAGAACACCGTATAACTACTATCATTCCAAGCAGGTGCACGACTACGTGGTGTTGTATATCTCTTATTGTAATGCCTTGTATGAAAAAGGACTGGGAGAAGAGCATTTTGATGCGGTTAGGAAGGAACAGTTGCAACTGGCTGCCTTGATGCATGATATCGGGAAACTGGTGACACCGACAGAGGTGATGAATAAGGAAACACGATTGGCGGATCAATTAGACCGGATACTGAATCGCTTCCGTTATATCGGTTTGCTAAAGAAAATAGAGTATCTGGAAGGAAACTGCGCGATAGAGGAGTATGAAGAAGAAAGACGGTATCTGGAACAGATGCATACGCTTGTTCAGAAGATGAACAGTGCGGATTTTCTGGAAACAGAGGACGTGAAATCGGTAAAGGAGCTGGCAAAGCGTAAATACATAGATTCCGACGGTACGGAGTGTTTGTATCTGATGCCGGAAGAACGGGAATGCCTGTTGATTCCGAAGGGAACATTGACAGAGTCGGAGAGACAAACGATGAACCGGCATGTGGTGTTTACGGATCGGTTCCTTACGGCAATGAATTTTGACGAACATTATAAGGATGTACGTACCTGGGCGAGTATGCATCATGAGCATCTGGACGGTACGGGGTATCCCAAGGGACTTTCCGGAGATGAGATTCCGCAGGAGACGCGTGTGCTGACAATTGCGGATATATACGATGCTTTGGTTAGTGAGGATCGGCCGTATAAGAAGGCGCATACAAAGGAAGCGGCTTTTGGTATATTGTTCCGTATGGCGGAGGAAGGTAAACTGGATACGGAGATTTTGAAACGCTTTCAAGAGGCAGTGGAATGGAAGGAAAGAAACTTTTGTTTAAAGGAGGAAAGAGACAATATATGAACGGATTTTATATGATACCGGATTATTTTAATTTAAAGGATTCAGCGGAACTGGCAAAGGAAAACGGGTTGGGTTTCGAGTATAACGATTTCTGTTTCCCGGGAATGCTGGATAATTCAGACATGCAACAGGAGCGAATTAACGAATACTTTTCTCTTGACAGAGATCGTTCCAACGACACGATGCATGGGGCATTTTTTGATGTGACCGTGTTTAGCTGTGACCCGAAAATTCGGGAGGTATCTCTTCTTAGAATGAGACAGTCTATGGAGATTGCAAAAAAAATGGGACTGCGTGCGGTGATTTTTCATGGAAATTATCTGCCGTTTTTGCGTGGAGAGGGATACGATAAGCTGTGGATTGCCTATACGGAGGAGACAATCCGGAATTTGGCAAGAGAATATCCGGGAATCGGAATTTATTTGGAAAATATGTTTGATGATTCTCCGGAGATGTTGGTGCGTTTGGCAGAACGCTTGACGGATGTGCCGGAATTCGGATTGTGTCTGGACTATTCCCACGCGCTTCTGACATCGGGAAAGAGTGAAGTGTGGATGCGTACGATGGCGCCTTATATACGTCATATGCATGTGAATGACCATTGCTTTGAAGGAGATACCCATTTGGTACCGGGAGAGGGAAAAACCGATTGGAAAGAGTTTGCCGAATTAAAAGAAAAATATGCACCGAAGGCAACGGTATTATTCGAAGTAAGCGGAATCGAGAAGGCAAAACGCGCATTGCAATTTTTTACAGATAGTGGTAAAATTACAATGTAGCTTAAAACTGGTTTTTGTAGAGGAGGTTTTGAAAAAATGGAGAAGTTTTTCAAACTGAAGGAAAACAATACCACGGTACGTACTGAGATTATGGCAGGTTTGACCACGTTCTTTGCTATGGCGTACATCGTATTTGTTAACCCGAATCAAGTAGCGGCGGAAGGTGCAGGCGGCTGGCTTGCGGCGCTCGGTGCAGACGGTTCCAAACTGGGACAGATTTGGAATGCGGTTTATATCGCATCCATTCTCGGTGCGATTGTAGGCACATTGATGATGGCGCTTTATGCGAAGCTTCCGTATGCGTTGGCCTGCGGTATGGGTCTGAATGCGTTTTTCTGTACCTGTTTCGTATCCGGTGCGTTCTTCGCGGGAGAAGATGTAATGACGGGTTATCATTCCGGTGTTGTTATTATTTTCCTGTCCGGTATTATTTTCCTGATTCTAAGTATTACGGGGTTGAGAGAGTATATTGCAAAGGCGATGCCGGAGTGCTTAAAGAAAGCAATTCCTGCCGGTATCGGTTTGTTTATCGCATTCCTTGGTATGCAGAATGCAGGCCTCATTCAGGCTAATCAGTATACCTTGGTGCAGTTTGTTAATATCAAAGACGGTGACTGGGCAACTCAGGTTGCACCGGCGCTGGTTGCATTTATCGGTTTCATTATCATTGCCATTTTAAATAAGTTAAAGGTAAAGGGCAATATTATTATCGGTATCGCGGCATCTACCGTTCTTTACTACGTATTTACCCTGCAGATACCGAGCTTTGATATCTCCGGTGTGGGGCAGGCCTTTAAGGATTTCGGTACGGTAGGTATTACCGGATTGTTTGACGGTGAGGCTTGGTCAAAGGCATTTTCTGGTGCGCATGTGGGAAGCTTATTCAATGCGATTATGTTGATTATTACCTTCTGCCTGGTAGATATGTTTGATACCGTAGGTACTCTTTACGGTGCCAGTGCACAGGCGGGTATGTTAGATGAGAACGGTGACCCGATTCGTGTAGATAAGGCGATGACTGCGGATTCCGTAGGTACGGTGGCAGGTTCCATTTTCGGTACCAGTACGGTTACTACCTTCGTTGAGTCGGCTTCCGGTGTTGCGGAAGGCGGTAGAACCGGTCTTACCGGTGTTGTTGTTTCCGCATGCTTCGCGGTATGTTTATTCCTTAGTCCGGTGGCAAGTATCGTTCCTGGATGTGCAACGGCTCCGGCATTGATTTTTGTAGGTGTTCTTATGCTTAAGAACTTTGCAAAGGTTGATATGGAGGACATGCTTTCTGCGGTTCCGGCATTCTTAACCCTTGTTATGATGCCGCTGACCTACTCTATTTCCAACGGTATCGGTATCGGTGCTATCTCTTATGTACTCATTGCTCTTTGCACCGGTAAGTATAAGAAGAAGGACATTGTGGTGACGATTATTGCATTACTGTTTGTATTGAAATTCGCATTGGTTTACATGTAGTATAGTGAAATAGCTTGATAGTTAAGAGCCTCGCCTTGCCGGCGGGGCTCTTTTTGCTCATGCGCCCACAACCCGGCGACACGAATGGGCTTCTATAATCTTCCAATTAAGAATAATGAATTAAAAAGTCTGTGGATTTGATAAAAAAGAGGAGAGTTCTGTACATTTTGTTTGGAAAGTGGTATACTGTAGATAAGGTAAGTCGGTGAAACCAAAGGGAACCCACGTTATGTCTAACGCTGTTTCCGGAGTACAATTTGACCTACCGACAAAAGGAGGAACTGCTTATGTTGGGAAAAGGAAAAGATAAGAAAATAATTGATGCGATTACGTATTTGCGAGAGGCGGAGAATACCGGAGGAAGCCCGGAATTAGTAAATATACATACCCGTTTGATGAAGGGAAGAGCTTCTTTTGAAGGAATTTTAACCAATACTATGACTTCTGCCATGAATATCAGTAATTTGGATTTGCAGGTAAGTGACCGTGTGGAGGAGCTCAATGAGCTCAGTGACAATTTGCTATCTTCCGCATCGGATTTGAATCATATTTCTGCCGAAGCGGCATTGGTAACGAAGCAGGTGGCAGCGGCCCATGATATGCTGGCACAGTCTATTACCGAGATTTCTGGGAATACAATGGAATGTTTGCAGGCTATCGAGAAAAGTGAGGAGAATGTACTCAGTATTGAGAAGTTGTCCATGGATGCGGAAGCCGATTCCAAGCAGATGCAGAATGATATGTCTGCATTACTTAAGGTGATTGCGCAGATGCAGGAGGTAATCGGTTCCATTAACGCGATTTCCGGTCAAACGAATCTTCTTGCTTTGAATGCGTCTATTGAAGCAGCCAGAGCCGGAGAAGCAGGTAAGGGCTTTGCGGTAGTTGCGGACGAGATTCGTCAGCTGGCGGACGAGACCAGAGCGCTGACCAGTAACATGTCCGAGTTTGTTACCAATATTCGGAATGCATCCCAGCAAAGTGCGGAGAGTGTAGAGACTACGGTAACGGCATTACAACAGATTAATGAGAATCTTACGGTCATTGTAGACGGTAATATAGAGAACAGAAAACGTTTACAGGAGATTAATGAGAGTTTGACCAATATTGCAGCTACCAGTGAGGAAATCAGCAGCTCTATGAATGAAGTGGAAAATCAGGCAGCGCAACTGGATGAGAAAGTCACCGAGGTAACAAGGGATGTAGAGACATTAAAGGATGTCAGTGCGAGTGTGGGCGAAGTGGTAAAACCGATGATTACTATAGAGGAGTGCTTGAAGGATACGAACCGTGAGCTCGGTAAGATGGCATTGGATGCCTTTTATATGCCGAGCAACCGGGTGTTTATCGAGAGTGTGGGAGGCGCAATCGATGCGCATAAGGGTTGGCTTCTTAAGCTGGAGCATATGATTGAGAACGAAAAACCGGAACCGTTGCAGACCAATGACCATCGATGTGCGTTCGGACACTTCTATTATGCGGTACAGCCGAAGAACCCGGAGATTTTGGCGATTTGGCGGGGCATCAGAGATCAGCATAAGGAGTTTCACGCGAACGGAGACAAGGCGATTGCGGCTTTGAAAAACGGAAACACAAACATGGCAAGAGATTTCTTAAAACGTTCCGAGGAGATTTCGGGGAAGTTGTTGGGAGACTTCGAGAAATTGGTTCGTATTGCGGAACGGTTGGATAAGGAGCAGATTCGCATTTTTGAATAAGGGCTGGTTTGCTGAGGCCGTACCGTGGTGCGGCCTCTTTTTTGTGCCGGTAAAGCGATAATAAGCCTTTGCGGTAGATTGGCATTCTTTGCAGCTGTATCAAACAGAAGGAATTGACATACTTCGGTACAATAGATATAATAGAGCTGTGTTTCACACGAACAGAAAGTTTGCATAGGAGGAAATTTGATGAAAGGACATAAGAAAGGGAAGTTGGGAGTTTGTTTGACAGTGATGTCCGTATTGACATTGCTTCTGGCAATCGGTATGTTAGCGGGATGTAAAAAGAAAGAAACGTATCGTAATATTCGTATTACGGAGATTACGGGGGATGCCGTAATTAATCGTGAGGAAAAGACCGGAATAAAGGCAAGTGCCAATATGAATTTGCAATCCGGGGATGAGTTGATTACAGAAAAGGGAGCAAAAGTTACCCTTCGTCTGGATGACGATAAATATGTGGTTGTGGATGAAGATTCCAAATTGGTGCTGATTGCCGAGGGTACGGCAGAGGACAGTACGACAAGAATCGAACTGGAATACGGTGCAGTATTTTCGGATATTAAGGAGAAGCTTTCCGATAAAAGCGGATATGAGGTGGTTACCCCGGGTTCTGTCATGTCGGTACGAGGAACCAAGTTTGAGGTAGTGTATCGGGAAATAAAAGATGAAGCAGGCAAGCTTATCGAAAAGGTAATGAAGGTACTTACCTTCACGGGTGAAGTATATGTAAAGCCTGAGGGTACCAACGACAAGAGAATATCTAAGGCAGGAACCATGGAAGTTCTTGTGGAGGCTGCAGAAGGAAAGTATGAATTCGATGGCGGAAGCAAGGAAATCGAGACGGAGGATTTGAGCGAGCTTTCCGCAGCATATCTGCAAAAAGATTTATCTGAGAATGACAGCGATTTTTCGGAAGAGGAAAAAGCTTGGAAGGAAGAACTGTCAGAGATAATCGAAGAGTTTTTTGAGAAGGAGTTGTCCGGGAAAGACGAGACTTCGAATGCCGCTGACAAAGAGTCTTTAAAGTGGAACAATCATGTCTACCGCTTTGTTCCTTTGGAAGGAAGAACCTGGGAGCAAATGAATGCCTATTGTAAAGAAAACGGCGGACATCTTGCCACGATTATGAGTTCGGAAGAGAATAATTATCTATACGACCAGATGGTGCTGGGCGGATTCGGGTGTGCATATTTCGGTTATTCGGATGAAGAAACCGAGGGAGAATGGAAATGGGTAACCGGCGAAACGACGACCTATGAGAATTGGTATGATGTGGATGTAGACAATTATAGGGAAGAGGAGTATGCTATGATTTGGACAACCCGCCCGTACTTTTGGAATGACGGCGGTTTGCGCGAGTCTTCGAATGCAGCATTTATTTGTGAGTGGGATACGGATGGAAACGGTAATATTTTAACGCCGACACCGGGACCGACCCCAACACCGAGACCGACCTCGACCCCGCACCCGATGGGAACGCCTACGCCGGTACCGGGGCAGGAGACGGAAAACAAAGAATTGACGTTGGAGGTATATCTTCCGAAGGTTATTAAGCCGTTGGAGACCTACGAGGTGTCCGGAATTGAGGGGCTGTATGAGGCATTAGAGCCGAATACCAGATCAATTACGTCCCCGGATTTTGAGGAAAAGATTACGCTTCAGGAAGAAATGCAAGTTTGGTTTAATTATATTGCAGATACCTATGTACTTGGTGAGGGTGCAATTAAGGATGCAGCCGAGACGGTATACGGCAAGGAAGTGGTTATTACCTGTGAGGGCTTTTACAGTGAGGATGATAATGATTTGCTGTATCCTCTCGATGACCCGCGTACCTTTGAAGAATTCGGTGTAGACGATTCGTATCTTACTTTATATCCGGTGTATACGGTACATATTCCGGGGGAGGAAGTGAGCGATCGATATGTTCCGCTCCGTTTGATGATTGAGGAAGACGAAGATTATAATTTCTATACCTTTATGGTACAGTCGGGGACGGACCTCGGATTACCGAAGGTAGAGGGGTATGATATGTACTGGCTGGTGGGCAGTGATAAAACCGAAGAGCCGAGACAGCGCATTGAAGAGGACCGGTTAAGCTGGCCGATTCTGCAGGCAGAAAAACAGTAGAGGAAGCACTTGTCCGGAAGTATATCGGCGTGAATAACTAAAAGATAGGATAAGATGTAATAGAAAGAGGTCTGACGTAAAGTGCGTCAGACCTCTTTTGGCATCATAGAATATTGCAAATCTATTGCTATTTATTTTCCTGATCTGGATTCGACATAATGATCGATTTCTGTGTTATCCGAGAGCATTCGGCATCCTACAATGTATACGCCGTTGTTGTCGGTTACGCGGATAGCGGTACCGTTTAGTTCTTGTCCGTCTAACAACGGGAAATCGTCAATTTCCAGCTCGATAAGCTTGCCTTTTGCTTCCTTTAATTCCTCTGCATCAGAGAAGAAGGAGTATCCTCCGGCACTGATATTTACCATGGTGCCTACATACGGCATAGCCGAACCGTCGATGGTAAAGTGACATTGGTTAAATAACGGACCGCGGCGGTACTTTCTGCGGTTAAATACCTGCGGATTGCCGGTTACGGTAAGAGAGAGCAGAGTATTCTTAATCTCGACTCCGACGGATTCCCAACGGTAAATTCGGTTATCCACAATGACGGAAAGGTTATATATAGCGGAAGAGGAAACAACACGGAAGTCCGTAGGAAGTTTCGCAAGGATGGTAGAGCCCTTTACATTGGTTACCTGTTGTTTGTATTCCTTGGTAGTATCCAGCACTTCTTCTAAGGTGAAAAACATACCGGAATGGATATCTTCCGTTGTCATAAATCCGCCGGCGCCTAACTCACCCATGAGCTGTCCTACGATATTGCCGATGGACAGAACGTTAGTTGAGGTCTCTATGTATTTATTGCGCATGGTACGTGTGCTTTCATCCGCTTCCGAAATACTGGCGGTCATAGCGCCCATGACGGCGGTTACCTGATTCATGTTGTCCACCATGTTACGGTTGGAGGCTTCCACCTCCTGCATGGCGATATCGATGACTTGTACATTGTTTCCTAAGCGTACGGCATCGGTAGCAATACGGGCTACACTGGTATCTACCTGAGTAATCTGATTCATTGTGGCATTGATGAGCTGTAATGTCTTTGTGATGGAATCGGTCATACGCTCGGCAGTGGCTTCCAGATTAGCCAATGCATTCATGATGCTGGTGGAAGAAGTCTTGGTGCCGGTACTCAGGTCACGGATTTCATCCGCAACAACCGCAAAGCCCTTTCCGGCTTCTCCGGCTCTTGCAGCCTCGATAGAAGCGTTTAAAGCAAGGAGATTAGTCTGGCCGGAAATCTTTTCGATGGTGCCGGTCTCGGCCTTTACCATATCGAATTCGCTCTGAAACTCTTGTAAAATCTGCTCTACCTCGGTAGAGAGTGCAGCCATTTCCTTCGTGGAATTTACTACATCGGCCAGCTGTTCGGAGCTGGTTTGGGAATGAGAAACGGACTCCTCTACGAGAGCAACCATTTCCTGCACCATGGCGGCAACGTTTTCTACCTGGTTACTGATTTGCTTGGTCATATCCAGAGAGGAACGGGTTTTTTCCTGCAGGATGTTATTATCCTCGGAAAGTTGCTCCATACTGTTTACAACTAAATCCGCACTGTCTTTGTTTTCATCGGAAAGTTCACTGACTACGGTGACGCCATCCACAATGGAGTGACTGGCATTCTTTACTTGCTGAATGGTGCGTACCACACGGGCTAAGTCAGCTTTTACGGAGCCCAGCATGGCTTCTTCTGTCCGGGTCATGTGACGAATCGCAATATCATAAGCAACGTAGCATAACAGGGTTACACCGATCTGAATTTCTGCATCGGTAATGTCATGGAAATTGTTTTTGATAAGGTATGCCAAAAGAATTAATATGTTTAAAATGCCCCATCGGATGAGCAACTTTCGCTTCTTGTAAAGCACCAAAAGACTGGCTACCGGAAAAATGTAACCGTATGTAACATTGGTCTTTGTGGTCATTAATACGAAAAAGTAAAGGAGTCCGTAGCCTGCGGATACAATTTCGCAGTAAATCGGAGTATCAAACCCTTTGATTTTCAAAACGATTAATCCTATGAGATAAGGAATCCAGCAAAGGGACAGGAAAACCGCAAGATATTGCGGAGTACGACCGCCTTTTATCATTTCCAGGATGTACAGGACGGTGAAAATAACATTCAGGGTGGTCCACATTAAGAGCGTGTTTTTATTCGCTTGTTTTTTAAAATATGACTCTTCGTATTCCATAAATAACCTCCGTGCATAATATAGTTTACCCCAATTGGTATTATACCACAGTGGGATATAAAAAGCTACAAAAATATGAAAACAATGAAAAGTTTTTAACTTTTTTCAGAAACTTCTGATAAAAAGAGGATGCCGCTCTCGATTGTCTCGAAAGCGGCA
>SVEN01000033.1 GCA_015057365.1 Lachnospiraceae bacterium | reverse complement strand
GCAAGAATCTTGTTGGAACTTACTCTGCCGATACCGTAAATATAGGTAAGGCCGATTTCTACACGTTTCTCTCTTGGTAAATCTACACCACTGATACGAGCCATGTGCGTATTACACCTCCGTTAAAAATTTTGATAGTTTCTTTGGCGGAATTCCGCCTGCCCACTTTGGGCGACCCACTTCTTAAAGAATGTGGGGTTTGACTGCAATGCAGTCACCAGCCGCTTTAAATTGTGACGGCGACGGCGTTTCCCGTGCCGAAAGAGCAGGTGATAATGACACCGACTCTAAAGCCTGACATCAAATGCCGGAACCCTTTCACACCTAAAAGGCACTCCGTAATCCAACACGCAGCCGCGCGTATCGTATCGATGTCTGCCCACAATATCACAATGTTCCCACTGCAAACCGCCTTGCGGTCCTACGCAGGGGCTTGTAACACAAAAAGCAAGAACTGTTCCTCTATCTACCTTGCGGTATTTATTGAAACGACCTGCTTTCAGGGAAACTCCCTACAAAGCAAAGGTCTTAGCCCTGTCTTTGTTTGTGCTTCGGGTTCTCACAGATAACTCTGATGGCGCCCTTTCTCTTGATGATCTTACATTTTTCGCAAATCGGTTTTACGGAAGATCTTACTTTCACGTCTTTTCACTCCTTTCGAAAAAAGTCCGTCTATCATTATAACACCGATATTTCCATTTTGCAAGCACTTTTTTGAGGGATTTTTCATGTTTTTCCACTTTTTTCTAGAGGGTACGGGCTGTCGTGGAGGAATGCGGGGCTCTTTCTTCGTAGGTAGCCTCCCCTCTCACCGGTCACCGTCGAACAGCTTGGAACAGTTTTTGCAAGTCGCAACGCTCCGTCAAACTTCCTTCAAGAACGACTAAGGCTTTTCGGGAGCGTCCTCAAGCCTAAGTCGTTCTAGAAGGTGATTTCGACTGCGCTAAAGACGCGACCCTTCGGGAAAAGCAAAAACATATTCCAACTGTCCATCCGGTGACCTGAGGAAGTTTTCCTCAAACCCACGAAGAAAGAGCCGCCGCATTTGCGACAGCCCTGTTACTTCTATAAAATATGTAGATAAACTTAAAAAATCCCGAAAGGCATCTTTAGTCCTTTCTTTTCAGCAGTATTTTAAAGTGCGTGGCATCTTTTAAGTCGATTCCGCTATCACGCTTGATTTGTTGCTTCACGTAAGGCAGCACATAGTGCTCGCTGTATACGATTTCGTATTCCTCCGGAATCATACGGAGTAGCGCTTCTACTTTTAGCGGAAGGTAGTTTTCGTTTACTTCACGCTCCCAGTTTTCCGTGTAGCTGTATTTTAATAAGTAATGAATGAGGTTGAATCGTTCCTCGATGCTTCCCCATATGCTTTCGTATTCTGCCAACTTCTCCGGGAAAAGTTTTCTTGCCTTTTCCACATCGGAAGGGTCTGCCTTTCCGGTGGCGGACTCGGATACCATCATGTCGCGGATGGCGATGTACTTAAAGCCGGAGCCGAAAACTCTGTCCCAGAACTCCGCTACCGACGCCTCGGTGCCGTAGGAATATACCTCGTGAAGCGTACTGGAAATGTTGATCAAGGTCTCCTTCGGGTCCATGGCAATCTCATTCCACTCTTTGTAAAACTTGCAGTCCGGCAACAATTCTTTCGCCTTCCCTATCATGTCCTCGCTGATATCGTAGCCGATATACTCATATTCCGGAAACAGATATTGCATTGCACGAATCAGTACACCGTTGGCGCATCCGAAGTCCAGGATTGTGTCAATCGGTTCGAATATCTTATCAATAAAGAACATTTTGTCCATAAAGGACTTTTGCATCCGCTGTACATAAACTTCCAAATCCGCGACTTTTTCCATCGTACGCACCTTTCTCTTCCGATTGTATTCTTAGGATGCAACGGAGGCATCCTCTTCCAAACTCATTGTCAAACTGTCATATACCGCATTGATAATCTCCCGGGCCTTGCTCTCCGATACCGCATTCGGCTTATGTCCCAGAGAGATGGTCAATACACCCCGTAGCGACGTCACGCCGAAGGTACAGTTACACGCCGGCATCAGGTTCGGTATAAAATAAGCATCTCTTACTACCATATCTCCTGCTACCTCTTCGAATGATATGTTTCTTATGTTCGATAATTCGAAGTTTTCGCTGCCGTAGCTTAAGGATAATGCATTCCGCATCATTCCCAGCACTTCCATGTCCCGGAACAGGCCGTATCTCGCATAATAAGCCGCACCGAAGGCATCCGCACTGAGCAGCATAAACGTATACAAGGTCTCAAACATTTCCTCCGTATGGGTACGCCGTTCCTTGATACAACGGTCGGTAATCACCACATTGTCCCAGAACCCGATGCTACGGTCATAGTGCAGAAGCGGTTTGATACAGGACGCATAATTGGCCATCTCTTCCTCGTTCTTTCTCTCAAAAAAGCTTCTCGTATCTACCGATATAATGGCTTCTATGGCATCTCCCTGAAGCATAGCACCCGCAATGGCGGTACTGATTGCCGCACTGATGGTCACACCCAGCTCTTTACATTTCTCCCGCAGTTTCAAAAACATCGGCTTCTTAATATTTCTGCAGACCAAGCCGTATCCGACAGAAGCATTGTGGGTCTCAATCATTTGCTTATAATCTTCCCACATAAACTCCACCTGCTTTTCTTCACACTTTTGGCTTACCGCAAGCAGGCCGTCACGTACAGTCTCCGGGATTTTGTACGCCTCCGGCAAATCCCTTTCGCAAAGTTCCGGATAAGCCTCCTTTTTCGCCGGAACCTCTCCGGTACGATACGCATAAATCAAATCATCCATCAATAGCTTTACCGACATGCCGTCTCCGTACATATGCTGGCAAACCACCATCAAATAGAAACGATCGGCTCTTATCACAACCCCTATGATAACGCCCGGCGTCTCCAGCAAATTAATCGGTTTGTAAATCATTTTACGAATTGCGTTTTCCCATGTAATATTCTGTAATTCATCAAACTCTTTCAGCTTTACATGTTGACCCGCTTCTTCAAACCACATCCTGCTTCCGGACTTTCGTACCACATGATGAATCAATGGATGTGCTTCCTCTAGGAGGCGCACCGCCCGCTCCATTTTCTCATGACTGTACCGTCCTTCCACGGTTACCTTCAGGGTCACATATGCCGAGGGCATATAATAGAACCCTTGTCCTGCTACAATTTCCTTTCTCGCCTTTTTTCCCATGCTTTTCATTCCTTCCTTCTCTTTGGTATATCATACCAAATAAATTATAGCATGGTGAAAAAAGGAAATACAACCGAACTTTCTTCCTAGTTAGCAGGTGTTAGGGTTCTTTGAAAACACTTTTAGCACTTCCGGATAATAACTTTCAAATTTAAAGGTGGCAATTATATCCATCGCCACCTTTGCTCTGTTTCTTATTCTCGCTTAAATCAGCACCGTACTGAAATACCGCTCCGCTTTCTTTTTACTCTTCCTCATACAGGCTCTTATCGTTCATCGCCGCCAGACACTGCTTTTTCTTCTGTTCCAAACGTTTCAGACGCTGCAGGCCTTCAATCGTTTTCTTTTCCTGCATATACCGATAAAACAAAATGCCCCAGACAATTGCGGATACGCCGGTAAACATCAGCTTTATCAGCAATGTATCCCGTATCCAGTACGGATTCAAAAAGGAAACATAATACTCCGTGTTGGTATTCTCCGGCAAATTCGGTACACTGAACTCATCGTCCTTCGGCCTATTCATCCGCCGCACCAAATACTCCGGCCAATCCTTCTCCATCTTCCCTACTTTACCCACAAAGTACAACGGAGTATCTGTGGAAAATGCCTTTAACTTTTCCGGACTGTTCAAATAATTCTTATCCTTCCAAAATCCATTGGAGGAATCGTCCGTCTCCGCATAAATATACTCCTCTTCTCCCCATAGCTTCAGTACCACAAAGCTCTGTGTTCCAAAAGCTCGTCCGGACTCAAAATAGGCATTGTAGGCGTACTCGTACTTTACCTCTACAATATTTCCTTCCTTGAATGCCACCGCATCCTTACGGGTAACAGGGTAAGGTCTGCTCATTCGCCACAGCGTATACACTCCTGAAAGTACAATGATTAAGCAAAACACCATGTGGATGCTTGCCACGAGCAGTGCAATCTTTTTACCTTTTGTCACCTGTAATTCTGCTTCCCCGTGTTCTCCCAATACACGCGCCTCCGTTCTTAGATGAGTGACGTACTGAAATACCGCTCCGCTCTGTCTGCCAGAATCGTTGCGATGACCTTATCTTTGCCGTACTTTTCCGCCATTTTCTTTGCCGCCCAGACGTTTGCGCCGGAGGAGGTACCTACCAAAAGTCCCTGTACCTTTGCCAGCTCTCTGGCGGTGTTGATGGCATCGTCATCGGATACCTCCACGATATCGGTAATAATCTTCGTATCAAGTACTGCCGGCACGAAACCGTCACCGATGCCCTGAATCTGATGAAGGCCCGGCTCGTGACCGAGAAGTGCGGACACATTCTTCGGCTCTACCGCTACGATTTTACAATCCGGATTCTGCTCCAAAAGGTAGCTTGCGATTCCCTGCAGGGTTCCGCCGCTGCCGATACCGGATACGAAAATATCGATTTTCTTTCCCAACTGTTCTACAATCTCCCTTGCCGTAGTCTTATAATGAGCCTGCGGGTTTGCAAGATTCTCAAACTGCTGCGGCACAAAATACTCGTCGGAAGAGGACGCCAGACGGAGAGCCTCCTGTACAGAACCGTCAATGCTGAGCTCCGGCGGCGTCAGTACCAACTCCGCACCGAGAGCACGGATAATCTTCTTTCGCTCGTCACTCATATTCTCCGGCATTACGATAATGACCTTATAGCCCTTGCGCACACCGCAAAGAGCCAAGCCGATACCGGTGTTGCCGGAGGTCGGCTCAATAATGGTCATGCCGGGCTTAAGCACACCGCTTTTTTCCGCTTCCTCTAGCATATTGAGTGCAATACGGTCCTTGATGCTGCCTCCCGGATTAAAAAACTCCGCCTTTGCATAAATCTGAAGCCCCGTGGTAGCCTCCAAGCTCACCAGCGGTGTATTCCCGATCAAATCCAAAACATTGGTTATGTACATGATACTTCTCCTTCAAAACAAAACTTAAATACGGAATCGGTTTGCGGTCTGATACAAAAATACATATTCGCAAACACCAAAGGCCAGCACTCCCAAAACAAAAAGGAACATCAATATCAGAGCAATTCCCGGCATTATAAACGCTAAAATCAAGAGAATAATAATACCTCCGAATATCCAGAAAAACAACTTGGACATGACATACCAGCGGTTTGCCAGTGCAAAATCTCTCCGCTCTACGATTCTTCCGCAGGCAACCAAAAACTTATAGCCGGCGATAATTTCCAACACAACTGCCGCCAACAACATCAGCATTGCGAAAATCGCACCGATTCCTCCGGCAGCCAGACCGGAAAACTCCATTGCTACAAGAGCGCCCGCCAAAATCAGCTCTGCCACAAATAACAATCCGGTCGCAACCAAATCACAGATTCCCGCAGTCTTAAAGGTATCTTCTTCTCTTCCCAAACGAATCATCAGAATCGCGGTTGCAATACTGGCACCGATATTAATAATCGAACCAAGACCGATGACAATCGAAAACTCCCCGAATATGTTCTCATTGGACAACACATTTCCGAAGCCCGCAAGAAGGAACAGCCAGAAAATCGCAAGCAGATGGCTTCTCACAAACGGAGCATCGTGGTTGTCTCTTGCTCCGCTACTTCTCTCCCCCGAATATGCGGTATCCGCACTTCCCATCGGAACGGCTGCGGCAGACGCCTCCGCCGACACCCGGGTTTTATTCTCGTTCCACTTCTGCATCATACCTTCGCGATCGGCCAGCTTGGAGCAGGACTCGCTGTTGTCACAACCCTCACAGAAGTTTCTATACTTATTGCTACAGCAACGTGCAATTTCACATAAGGTCCCGTCTTCCTTTCCCGGTCCGTTTTTACATCCCGGACAGCCTACAGCCTCCCGGTCCAGGCAATCTTCACAATCTTTTCCGCAATATGAATTCTCCATCGTACTCCTCCTCATTTACAGGCTTTATCTTTCTTCAAAAAACATGCATATTATATCATTTTTACAGCATGACGTCAAACGGTTTATTCTGTCGCCTTCGTCTCATCCCCTGTTTCATCGGTCCGGGCAAATGACAATTTCCTCTACCCGCGGAAGTCCCTCCGGAATCTTCACAAAATAATAATAGGTAATGATTTCATCCTCTGCCCCTTCTCCCGAATAGGAAACATAAAGGGTCACCTTGCTCTTTCCGTTTTCCTTTACGATTTGTGATATTCCCTTCACCTCCGGCTGTAAACCGGCATTCTTCTGCTCCACAACACAAAAGATGTCATTGAAGGAATGAAATATACCGCCACCTCCGGAATGCTCCCTTTCATATCGTTTCAACTCTTTGGCATGGGCAGTATCAACGAACGCATCCCAGGATTCCTGATGAGCGTAATACAGCGTTTCCGACTCCGTACCGTTTAACTGCCGTTTCCAATCCTTCCAATAATACCGGTCTGAAGTAATCACGTCCACCCATCCCGGAATCCACACCTCGCCCTCCACTAGCGTTACCCAGTCCGCCTCGGATACATGACTTGCCGGAGGCTCGGCCTGATAAAGCGTGTGAGCCTCACGCCACCACCACCTATACCCGACGATGCCCGCAGCCGCAAGTAACAAAATGCACATCGAAATAATAAGCTTCTTCATGGTTCCCCCTCCTTGCTTATACTGTAGCATAACTGACGGCATACTTCAATTATTTTTTGCCGTTTTATCCTCAACCCGTGAGATTTTAGCTTTTCATCCCGTGTGATTTTAACTTTTCAACCCGTAACATTTTAAAAAGAGCCTTCCACCAAGGTGAAAGGCTCCTTCCCTTAAAACCGCAACGCCACCAGCCCCATCGGAATAATCAACAAGAACACACCGAAGGCCAACGTGGTAATCCGGCTGAATTTACTGCTGAGATACATGACCGCACTGCCCATAAGTACCGACATTACCACACGGACTCCGTAGATAAAGTACAGGTACTGCCCAATGGTGATGGCTAACGGGAAGCTCCGCACGCACGGAATACTCTGGACCAGTACCTCCTTATCGGTAAAAGTCAGCACCTCCCCGATTTGGAAATACTGCACCAGATGAACGGAAAGAGTCGTTACGATACAAACGGCCAGCATAATTACAATCTTGCGGACCATAGTCTGCGCTCTGCCCCGGTACAAAGAATGTAGCATCATCTCCATATGGGAAGCTTTTTCGCAGGCCATAATACCGGATAGCACCAGCACCACCGTAAGCAGGGTATACAAATAATTCCTTGAAATCGTCTGCTTATCGTTCTGAAGCAAAAGCTCATAAGCCCCGGAGTCAATCAGCATCACCGTGTTCCCTGTTCTCAGGGAATACTCCAGGCCGTCCTCCGCCTGTTCCAATACCACATTCAGACCTATGATTTGCCGTTCATTTTCCTGAATGGATTCCTCCAGTCCGCTAATCAACCGGTCAATCATGGCGGTATCCGCTCCCATCATAAGATTTTTCATTCTATCTTCTTGCAGACTTAAAACGGACGCCTGCCAGCGGGCAATATCCTCCTCCATCTCCGTTCTGGTATCGTACATCCGCTGTACACTTTCCTCCGTAATCTCCCCCGCAAAATCCTCATACCAGTGAGTCACATATTTACTGCGGAAGTCCATATAATTGGACTCCACGGATGCGGAATAGGCCAGATAAATCAAAATCGCCATAATAAACAAGCCCTTCTGAGAGAACATGACCTTCTTAAACTCCCAGGTCATAAGAGAACAGGACGGTTTATGCCGGCTCACAAATACCCGCAGCTTCTCAATCACCTTCAGCGTACGATACTCACTCCGCGGATACTGTCTCGCATACTGAAACAGACATACAAGCACCATCACTACCGTACCGATGAGAACAAACCAATCCGAAGTTCCCACTATATTCAATGGCTTGCCGAACACATTCAGGTTGTAATAATGGGCATAATCCGTTCCGCAAAAGGTATAGGTATACAAATTGATATACTTAAACACACTCCATCTGCCCGTAGGAATGATAAAGGCGTACAGCGCATATTCGCCCAGCATCAAAAGGAAAAACGCCACGATGCAGAAGCTGGAACGAAACAGCGACATACAAAAATACAGTAACAAACAGGCAAAGAGACACCCCACCGCCTTACGCAGCACATATAAAAAGAAATATTCCCCGATGGAATAGTGTCCGATAATACTCCCAAGCTCCGGGATAGACTGCACCGGCCGTCCCATGTCACAGCCCGGAAAAATCACCGAACTTATGACAAAAATCGTGCCGTACAAGATCACCGCCGCACCGAACACCCCGAGACACAAAATCCCGATTCTCTGCAAAGAAAGCACCGTCCGGCCCCGCTCTGTACAACGCACCAGAAGATACAGCCCTTTCTGCCGCTCCGCCAGAAAGCACAGCACAATATACACGCCCACCAGAAGCAAAATAAAGGTAGACAGCGTAAACTGAAGCACCGCCATGACACCCCGGTTCTCTCCTTCCACCGGCGTAATATCCGAAATCTTGGCATAATCTTCACCGGTCTTTATGAGATTCCGGTAAACAAAGGAATCGTCCGCAGAAAACAACGGATTCTCCTTCATCATGGTTACATTGTCCTGTACCGATATCATATAATCGTCATACCCGTCCAGATACGCCGTCAGTTCCTCCCCTACAGGCGTAATGGACTTTTCTTCGTTACATTGGAACACAAAGAAAATGCCGTGAAGCAGAAGGAGAATTCCGAACAGCAGCATGGTTCTCCCGTTCCACAAAATCCGCTTTAACTCTAACATCCCCGTCACCCCCTAGTTTTCCGTCAGTTGTTCGTCGGCATGGAACAAATACACATCCTCCAAGGTCAGCGCATGCGCCGGCAATTGTCCTTTCTCTGTCATGAGCTGTTCCGCCTCCGACAAAAGCTCCGGAATCGGAGCAAACCGGCAAAGGGTTCCGTGATGCAACAGCAGCACCTTTTTCGCAATGGTCTCAATATCCCCGATGACATGAGTCGCCAAAAGCACCGTCCGTTCCTTCGCCACGGATGCGATATAATCCCTCAGACGAATACGCTGGGTCGGATCAAGGCCCGCTGTCGGCTCGTCCAGAATCAAGATTTCCGGCTCGTCCAGCATAGCCGCCGCCAAAAGTACACGTTGCCGCATACCGCCGGAAAAGGAACCCAGCTTATGATGGGCATCCCCCGCCAGACAAACAATATCCAGAAACTGCTCCGTCTGCTTTTTACAAACTCCCCGCTTCATTCCCTTTAAGGCCCCTATGTAATGCAAAAAGTCTCTTGCCGTGAAATCCTCGTACATACCCTGCAACTGCGGGGTGTAGCCTACTCTCTTACGATACCCCCTGCCCAGAGACAAAATATCCTTTCCGTTATACAAAATCTCTCCGGAGGTCCGGGGAATGTTGTCCGTAATCAAATTCAACATGGTGGACTTACCCGCACCGTTGGCACCCAGAAGTCCATAGACTCCGGTCTCAAACTTCACACTTAGGTCATTTAACGCCGTCTTGTTGCCGTACTTTTTCGTACAATGAATTAATTCTAACATAATGGCCTCCCTTTCTTTGCATCCTTTTATCTCATCTCTACTCCATCACAAATACATGTTCAAACTTCGGCTCTCCCGCAAGAAAGTCACTGCGCTTACACTTAAATACATGGAATCGTTCCCGATTCTCTTTCTCCGGCACTTCCGCGTAGATTTCCTCTCCCAGGAAACGTACGCCCATCCAATAAACCCAATAAAACAGATTTACACCTTCCGGCACCGCCTCGTCTATCCCTTTCGCAATGTTTACTGCTGCAATCTTCTTTCCGTCTTCCCCATAGGCAATTACATAACTCTCCCGCCATTCTTTTTCTTCTCCGTTTTTTCCTACTTCCGTATGTATCTCACTAAAGTCAACCGCATATGCATAGGTGCCGTCGCCGTTTATTCGTTCCGGGATATAATTAATTTCTTTCGGCTGAAGTTCTCCGTTATCATCAAGAAAAAAAGTCTCACCGGTAAAATCCGTACATTCTATGGTTTCTCCCGTGTCATAATAGTAAAAACAAATTGCACTGAGGTTGGTTTTGAGGTATGCTATCGTATTCTCTCCCAATACCACATACAATCCCGAAAAACCCGGTTGGAACTTATGGGTTTCATCCATACCGGTCACTATATTGTACCGATGCAACACATTCTTCTTTTTGACCCTTTGATAATAATAGAAGTAGTCCCCGTAGGCATGTACCTCCTTTGTCTCCGGATTATCCGATGCTATCACTTCCTCATCCATATAAATTACATTTCCCGTATTCAGATCAAGAATCGCTGTCCCACAAAGTCCTTTGTCTTTATATTCGTTTTCACCCTTTATATCCAATGCAATCATTATGTTGTCCCGGTGAATACAAAAATTCTTTCCGTCAAACACCAATTTCCGTCCTGTTTTCTCCAACGTCAGAACCGTAGCAACTTCGTTCAGCTCCGAACCGTCCAAGGCCAAGGAAAGCACCTTCAAATGATACTGGGTATCCGTCTCCTCCATAGCATACACATATATCCGGTTGCTATACAAGCAGTAATTCAGCACCGTATAGTTCTCATTTGTTGCCACGCAGAAGGCATTTCCATCATGTTTACATTCCGGTTTATTACATAAAAACATATCTTTCCCCGTAGTAATGTCATAGTAACGGAAGCCCTTCCTACTCTTACTGTAATAATAATAGCCCTGCTCCGTCCGCATAAGATACCCATCTAGCTCCGCCGAAGCATTTCCTTGTCTGTAATCCTCCGACAACAAACCATTCCCAACTACTTGTGTCCCGTCCGAATTCTGTCCCGTGCCCAACTTATCCTTTCCGCCGGAACATGCCATTAGACCGGAAAGACACACTATGGTCACTACTGTAACGAAAACCTTCCTCATCGGTATCCCTCCTCCGCTTCTTTCTAGTTCTCTTTATACTGATACACAAAGGTAAACTTCGGTTCTCCGGCAATAAAATCACTGCGTTTACAGTGAAATACATAGGTGGTCATTTCCGGATTCATATTGTTCTCATCCAACGGAACCAGGCACCAATAGATATCCTCTCCCAAATAACGAAGCCCTCCGTTATAGGAACTGGTATGCCAGGTCATCTCTTCAAAGCCGGCAAGCGGAAGATAGTCTTCCATATTCAGTTCCGCGATTTCCTCCAGATTTTTGTCTAACACATAAACAGGAGCCGGTGTACGTGTAACAAGTTCCCCATTTTCATCCGGGCTTGTTATAGTCATTCCTCCATCCGGCACATACACATAGGTCCCGTCCGTCCGCAAATCTTTTCCCTGCCAATCGGTTCTCTCTTCATTCTCCCCGGTGGAAAAACGGTAGGTACAAAGCCCGCTTTTTCTTGAATAAACCACACAATCCTCATCCAAAACAGCATAATCTCCGGAAAAATTCGTCAACAGCTTACAGGTCTCCGTAGTTCCGTTCCCAATGTGATACCGACGCAGAAGCCTTTTCTTTCCTTCCTTCTGACAATAATAAAAGTAATCTCCGTAAGCACTGATCTCTGAAAGATCCGTATTATCCTTACTGAAAGGCTCTTCGTTCAAAAAGGTGACTTTCTTTGTATCCAAATCCACCACCGCCGCGCAATAATGCCAGGTATCCTCCCCTACACTACTTCCCCCCATAGTAACCAATACCTTATTCCGGTGAATATGTACGTCGCATCCGGCGAAGGCAACACGTTCTCCCGTTTTCTCAATGGTCAACACCGTCGCCAGCTCATCCGCACTCGAACCGTCCAACGCCACCGTCAGTAATTTAAAAGCGTATTGCGTGTCCGTTTCTTCCCGCACATAGGACAGGATTTTGTCATTATACAAGCTGCATCCCAGTATCTCATAGGTTTGATTGGTAGCCACACAAAACGGGTTTCCGTCATGCCGGCACTCCGGCTTGTTACACAGGTACATTTCTTTACCTGTGGCAATATCATAGTAATGCAGGCCATTATCCTTGAAATTTAAATGATAGAAGCCCTTCTCGGTCCGCATCATTTCCCGCGGCATGAAATCCGACCGGTTTCCCGGTTCATAATCCTCTAACTCAAACTTCACATCACTCACTCCGGCAGTCACCGCATTTGTAACCTCACCCGGCTGTTCGTCCGGCTTGTCCTTTCCGCCGGCGCATCCCATAAAGGCTGCAAGGCAAAATATCGTCAATGCTGCGAATAATCCTTTTCTCATGTAAATACCTCCTCCGCATCTTTCTAGTCGATATTATATTTGTACACAAACTCAAACTCCGGCTCTCCGGTCAAGAAAGCACTGCGTTTGCAGTGATATACATGATTTTCCACAGTCTGATCTGTCACAGAATGACCCAACACCGAAACCGGGCACCAGTAAATATCCTCTCCCATATAGCGGAATCCCAGATTGTGGGTAGTTCTGAGACTAATGCTCTCCTCCGCACTGCAATCATACTCCCCGTTCTCCAAAGGAAGCTGCTCCGCTAAATTCAGCACCGTAACCTCTTCCAATTCCTTGTTAAATACCCGGATGCAAGCGGACTCTGCCTCTGTCCATTCTTCCACTCTTCCGTCTAAATACGGAACATCGAAATGTATCGTTGCCTGCGGTACATACAAATAGGTGCCGTCTGTTACCAGTCCCTGCGCCGGTACTCCTTCTTCCGTCTCATGAATCAGATTTCCGTAAAAATCATACTTCGGTACCTTCTCATATAACATTACCTTCTCTTCGTTTTCCCCGGTAGAAAAGCGATACGTACATAGTGCCTTTTGGCTGCTACGCAAATAAACAATGTAATCTTCCTCTAATACCGCATAGTCTCCCGTAAAATTTGTCAAAAGCTTACAAGTCTCATCGGTTCCGTCCTCAATGTGATACCGGTGCAGAACGGTTTTCTTTCCTTCTTTTTTGCAATAATAGAAATAGTCGCCGTAAGCAGTGATATCGGTAGTCTCCTCATTTTCTTTTGCCAGAGGCTCTTCCGCAAAAAAGGTAACATTCTTCGTATTCAAGTCAAGCAATGCCGTCCCGTTGTGCATAGTATCTTCCTGCTCGTAGGATGCTCCCGTTGTAAAGGTAAGCAATGCCTTGTTTCTGTGAAGATACATCCGGCTTGTGTATATACTCATATCAGGAGACCGTTCCAATGTAAGCACCGTTGCCACCTCATCCATGGAAGCTCCGTCCAATGCCAAGGCCAACACCTTATAAAGCACCTGTGTCTCCGTCACCTCCGCCGCAAACACCATGAGGCGTTCTCCGTATAAACAATAGTCCAACACCGTATACTTCTCATTGGTGGCGACACAAAACTCATTTCCGTCATGGCGGCACTCCGGCTTGTTACAAAGAAACATCTCCTTCCCCGTGGCCGCATCATAATACCGAAACCCGCCCAAGGTGTCGTTATAATGATAAAAGCCCTTCTCCGTCCGCAGCATGGCATTTCCCGTAGCCCCCGGACGGTTTCCCTGTTCAAAATCCTCGGAAACAAATTGATACTCTTTCTTTCCGGCAGTCACATGCCCCGTCGCCCCTCCCGGCTGTTCGCCCGGCTTGTCCTTTCCGCCGGAGCATGCCATAAAAGTTGCGAGGCATACAATCGTCAATACTGTAAATAAACCTTTTCTCATATGCATTCCTTCTTACCCCATTTTTCATTACTTTCCGCTTTCTCTTCTGCTGTACAAATCGCTGTACACCAACTCAAACTTCGGCTTTCCGTTCAGCAAATCCGTCAGCTTACACCGAAATGTATAGACATCCGTCAAAGCCTCCTTCGATGTAAAACGCGCATACACTTCGTCCCCCACATAGGAAAAAAACCTTATCTGACTGTGAAGCCCTCCGTCAACACCCTCCCATTCCATCGGGTCTATGCTGTCCGCAAGGTTTACTTTTGCCACTATATTCAGTTCCCGGTCAAGCACCACCAGATTCGATTCCCTGATTTCCTCAAACTTCCCGGTTTCCTTGTTCAGTTCATAGGTAGTCCTCGATTCATTCTCCGGTATATAGATGTAGGTTCCGTCTGTATCAAGATCGGCCACAACATAATCCTCAAAATTCTCAATTTTTCTTCCGTCCTCTAATACTACTTCCCTTGTATTTGTCAATCTTAATTTTTCTTCATTCTCACCGGTGGCATAATGATGCATGCAAAGCATTCCGCTTTGTCTTTTCGTATAAATCACCGTATCGTCATCCAAAGCAAGATATAGTCCGCTAAAGTTTACCATCAGCTTGTAGCTTTCCTTCGTTCCTTCCGTCAGATGATATCGGTACAATATGTTCTTTTTGCCTTCCTGTCTGCAAAAGTACATATAGTCTCCGTTGAAACTGATGTTGTTGCACCTCAGATTCTCCTTGCTGACACCCTCCTCATCCAAAAAGACCATTTCCATCGTATCCAGATCCAAAATCCCCAATCCGTAATAGGATGTGTCCTCCATCTCTTCCTTCCCAATGAGTTCAATCGGAAGAATCACTTTGTTCCGATGTATCTTCAACTGCCATTCATTCCAACTTCTAGCACTCCGCGGATCTCTTGTTCCCTTGTCCACCGTATAATAGGTGCACACCACGCTCCGCTCCGAACCGTCCAACGCGATTGCATGCAACTGGTACAAATATTGGGTATCCGTTTCCTCTATTGCCGTTGAGAACATGATTCCGTTATATAAACAGGAGTTTCCGATCCAATATCGGTCCGTGGTAGCTGCACAAAACTCGTTTCCGTCATGCCGGCACTCCGGCTTGTTACAGAGATGCATCACCTTCCCGGTGGCTGCATCCGCATAGCAAAGACCGTTTTTTTCGGTACTGAAAAAATAATATCCTTTCTCGGTCTTCATAATCGGGGTATATCCGGTATTTCCCGGCTGATAATCCTGAGGTTCCAGTTTGTCACCGACCTGAAACACCCTGGCCGTACCGGGAAGCTTTCCTTCTCCCGACTTATTGCAACCTGTAAGCCCCATAAAACATAACATTAAAAAAACAAGTAAAACTATCTTTTTCATTTGCACTCCTCCATTCCTTACGGCTGCTCCTTCAGCACCAATTCGTACTCCGGATTTCCCGCAAGCAAATCGCTCCGGCTGAACTTCACAACATAATGCCCTTCCTTTGCTTCCACCTTCGACCATACTCCGTACACGGTATCTCCGAAGTAGTATAAATGTACATTCGGGTCGGAGTGATGCAGGTATTTATTCAAATACATCAGTTCGTTCCACGGTCGCGGTCTGGTCAGTTCCTCCACCACATTCATCTCCGCCAGCTTCTTATAATTTCCGTCAAATACATGCAGATAAGAATTGCCGATAATTATTTTTTCTCCGCTTCCGTCCGCTTTCTTATCCTTTCGTAAATAGCTTTTATCCGCCACATAAAAGTAGGTTCCGTCATAGCGCAGTCCCACCGCATCCGACTCATATACACTTATATGCTCCTCACCATACTGGTCGTGTAAATGCTCCGTGAAGGTAAAAGTTAACTGCTTCTCCTCATTATTCCCCGTAGTATGGTCATAGACGAAAAAGGTCCTGCCGTTTTTTCTGATGTAAACAACGGTATTTTCATCCAACGGCTCATACTGACCGCCGAAGCTCGTCGTAAGCTTAAACGCTTCCTCGGTCCCGTCTGTCATGTGGTAACGGTACAATTCCATCTTCTTTTTTGTCACTTGCTTACAATAAAAGATATACTCCCCGAAGCCGTCCATATGGGTAAGCGCAATATTCTCCTTGCTAAGCACCTCTTCATCCGAATAGGATACTTCCTTTGTGTCCAGATTCACCCACGCCGTTCCGTAATATGTGGTGTCCTCCCCCTGACCGTTTACCTGCATCGGAATCACCATCCGGTTTCGATGGATAAACAATCTGTCATCCGCATACTCCACTGTGGTGATACCCGTTTTCTCCAGCGTATAATAAGTCACAAACTCATTCATTTCTGAACCGTCCAATGCAATCTGCAGCACCTTAAACAGATAGGCCGTATCGGTCTCTTCTACCGCGGTGGCAAAGATTCTTCCGCCATACAGACAAACCCTGTCGATTCTGTACTTATCGTTTGTCGCCACGCAAAACTTATTTCCGTCGTGCTTACATTCCGGCTTATTGCACAAATACATATCCGTTCCGGTAGCGAAGTCATAATAGTGCAGGTCGCGATTTTCCATGCTGCAATAATAGTAACCCTGCTCCGTCAGCATCATTCCACCGGTTTCCCTTTTATAATCCTCCGGAAGCACCGCCACGCTTAATACCGATTCCTTTGGAGCTTCCTTCTTACAACCCGCAAGACACAAAAGTCCCAACACCGTCAATCCCAGTACGATTGCTTTTTTCATCCGTATACCTCCTCGTTCCCTGTGTATCCCTGCTCCGATTGCCCATTCTACCACTGTAGTGTACATTCAAACGTAAACTCCGGCTCGCCGCTTAAAAACACCTCTTTTGCGCATTGGAACACGTACTCTTTCCGATTGTTGTTTTCATCCGGCACCACACAATAAACCGCATCGTCTTCATAGTACAAATGGCGCCCATAACTCATAGAAGCCTCCTCCTGATTTTCTGTCCGGGTTACTTCCTCAAATGATATATCCTCCGCCATGTTAATTGTCGCGATTTCCTTCAATTCCCGGTTAAATACATGGAGGTACGTCTCCTTCACATAAATGTACTCCCCGTCCGTTTTAAGATTCGATGCCGTATAGGCCACACTCTTTTCTTCCGAACTTCCGTCCTGATAATGCACCGTCTGATATCGCTCTAAGATTACCTTTTCTTCATTCTCTCCCGTTTCTCTGTGATACACGCACAAGGTCTTGTCATCTGTCTTGGTATATACAATTGTATTGTCGTCCCGCACCACATAGTTTCCTTTAAAGCCCACCAGCAGCTTATGGGTCTCATCTGTACCGTCTTTTATGTTGTACCGGTGCAGTACCGTCTTCTTCCCTTCTTTTCTGCAATAGTAAAAGTAGTCTCCATGGGCGGTAATATCGGTTACCTTTTCATTTTCCGTAGAAAACGGCTCCTCGTCCAGATAGGTTACTTCCCTTGTTTCCAGATTGATTATCGCGGTTCCGAAATACTGGGTGGTCTCCGTTCCGTCATCCCCCACCAGCCACAAAGGAATCATGGCCACATTCCGGTGAATATACAACTGACTTCCATCGATATGCCTCGCCGGTATCACGCCCATCTTTTCAAAAGTCAGATAGGTTACATGTTCGTTTAGCACCGACCCATCCAGGGCAAGGGAAAGCAGATGATACCGATACTGCGTATCCGTTACTTCTATAGCCGTTGCAAAAATCTGTCCGCTGTACATCCCTACACGTTCAATATTATATTTGTCATTGGTTGCCACACAAAACTCATTGCCGTCGTGTCGGCATTCCGGTTTATTGCAAAGATACATATCCTTTCCTGTAGCACGGTCCGTATAACGGAATCCATTCTCTGCATAACTGTAATAATAGTATCCCTTCTCCGTTGCAAAGACGGTATCGTTGCCCGGCTTCAAATCCTCCGATACCGGTGCAGGGGCATCACTTGTCTGTTTCACGTCTCCGTCCTTACCGCTACAGCCAACCGGACCTATCGTCACCAACAGACACACCGCGATTAAAATCAAACAGAGTTTTCTCATCCGTATCCTGCTCCTCTCTATCCTTACATCCCGAATTTCCTTCTACTCCTGTTCCTCTCTCTTGTATACAAATTCCATCGTCACGTCACCCTTTAACAAATCACTTCGCTTAAATTTAAAGGTATAAAGTCCGTTCTCGTATACGGGACTTGAATATTCTTCCACTTCCTGCACCTCTCTTTCGTACAGGGTTACATAGATATCCTCCCCCAGAAAATACAGATTCTCCTGAATATATCCCCCCCGGATACTGCCTCCAAAGCCAAGCCTCCACGCCATCATCGGCAGTTCCTCCGGGAACTTACTGTCCGTCATATTCACAAGGGCGACTTCATTGAAGTCATAATCCAAGACTCTTACATCCGCCTGTAACCATCTCTTTCTGTTTAGTCCTTCCCCTTCATAACTGCTGCTATGGACCGCACCATGCTCCACATACAGGTACATCCCGTCCGTGGCAATTTCGGTTATCATATACGGGTCTTTCTCTTCTCTCTTTGTTCCATCCGGTAATGTAGTAACATGTACAGTTCTTACGAACGGGTCTCTTTCCACATTTTCTCCGGTGAGACTGTTATGAACACACAAAGAATAGGCACGTTCCCGCAACCGCAAATAGACTACGGTATTCTCGTCTAATACGGCATAGCGTCCGTCAAATCCCGCCAGAAGCTTGTAGCTCTCATCCGTGTTATCCAGGATATTCCGTCTGTGCAGAACGTTTTTCTTTCCTTCCCGTCTGTAATAATAAATATAATCCCCGTGACCGGTAATATTGGAAACCTTCGGATTATCCTTCCCGAGAGGCGCTTCGTCCAAATACTCCACTTCCTTAGTGTCCAAATCAAGCAGTGCCGTTCCGTAGACTCTGCTGTCAACCAGACCGTCCTCCCCCAAGGCAGTCATAGGAATCAGGGCTTTGTTCCGGTGAATACAAAGATTCTTCTTTATACTGTTGTTATCCGGTATCTGCCCCATTCGCTCTGTCGTCATATAGGTAGCGACCTCTGTCAGCTCCGACCCATCCAAAGCAATGGCAATCAGTTTATATAAGTACTGGGTGTCCGTGGTTTCCACCGCAGTTGCATAAATCATTTCGTTGTACATGGTAAACCGCTCGTACCGGTATTTCGAATTGGTAGCTACACAAAATGCATTTCCGTCGTGCTTACACTCCGGCTTATTGCAAAGGTACATCTCTTGTCCGGTTTCCATATCGTAATACCGCCAGCCTCCGTACATTTCACTGTAATAATAATGCCCCATATCCGTAACCAGGATCGGCGTCTGCAATATGGATGTGGTATTTCCTCTCTCATAATCCTCAGAAGTAATTACATGTTCTTCTTCCTTTACATCCTTCTCTTTCTTACACCCCACACAGCCTGTCACACAGAGCAAAAGCAACACCGTAAACAGTAGTTTCTTCATAACCATACACCCTCCTTTTCTACCTTCTCAATTGTATCTTAAAACGAAAAAAAAGAAAAAACAACCACCTCCGCAGAAGTGGTTGTTATCCGTGCACAAGTGGTTACACATTCAGAAGAACGGATACACGGAAGATGTTGTCTGCGGTTTCCACCTCCAGACTACCGTTGTATTTCTTACAAATATGCTTCACCGATGACAAGCCGATGCCGTGCTTTGCCGCGTCTTTTTTTGTTGTTTTTAACTCCCCGTCCTGCTTCATCAGTTCACCCTCATACGGGTTTTCGCAACAGATATACAGCATACTGTTCTGCTGTTCTACCCGCAGCACCACCTCTGCGTCCGCTGCCTTCACCTTGCGTACCGCTTCAATGGCGTTGTCCAGAATGTTTCCGAACAGGCTGCACATATCATAGTCCGTAATGGCAAGCCCCTCCAGGCTGCAGCCCAGTTTAAAGCGGACCGTCACACCCATTTCACCTGCCTGTTGGTGCTTTTTAAACAGTAGCAAGTCCAGCGTATCGGAACCGCTCTTTGCCGGAAGCAGCCTTGCATAGCTTTGCTCCGACAAGTCATCAATATACTTTGCCGCCTGGGCCTCGTGACCGTTTTCGTACAGTGCCTTTATGGCCAGCAGATGATTGTTAAAGTCATGCCACAGCATTCTTGTTTCCTGATACCGCTTGTCGATTTCCCCAAAGTATACGTTCATTGCCTCCTGTCTCGAGGTCTTGTGCCATCTGCCGAAGCGCCGGTACACAAGTACCGCCACCACGAGAAATGCCACGAAAAACACCGTCAGAAAGGTCTGAAGTCTCGGCAGCATCAGCCCTGCCACGTTCAGGTTCAGATAACGGTTGTAGAACCGCTCCGGCGTAATTCCGGAAAATAGATTTATCTCTCCGAATACCCCCGCCGCATTCTGCTCCGGCACATCAAAATGCCGGACAAACTCAAAAGCGAAAAATGCCAGCGTAACCCCACAGGCAAGAACTCTCTTCCGTGCGGTATAGGCCAGAATGCAAATGCCCAACAACAGCAACAGAGCGAGCACCTTAATCCCGATATACACTACAGTAAAACCACCCACTGTAATCTGATACGGACACACATAAAAGTTTTCCAGAGATTGTAACGGTGTTCCCAGGGAAGGCAAGCCGTATACCCTATGGGCAATAATAAAATTCACTCCGTAAAACCCGATGAGTCCCAGCGCCATAAGCACCAGCATGCTTACCGTAGTCCGTTTTACATTCTGAATTTCCCCAAAAGAGTCTCCCCGGATATACCGGCAGAACAAAAAGGTGACCGCCAGTACAAACAAAAATGCGAACACATCCGTAACATGATAGTTAATCACCAACTCATAAGCGTTATCAAGCTCCGGCGTAAGCTGCAAAAACTCCAGTCCGTAATAATCCTTCTGGCACTGGGCCAGATTTTTTAACAGCCATTCATCATCATAAATCGAGTATAGGGAATCCGCAATCACACCTGCATTCTCCGCCACTCCGGCAGCGTACTCCCCGTACCGGGCCACATTTTCCACGCACTCCTTTACCTTCTTGTAATTCTCCATGTCCGCGGAAGAGATGCCCATGGTCACCATCTCCTTGGGAATCAGTTCATTGTCCTCCGGGTCTGTCGGCACCGGAAGCCACGGACGTCCCAGCAATGCCTCCATATATTTTGCATACACATCATTTACCTTTGCATCGCTGAGTTCCAGGTAAGTAATGATTTCATCCACCGCGGTCACCGCAGCTTCCGCGTCCTCCGGTAAGTTCCCGATAATCTGCCTCTGTCTGGCATAATCGCCAACCCGGATGGACTGCTTTACGCCCCACACATTCTCCGACTGCATATATTCGCCGGTGCATTTCATGGAATAAAACAGCACCCCGTTTAAAAACAGCATCACCGGAAGCAACAGCGCAAGAAAGAAATAAAACTGTCTTTTTTGTTTCATCGGCTCCGTATCCTCCTCATTACCGCAGTCATCAATGCTTTCCGCTTTCTCCGGCTCACCGGCAGCTCCTTATCGTTATCCAACACCACCGTATCCGGATTTACCTTGCGGATATGGTCGATATTGATATACAGCGAATGATACGCCTCGATGAACAATTCCTCCGGCAACTGCTTCGCAAAATTCTGGATGGAGCTTTTCTCCTGATAAGAGGAAACCGCCGTATGGATGGCCGTATTCCGGTTGTCCGACTCCACATAGTAAATCTCCGCGAAATTCAACCGTACCACAGTATCATGGTCCTGAATGACAACCGCCTTTCGTACATAAATCTCGTTTAAAAATCGCTCCAACAATTCCGGCAGCTTTTCCT
This sequence comes from Lachnospiraceae bacterium, assembly GCA_015057365.1. Lineage (GTDB taxonomy): Bacteria > Bacillota > Clostridia > Lachnospirales > Lachnospiraceae > SIG307. The sequence goes on along the minus strand of SVEN01000033.1, from coordinate 11,656 downwards.
TATAATTCCGCTTAAAGAGGAAGTGAAACGCGTTCACATCGTATCCCTCGGCAATTCGCTCTTCCATACTGGACAAAAACACCGTCGGAATCTTTATACTGCTTTTCGCCTGCTCTTTTACCAGCTCCACGCCGTCCGCATCTCCAAGATGCAGATCCATAAACAACAGGTCTACGGCCTCTCCCTTCTCCATCTCCCGGCGAAAGGCAGCTCCGTTTTCGCAGTAACAAATGCGACACTCCACGTCTTTTTGCTGCAGAATACGCCCCAGCTCTTGTTGTAATTCCTCCGCAAAATTGCGTTCATCCTCACAAATTATGATGTACATCCGGTAGCCTCCTCTCCTATTTTGTCTCGTATGTTCTTTTTCGCTGTACTACCTGCCGGCGTTTTCTGCCTGTTCCGCTAACGCATCCAGCTTCTTATTTCTGAAATACAGCGCGATATCAATGGAAATCGCTATGGAGTTAATAATATAAAACGCAAAGCTTAATCCGAACAAAAATCCGCTTGCTCCCGTACAGGTCAACTGGATGATTTTTCTCGCGATACCGATGCCGTATCCCACCAGCAAAATCACTTCAAACAGCACACTCTTTCCTTTTGCCGTCCGGGACACCCAGGACTTCCGTATGGAAATCGGCCAGGACAGGCCGAAGCAAAAAATAGTCAGTGCTTCCAATAAATCGATGATATTTTCCATGTTGTTCTCCTTTTATATACACAGTGTCTGTCCGGGAATTTACTTTTCTCCCGACGTTTCATCTTCTCTCCGGGTCTGTATGATTGTATACGGGAAACGCTGGTATTCTGCAGTCTCCGGATCATATGTCCCTGCTTCCATTTCCGCGTACACTTCCCGGAACATCTGCTCTACATGCTCCGTAGAGGTCAATTCCATATTACTTAACACCGCACTGTATATAGTTCCGCCATCTTTCGCAGTTTCCGTGAACTCGGACAACTTCGTAAATTTCTCCTTCAAATACACATGGCTGCCAAACTTGTCTCTCGTCGTATCCTTTACATAAAGAAACTCCGTGCCGTCATAATGCAGATAATAAAATATGGAATCCCCTTCAATGGTATACTCCACCATCGTAACCCATGCCGGTTCTCCCGCGCGTACCTTCTCCGCAAAGTCATACCATGGCTCCAGCTTATTTAAATTCGGAATATGATCTATTACTGCCAGCTTCTTATCCTTCGCATGGTCTTCATAATCGTTACTATATCTGCTCAGATACTTTTTGATTGCCTCCATGTCCGTTCCCGGTCCGGCCTTTCGCTCGGCAAGTGCTCCCCAAAGGAAGTACAGGCCTACTCCTAACAGACAAAGAATGATTGCCGTAGTGATACCGATGCGAAGCTTTTTTGACTTCTCCATAAATCTTCCTCCCTTTCCGACTTCTGTTATTCTGCCACGTACGAACTACGAATACTTCGCTAATATCTTTTTATACCCACGATACAGCAGCCAGATACCGACGGTACACACCACTCCCAACAACACCAATCCAATCATCATATGTATCAGACCTCCGACGCCTGCCAGTACCAATGCATAGGCATACTTCTTATACAATGCCGCCATCTCTTGGTTATAATCACTTACATTTTTTACTTTTGACTTCAGACTTTTGTCATTGGTCCAAAATCCCATCGGCTCGTTTCCATCCTTGTCATATTTCGATACAACAAATAACGGAAATGCACACAACAGGCAGCAAAATAACATAACAATGCGCTCTAACATAAAGACACCTCCGTATTTTTCCGTCTATCGGACTCTCTCACAATGTATTACTTCAAAACCTACTTTTTTGTACAACCTAAGTGCATTTCGATTCCACTCCGCTACATGTAATGTAATCGAGTCAGCATTCTTCTTTCGAATCTGTTGCATTCCCCACAGTAGCAGCTGTTTTCCGTAACCTCTTTTCTGAAACTTTTTATTTACGATCAAATCGTCGATTTCATTTCCATAGCACGCCACGGAACCGATGATTTCGCTGTCTTTCATAAGCAAATAGATGTCGTCTGCTTTTTCTTTTATTTGCCCGTAATCGTTTAGGAAATTATACGGCTCAATCTCCAGCGCTTTCCGCATATCGTAAAAGCATTCGTTGTAAATACTTTTGTATTGTTCAAAATACTGAACATCGAACGGAATACAGGAAATCGTACTCTGTTCTACAGACGCTTTGTCATAGTTCATTTCATAGGCAATGACTTCTACCAAAGTACCACCTCCGTTATATATACTCCTCTATCAACTCAACCCCATCCTCTGCGACTTTCCAAATCCTTCCGCCATAAATACTCGCAAACTCTTTTTTACCGCCTTTTACACGAATAAAACTAATTTTAAGCGCATTGGTTTCTGTCTTGTTTTGCAGAAAATAGACATCGCCTTTCCCCTTACATGCCGTCAAAAGCTTCTGAGAGTCTACCCGATCAGAACCGATATAAAAAGACTCCGCAAAGGTATCACCGGAAAATGCACAATGAGGAAACACCGAAAAATCTACCAGACCAAGTCCTTCTTCTACTCTGGTTTCATCACTGTTTGCGCCGTCCGTTACCATAATCATATACTTGGACATATTCATCGCTCCCGCACTGATACCGAGCACGACTCCGGAATACTCCTGTAAACACTCACACAATCCGTTTTCCTCAAGAAAGGCTTTCTGCGAAAACGGATATCCTCCCATCAGGTAAACCAAGTCGGCATCTTTTATGTAACGGCATTGCTCCTCCCGGGACATATCTTTTGAGAGAATTATCTTACGCTCAAAAACAATTCCTACTTCCTCTAACTGTTGCGTCACAAAACCCACATGCGCTTCCGTCTCCTCCTTATCTCCTCCGCAAGGAATCATCACTAAACTTTTGCGCAGTTTCAAATCATTCGCCAACATTTCTCCAAACTTATTTACAAAACTGTGTTCCGGTCCGAAACCGCTACAAAGATAGTAAATCGCCATATTTGCCCCCATGAATCAATCTTTGTATATTATACACTAATCAAATAGTCATCGTCAATTTCCAAAAAAGGTGGTGTGAATGGAATTGTTTACATTTCAGGACTTGCTTCTGTTTGCAACTTTTTTACTTACACTGCTTGCCTATATAAATAGGACCAATAAGCGAAAATAAAAATGCCTACCTTAGTACTTTGGCCGAGTGCAAGGTAGGCATTTTGTCAACATTGTGAGGCTAACCACCTTGTGTGGCGGTTGCTCTTTCTAATATAATTATAACATACTATATTTTGGATTATAAATAGTTTTTTTGATACCTTCCTCACTCCAACCACTGAATAAATGCCGTTTTATCGCTACTGTTATATCCTGCCCGCTCATAAAACTTTAGTGTCGATTCCTTTTTCGAACCGGTGAGCAGCATCATCTTATAGCAGTTCGCTTTCTCCGCAAGAGTTTTCGCATAGTTCAGGCACTCCGTAGCATACCCCTTCCCGCGGTAATCCCCATGAGTTACCACATTCTCCACAAAAGCGTAAGGTCTGATTCCTCTCGTCAGATTCGGTATAATAACACATACGCAGGAGGACACCAGCTTGCCGTCGATTTCCTTTACAATGATGTGATGATTCTCATCTGTCAGTATGGTCTGCCAAGTTTTGCTTAAGTGCTCCGTCAGTTCCGGAACCGATTCCTCATGTAAGTGCAAATATAACTCCAGTAGCCCGTTTAAATCCTTTTCTTGTACTTCCCTGACCATGCGTTTCCTCCTATACATACTTCTCTATTTTACTCTACCATTCTACCTCTACTCTCTTCCTCTCCCGATACACCACCTGACGCAATCCAATCCCTTCCGCCAGCATCTTCGCCGTCTCGTAATCCGCTCCCACATCCTGCTCTACATGGGCATCGGAACCGATGGTAACGTACCGTCCGCCGCAGTCCGCGTAAATTTGCAGCAAATCCTTTCCCGGCATGGTTTCGCTGTGCCCTTTTCGAAGAGAAGATGTGTTAATCTCGATTATCCTATCCTTGTCCAGCAACCGGTTAAAAATCTCTCTGAGCTCCGACTCCACGTAATAGATTTCTCCGTAGTACCGCTTCGGAAAATCAATATGTCCCAGAGCATCAAAACCGCCTTGTTTCACGGTACTTAATACTTCCTTCCAGTACAGCGTGTAAAACTCCTTTGCCGAATACTGCTCCCGCACCTTCTGACAGGGAAACATATTCCCGATCCAGTGAATGCTCCCGATGATAAAATCATACGAATAGGCCGACAACCGCTTTAAAGTATCTGCATACAAATGCGGCTCACCAAACTCAATGCCGGAACATATGGTAAGCTGTTCCCCGTACTGTTCCTTTACCTTACGGAACGCCTCAAAATACTTTTCCGGATTGTAATAGTTGTATCCATAGTCGTCCGGATTTAAGTCCACATGGTCTGTAAAACAAAGCATCCGGATGTCCCGTTCCAACGCCCGCTTCACATACTGCTCCATTTTAGCTTCCGAATCACAGGAAAACTCCGTGTGAATGTGGTAGTCGGTTTTCATTGCGTTCTCCTCCGCTTCTTTACTCATCCCAAAACAGTTCATCCAAAGTCTTCCCTAACACCTTACAGATACTTTTGCAAAGCTGGATGGTAGGATTATAATCGCCCTTTTCGATGGCATTGATGGTCTGCCTCGACACGCCGACTCTGTCCGCCAGCTCCTGTTGGGACAAATCCAGGGCAGCCCGGGCAGATTTTAATTTCAGATTCTTCATGCTACTCTTCCTCCCTGTCCTTGCATACCTTCTTTAAAATCAAAGCTCCGCATATCACTAACACCATTATAGCACAAAATAGATTCAAGCTGCGAAGAGTGAATTGATTATTTTGAAACGCTACGCCTTCTAAAAAGGCATCGATACCGATGATTAAATTAATGACTCCCATCACCAGAAATACTCCTATAAATACATTTGCTTTCTGATTCAGCGCAAAATATGCATCTTTCCAAATACAATATACTGCCCATACACTACCGCCGATAAGAACGCTGAAGAACAGCGCCAGACCTGTACTCACCGGCAAACATACTCCCGCCGTCTCTAACAGAAACAGTGCCAGATTCAGAAACATCATAGTGTACAACCCGTACTTGGCCCCTCTTCCCCGAAGCAATTCCTGACGTTCATCGTAATTCTGCTTCAAACTGTTATCCTTCTGAGCAATCGCAAGCAGTATTACAAAAAATGCAATTCCTATCACTGCCCCCAGCACACAAGCAATTGCTTGAATATTTAGATAACCACGCTCTTCCAGTTTAAATGAAAAATCAAACCTATACTCTCCGTCTGCGAACTCCATTTCCGGTTCCTCGCCCTCTTCTACCGGCTCATCCCATTCTGATGTATCAAACTTCGCAAAATATGCTTTCCACTGCTCTGCACTTGTAATCGGTGTCAATGTCATGGTGTACTTACCGGCCGGTAGCTCCATAACACCCGAATTCATATCAATCCAATGTGCACTGAAAGTATTGACATCCTTTCCGGTCTCATCCACGATACTTAACGCCATCAGCATCCCAGCCGGTTCAATCTTCCATTCCGCATCCATTACATACTCGCCGTACTCCGATAGTACGATGACGTACTCCATCTCCTCCGGCGCCACACCGTTCTCCACGACGAAGTTCTCTTCAAAATCCACCATATAGTTGTACTTCGGCTTACATAACAGGAACGTCACCACAAACGCTACAATAACTGCCAAAACTGAAAATGCAATAACTTTCTTCTTCATAAACTCTCCCTCACTTATCTGTAATCTTTATTGCAAATTCATCATATCATCATTGCGACATTCTGTCAAGTATATTTTACATTTATTTTAATATGCTTTACAAATAGTCTTCTTTACTTGCTTTATATTCTTCTGGCTCAACTCAGGCTCAGCTCCCCTGCGCTTTTGCGCAGACACAAATGCGATGCCTGAGCGTGGCAACTTCTTGCGAATCATAATGTCACCTTAAAAATAATGCAGGGATGATTTTATAAATACACGCATTTCGCAAGAAGTAAGCCACGCCTGCACGCAAGAAAGCCCCGCGCAAAGCGCAGGGCTCAAACTCTTACTTATCTCTCCAAATGATTCTTCCCTTGGTCAAGTCGTACGGGGAAAGCTCTAAGGTTACCTTATCACCCGGTACAATCTTGATGAAGTTCATACGGAGCTTACCGCTGATGTGTGCAAGCACGCGGTGTCCGTTCTCAAGCTCTACCTGGAACATAGCGTTCGGCAGCTTTTCTACAACAGTTCCTTCAATTTCAACAACATCTGTCTTCGACATAAGTCCTCCTTAAAATCTAATCACGTTCTATGGTAAGCAACTCCGGCTCACCGTCAGTTATCAGTATCGTATTTTCATAGTGTGCCGACGGGGAACCGTCTGCGGTCACTACCGTCCAACCGTCATCCAGCCAGTTTACGTCGTAATGTCCCATATTGACCATCGGTTCGATGGCAAGGGTCATACCCGGCTCCAAGCGGATGCCCTTTCTCTTGGTACGGAAATTCGGTACCTGCGGATCCTCGTGAAGCTCACGACCGACCCCGTGTCCGACCAGCTCTCTTACCAAAGAATAGCCAAAAGATTCTGCATAATCCTGAATCGCACCGGAGATGTCTCCGATCCGGTATCCCGGCTTTGCATATTTGATTCCTTCAAAGAAGGATTGTTTCGTTACATCCATAAGACGTTTCCACTCGGTGCTCACCTCTCCGACCGCCACGGTACGTGCCGCATCGGAATGATAGCCCTTGTAAATAACGCCCGCATCCAGACTCACAATGTCTCCGTCCTTTAAAATACGGTTCTTATTCGGGATGCCGTGTACTACCTCGTCATTGACGGAGACGCACACAGACGCCGGATAGCCCTGATAATTTAGGAAAGACGGAATACATCCGAATTCGCGGATAACTTCGTAACAACGTTTGTCGATATCCAAGGTACTGATGCCCGGCTTTATCATTTTTGCAAGCTCGGTATGCACGATGGAAAGAATTCTTCCCGACTCGCGCATCAACTCTATTTCCCGCTCTGATTTAATTGATACTGCCATAATCTGCTCTTCCTTTACTGCAAAATCGCAAGGATATCATCAAACACTTTGTTCATGTCCTGGGTACCGTCTACTTCACGAAGAACGCCCTCGTTCTTGTAGTAGTCGATGAGCGGCTGGGTCTGCTCGTGGTATACGGAGAGACGCTTTAATACGGTCTCCGGCTTGTCATCGTCACGAAGCACAAGCTCTGCGCCACAGGTATCACATACGTTTTCCTTTGCCGGAGCATTGTACTTGATGTGATAGGTCGCACCACAGGTCAGACATGCACGTCTGCCGGACATACGATTTACAATGGACTCGTCCGGTACTTCCACATTGATTGCAAAATCAATCTTTTCTCCCTTATCCGCAAGAGCCTTCGTTAAAGCTTCTGCCTGCGGAATGGTTCTCGGGAAACCGTCCAACACATAACCGTTTGCGCAGTCTGCATTGGTAAAACGGTCCATAATCAACTCTAAGGTTAAGGAATCCGGTACTAACATACCCTGATCCATATATTCTTTTGCCTTCTTGCCAAGCTCTGTATTCGCCTTGATGTTCGCACGGAAGATATCTCCGGTGGAAATGTGCGGAATCGAGAACTTTGCCGCAATCTGCTTTGCCTGGGTACCCTTGCCGGCACCCGGAGCACCTAACATAATAATCTTCATGCCATGCCTCCATTCTTCCTCAAAACTGCCTAAATAGAAATATTCCGAATATCCAACATAGGGTGGAACAAAGAGTCCCACCCTATAAAGTGTTTGTTAGTCGTTTAAGAATCCCTTGTACTGGCGAACCAATAACTGAGAGTCAATCTGCTTAATGGTTTCAAGAATAACACCTGCAATAATGATGATAGATGTTCCACCGAAGCTTACCTGTGCCGCAAATGCGCCGGAGAAAATCATCGGGATTAAGCTGATGATAGTAAGCGCAACCGCACCGATAAATACGATGTAATTTAACACCTTCGACAAATATTCGGTAGTCGGTCTACCCGGACGGATACCCGGAATGAAACCACCCTGCTTCTTCATGTTATTTGCAACTTCCATCGGATTGAAGGTAATGGAAGTATAGAAATATGCGAAGATAACAAGTAATGCAACATAAACCAAAGCACCCAATGTGTACTTAAATTCACCGAAATCCTTGAAATTAAACCACTTATCGGAGCTAAGTAAATATGCAATCTTCGGCCAGAAATGTGCTCTCGCCGGCTTAACGCCCATAAAGGACATAATGATTACCGGAGTATTCATTAAGGAAGATGCGAAAATAACCGGGATAACACCTGCGGTATTTACCTTTAACGGAATGAAGGAACCCTGTCCGCCAACCATCTTTCTTCCCTGTACCTTCTTTGCGTACTGTACCGGAATCTTTCTCTGTGCATCCTGTAACAGGATAACAAGTACAACCAATACGATAACAACTGCTGCAATGCCAACCACACCGAGCACCTTGTTTACAACTGCCGTCGGAGCAATTACAAACTTCTTCACAAGGTTGGAGAAGTCGTTCGGAAGGCTTGCTACAATGTTTACTAAGAGAATCATGGAGATACCGTTACCCACGCCCTTCTCGGTAATACGCTCACCTAACCACATTAAGAATGCACTACCTGCGGTGAAGGAAGCAGTAATAATTACCGCATTTCCGAAGGTTAAACCACCTTCCAGAATACCGGAGTTACCGAAACCGATGATAAGTGCAATAGACTCAACTACTGCAAGACCGATGGTTAAGTAACGGGAAATCTCTGCAATCTTCTTCTTTCCGGTTTCGCCATCCTTCTGCATCTCTTCCAACTTCGGGAAGACGATGGTCAGAAGCTGAACGATAATGGAGGAAGTAATATACGGGGAAATATTCAGTGCAAAAATGGACATCTGGGAAAAGGATCCACCGGTTAAGGTATCTAAGAATCCAAGTCCTTCCTTCTGTGCAAGCCACAACTGGAAGTAGTCGCGGTCAATGCCCGGAACCGGAAATGCACATCCGATTCTTACAATAAGCAGGCACAGAAGCGTGAACAGCAGCTTGCTTCGAATTTCTTTTACCTTGAATGCATTCTTGACTGTATCAAACATTATACCACCTCTGCTTTTCCACCAAGAGCCTGAATCTTTTCAACTGCACTCTCACTGAATGCGTTAACCTTAACATCAAGCTTCTTGGTAAGTTCACCGTTTCCAAGAATCTTTACGCCGTCCTTCGGATTGCTAACCAAACCGATCTCCATCAAAGACTCAACGGTTACCTCTGCTCCATCCTCAAATCTATTTAACATACTAACATTGATCGTAATGATCTCCTGCGTGTTTCTGTTATGGAAACCTCTCTTCGGAAGTCTACGGTATAACGGCATCTGGCCACCTTCGAAACCGATTCTCGGTGCTCCGGAACGAGCCTTCTGACCCTTATGACCCTTACCAGCGGTCTTACCGTTTCCCGAACCGTGACCACGACCACGTCTGAAATTTGCGCTCTGCTTAGAACCATCTGCAGGTCTTAATTCTGATAAATTCATCGTGTTACACCTCCTTTTAAATTTCTTCCACCTTTACTAAATGTCTAACCTGCTGAATCATACCCTTGGTAGCTTCATTGTTAGGCATTTCAACGGACTTACCGATCTTCTTTAAGCCCATAGCTTCTACGGTTGCCTTATTCTTCGGAACAGCACCGATTGTAGACTTAATTAAAGTAATCTTTAATTTATCTGCCATTTTTAAACACCTCCGTGAAATTTAGATATGTCTTACAGCTGATCTACGGAAATACCGCGGAGTGCAGCTACCTGCTCCGGAGTCTTCAACTGGCTTAATCCGTTGATTGTTGCAAGAACTACGTTCTGCTTGTTGTTTGAACCAAGGGACTTAGTACGGATGTTCTTAAATCCTGCAAGTTCAAGCACGTTACGTGCCGGACCGCCTGCGATGATACCGGTACCTTCCGGGCTACGCTTTAACAATACAGAAGCGCTACCGAACTTACCAAGGTAGTCATGCGGTACGGAACCGTTCTCATCAAGCGGAAGCTCGATGATGTTCTTCTTTGCATCCTCTTTTGCCTTCCGGATTGCTTCCGGAACTTCGCTTGCCTTACCAAGACCTGCACCAACGTGACCGTTTCTGTCTCCTACAACAACAAGTGCTGCGAAACGGAAGTTACGACCACCCTTTACAACCTTGGTAACGCGCTTGAGGCTGACTAATTTATCTTCTAATTCCAAATTGCTGGCATCAACGATTGTACGTCTCATGTTTTCCCTCCTGATTAGAATTCTAAGCCGGCTTCTCTTGCTGCCTCAGCAAGTGCCTTAACCTTGCCCTGATATACGAAACCGCCACGGTCGTAAACAACGGTAGTGATTCCCTTCTCAAGTGCCTTCTTTGCGATAACAGTTCCGAGCTTTGCTGCTGCTGCAACATCATTCGTCTTCTCAAGCTCAGCCTTTACATCCTTATCCAGGGTGGAAGCTGCTACAAGAGTGTTACCAACGGTATCATCAATAATCTGCGCATACATATGATTATTACTTCTGAATACTGCCAAACGCGGTCTTTCTGCGGTACCGGAGAAACGATTACGAATCTTCATATGCTTCTTTACGCGAACTTTAGATCTAGACTCTTTGCTAACCATATTCTTTCATTCCTCCTTTTACTTCTTACCGGTCTTACCGACTTTACGTCTGATGGTCTCATCAGCATACTTGATACCCTTGCCCTTATACGGCTCCGGTCTTCTCTTATCTCTGATTTCTGCTGCGTACTGACCAACCTTCTCTTTATCAATACCCTTAACGGTAATCTTGTTCTGGCCGTCGAGAACGGTCTCAACACCTTCCGGATCAACCATAACTACCGGATGAGAATATCCGAGAGTTAAGGTAAGTTCCTTACCGGACTTTGCTGCTCTGTAGCCGACACCGTTAACTTCGAGAACCTTCTCGTAGCCATTGGTAACACCGACTACCATGTTGTTGATAAGCGTTCTGGTCAAACCGTGAAGAGACTTCATTCTCTTTAAGTCATTCGGTCTGTTAACAACGATTTCAGAACCCTCTACCTTGATTTCCATTTCCGGGGCTAACACTCTCTCAAGAGTACCCTTCGGTCCCTTAACGGTAACCTTGTTATTTTCTGCCACATCGACAGTTACACCTGCCGGGATGGCGATTGGCATTCTACCTATACGTGACATGCCCGTACCTCCTAAATTTATGAATGTGGAAAGCGGTGAGTGTCTCACACACTTCCTGACCCTACCGGGTCTCCTCAGAAAAGAGTATCCGCATCACCTCATGCTCTTAAGAGCACTTGCTCTGACAGACTTCCTTTCCATGCATCTTTGTAATTACCAAACGAAAGCTAAAACTTCGCCGCCAACGTTAGCCTTTCTTGCTTCCTTATCGGTAAGCACACCCTTGTTGGTGGATACGATAGCAATACCAAGACCGCCAAGTACCTTCGGAAGCTCCTCCGCATTTGCGTATACACGCAGACCCGGCTTGGAAATTCTCTTGAGACCGGAGATAACCTTTTCGTTCT
>SVEN01000032.1 GCA_015057365.1 Lachnospiraceae bacterium | reverse complement strand
AAATGCTTTTGGATATAGAAACTTTAGAAACTTCAGGAATCGAATCTTCCTTGCTTTAACTTAAAGAGGCACAGGAACGAATTCCTATGCCTCTGAAATATTTTACCCCAACTCTTGACAAAGAGCCTAAAGAAAAGAGCGCCCGGTCTTTCATCCGTGCGCTCCTCTTCTTTTTAGCGGTCTACAATCTCGCCGTCAATAATATCAAATACATACCAGTATCTGTCCGTCTGGTCTTCCGGGATCTCGTAGGTCTTTACCAATTCATCCCCGCGATATACATTTACTACCGCTTCCGAATCATAGAACTGCGGAGAACCTGCCGGTGTGGAGGACCAGCAATGTATATAATAAGTATACGTACGGTCCTTATCTGCAAACACCGTTACCGTAACGGTCTCCGGACCGTATCCGTTCATATCATCCACGTCCAGCTTCGCAATCACTTCTCCGTCTTCTCTTACCTTTGTGGAACCATAGTATACATGATATTTTCTTGTTCCGTTTTCATAAATGTCAAGGTGAGAATCCAGATCCTTCGGTGCAGCTGCCCAGGTCAATACGATACGGTACTCATTATCCTCCAGAATCGGGGAAAGTGCCGTGGTCTGTGCATCTCCGTTCTTTACAGACTCCGTCTTGAGGAGGCCGGTAATAAAGCCTTCCTTCTCGAATACAAGCGTATACGCACCCTTCGGCAGTCTTACGGAATAGCTTCCGTTTGCATCGGTCTCCAAGGTAGCTACCGGCTGCACTTCTACCGGAATTACATCAAGAGAATCAAAACTTCCTTCATAAACCTTTACAAGTACGCCCTCTAACTTCTGTCCGTTTACAGCATTCTTTACTTCACCATATACATCATAGATTTCCGGACACAGTTCTTCCTTCTCTACAACAAGACTTCCCATTCCGTCACGGGATACTTCTTTTTCCTCATAGCCTTCCTTTTCAAAAGAAACAGTATACGCACCCTTATAGAATTCCAGGCTGTATGCACCATTTTCATCCGTTACGGTTTCAGCGAATACTTCCCCATTCTGTGTAAGAGTCACAACAACTCCTGCCAAAACATCCCCGGTCTCCGCATCTACCACAACACCGGTCTCGGTATACACTACACGATCAAGTGCCACGTCTGCGGTTGCCTGCTCTCTGCCGATTACGGAAACAGTGGTTCCTACATAATCTTCAGCTGCATATGCAAGGGTATATTCCTTATGATACAGATTTGCACTGTATGCTCCGTTTTCATCCGTTACTGCTTCTGCTACTACAGTCTCGCCGTCCTTCACGGTTACTACGACGCCGGAAAGAACATCACCGCTTACTGCGTCGGTTACTACGCCGGTCAACTCATATACCACACGGTCAAGAGCCACGTCTGCGGTTGCCTGCTCGCCGCCGATTACGGAAACAGTCTTTCCTACATAATCTTCAGCTGCAAATGCAAGGGTATATTCCTTATGATACAGATTTGCACTGTATGCTCCGTTTTCATCCGTTACTGCTTCTGCTACTACGTTCTCGCCGTCCTTCACGGTTACTACGACACCGGAAAGAACATCGCCGCTTACTGCGTCGGTTACTACACCGGTCAACTCATATACCACGCGGTCAAGTGCCACGTCTGCAGTTGCCTGCTCGCCGCCGATTACAGAAACGGTGGTTCCTACATAATCTTCAGCTGCATATGCAAGGGTATATTCCTTATGATACAGATTTGCACTGTATGCTCCGTTTTCATCCGTTACTGCTTCTGCTACTACGGTCTCGCCGTCCTTCACGGTTACTACGACACCGGAAAGAACATCGCCGCTTACTGCGTCGGTTACTACGCCGGTCAACTCATATACTACACGATCAAGGGCCACGTCTGCAGTTGCCTGCTCGCCGCCGATTACAGAAACGGTGGTTCCTACATAATCTTCAGCTGCATATGCAAGGGTATATTCCTTATGATACAGATTTGCACTGTATGCTCCGTTTTCATCCGTTACTGCTTCTGCTACTACGGTCTCGCCGTCCTTCACGGTTACTACGACACCGGAAAGAACATCGCCGCTTACTGCGTCGGTTACTACGCCGTTTAATGCGTATGCCATCGGAGAAAGCTCTACGTTCGGAGCGGTGGCATAGCGGCTGCTTACGAAAGTGGTTTCTACCGGATAATAAAAATCCTTGGATACACGAAGGTCATAATTACCCTTGTACAAGGAGATTCTGTAGATGCCATTTGCATCCGTAGTAACCGTCTGTACCGGCACTCCGTTCTGTAACACTTCTACCGTAGCACCGGCAGCCGGCCCACCATACAGGCTCTCGGTAACCGTTCCTGAAAATACAAACGGATGCTGTACTGTGTCATACGCAATCTCCGTCATCTCGTAAATAACTGCCTTTTCCGTTCCGTTTCCCTGTCCTGCATTAAAGTTGAGGTAGGTTGCACCATACGGCTCCAAATCGGCATTGTATCCTGCATTACGAAGAGAATACAAACCGTTTTCATAAGAGAGAATCGCCGAATTGGAAATCTTTGTAATCTCTCTGTCATAAGCAAACGTAAGCTCCCAGTTATGAATCGTTCTTCCTGTCAGATTTCTTACAACAAACATACCGTCATTTGCTGCTCCCCAATCGGAAAATACGATAAATTCCACACTATAATCAGCGGTATCCACAACCACTTCCTTCATTACCAATGCAAAGGCATCCGGGAAAATAATCTCACCGTCCGCGGTCTTTTCCGCAACAAGTCCGAAGGTTGCACTCTCCCCCGGAGCAAGGTTCTGATTCCAGTCATAGTTGCCGATTACACAGAACTCGTCCTGCGTTCTCAAAACACGCGCATTCCAGATATTCGTGATTTTATGCATAAAATCACAGGAAAATGCCCAGTCGCGCATCACTTCCGTACCGGTGTTGGTAATGGTCATGTCTGCCTGAAACACATTGTCATACTCATCCGTTACCGTAAACTCCACATTAAAACCATCGCAGACATACTGCTTGGTCTGCTGTCCCGCTGCCTGTGCACTCTTTGGTGTCGCAAAGCAGGTAAACAGCATCGCTGCGGCAAGCATTATGCTCACCATTCCTCTTTTAAGCTTTTTCATATGCTCCTCCTTCTTTTTATGGACAACCGCAAGCTTTCATCTGAAAAAAACGAAAGAACAAAGAGTTCCGCTTGCGGAACTCTCGCGCCGCTTTTGCGTCGCATTTACGCGACATCTTCCTCTGCAAAAGCGTGCGCATCCACAGCGGAGCGTTTTTAATTTATAGGAAATTACGCAATTTCCTATAAAGTAAAAAAAGGCTGCAGAATAAACTATCCTGCAGCCGAACAATCGTAGTATATCTTTCGAATTCCCGTAGACTTCTGGCTTTGCGTCCCTGCGTTTCCGCAAGTTTGCCCATCACGTGAATAATTATACATGGATTTGTAAATTATTGTAAATAGTACATATGACCTATTTTTTGCCCATTTTCTGGGAATCAGTCTAATAATCGACACAGTAAAATCGGTAAAAAGATCGCCGGCACCAAATTCATCACCTTTAATTTGGAAAGCCCAAGCATATTCATGGCCAGACCTATAATAATCACATTCCCCACACAGTTCATTTCCGCAATGACCGGATCTGTCAGATACGGTTCTATCACATGGGCCAAAAGAGTGATACTTCCCTGATACACAAACAACAGGCTGGCAGACAACATCACACCCGCACCGAGAGTAGATGCAAAAATGATTGCAGCCACAAAGTCAAGCATAGATTTTGCAAATAGGGTCTCGTGATTGCCTGTCAATCCGCTTTGCAGGGAACCGACAATTGCCATGGCGCCCACACAGAACAGGAGGCTGGATGTTACAAATCCTTCTGCTAAAGAAACCTTCTTTCCCAACGCAGATGGCTCCTGCGATCCTTCGTTGTTTTCTTCTGTAGCTTTCTTTCCCGCAAACTTCCGTTCCAGGAACTGTCCCAGCCGGTTGATCTTGTCGTCCAAATCAATCAGTTCACCCAAAATCGTACCGATGACCATTGACACAATCAGCACTAACGTATTTTCACCTTCCAGACATCCGCTGATTCCGATATACAGCGTACAAAGCCCCAGGCTCACCATCAGTGTGTCTGCGATTTTCTTCGGAAGCCCTTTTTTTAAAAGTAACCCAAGTGCACCACCGATGACAATCGCACCTGCATTTACCAATGTTCCTAACATAATTCCTCCAAAAAGAGCCGCCGTGTGAACCCTTCACACGGCAGCCCTCAAACTCAAAACTTAGTTTTTCTTTACAGCAAGGGTTACGTTCTCGCCGTTTAAATCCCATTCCTTTACATAGCCTTCGGTGCTGCCGAATACCAGGCTGTCAGCCAGTACTACGGTCTTCACTTCCGCTTCGTTCTTTGCAAAGAGCTCAGCCAGCTTGTCGTTTCCGGTTACATACAAGGTAATGTGATCCATCACCTCAAAGCCTGCTTCCTTACGCATAGTCTGTACCTTGGAGATCAGTTCTCTTACATAGCCTTCCTCGATAAGCTCTGCCGTCAGGTTCGTATCAAGCACAACGGTTACGCCGTTATCTGCTTCGGATACATAGCCTTCCTTCTGAGCGGACTCAATCAAAAGATCCTCTGCGGTCAAATCCTCAGCCACGCCTTCTACGGTTACGGTCAGCTTTCCGGTATTGTTAAGCTCATCCATGGCTGCGTTGCCGTCCAGCTCGGTAAGAACGGTGCGCAGTGCATTTAAGCGGCTGCCGAAACGCTTACCTAAGGTCTTTAACTGCGGCTTAAAGGTATAGGAAGTGAAATCACGTACATCCGTGGTAAATGCCACCTTCTTTACGTTAAGCTCGTCGGCAATGATCTCGTTAAAGAATGCCGGCAATTCGCCCTCCTCGGACTTTACATACATGGTGCCGATCGGCTGACGCTGCTTGATGTTTGCGGTATTTCTTGCCGCACGACCAAGCACAACGATCCCAAGCACCCGCTCCATATTGTCTTCTAAATTCTTATCAATCCAGGACAGCTTTACTTCCGGGAAGTCACAAAGGTGTACGCTCTCCGGTGCGGTCTTATCAAGACTGCAAACGAGATTGCGGTAGATTTCCTCTGCCATAAACGGAATCATCGGCGCTGCCGTCTTTGCGATGGTAACAAGAGCGGTATACAGGGTCATATATGCATTAATCTTATCCTGCTCCATGCCCTTTGCCCAGAAACGCTCTCTGCCGCGGCGCACATACCAGTTACTCATTTCATCCACGAACTCCTGCAATGCTCTTGCAGCCTCCGGGATACGATAGTGATCTAAGTTGTCATCCACCGCACCAACTACGCTGTTTAACTTGGAAAGGAGCCACTTATCCATAACGGATAGCTTGTCGTAGTCCAAAGTGTACTTGGTAGCGTCGAATTCATCAATATTTGCATACAATACAAAGAATGCGTAGGTATTCCACAGGGTACCCATGAACTTTCTCTGACCTTCCACAACTGCCTTATCGTGGAAACGGTTCGGCAGCCACGGAGCGGAGTTGATGTAGAAGTACCAACGGATCGCATCCGCACCGAACTTCTCCAGTGCATCAAACGGATCCACCGCATTTCCCTTACTCTTACTCATCTTCTGGCCGTTCTCATCCTGTACATGACCAAGAACGATTACATTCTCGTACGGAGCCTTGTTAAACAATAAGGTAGACTCTGCAAGGAGAGAATGGAACCAGCCTCTGGTCTGGTCCACAGCCTCGGAAATAAACTGTGCCGGGAACTGCTTCTCGAACAATTCCTTATTTTCAAACGGATAATGATGCTGTGCAAACGGCATGGCACCGGAGTCAAACCAACAGTCAAGCACTTCCGGTACACGGGTCATTTTATTGCCGCACTCCGGACAATTTAACGTAATGGCATCGATGTACGGACGATGGAACTCAACGGTCTTTGCCTCTTCCATACCACTCATGCGGTACAACTCGTCACGACCCTCTACACAATGTCTGTGACCGCACTCACACTCCCAGATGTTCAGCGGAGTACCCCAGTAACGGTTACGGGAGATTGCCCAGTCCTGAATATTTTCCAGCCAGTTGCCGAAACGGCCCTTACCGATGGATTCCGGAATCCAGTTGATGGTGTTGTTGTTGCGGATTAAGTCATCCTTTACCGCGGTTTCCTTAATGTACCAGGACTCACGTGCATAGTAGATGAGCGGAGTATCACATCTCCAGCAATGCGGATAGCTGTGTTCAAACTTCGGCGCATCAAAGAGCAGTCCCTTCTTATCCAGATCGGTCAGAACCAACGGATCTGCCTTCTTAACAAATACGCCTGCATACGGGGTCTCAGCGGTCATTTCACCCTTACCGTCAACGAGCTGTACAAACGGCAGGTCATACTTTCTGCCAACATTCGCATCGTCTTCACCGAAGGCCGGAGCAATGTGTACCACGCCGGTACCGTCGGTTAAGGTAACGTAATTGTCACATACCACATAATGAGCCTTCTTGCCCTGCTTTGCACAGATGTCTACCGCACAGTCAAACAGCGGCTCGTATTCCTTGTATTCCAAATCCTTACCCACATAGGTCTCAAGCACGGTGTAAGCCGGTGCATCCTCCTTTGCAAGCTTTCCGAGAACGGTGTCAAGGAGAGCCTCTGCCATGTAGTAGGTATAGCCGTCAGCCGCTGCCACCTTTGCGTAACGCTCATTCGGATTTACACAGAGAGCCACGTTACTCGGCAGGGTCCACGGGGTGGTGGTCCATGCTAAGATGTAAGCGTCCTCACCTACCACCTTAAAGCGTGCCACTGCAGAACGTTCCTTTACATCCTTATAGCCCTGCGCCACTTCCGCAGAAGAAAGCGGGGTTCCGCAACGCGGACAATACGGCACAATCTTAAAGCCCTTATAGAGTAAGCCCTTATCCCAAATCTGGCGAAGCGCCCACCACTCGGACTCAATATAATCATCATGATAGGTTACATACGGGTCATCCATATCTGCCCAGAAGCCAACGGTGCCGGAGAAATCCTCCCACATACCCTTGTACTTCCAAACGCTTTCCTTACACTTGTCGATGAACGGTTCCAAACCATACTGCTCAATCTGGTCCTTTCCGTCAAGACCGAGAAGCTTCTCTACCTCAATCTCAACCGGAAGACCATGGGTATCCCATCCTGCCTTACGCGGCACCATATAACCCTTCATGGTACGGTAACGCGGAATCATATCCTTAATAACACGGGTAAGCACGTGACCGATGTGCGGCTTACCATTTGCAGTCGGCGGGCCGTCATAGAAGGTGTAGGTCTCGCCCTGCTTTCTTGCCTCGATACTCTTCTCGAAAATCTTCTCTTCCTTCCAGAACTTTTCGACTTCCTTTTCTCTTTCCACGAAATTCATATTCGTGTCTACCTTGTTGTACAGCATTTTTTGTCCTCCTTTTTTGGTGCTAGTCACGGAATTTTTCATGAGAGTAAGTGTCTTGTCACGTATTTCGGATGTAAGGCTTTCTAATTGTTTCGGGCATGTTTCATGAAACGATACACAAACGGCTCAACGCAACATCCATGTTGCGCATCGCCTCGCTCGTACGTCCTGTACGAGCGTTGTTGCTTTCAATCGAAGCAATAAGAAAGACTAACATCCTGCATCATGATTCCAAGACACTTACTCCCATGGAAAGTTCCTGGAATCCAAAAAGGCGGTGAGAAAGAACTGTGTGTTCTTTCAATTTTGAGTAATTACGAATTGGTTCGCGTCCTGTTTAGGCAGCACACTTTTCAGTTTTCTCTGAATGTCCGTTTGTCTTGTACCTCTGAACTTCGCAGTTGAAACTGTTGTTTTTGGAATTTTGTGTAGGATGTTAGCTTTTCTTATTGCTCCGTTTTCCTACTGCAATGCACGGACAGGACGTCCGGGCAAGACTCGCACGCGACACGGACGGCGCGTAAGAGTCGGTTGCATGCCGTTTCCATAAACACGCCCGGAGCAATTAGAAAATCTTACATCCGGAGCCCATGACAAAAACGACAGTTTCAACTGCAAAGTTCAAAAGGGCACTACAAGGACATTCAGAGAAAACAAAAAGGTCCCCATCCTAAACAGGACGAGGACCTAAAGTCTCGTTATACCACCTATTCAGTACGCAGGCCTTCGCCATTAATACTTTCTTTCTGTAACGGGAAAGCCCCGGCGCGGTCTACTGACAATGTTTTCGACCTGCAACTCAAAAGTGATTTTCCAAGCATCCGCTACTCGCATCCGGCTTCCACTGTCCCGGACTCGCTGTGCCTTTTACCGATGTGTACTCTCTTTCTCAACGTCTTTTTGTGTTGTGAATTCAATTATCTTATAGTATACGAGGGGTTTCGGGAATTGTCAAGCAGAATTTTATCCCCCTGATACTACTTAAAAATTTCCTTTGCTATCTCACCAACAATAACAGTTAACGCATCTTTTCCCGTAGCATACGCATTTTTCTCTCTTGCCGTTATCATCGCATCTACAACTATATTTCTATCTGTGATAGTATAATCTCTAAAATATGCATAGATGTCCGTACTATCCCTTACTTTCTTATTCAAATACATACGGACTAGACTTTCTTTGTTATATTTGGCAATATGAGGCGCTATCTCATTGCCATCATCATCTTCAAATTTTTCTGGCAATGTAAATTTATTAACTAGAATAGATAAAACCATATGAGAGGTTGTAGCTGCCGTTGCTGCCGCAAGATATTTAGGAGCACCGTGATCTTGTGTTGTAATACCCTTACGCGGCCCCAAAAAATCCATAGTCGTTTTTATATCTCTACATACTTCTCTTCTTTCAATTGTGGTATATTGTGGGAACATCCTTACCACTTTTGTGTCAAAAAACTCCCTCATATAGTCAGATATAAGATGATCAACAATATGATTATTATAAATAGCATCTAACATATCCAAATGTTCCTTCACAAGCCCCAAAATATGATTCATGTTAGAAAGCGATGTTGACTGAAAGAACCTGTACTCGTCATTATTAAATATTTCTTCTTTGATTTGTCCATTTGAAGATACATCTGCTAAAGACGACACTAGCGGTGTCAAAAACAAACATTCATCTAGTGGAAATATATTATACACAAACTTCCGGCATCCACTACGCTTCGAAACAGCACCATATGTAGCAAGCAAATCTAAACCATGAGAAAAATGTGTAGTCTGAACTTTATCAAATCCTTTCAGTTCTCCCTTTCTTGCCTTCTGCAAGTACTCTTCCTCCGGCATTGGTAAAAGCTCAGAAAAAATTTGAAACGTACTCCAAAGAGCATCATGTCTAGCCTCCAAAAAAACCGGAACTGCCTTGAAGCATTCACTATAAATCTTTTTATACCATTCTCCAGCCTGAACCGGGAATGAGTTCGAAGAGCACATTAACAATACGGCATCTACCTTATCAAGTCCCAAATCATACATAGACTTTGTCGGCATTTTATCCAGTTCTTCTGGCCGAACATCCATAATACCGCGAGTATCTCTCAAAACTACACTCTCTAGTTGATATTTCTTTAACTCTTCTACAAATGCATCCGATGCAGGAACCTCTATTGTCATTCTCCTAATATAGTCGCCTGTACTTTTTTCCCGCATAAGTTGCTCAATCGTCTCAAATGTTGCATTATTCACAAATTCCTCTAACTGTCCCTTAACGTAATCAGCCGGATCAGCGATTTTAGCCTCTGGATCAATCTTCTGTAATTTCAATATTTTCGTCAAAAACGGATTCTCGTCCAAACTTTCATTATACTTCTCAACGGTACGGGAATATGTGCTTTTGTATACCAATTTCGGATTCAATTCTATCTTCGTAAGCTTTACGTCCTGTGCTATTGCAGATAGCTCCCAATCCGTTGTAACCGGTGTTGTCGCATTTGCTCTTATACACACCCTAGAAATCAGTCCAGGAACCTTACTAAGTGCCGAAACCTTTGACGTCTTTCCGGCTCTTGTCATTCCGAGCAATAATAAAACAATTTTTTTGTGCATAAAAAAACCTCCTTTTTTGTAAAAGAAGGCCTGAATACACAAACAGACCATGGAATAAAACCATAGTCCTCTCGTATTTTCGTAATCAATCCAAGGAAAACTCCAAATATAGGACCAATGACTGGTACACACAAAGCGCGTATCCAGACCTTATTCAATTTGTAACATATATCCTTTATAACACATATCAAGATCCATGTCAATCAAAAAAGCCACAAAACAATCTCATATTTCTGCTTTTTCGTGCAAAATCCGACCTGCAAAACCTACTTTTTCGTGTTTTCCCATGTTTCCACTGGACTTCTTGCCAAATCTGTACTATGATAAAATACACGTATGCTTGCACGTTGCGTGAAAAGGAGGTACCCTCATGACCGAACGTAATCTGACCCTGCTGACGGATTTCTATGAAATCACCATGATGCAGGGCTATTATAAGGAAAACAGAAACGACATCGTCGTATTTGACGCTTTTTACAGACGCAATCCTTCCGACGGCGGCTATGCCGTTTGCGCAGGACTGGCTCAGGTTATCGACTATATTAAAAACCTGCATTTTGAAAAAGGAGACATCGACTTTCTGCGGAACACCGGAATGTTTGAAGAGGAGTTTTTATCCTATCTGGCTACCTTCCGCTTTACCGGCAGCATCTACGCCATTCCGGAAGGCAGCGTGGTGTTCCCGATGGAGCCACTCGTTAAGGTAATTGCTCCGATTATGGAGGCCCAGTTTGTAGAAACTGCTATTCTTACCTTAGTGAATCATCAGAGTCTCATTGCCACCAAGGCAGCCCGGGTATGCCATGCGTCAAAGGGCGGCGGTGTGATGGAATTCGGTCTTCGACGGGCCCAGGGTCCGGACGCAGGCATCTATGGTGCCAGAGCTGCCATGATCGGCGGTTGTATCGGCACCAGCAACGTACTGGCAGCCCAGGAGTTTTCTGTTCCGGCTCTCGGCACCCATGCCCATAGCTGGATTATGAGTTTTCCGGATGAGCTGACGGCATTCCGTACCTATGCAAGCCTGTATCCGCAGAATGCCACTCTTCTGGTGGATACTTACGACACCCTTCGTTCCGGCGTTCCCAATGCCATCAAGGTATTCACAGAACTTCAGGATGCAGGAAAGATGCCGACCCGTTACGGCATCCGCTTAGACAGCGGCGACCTTTCTTACCTGTCAAAAATGGCCAGAAAGATGTTGGATGACGCAGGTTTTACCGATGCTCTCATATGCGCCTCCAGCGATTTGGACGAGTACATTATTGAATCCCTGAATCTGCAGGGCGCAAAAATTGACACCTGGGGGGTAGGTACCAACCTGATTACCTCTAAGGACTGTCCGGCCTTCGGTGGTGTGTATAAGCTGGCGGCCATCGAAGAAGGCGGTGAATTCGTTCCGAAGATTAAGCTTTCGGAGAACCCGGCAAAGATAACCAATCCGGGCAATAAGACCGTGTTCCGTATTTACGACAAGGAAACCGGCAAGATTAAGGCCGATTTGATTGCCTTTGCGGACGAAACCATAAACGAAGCCGAGCCGCTTCTTCTGTTTGATCCGGTTTCCACCTGGAAAAAGACTATACTGGAACCGGGCACCTACACCGTGCGGGAACTCCTTGTGCCGGTATTTATTGACGGTACTTGTGTTTACGAGTCCCCGTCCGTTATGGACATCCGGGCTTATTGTCAAAAGGAGAAGGATACCTTGTGGGAGGAGACGAAGCGTTTTTCCAATCCGCAGGAGGTTTATATTGATTTATCGGAGCGGTTGTATCGGACAAAACAGGATCTTTTAGATCGCATCCATTCCGAAAATAAACGGCACGTCTGATTTTTTGATTCGTGCATAAAATAAGAAAGAAGGATTTTATGAAAAAGTTTTTACGACCGTTAGCTACCACTGGTCTTTTGTGGGCTGCGGGTCTTAGTCTCCTTTTTATCGGAGGCAGTTGTAACAAGTCAAAGGAAGAAGCCGGAGATGTCGGCAATACACCTACATCATCTTTGGAGGTACCCGGCATGACACAACAACCGAACGATATCGGTGCGGATTCATCCGCCCCGATGGATATCACTTCCGTTCCGGAGAACACCACAAACAACATTACACCGGAACCAACCGCCACTCCGGAGCCTACCAGTGCGCCCACCCCTACACCAATTGCGGTAAATACGGATACCTCTACCATCACCTACCTGGTAAATCGTGAGTATCCTCTTCCGGCAGATTTTGTACCGGAAGGCCTTACCACCCCGGATATATTGTTTCCCTTTGCGGACACTTCCATCGATAAAGCAAAAATGACACCGGAGGCAGGAAAAGCCCTGGCTCTGCTGTTTGATGCGGCATACGACGAAGAAGGGCTGGTCCTGTACGGCGTGTCCGCCTATCGGTCCTACTCCCGCCAGTATACCATATATGCCACCAACCTGGCTGTATACGGCATAGCCCATACCAACCGCTATTCCGCCGCCCCGGGGCGAAGCGAACACCAGACGGGACTTGCCATTGACATTTCCTGCCGTTCCGAGGGATTTGGTCTGGAAGAGACCTTTGCGGATACCCCGGAGGGCATCTGGGTGGCTGAAAACGCTCACCGCTTCGGATTTATTCTTCGCTATCCGAAGGGCAAGGAGCACATCACCGGTTATAATTACGAGCCTTGGCACATTCGCTACGTAGGCCTTGATCTGGCGCAACACTTGTACGAAACCGGACTGACTCTGGATGAGTTTTATAACGTTCCGGATTCCCTGACTACGGAATATTTGGAAAGCACACCGTTTATCGACACCACTGCCGACAGCTACCTTTCCATTTACAATCAGTATCACTAAGGAGGATTCCCATGAGAACCATATTAGCTGTTTTCGTTATTGCAGTCTTTTTTATCCTGTTTTTACCGATCTGCCTGCTGCTTATGCTGCTTCGTAAAGTCAACAAAAAACTGGCAAGCCGTATTTCCCAGTGCATTGTGCGTAATGCATTCCGGGCTGCCATGTGGCCGGGTGGCATGAAGCGTATCGTCATAGGCACGGAAAACGTTCCGAAGGGCACACCGGTATTGTATGCAGCCAACCACCGCGGCATCCTGGATGCAGCCATCGGATACATTACCGTTCCCACACTGACCGGCTTTGTAGCCAAAAAAGAGATTCGAAAGGTTCCGTTCCTCAATCTGTGGATGTACAACGTAAACTGTCTGTTTCTGGACCGTTCCGATATTCGTGCCGGCATGAAGGTCATTTTATCCTGTGTGGATTACATAAAGGAAGGCATTTCCATTTTTATTGCGCCGGAAGGCACCAGAAGTCATGACAAAGACCCTCTTCCGTTTAAAGACGGCAGCTTAAAGCCGGCCCAGAAGACCGGCTGTCCGATTATCCCGGTTGCCATCACCGGCACCGACGATTTATTTGAAAATCACAAACCATGGCTGCGCAAGACCAAAGTTGTCATTCAGTACGGCAAGCCGATTTACTTAAACGAACTCCCTGCTGAGATTCAGAAGCATCCGGGTGAATATGTAAGGGAAAAAGTAATCGAAATGTTAGAAGGTCACGAGGAGTTAAGAAAATAAAGTTTTCGCTTGCATAAACGTTCCGTGCGTGGTAAGATAAGCCATGGACAAATGTAACATGTATAAAAGAAGAGGAGGTCCGAACTATGGGCGACATTTTAACCATAATCGCAATCGTACTCGGCGTCATCTTGCTGATTTTAATTATTCTTTCCATCATCGGCAAGAAGCTTCAGAAGAAATCCGAAGCTGCACAGGCAAATATTACTGCAGGCGCTCAGTATTATTCCATAATGGTCATTGACAAAAAACGTATGAAGCTTTCCGAGGCAGGATTCCCGCAAATCGTGGTGGATCAGACTCCGAAGTGGCTCAGAAATCGTAAGGTACCGGTGGTAAAAGCAAAGATCGGTCCGAAGATTGCAAGCCTTATGTGCGATGAGAAGGTATTCGACAAGGTTCCGGTAAAGAAGGAAGTAAAGGCATTTATGAACGGTATTTATATCGTTGACGTAAAGGGTCTTCGTTCCTCTCTCGACGTGAAAGAGAAGAAAAAGTTCTTTGCACGTATGAAGGACAAGAGAGCGGAAGCTGCCGCAGAGAAAAAGAGAGTAAAAGCTCTTCCGGGCGGTATCGATGTAACCAAGGAAAAGAAGAAGAAAAAATAATGTATCTTTGTACAAAAAAGGACTACGCATGTATTCATCCTGCGTAGTCCCTTTTTTATCCTGAAAACTTCTGTGTTACCGTTTACTGCCCACCATGAAGACTTACAGTTTTTTATACCAATCCTTTAATACATCTTCCGCCTTCTTTAAATGAATGTTGAATCCGTTATCCTTTGCCGCTTCTTCCTTAGTGTCATAGATATAGGTACTCCAATCCCACCAGAACACGCCGGCAAACCAAGGTTCTTTCCCGAATACCGACAGACAGGAATCATAAAAAGCAGCTTGCTCTTCTTCATCATGAGGCAAATCCGTGTGCATAAAATCCCATGGCATGGTGGAACAGCCGTGAGCACTGCGACATCCGATTTCAATGAACACAATCGGCTTCTTCCACAGATCATACACTTCTTTCATAGAATCCCGCACCTTAAGCCATTCCTTCTGCATCATCTCGGAGGTAGCACCTCCTGCCTCTGCCACCGGAAAATATGCACTGGTTCCCAGATAATCCAAGGCATCAAACCACTTTACCTGAGCTTCTCTGCCATGATTGGTGTTATAAACCAGCTTTCCCTTGTAGCAAGCTCTGATTTTGGCAATCAATGCTCTCCAATGCTTCTCTTTCCGCTCAGTTCCGCTCATTTCGCAGCCGATACAAAGCATCTCACAGCCGGTCTCTTCTGCCAGCTCCGCATAATACAACATATAGTCTTCGTAGCTCTTAAACCACTTATCCCAATAAAGATCATGTCCGCCTTCGTCTCCATCGGCAAAATTAATGTAGGCGCGCCATACCCCATCCTTGCAATTTACCATCGGCTTTAGGCATACTTTGATTCCGTTCTTATGAGCACGATCCACTGCCGCCATAATATCTCTGTCGGATGCACTTCTGCCGAACTCAAAAAGAATGTCCGTACTGTGAGCTGTCTCCTGATGGGTCACCACAGCAAGACACATCCAGTTGATTCCGGTCTCATACATGAGTTCCTGGGATTTGATTCCCTCTTCCGTACGATATTGCCCCCGTCTTCCGTAGAAGCCGTAGGTATACCCTTTCATCTCCATAAGCCTTCTCCTTTCGTATCCTATGCAGGGTGTCATCCGGCAGTTGCTCCGGTCGTTTCTGTCCCTACATCGGTGCTTCCTGTTCACAGGACTGCACCTTCAACACCAGGGTACAATCTCCCGTCTTCTCCCCATTAATCTCCAAGCCGTACTTTAACGTGGTCTTTAAAAAGTCTTCCTCTTCGTAAAACTCCAGCGTACGGGTATTTACCCCTACCAAAAGACCGCCGTAAGGCGTCTCGTAATTGGTCAGGTAAGACTCTCCCGGCAAAAACAAAAGCCGTGTGCCGAAGCTGTCGCTTTTTTGCAGCTCCAGTTCCTTCTCCGACACTTTGATTCTGCATTTGGTGGTTTTCCCGGTCTCTTCCGTCTCTTCATACAGCAGATAATGCTTATCTCCCCTTTTGTAGTGCTGACCGAAGTTAATCACTTCGATGGGAGCCTCTTCTTCCTCTGCCACATATTGCAATCCCGTCAGGGAAATAATTACGTTTTTGGTCATACTCAACACCTCTCTTCTATTGCTTTTATTTTACTATGATGATGGGAAGAATTCAAGCCGTTCCGCAGGATATTTTTCCTCTGAAAAAACATTTGCACATCTCACGGAAAAAGAGTATAATTAGAATACTAATTAATGTTATAACTAATCCCAAAGGAGAAACAACTATGATGGAGCAAATGCCGGCAGTCACTGCCTTAGCTAACGGAAACAAATACTGGGAACATACTTTTGATGCTTTTTCCGCAAAAGTGTACCTTCCTGTTTCCGCCCCGATTACAGAAATCGTAAACTACGGCTTCAGAGCCCCTTATTTACTTGTATTTGAAGAAAACAAGCAGACCATGGAAGAAGCAATGAGATTTGCCGATACTACCGGTCTTTCTAAGATTGCCGCAGAGTTCGGCGGCAGCGTAGTCTTTATTTATCCGACCTGTGACGGCGGTTGGGACAACGCTCCGGCGGACTTGTTTGCCGACATCATTTCCGAATCCCGGATCAGCCAGTATTACAAGGATGGTACTGCTATCATGCGGAACCGTTTTACCGGCGAATGGAGCGGCTACTACATCCGGGGTGCGGTACTTCGTACCTTCCTTTACGGCGTTGGCAAGTCTGCGGATTACATCGCCCGTCATTGCTTACAGCGCATCGAAGGCGATGGTCTGTACGGCAAGGGTGATATTTCTCCGGTGACCTGTATTTTGGAAAACCTGAGTGTTATTCCGGCCCCGGCAGCAGATGCCCGTGACATTCCGGTCATTTCCATCGGCAACAGCGATGCAGTTAACGATGCTCTTACCAAAGGTCTTGATTATGTACTTATTAAGAAAACCGCTGACTACACCGCAGATTTCTACAAGTTCTGCGACCGGTTCCATCGTATGATGGGAAATCTGATTCCGCAGGCAAATCTTGCAGAGCTCGGCATGGTAAAGGAACCGGGCTACTGCATGGTTCCTACCTCCAAAGATAATCGGGGTGATGATAAGGATACCGCGGAGCATGCCATCGGCTATGTTGCTTACTACAATAAACAAATTATGGAAGAAGGAAAAAAAGTTCCGCTTTTGTTCTGTTTCCATGGTGGCGGAGATTCTGCCATGTGCATGACCAGCGTATCCGGTTGGTACCGGGTTGCAAATATGTACAATTTCCTTTTGATCAGCGTAGAACACCATATGAACAGTACTGCCACAGAGATGCAAACCGTACTGGCCCACCTTATCGAAAAGTACCCGGTAGATACGGAACAGATTTATTCCACCGGCTTTTCCATGGGAGGATGCAAATCCTGGGATATGTTCCAGGAATATCCGAAGGTATTTGCCGGCGTGGCACCCATGTCCGCCACCTTCGAAGTAGGCTACAATGTATTCGGGCAGGAAGTGGGGCCGTTTAATCATGACACCATAGTTCCGACCTTCTATGTAGGCGGCGAAGTCACTCCGCTTCCGGAGCTTCCGTTCCAGGCACAAAAATGCATTGACCGGGTTCGCTATGTATTTGAGGTCAATGATGTTATCGCTGATTATCCGGTGAATTTAGAAGAAAAAGACAACTGGGCAAATCCGATTTACGGAATCTATGGCGACACGGTATGCAAAATCGCCGACCCTTCCCGGGACAGCGTCTTAACATTGAACCTGTTTGAAAGTAAAAACGGATGTTGCTACACCATCTTCGGCAGCGTAGACAACCAGAGTCACGAGGTTCGTCACCATAGCTGTGAGAACGCATGGAAATTCCTGCGTCAGTTCCGTCGCTTACCGGACGGCACCATTGTCGGCGGCAAGTTCGAAGATATCAAAAAGCTATACGAAGCATAGCCCTTCTCTAACTACCTCTTTGTGATTTTTGTCATGAGGGGGTAGTTTTTTTCTTTTCTGACAGATTCCCTATATATTCCCGATTTGCCGACAATATTTTTTGACTATACGCAAGAAAATAAATATACTGAATTTATAAAACAACAAAACCTTTTTACTCTGAAACGGAACTATACAATAGCAGGAGCAATCCTGACTTCACAAAAGGCAGGTATACAGTATGGCAGCAGAAAAAGAACTCTTACAGGGCATAGCCCTTATGAAGGAAGGAAAGGAAGAAGGCTTTAACATCCTTTATTCCCACACCTATAATTATGTCTACAGCCGGGCAAGGTCCGTTATGAAAACCGAGTCCGATGCCCAGGATTTGACACAGGAAACCTTTATTCAGGCCTATAAGGGAATTGCCTCCCTGGAAGATGCCAACAACGTATACGCCTGGTTAGGGGGTATCGTGTTCCGACAGGGTGCAAAGCTTTACAACAAAACAAAAAAGGAACTTCTTTTAAACGAGGACCAGGACTATATCTTTGAGGAAGTGGAAACCACGGACGTGGATGTCCTTCCGGAACAAAGTGCGGAGTTAAAGGCCACCACCGATGTGGTTATGGGCATGATTGATGAGCTTCCGGAGCTACAGCGTTCCGCCATCGTTTCCTTCTACTACGATCACTTAAAAATCGAAGAAATCGCAAAGGTATTCGACTGCTCCGTCAACACCATTAAGAGCCGTTTAAACTACGCAAAAAAATTCTTAAAATCCAAGGTGGAGGAACACCAGAAGCAGTACAGCTACAAGCTGTTCTCCTTCTCCCCGGCAGTCCTTCTTCTGGCACTGCGCGGACTTCTTTCTTCCGAAAAATACACCATGGCACCGGAGTCTGCAGAGAAGGTATATCATGTAGCCTGTGATACTCTGGGGATTACCGCTTCCGCGGTAGCCGTAGGTGCTGCAGGTGTGGCCGCTGGCGCTGCGGTTTCTTCCTCTGCCGTCGCAGGTGCAGGTGCTACGGGTGCTGTTGCAGGCACAGCCGCCACCGCAGGTACTGCCGCCCTGGAAGGTGCCGCCATAGGCGCAGGCGCGACTGCATCCGCAGCCGGAACAGCTACCACCGTAGCTACCGCAGCAAAAGCAGGAGGCCTTATCGGAAAATTCCTCGCCATGTCCACCGCAGCAAAGACCGGAGCCGTTGTCCTTGCCACTGCTGTTATCGGCGGCGGCGCCACTACGGCAGTACTTCTTACCAACAATAACCCGGAACCACCGGCCATTGTACAGGAAGTGGTGATTGATGAACCTGAGGCAACCATGACTCCGGAGCCGACGGCTACGGTTGCACCAACCTCTACTCCGGAACCGGCTCCGGAGGCCACCCAAGTACCGGAACCTACCAATCCTCCGGAGTCCGGCGACTCCCTGGTTCGTGACTTGGGCGGTATGGAAATCATCATCGGCATACCATACTACTCTACAGAACCGAATACCCCGGAATACAAAGCCTTACAGGCCTACCGGGAAGAAATGATGGAAAAGTACAACTTCACCATGCGTGAAGAGAAAATTTACGAGCAGGGCGACACCACCCACATTTTCCAAACGGCGACCACCCTGGGTGACCCATCCGTTCATGTATATTTAATCAACTCCCAGGATTTGCACCATAACAGTCATCTATTTTATGACCTTTCCACCTTATCAGAGTTTGATTTTAGCGACGACAAATGGAACGATGCCGTAACAAAGTCCATGTCTTATCAGGATGGCATCTACGGCATCTCTCCTCTTACCTCCGAGCTTCCGCAGATTGGCGGTATCCTCTACAACAAACGTCTGTTTGAAGAAGCCGGTCTTGACCCGGAATTGCCGTACAAGCTACAGGCACAGGGGGAATGGACCTGGGACAATTTTAAGAAGCTCTGTGCACAACTTACCAGAGACACGGACAAAGACGGCACAACCGATGTGTATGCCCTCTGCAGTTACGGCGGTGAGATGTTGGAACAGCTTCTTAGTTCTACCGGCAGTCAGATTGTTACCATTGAAAACGGCACCTTTGTCAACAATGCAGCGTCCGACAAAGTGCAAAAGGCAGCAGCCTTTGCGCAGGAGCTTTCCCTTTCCGGCTATGAAAAACTGCGCACCCAAGATGACTCTTGGAACTATTACACGACCGCCTTCTCTTCCGGAGAAGCCGCCATGCAGTTTACTAAAACCAATGTACTTTATGATACCTATGACTCCTACACCCACATGACCGACGAACTGGGATTTGTCTGCTGTCCGAAAATGGATGATACCGTAGACTACTCCATGGTATCTGCAGGCTATGTGGCGGTTATCCCTGCCTTTTTCGATGCAGAAACAGCCTCCGATATCGCATTTGCATATAACCTTTGGACCAATCCGGTACCGGAAGACGACACCTGCGACTTTGATTGGCGCAACCTATATGAGGAAATTACTTTGGATGAGAAGGCTCTTACCGATACCCTTCCGTATTACTACGAAAAGAATCGCGGAGAAGTTCCGGCTCATACCCTCGTTACTCATGATGCAGATTATAGTTTTTACTTTTTAATGCCGTTTACGGATGCACCCCTTGTACAGACTCTGCAGGAGCTCTCCTCTATCCTCAGTGTAGACGTAGCAAAAGCCAATACCGCAAAGAAACCGCCGGTTACAGCCGATGCGGACTTTGAAAAGAACAACTACTCCACAAGAGTCAACTATGACGGCACGGTTACCATTTGCAGATTTAAGCATATGGTGGCAGGCGATTTGGTTCTTCCGGATGAAATCAACGGTATGCCGGTATCCGAAATTTCCGGAGATGCCTTTTCCAACTGCCATCTTACCTCCGTTGTCCTGCCAAAGGGCGTAAAAAGAATCGGAGAATGGGCCTTTGCCTTCGGTGACTTCACCGAATTCGTGCTCCCGGAGGGGGTTACCACCATCGCTAGCCGCGCCATCACCGGTGCAAACCTGCAAACCGTCGTGGTTCCGGCCAGCGTTACCGAAATTGGCAAAGAGGCGTTTTCTTCCAATGTGGAGCTTACTCTTATCGTTGAAAAGGGCTCTTATGCAGAAAGCTACGCCCGCAAAAACGGTCTTAATGTACAATACAAAGAATAAGTACTCATATCTTGCATAACCCATTCATTTCCCGGCAATACTCCTTACAGAAATCAAACAAAGGAGTGTTGTTATGCATCATATCAAATATTACCCGAAGCAGGTACTTATCGTATCCTTACTGAAAAAAGCAATTGCCGTCGTGCTTCTCTTCAGTTCCGTGTTGTTACTTTTGCCGGATTCCTTTTTTACCGAAACCGCTACCGGTTCCTCTCTCTCTTTACAGGACCGGATTCTCCGCTTACATATCCTTGCCGCCGGAGACGATACTGCCTCCCAGGAAATCAAGCTCCATGTAAGAGATGCCGTTCTATCCGTGATTCAGGACACCGTAGCACCCGCCGAAACGGCAAAAGACGCCGAGGCACTCCTCCTTCCTCATATGGATGAGATTACCGCGGTTGCCAACAAAACTCTGGCGGACCTTGGTGTTTCTTATGAGGCCACTGTCTCTGTTACCACCGAGTTTTTTCCAATCAAGCAATATGGTTCCCTGCTGCTTCCTCCGGGCAACTATCGGGCTCTCCGCATCGTTCTCGGAGAAGGAGAAGGAACCAACTGGTGGTGTATGCTCTACCCTTCCCTTTGCTTTGCGGAAGGAATTACCGGTACTCTGCCGGAAGAAGAACAGGAAGAGCTAAAAGGATTCTTAACCGAAGAGGAATACGATCTCCTTTTTTCCAAAAAAACAAAAAAGCCGGTAAAATTCAAATTCCGCATCGTGAAACTATGGCGTATCATAAAAGATTGGTTCTAAAACATCCCGTGTCAGGCTGCTTTTCCTTGCAAATCCCGAGGCGCTGTTGTATAATCAGCATGAACCGGGCAATAAAATGTTTGCATGTTCACTACAACTGTAGAACAGCATAAAAGAAGGAGCACCTATGAAGCCTGTTATATCGGAACTTACTACCAATGCCTATGCAAAAATAAATCTTTCTTTGGATATTCTTGGCACCAGACCGGACGGATATCATGAGGTCTGCATGATTATGCAGTCTTTGGTATTGCACGATACACTGACACTGCGTATTACAGACGGCTCCGGGATTTCCATGACCTGCAGTGATACGTCCCTTCCTGCAGACGAAACTAATCTTGCCTACCGCGCCGCAGATTTGTTTTGCAAAACCTATACTATTGCAGACGGCATTTCCATTCATCTTGAGAAAGTCATTCCGGTTGCCGCAGGCCTTGCCGGAGGCAGTTCCGATGCAGCCGCCGTTTTGCGGGGCTTAAATACCATGTACGGCTCTCCTGCCACCCCGGAGGAACTTGCAGCTCTGGGTGTGACCCTAGGCGCAGACATCCCGTATTGTCTGATGCTAGGCACCGTTTTATCGGAGGGCATCGGAGAAAAGCTGACACCGCTCCCGCCTGCACCGGACTTTTACTGTCTATTGGTAAAACCATCCGCAGGCGCATCCACAAAGCAGATTTATACGGAATACGATTCCCTGGTACAGACAGAATCCATTCCGCACCCGGATACAGAAGCACTCCTTTCCGCGCTGAAAAAAAGGAACCGGAAAGCCTTGGTTTCCGGTCTTTGTAACGTATTGGAGCCGGTCACCGTAAAGCTGGTGCCGGAGATTGATACCATAAAAAACACCTTACGCACATTTGGTGCGGAAGGTGTCTTAATGAGCGGCAGCGGTCCTACCGTCTTCGCATTATTTTCCGATGTTGCCAAATCAAAGCGTGCCGAAGCACACATGCGCGAAACCGGCTATGCCTCCGGTACGTTTTTCACAAGTTTCTACAGGCCTGCAAAATAAGCAGGCTTTAACTTTGTGCCGGAGCATATGCCGTCTTTACACTGACTCCCGGCAAACGACCGATTTTCCCTGCCACTGCACTGATGACATCCTGTGGCGCATCCACTGCCACACTGAGTATACTTATATTTTTCTGACGGTACGGAATGCCCATACGGCCGATGACGTACGTCCCGTATTCGTGAAGTATGGCATTCAACTGCTCCGTCGCCTGTAAATCCTGCACAATAATCCCCATAACTGCTACCCGCGTCTCCATAATACTCTCCTCCATGTCCTATATCTAAGTCATCCTAACAAAAGTATAACATACTCTTTTCCCCGATAAAAGCATTGATTTCATAATTCTTTCTTTTTTCTTTCCCTTTAGGGTTAAGTTTTCCCCTTTTCCCGCCGATATACATTATAAGAATAGGCAGAGTCTCTTCTGCCCCATTGAGAAAAGGAACCGCATAAACAGCGAAGGAGTCGCAGCGGCGTTTCCCTTTGCAAGCACAAACCAAGGAGGGTTATATTATGAATACAAATCAGATTCTTTCTGCAACCAATTCTTATCAGACAACGGAGGCTTACAAAAAGACTTCCGATTCCAAGGTGACGGATACGGCTCAGAGCACAACGGAAACTGCGGACACCTCCGCATTTGTGTACGAGAAAAAGAGCACCGATACCTCTGCCGCTAACAATTCCAAGAACAAGAATTATGTGACCTTAACCAAAGAAAACAAAGCTATCGTAGAGCAGCTAAAGGCAGATGCCGAGCAGCGTACCGCACAGCTTCGTTCCCTGGTGGAGAGCATGATTTTAAAACAGAATAAGACATTCCAGGTAGGGGCCCTTACCGATGAGAAGATGTACGAGATGCTTCGCAAGGGTCAGATTGAGGTTTCCCCGGAAGTCCGTGCTCAGGCACAAAAGGATATCGCAGAGGACGGTTACTGGGGCGTAGAGCAGACCTCCGAGCGCTTATTCAGCTTTGCAAAAGCCATTTCCGGCGGTGACGTTTCTAAAGCAGAGACTTTGATCGCAGCCATGGAAAAGGGATTTAAGCAGGCTACCAAGTCCTGGGGAGATACCTTGCCTGACATTTGCGAGAAGACCTTAAAGGCCGCAACGGAAAAGATCCGTAACTGGGCAAAGCAGGATAGCGATACCGAGGCGATGACCGACGCCGCACAGGATGCATTTACCGCCCAGGCCGGCACTTCCGCCCTGACCGAATAAATAACGCTGATTCCTAACTGAATACATAGACAGAAAAAGGATACCGTTCCAACAAAAACAACCTATCGGGACACGGTATCCTCTTTTCTTATATTCACGTTCTGTTATTCCATTCCTGCATACTTTTTCAGTGCAGCAAAAGTCTCGTCACTGATGGTATGTTCAATCCGGCAGGCATCCTCCGCTGCCGTCTCCTTTGATACACCGATTTTTTCAAAGAAAGCGGACAACACACGATGACGTTCATAGGTCCGCTCCGCCACCTTGCGTCCCTCTTCCGTCAGTACAAGCCCTCCATCTTCCGTGTTCTCCTCCAAATATCCGCCTTTCTTTAAAATGCCCACCGCACGGCTGACACTTGGCTTTGAATATCCCATGTATTCTCCCACATCAATGGCACGTACATGCTCCATCTTCTTTGACAACACATAGATGGTCTCCAAATACATTTCTCCGGATTCCTGTAAATTTGCCATAACATCCTCCCGCTTATGTCTATCCTTCCTTTATCTTCCCTGTATTTCAGGTTCAAAAGATGCAAATCCTTCCCTTGTTATATTATCACATTTTACTCCCCTATGACAAGCAAAAAAAAGAAATCAAAAGGATGTCTCCTTCCCGTACGTCCCCCGGATGCTCCGTTACCCTCACAATTTCCTCCGGTGCCACCTGATATCGTTTTGCAATGTCCCATAAACACTCATTCCCTTTTACCGTGTAGCCTACCATTCCCGGCAAATTTTCCAAATAGTCAGATGCGAACTCCTCTCTTGTCACATCCACAACCACCGCTTCTTTTCGGTTTTCTACCGCCAGCACGGAAAAGGCCAACTCCGCCTTTACTTCCGCCTCCTTGCTCCGTACCATTCCAAAGGAAGCATCCGCCACATGACAACGCACGTCATACATGCTTTCCGGCGTCAATCCCCTTACTTCTATTTGATGGGAAAACGGCACAGACCTGTGATAGGACAAAAGCGGCCTGTCATCTTCTTCCGAGATATACAGCAGTTCCACCTCCAGACTGCCGGACAAACGCAGATGCTCCTCTTCTCTGACGCAGACATCCGGTTTTATTTCCACAGCGCCTCTGCAAATCTGTAAAATCCCCGGCAATTCCTCCGGAAGAGGCAAACGCTCCGATACACGAAATCTGCTGTCATTTTTAAACAGAATATTCTCGTATTCCTCCACCTGCAGCACCGGTGTCACCAAGGCATCCGTGGCAAACAGATCCGATACAATCTCCATCTCTTTTTCTTCGTACAGCTTTAGCTCCGCCTCCAGCACAGCCTCCGCTTCCAATATCCTCTCTTCCCCGTCCTCATCCGGTTTTACCGTTAGGTTCTCGTTGCTAAGCCGGAACACCACATCTTCAATGAGGCCCTCCCTGCAACCGCTGATATCGAATTCTGTCTGAAAGGGCAGATTCACCTCATAGCTTTCCGTAATGCCCTCTTCTCCGACCCCTTTCCATAAAGCAAATAAGGACAGCTCGCCCTTGGCCTCCAAACGGTCTTCCCTGGCCTTTGCTTCCGGGTTCCGCAGCAAAAGCTCCCAGTAAAGCAGCTCCCCGATGCTCTCTTTCCCCGACGGCAGAGACAGTTCTTCCCGTAATCTTGCGGTATCCTTCCGGTCCGCCACAATGGAAGTCACCGGAATCATCCGCTTTTTTGTATGTACATGCTCTGTCTCCGCCAACTCCGTCGTAGCCCTGACATCGTGAAGCTCTTCTGACTGCACCAATACGCCGAGCAGTGCTCTGACTGCTATTTTTCTGGAGTGAATCAACCCGATCTCAAACTCCTCCACATCTGCCCGCAAGGTAATAGTATCCCCGTTGCAGGCTTCCGGCAGCTCTATGGTCTCATCAAAGGGCAGTTCTCCCCGCATACTCTGCACCGATGCCCCTTCTTCTTCGCTCAAATAAAGCACTCGGTACAACAGGCTTCCTTCTAAGAACAATCTCGTACCCGAGCTCTTTTTTTCATTCAACCGAACAGAAGCCCCCTTCCAAACAATGGTTCCCACATCCGGCTTGTTATCCGGTACATTCACATCATCATCCACTGTCACGCGAAGCGCATTTCTGCATTTCACCCGATTCATATGAATACTTTGCTTTATTATTTCCATAAAAAATACCTCCCGAAGCTAGGTTCTTTTACACCTTATGCCCTTCGGGAGGTAAATATTCCGGTTGCTTTTATACATACACCAATTCAACGTTCTTCGTCAACACATCGGTATAGCTGTAAGAGAATGTCTGGGATTTCATGTTCTCCGGCTCTACTTTTATAGTAAATACACACGGATAAATTGCTGAAATGACGCCTTCCATCACGTCCACCTTATTGCGACCCTTGTTCTCACAAACCTTCACGCGCTTCCCCACGCTGTGCTTTACATCGTAAACAATCCTGCTCATCTCCGCCTGCTGACCCATATTCGCTCCTATCCGCGTATCTCCGCTATGTATATTGACAAATGCTTGATATAGTATTTATCTATGTATTATTATACTATATATTGTTGTTTTTGTCAAGGCGAAGCGTCATTCTTTCTATGGGACTTTTGGCTTATTTAGTCTAGAAAATGCACCTTAACTTCCATCGGTTCCAGTTTGATTACCACATAGGGATATGTTTTGGCAGCAGTCACTTTTTCATCTGCCGCAGGTCCCGTCAGCTTGGTTTTTATACACAAGCCTTCCTTGGCACAGAACAACTCCTCCACCGTAATACTGTATCCTCCCGATGGTTGGCTGCCGTACCCCTTAGCCAAATACAGACCATCCTCCGCCCGATAGGTAATTTTAAATTCCTCCTCCTTTTTCTCCTGTATGACATCAAGAAGTTCCCTCGGCACATCCGCCTCCTCCACCACCGTAAATTCCGGTTCTCTGAGTTTCACATAGGCTTCCTCTTTTTTTCCGCATCCCGCAAGGATGCATCCAAGCAGAACACATCCGGCAAAAGCGGTAAAAAAAAGGAGAAGCCTTCCGATGTTTTGTTTCATCTTACACTTCTCCGTTTTCTTATTTACTTACAAAATATGCGGAACGCCCTGCTTTAATGCACGTATCACCGCCCGCCTTGTCATCTCCTCCACATACAGCGTATGTTCCGGTTCGTGGATGTCCTGCAAATAGTGAGCATCGGAATTGGACAATATCCTGCATTTTTCCAAATACGGATGCTCCTTTGCCAGTCGGTGCAGATTTCCGAAGTTCTTTACCTCCGCCGTTACAAACTTGGCATCCGGCGGAATAAAACCAAGGTTGGAAATCAGGGAGGTGGTGGATTTATCCAGATGGGCCGGAATCATGACACCACCCCGCTCTTCCACCAGCCCGTATACGTCATCAAAGCTGATGGAGGTAGCATTAATCAACAGCTTCTCCACCGTTCCGGTTACCGTTTCCTCTTCATCCATAATCTGCTGCTTTCCGAAGATTTTCTCCACATTTGCAATGTCGGGAAGCTTACTGTATACATATTCATCAAAATCCATTGCGGCATGCAAATCTTCAAACAAACATACCACATGTACTTCTTCCGCAGTAGTCAGTTCCATCCCCGGCACGGCAAGCACACCGTACTCTTCCGCCAGGCGCAGCACCGCCCCACAGTTCTTACAGCTGCTGTGATCTGTTACCGCAATAAGCTCCAGTTCTTTTACCGCTGCCATTCCCACAATATTCGCCGGTGTCATTTCATCATCCCCGCAAGGGGATAAGCAGGAATGGATGTGTAAATCATAGGCCGGATTCGGCACGCAGTCCCTCATGTACCAACAGTGCCGCATCGAATACAGGCTGTTCCGTATGAAACACGGTGATTCCCTGTGCTTTCGCCTTTTCGATAAAATCACTGTCCGTTGCCGCATTTTCCGCAACAATCACACAGGCAGCCTCCGTTAAGGATGCCACTGCCAATGTGTTGATGTTGCTCATTACCGTTACCCATGCGGCACCTTCCGGCACCTTGGTCATCGCTATACTGAGCAGATCGCAGCAGTATGCCTGACGGATGAGAAGTTCACCGGCATTGTCCGCCAGATTCAGCACGCGCAATCCGCTTTGCTCTGCAAAATCTTTTACTGTCATAGTTTTCCTTTCCGCGCGGCTCCCCATTCTTCTAAGCAAGTAAGGTTTCTCTTCCACCCCCGCGTTCTAATCTCCTTTTTGCTGAGCGCAACGCTCCGTCAAACTTCCTCTAAGAACGACTAGGCCGCTCGGGAGCGTCCTCGCGCCCAGTCTTATCTAAGAGGTGATTTCGACTGCGCTAAAAGCGCGCCCCTTCGGGAAGGCAAAAATCCGATTAGAATGCCGGGAGCGGATTGACAAACATTTTCTCTGCTTAGAAGAATTCCGCCACACCCGAGCGGCCGCGCCGATACAGCGACGACCAAGTTATCATATTTCTTTTCTGTAAAATGTATCTACCAATTATTCCCCATCTAGTTTCGAGAACTCGTCGGACAAGTGGTGTATGTACTTCTTCAGTACGTGGATACAATCGTGTTCTCGTGCCTTGCCCCGGACAATGTCTTCCGCCAGTGCCTTACAGGTCGGTGCTCCGCAGGAGCCGCAATCCAAGCCCGGGAATTGTTCGCACAGTTCTTCCACCCGTGCCATACGGGCTATGCTGTCCTTCATATCCGTACCCAGTTTAAATACCGGTTCGTAGGTCACCTCTTCGGTCCAGTACGCATCCTGTTCCGCCATCACACCTTCCACATGGCTCTTGGCTACCGTCATGTATTTACGAAGGCGCTTTAGCTTTACCATGGCAAGATACGGATTTTCTACCGTAAGAACGCCGCCGACACAGCCGCCGTTACAGGAGTTGAGTTCGATGAATTCCAGATTATCCAGTTTCTCATCTTCCAGATCTTCCAATACCCGGATCACATTCTCGATGCCGTCCGCTGCCAGGTAGTTTTCCACCAAAAGGCCGCTGGCCTCACCGCCGCTGGTCCCCCAGCTGATACCGATTTTACCGGAAATACGCAGTTCTTCCGGGTCGTCTGCCACTTCTTTCATCTCCGGAAGCAGGCGGGTATAGATATCCTTAATGGCACATACCGCATCGATATTACTCTTTTCCGTTCCGAGGGGCGACTTCATGGCAGTCACCTTCGACGGGCACGGAGATAAAAAGATAATACCGATTTTTTCCGACGGAAGTCCCGTTTTTTTCATCGCACGCTCTCTTGCCAGCTCCGCCGCCAATTCCACCGGTGGCTTTATCGGTAACAAATGCTCAATGAGATTCGGAAAACGCACGCGAATCAAACGGGTTACCGACGGGCAGGCCGTACTGATAATCGGATGTAATTCCGGATGATTATGTACATATTCTCTGGATAACTCGGAAACCAGTTCCGCTGCACCGCTTACTTCGTATACATCATCAAATCCCACCCGCTTTAATGCCGTCAATACAATGTTGACATCATCTAAATTATTAAATTGTCCGTATAAGGCCGGTGCCGGCAATGCCACCGTGTATTCGTAATCTTTTAACACATCCAGCTTGTCATAGGACGGAAGCTTTGCGTGATGCGGACAAATCCGGATACACTCGCCACAATCAATACAGAACTCATTCGTAATCTCTGCTTTGCCGTTTCGCACACGGATTGCCTGAGTCGGACAACGTTTGATACAGTTGATACAGCCTTTGCACAAATCTGCGTCCAGCTTAACCGATGTAAAAAATTTATCAATCATGCCAATCCTCTTTCCTGTGCTCCCAGAACAATCAGGTCTGGAATACCTTCATGGTTACCTTTGTCCCCACTCCCAGTTCCGTTTCCACCTTCATCTCATCAGAATACTGCTTCATATTCGGAAGGCCCATGCCGGCACCGAATCCCAGGGCGCGTACTCTGTCCGGCGCGGTGGAATATCCTGCCTGCATCGCCTTGTCGATATCCGCAATACCCGGACCGGAATCCTGCAGAACCATCAGAATCTCTTCCGGGGTTATCTCCACATCAATGGTGCCTCCGTTGGCATGAATCACCATATTGATTTCGCCTTCATACATGGCAATTGCCACCTTACGGACTACCTCCGGAGAGCTTCCCATCTTCTTTAATTTCCGTTTCACGTCTCCGGATGCTTCGCCCGCCCGGGTAAAATCCTCCGTGGTTACGGTATAGGTCAGTTTAATCGTATCGTTCATAATCTTTCCCTCCCCGCAATCCTTTTTCATAAAGCATTCCGCAGGCGGAGAACATACGGTGTCCGGTCGCAAGAAGCGGAATCTCACGTTCATTGGCAAGACGGATCATTTCTTCGTCCGGCTTTTTGTCGCGGACAAATACAATACATACAATATCCATCATTTCGGCAGTACGAATGACCTGCGGATTGCACAGACCGGTCAGCAACACCGCCTGGTCCTTTACAAACGCAAGGACATCACTCATCATATCGGAACCACACGCCGTATGTACCTCCTTGGTAAGCCACTCCTCCCCGCTCAGTACTCTCGCTCCCAGAATCTCTTTGATTTCCAAGATAGTCATACTTTCACCTTCCTTTCGTTTCTATTCTTCCTATGTCATAAACCCCTTCCTGTTTACGGCAGAAAATCCTGTTTCTGACATTTTGTTTCAATAAAAAAGTATACATATAAAGTATACCACAATTTCACGAAAAAGTCCCTTATTTTTTTACACTTTTCTTATAGCTTTTTTTCTCAGAGTATGTTATAATAACATCAAATGTACGACGCACGCAAAGGCGCGTTTCTTTTTTCGGCTCTTTGCGCGTTTTTTGTCGTGCGCGCATGACATCGTTATATTTTTAACAAATAATGGTTGTTGTGTAACCGGCATCCCTATGGATTGCCATAATATTAAAGGAGGTTAAAGAAATGGCTGCAAAATCAACAGTTCCGTTCCAGGGAACAAAGGAACAGGAAACACAGCTCCGCTCTGTCATCGCCGAATTAAAGGATGAGAGAGGCTCCCTGATGCCAATCTTACAGAAGGCTCAGGACATTTACGGCTACCTTCCGATTGAGGTACAGACTATGATCGCTGACGAGTGCGGCATCCCGTTGGAGAAAGTTTACGGTGTTGCTACGTTCTACTCCCAGTTCTCTCTGTATCCGAAGGGAAAGTACAAGATTTCCGTCTGTCTCGGTACCGCTTGTTACGTAAAGGGTTCCGGTGACATCTACGAAAAGCTTCAGGAATTACTCGGTATCGAAGGCGGTCAGTGTACCCCGGACGGCAAGTTCTCTTTGGACGCATGTCGTTGTATCGGTGCCTGCGGTCTTGCTCCGGTATTGACCATTAACGATGACGTTTACGGTCGTCTTACCGCTGCTGACATGGCT
This sequence comes from Lachnospiraceae bacterium, assembly GCA_015057365.1. Classification (GTDB taxonomy): domain Bacteria; phylum Bacillota; class Clostridia; order Lachnospirales; family Lachnospiraceae; genus SIG307. Next base: position 2,655 of record SVEN01000032.1, on the reverse strand, counting down.
GACGTTCTTGCGAAGTACGAATAATTCGTTGGTATCTTTTTTCGAAAGGAGTACCTAAGGTTATGATGCCTGAAATTTCCTTAAACATTCTTGATGTTGCGGAGAATTCCACCCGTGCAAAAGCCTCTCTGGTTACCATTATTGTGGATGCCCAGACCAAGGCCGATACCCTTACCGTTGTAATTGACGACGATGGTTGCGGTATGACTGCGGAGCAGGTTGCTGCGGTAACGGATCCGTTTTTTACCACACGTACTACCCGCAAGGTAGGACTGGGGGTTCCGTTTTTTAAGCAGGCAGCAGAGAGCACCGGCGGTTCTTTTTCCATTGAGTCTACGGTAGGCGTGGGCACCCGTGTTACGGCAGTATTTACACTGTCTCACATCGACCGCATGCCTTTGGGAGATATGAACGGCACCATTCACACTTTAGTTACCATGCATGAGGAATGTGATTTCTTATATACATTCCGCTTCAATGAAAAAGAATTTTCGTTAGACACCAGAGAATTTCGTGAAGTTCTCGGTGATATCTCCTTTACGGAGCCTGAGGTGTCTCTTTACATAAAGGACTACCTAAGAGAAAATTTTAACGAAACCAATGACGACACCTTTGAACTTTAGATTCACATTTTGTGAATCCCTTGTAACACAAACTTGATATGCCGAAATGGCAGATTGGAGGAAAGTATGAAGTCTCTTGCAGAGTTAAAGGCAATTCGGGAAAAGATGCAGGGCCAGGTTGGTCTTCGCTCTGAGTCCGAAACACAGACAAGAGTTGTTGTCGGTATGGCTACCTGCGGTATCGCTAGTGGCGCAAGACCGGTACTTACTGCTCTTGCAGATGCGGTAATGAACAAGAAGCTTGAGGACGTGGCTGTTGTACAGACCGGTTGCATCGGTCTTTGCCAGTTCGAGCCGATTGTTGAGGTTATCGCTCCGGGTAAGGAAAAGGTTACCTATGTTCATATGACCCCGGAAAAGGCAGAAGAAATCGTAGAACAGCACCTGATTCGTGGACAGGTAGTTACCCAGTACACCCTCGGTGCAGCAAATAAATAAGGAGGAAGAATTATTATGTATCGTTCACATGTATTAGTATGCGGCGGAACCGGTTGTACTTCCTCCGGCAGCCTTCAGATTTTCGATTTATTAAAAGAGGAAATCGCAAAGAACGGCCTTGCTGAAGAAGTTTCCGTTGTACAGACCGGTTGTCACGGTCTCTGTGCTCTCGGCCCGATTATGATCGTATATCCGGAAGCAACCTTCTATTCCATGGTTAAGCCGGAGTACATCCCGGAAATCGTTTCCGAGCATTTGTTAAAGGGTCGTGTAGTTAAGAAGTATGTTTACGAAGATACCGTTCATGAAGATGGCTTAAAGCCGCTTCATGAGACTGACTTCTACAAGAAGCAGCATCGTATCGCTCTTCGTAACTGTGGTGTTATCAATCCGGAAAACATCGAGGAGTACATCGGTACCCGCGGTTATGAGGCACTTGGTAAGGTTCTTACCGAGATGACTCCGGATGACGTTATTAAGTGCATCTTAGATTCCGGCCTTCGCGGACGCGGCGGCGGCGGATTCCCGACCGGCAGAAAGTGGCAGCTGGCGAAGGACCTTGTAAAGGGCGGCCAGAAGTACGTTGCTTGTAACGCCGACGAGGGTGACCCGGGTGCATTCATGGATCGTTCCGTTCTTGAGGGCGACCCGCACGCATTAATCGAGGCTATGGCTATCGCAGGTTACGCAATCGGCGCTAACCAGGGTTACATCTACGTTCGTGCAGAGTACCCGATCGCTGTAGATCGTCTGAACATTGCAATTAAGCAGGCAAGAGAATATGGCTTACTCGGTAAGGACATCTTCGGAACCGGCTTTGATTTCGACCTTGAGCTCCGTCTTGGTGCAGGTGCATTCGTATGTGGTGAGGAAACCGCACTTATGACCTCTATCGAAGGTAATCGTGGTGAGCCGAAGCCGAGACCGCCGTTCCCGGCTGAAAAGGGTCTCTTCGATAAGCCTACCGTATTAAATAACGTAGAAACCTATGCAAATATTCCGCAGATTATCTTAAACGGTGCTGACTGGTTCGCTTCCATGGGTACCGAAAAGAGTAAGGGTACCAAGGTATTCGCTCTCGGCGGTAAGATTAAGAACACCGGTCTTGTAGAAATCCCGATGGGTACTACCCTTCGTACGGTTGTTGAAGATATCGGTGGCGGCATCCCGAACGGCAAGAAGTTCAAGGCTGCTCAGACCGGTGGTCCGTCCGGCGGTTGTATCCCGGCAGAACACTTCGACGTTCCGATTGACTACGATAACCTCATCGCTCTCGGTTCCATGATGGGTTCCGGCGGACTTATCGTAATGGACGAAGACAACTGTATGGTTGATATTGCGAAGTTCTTCCTTGAGTTCACCGTTGATGAGTCTTGTGGTAAGTGTACTCCGTGCCGTATCGGTACCAAGCGTCTCTACGAGATGTTAGACAAGATTACCAAGGGTCAGGCTACTTTAGAGGATCTTGATAAGTTAGAAGAGCTCTGCTACTACATTAAGGATAACTCCTTATGTGGTCTCGGCCAGACCGCTCCGAACCCGGTACTTTCCACCTTACGTTACTTCAAGGACGAGTACATCGCTCACGTTGTTG